>NZ_JBLAVB010000001.1:0-1065258 GCF_047263945.1 Rhodospirillum sp. A1_3_36 | reverse complement strand
GATACAGATCCGTCACCGGAACCGCCAGGCTCAAGGGGCAAGCGCCGCTGGACGCTATCCGCGATCTCATCCAGGGCAGTTTCGCACTCGCTTGAGGCGCCTGCCGCCAACCCCGTGAGCAATTACTTTTACGCGCCATAAGGCGCGGCGGCCACTTGGCCGCTTCCAAGGTGCGGTGAGGCAAACTCACCGCACCTTGGTATTACAACACACGACGACCCCATTCGGCACTGGCTGGACAGACGCCCGATGAGGCCTATCATCAAATCACTCCATCCCCCTGTCCCGGGCATGCCACGGACAGGGGGATGGAGGCGGAACTGGCGGCATGATCATCAAACCGGGAACAGCTTAACCAAGCCGCCAAACTGTCCAAACAATGGGAGCCACCTCTAAGAACGCAACTTTAATGCTCATAATGGATAATCAGAATATTAGACAGGATGGTTGTATCATCAATGGTGCCACACTTGTAGCCTGACCAGCTGCGCTGTAATTGACAGAAATCAAATGCCCCCATGTCCAGATTCACAGCAAAGCGCACACTACCTAATCGGGCCACCTCTTGAGCGGCATCGAACAAGCTTAGCGCACGGTCACCGGAATCGTAGACACCAACGCTTCCGTCATCGCGCGAGAACACGATCCGTCGCCGAAATGGTGTTCGGGAAGCCTTAGCTGTTACCATTGACGCTCCATCCCGTACCAACAGATGCGATTGAATGACCGTACGTCCAGTCCTGCGGGCATCGGTCAAAAAATCGCGAAAATCGGCAAAATTATTGCGCAGGTTCAGTCTTCGTCCATTAATTGAGATCTGAGATAGGTCACCAACGCTGATCTGTCCCTGGGCATCTATCGACACGATGCCATCCCAACGTTGCAGAGCCGGATTCACCACTCGTCCGGCGGAGATGAACAGGCCGGTTGGGTAACGCTGCGGAGAAGTGTAGGTTCCTGTCATTGCGATGGCGTTTCGGAAGTCCGAACGACGAAACAGGTCCGACGACTTTAGCGCTCGGGGGGTAGGAAGGAACAGAATTTCGGCAGTATAAGGTATACCGTGACTGAGGTCAACCAGAACAGAATCTGATTTACTTATAGTCACTTCCTGCCTGCTATAGCCACCGCTATTTTTCTGTTCATTCGAAGCAGTCACGTTAGACAATTCTGTATAGGCTGGCAGATAATCAGTGAAAAAGGGAATATAGTCGCCGGGTAGCTTGCCTCGATCAATGGCAGTCAGAATGCTCGTTGGCAAGACGTATCCGCCATAGGCCATCAGTGCATCTGCCAACTTTTCATGGGCCTTGACCGGGGACACGCGGAGCTGGTCAGGAAACGTAGAAATTGCGTCTTCTAGCCGCAGTACGTTCAACATGGTGGTCGATGGTAGCTGCTTCAACGGCGGTGGAGCGATATTGGTTAGCGGAGGCACAGCCTGAAGCGGCGATCCAAGCGCCATTGATGGGGGCTGCGGCGACGATTGGATGATCGGATGGAAATCGTCGGTCGTGCCGAGCGGGGCGTCGGGTGGCAAAGACAGAGCATCCTCCGGTCGGGTCGACGGAAGAGCTATGACAGGACTAATCGGGGTGGGAGGAGTGTTCGCCGCAGATGATGAGGCAGCGGAGGTAGGTAGGCTCCTTGGTATATCCGCCGCAGGTGAAGTGAGAGACTTGGCCAGGGGTACCGGTTTCGAGATAACTTGGGCAGCGACCGGTTTAGCAGCTGGCTTGATAAACGAATCCACATAGAGTCGGTGTCCGGCTTGCTCGTCCGGCAGCAAGCTATTGACATCGAAATGGTCGATGCGAACCAAAGACCGTATACGAATAACAATACTGGTTCCGGTTCTACTTATGTTGATTTCGCCGATTACCTGATCTGCAGTCACGATGCGCGGGGCTATTATCGAGGCATCCATCACCGTCACAGTCACTACCTTGCCATCGCTCGATAGAGCGACGTCGAATGTGTTGGCGGCGTCGTCCAGATCAAGGACAACACGGAACCCATAAGGCTGCACTGCGCTGCGAATGGATTGGATTTCTCGGCCCTCGGCCGACACAGTCATCGCAACAACGAACAGAGATACGACAAGGAGAATGTATGTCATTGAATGAAGTACACGAGAAGGTTAGTGGCATTAGTCGACGAAACCGTACCTTTTGGTTCAGCCATTTGAGACCCTTGTTCATTGAAGCATTCAAGAATGTTATAGCTCCCGACATCAAGATTAATCATGCCTTCCACCTTCATTCTCCGGTGGGACAGGACTGCAAAAAGATCGGCGGCAATGTCGGCTAGATTCGAGGACTGAAAGATGTCGAACAGGACGTGGAACAAGGTGCCGTCCGGAGCCCGTGCGAGCGCTAAAACCCGCCGCTCGCGCATTTGTGACGGTGTCAGACGGGGATCTATTAGTAAAGTGTTTCCATAAGCAAGAAGCTGACTTTGAAAAACCGTCGCCTGGTTCAACTCGACCCAATTCAGGAAGGTGGCGAAATCGGCGAGACTACGTCTCAGGTTCAAACGAGCAGCAATACCTGGCAAAGTAAAATCAGATTCCCTCAAATTTACTAGACGAATCCCTCCATCTTTCTGGACTAATGCCAGCCCATCCATATCAGGCAGAATAACAGAATTAACGATCTGCCCCTTATCTGCTGTAAATCCGTCGGGCAGTTTCTCGGCATTGCTGAAGCCACCAGTGGTGCGAAGCACTATCCGGGCCCCCGACCGGCTCAGCTCTACCAGACGGCGCTTCATGACATGCCTCTTGCTCACGGCCAAATAGATGGCTTTAACCTCCGGCCGCTTCAACCAAATAGCCGTTCCGATGCGCGTCTCGTCTCGGGTCAATGTCAGGTAATGGGATGCATAGCCACCATGCACCGGATATTGGCCAGCGATATTGGATAATTCAAGAGGAGAGGGTGATATCTCCCACCAATCCTGATCCAAAGCAGGAATCCAAGGCACTGTTTCGGTTAATTTAACCGAGATATCCAATGCCTTTTTCTTGAATTGATCAATGGCAGACTTAATCTTATCCTTCGTTCTCTTGAATAAATACGAGCAACTATCGGCCTCATATTGAACGCATTTGAGGCCGTGCTTCAGAACTTTATCAAGACTGCGTTGTCTCGGTGAAATGGTAACCCTATTTTTGTGCAGGCGCGCCTTGATCGACTTGAATTTCTGTGATTTGAGATCAATACTCCCATCCTCAGCTTTTGCCGTAACGAACCGGGCAACGTGGCCAAGAAGATAGTAGCCAGCTACCCGATAGGGACCACTGTTAGTCAAGAGCGTCTCGCCGATTGAGATCGTCTTATCCACCGAAGCAAGGCTCAAGTGAGTATTCCGATTGTACAGATCGAAGGCCTTGTAGATGAACTTGTCACCTAGCCATTTCTGCTGATTATTAAGATGGCGACGGTAGCGTTCATGGGTGTCGATGTCGGACTGGCTGATGGTCGTCGTGTAAAGGCTGAAGGGAAAACCAGCCAAGTCGACGAAGGAGCGGATACGAGCGACTTGGGGATCGAACTTGGCGTTAGCTCCCGCCCTGCACTCCTCCCCAACCAGAAAACACAACAGGACAACTAACACTCCAGCAAACCAAAAGTCGACGTGTCGCATAGTTCTTCCTAATTGCCGCATATCAGCATGCTCGTCGAGATAAAAACCTAAGCTATTCCCTTCCACTAGCCTTATGAAATGGCTATGCCATTTTACTTCAACGGTCAGAGAAGATTCCTCAACGTTACCCTATTCAATCTATCATAGCCTTCACTTAGCATATATCAACTTAACCCATACCTATTTTAGGGTACAACTTGATAAGCTTGAGTCAAGCTAATCCAGTTGCACTTCATCTTATAAGCTTTAAGGCCCCTTCGAGGCCAACTTAGCCTCAGAGCCCGACCCAAAAAGGGTTGAGCGATTTCAGTAGGTTGTGATTCTGTTTGGGTGCCACGCCAAAACGGATCCACGGATGCCCTGGACTGAAACCGCTCGTTGCGAGTATCGGCGAGATGCCGAGCGCTATGCAAGTGATCTGACCGATCGTGAATGGAGCCTGATCGCGCCCCACATGCCTCCCCGGAAAGGGGCTGGACGGCCACGAACGACGGATTTACGGGAGGTGTTCAACACCATCCTGTACATGGTGACGACGGGATGCCAATGGCGGCAGCAGCGCCGTGTGGTGACAGCGAGAACCAGAAAATTCATATCGTGTCGACCGAGCTTCCAGTTGGTGCGGTCAAGGCACAGGACCCAGGGCGGGCGGGAGCCGATCAAGCGCACGACCAGGGGAACCACCCAGTCGTCGTCAAGCTGCACATGCTGGAAGAACCGCTGCAGACGGCGATAGGTCGACACAACCGAAGCGCGATCGAGCTACTCTGCAGAGATATGCGACAAATTGACCGTGCGTGTGCTGATGACGCCGACAATCAGAAGGCTGAGGGTTTCCTGGCGCGTCTTGCCAAGGCGGACATGGGCCGGTAACGTCTGCAACAGGGTGGTGAAAAACTGGATCTCCAACGGATGCCCCTATGGGCAGTTTTTCCACCCAGAGGGGAAACGATCTCACCATCCACCGCCACACTAAAATGCGCCCTGTCGTGTAGTGTGGGTCGACATGTCGGTAACAGATGATATGACCGCCTGATGGCCTGTTGACGTTCAAATTTGGGATTCCCAATCGATCTAGAATTTGATTCAAAGCTTGGTTTGAAGAAGGAATCAAACTTTGGACCGCGATATTTTGAGTGATCGGCAATGGGAAGCCATCGCCCCCTACTGTCTTGGTAATACCAAGCGGCGCGGGTTGAAACCCAGGCCGCTTTTCTTGCGTTCAAACGCCAGGCGGGCTTTTACGCGCCATAAGGCGCGGCGGCCACTTGGCCGCTTCCAAGGTGCGGTGAGGCAAACTCACCGCACCTGGGTATAAGACCAGCGATCCAGGCCAGACCGGAGGAGATGGCCGGTTGTTCTTGGAAGGTGTGCTGTGGATTGCCCCGACGGGTTCGCCCTGGCGGGATCTTCCGGCGGAATTCGGGAAATGGAATTCGGTCTTCAAACGCTTCCGCCGTTGGGCCAAGGCTGGAGCTTTTGAAGGCATCTTCAATGCCTTATCTACAGATGCGGATTTCGAGTACGCCATGGTTGACGGCACCATTGTCCGCGTTCACCGTCACGGGCGAGGCGCGAAAGGGGACTCAAGGTCAGGCAATCGGCAAAAGCCGGGGCGGGCTGACCACCAAAATCTTGGCGTTGGTCGATGGGCTGGGACAATTGGTTCGCTTCCAATTGATGCCGGGGCAGCGGGGAGAAACCACCGGGGTAGCCGCCCTGATCGATGGCCTGGGTTTCGACGCCTTCCTTGGCGACAAAGCCTATGATGCCGACTGGCTTCGCGATCTCTTGACGCAACGCGGCATCGAAGCGGTCATTCCGGCCAAAGCCAACCGTATTACCCCAATCCCCCACGATGCCGAAAAATACAAATGACGCCATCTCATTGAAAATTTCTTCCAAAAGCTCAAGGAATTCAAGCCCATCGCCATGCGTGCCTGCAAGACCGATCAAAGCTTCGCCACTATGATTTATCTGGCAGCAACTGTCATTCGAACCAGATGAACGTCAACAGGCCCTAATGTTTCACTGTTGGAAGGCCCATTTGGGCAGATCAAGTGATACTGTCCCAGGTCGAGCGCCATATGTCCACCGGCGCCTTGGGCCTGTCCGAGGGTGAGAAGGGGCTGAATTTCCGCCAGGGCCCAGGAGGGGCCAAATAGGCGGTAGGGGTCTGTGAAGCCGCTGCGGGGGATGTCGTGGGACCGGTTGCGGGTGTGGGGTCGGGTCCAGGCGATGGGGCGCAGGCCGGAGGGGTCCACACGCAGGGCCCGGGCCGCCTCGCCCAGGGGGAGGTGGTTCTTCTGGAATGGGCGGTGGGTGGGCAAGCTGCAATGGGGAACCACCCTGCTTGACGTTGTGGATGGGGGGAAGGGGAGGCTCTGGCCGAGGTGATCACCTTCAGTGTCGAGGCCTGCAGGTGTTTTTTTGCCGCGCAGCTTTGGGAAGAGCATCTGAGTTTCCAGGTGCAGGGGCGGAAGGTCTTCACGCTGACGCGTCAGAACAAAGATCTTGACCCGGCGTTTTAAGTCACCGATCGCCGTTTGGACAGCCTTGAGGTCTGGGCCGGCTCTCTGAAAAACAGGCGCCTAGCTCTCTATAGGGACCGGCTTCCTCTCCTCAAGAAAACTTGGTCCGCGTGGATAAGCGGAAGGGCGTTCACCAAGCTCCGCCGCTTTTGGCGATAACACCGAAGTTTCAGTCCGCGTGGATAAGCGGAAGGGCGTTCACCAGAAGACCCACGTCCAGGGTATCCCCGGCAGCGTTGTTTCAGTCCGCGTGGATAAGCGGAAGGGCGTTCACCCGGCGCGACTGGCGAACAGTAGAAAACTGTTGTTTCAGTCCGCGTGGATAAGCGGAAGGGCGTTCACCCTACCTCCCTGGAAGGGATTGCGCAAGGCTGATATTTGACAGGGCTTTCCACGGATCTGGCCTGATACTGTCGTATTTTCGAGGTAAAAGTTCATAACTTCTCTCTCAACCATAATATTTCTCATTTAATTCAAAGGATTATCTAAAATCCACTGATGTTTCACTGTTGGAGGGCCCTTTTGGGCCGATCAAGCGATACTGTCCCAGGCCGAGCGCCACATGTCCACCGGCGCCTTGGGCCTGTCCGAGGGTGAGAAGGGGCTGGATTTCCGCCAGGGCCCAGGAGGGGCCAAACAGGCGGTAGGGGCCGGTGAAGCCGCTGCGGGGGATGTCGTGGGACCGGTTGCGGGTGTGGGGTCGGGTCCAGGCGATGGGGCGCAGGCCGAAGGGGTCCACACGCAGGGCCCGGGCTGCCTCGCCCAGGGCTTGGCCCTGGACCTCCAGGGCGGCGTCATGCCAACGCGCCATGCCTTCCGCCCGCCGGGACAGGCCGGTCAGCAGGGCGAGGGGATCAAGGGCCGTCCGGTTGCCGCGTCGGGGAATTACGGGGGTGATAAACCACAAGGAGACGTCGGCCACGTCGTCCGATCTGGCGAAGGGCGGCGGACAGGGGGCGGGGTTGGGGGTCTCGACAAGGCGGTGGCAGGGGTCGAAGGGGCGCCGATGCGGTCCGCCTTCCAGGGACACCCCATTGCGAAACGTGCGGACCAGGGCGTCGCCGATGCCCTCCGCCCAATCGGTGGCGAAGCCGAAGAGGGACAGGCGGATCTCCAGCCATCCGGGCCGGGGTGCGTCCACCCGGATCAGGAAGGGCTTGGGGATGGGCACGCCGCGCCGGACCTGCCCGGTCTCGCCCCACAGGATATCCAGGGCGCAGGGGGGCGACCAGGGGCAGGGACGGCCGGAGATGGCTTCGCCACTGGCGGACTCCATGAGGGTCCGGCCCAGTGCCCCGCGGATCCGATCCGCCACAGCAGGGTCGCCCGCGACAGCATCCGGGGCGTTGGGGCCAAGGGTGAGCACAATGTCCGATTGGAACCACTCCCGGGCCAGGTTGGCGCTGTCCACGGACCGATTGGGATTGCCCAAGCGCCATCGCAGGGGATTGGGGGATGCGCTTGTCTCCGGGGCCCGATTGGTGGTGGTGCCGTTCCCGGTGCCGCTGCTTCCATCCATGACAGGCTTCCTTTCGCCATCGCGCGGTCTTCGGTGACAGAAAACTTCATCGTGTATGGGGGTGTTCTGTCAAGGTGAACGTGTTTCCTCCTCGCCTGATCCTTGATATTCTCTCCAGCCATTGGGATGGACCTGGGGATTGGGGGAGACACGCCATGGAGGTGACCAAGGGGGCGGATGGGGCCTGTTGGGCCGTTCCTCGGCCCGTTGTCGAGGATTTCCGACTGATCCTGACATGGCCCCTGGCCCTTCGGGATAGAGTTGCGCCCATGGGGGCCTTCGATGGGGGGAAGATCCATAAGCGGTTTCTGGCCCTTCTGAACCAGCCCGACAGTCCTTGGCGGCGCCAGGACAACCGGTTGAAACATGCGCGCGGCCGAGGGTGGGAGGGGGACACCGATCCGCGCCATACGCCGGAGGAATATGCGGAATACGTCTACTTCTATCCTTTCGTGCAAAAGTTTCTGTACGATTCCCCCCAGTCCATGGCCATCCATCGCCGGGGGGACGTGACCCATGTGGATCTGTGGCTCGCCGATGGGAAAGACACCGCGCCCACTGCGCGTCTGGTGGTGGACCGTCTGGCGATCCATTCTTTCCGGACCGGTGATGTGGTGGTCGTGACGGAATTGCGCTGGGATCCGGCGGAGGATATCGGGCCGCATGCCGGGGCTGCCGGGTTGCCGCTTGCCCTGGTCATGGAACTGACGGAGCGGGTCCGCCATGTCTATCCCCCCTTCTTCTACACCAGCAAGGACAAGCCGCCCGCCGCGGCGCAAACCCTGGCGCGCATGACTTGGCAAGGGGTGCCCGGGACGGTTCCGGCGGAGGGGATCTCCTTCACCTCGGACGGAGTTTGGGAGCGGATCCAGGGGCGGTTCCAGGGCGACCGGCGGCAGGCCCCCATTGGCGAGCAGTGGCTTCCCCTGCTTCCCGACCTGTCCCAGAAAAATCTGGTTTGGCACCAGATCCAGGACGACCGCATGACCTGTCTGACCTTTTTGGGGCTAGACCATCCCGAAAGGCTGACCGAGGTGGATTGGGTGCGTCTGGGGAACGTGGACGAGGCGGGCAAGGAGCTTCCCTACGGGCGGGCTTTCCTGGAGGACTTCGTGGAGAAGTCCTGTTACGACCGATTTTGGGACCCGGAGGTGGGATTCACCACGCGGTATGTCTGCATGGGCTTTTCCTTCGTCGTGGTCACCAAAAATGGTCAGCTTCCGTTCCTCGCCGAGCATTTCCGGCGGCATTATTTCCAAATGGCCCTGGTCAGCCAGTTTCAGCTTTCGGCCCTGCACAACATTTCCGACCGTTTGACCGATGTCATCGGGGAATACGCGGAGGATGGGGGCGTGAACCGGGCGGAGACACGGCGGCCCTTGGACCGGATCCTGCAATCGATGCTCGAATTCACCCATGTGTTCTGGTTCACGGAGATCACCAACCAGATCCAGGGCCGGGAGTTGTTCGACCTCTGGCGCAAGCATTTGGGGATTGAGCGCCTGCATGCCCAGGTCAGTGCCGAAGTCCGGGAAGCAAAGGCTTTCGTAGACCGGCTTCAGGACGAGCGCATCGCCGGAGCGGCGGAGCGGTTCAACTGGATCGCCACGTTGGTTGCCGTTTTGGGAGTTACCGTCGGTTTCCTGGGCATGAATATTATCGTGCCGTCTAGGGAGGCCTCAAACTGGGGGGACTGGCCCGCCTGGGGGGCGGGGGCCTTCGTTTTGGCGGGGGCCTTGTTCGTGGCGATTGTGATGCACTGGGGCCTGTCGTGGCGTGGGCGGTCACAGTGGTGTTGGCCCGGGGGCTGGTATTCCGGGTTTCTGGTGCTTGTCGCGGTCTTCTTTTGTCTGGGCTGTTGGTTGACGGTCGGTGATGGTATCGCCGAGTGGTTTGCCCGATAGCCTGTCGCTCAAATCCCGCGGGGTCGGCTAGAGCATCGAGCGGAAAAGTGGGAACCGGTTTTCCGGTCCACTCGATGCCCTAACCATTTGATCTAAGGGGAAGTGTCGAGCCGCAACGGACGATCGGCGGAGGGGCCAGCCCGCTTTAGATCTCGTCGTTAACGGGGAACGGATAGGGGCAGGTCCAATTCCCTGAGATAATCTCCTTGGTCTCTGGACGCCAGGACGCGAAGTCCGGTAACTCTCCCGTCTTCAGGCGAGCGGCAAGTTGGTCTCCCCGCTCTGGGGTGGCCATGGCCTGAAGCATGCGGATTGCCTGCTGATCCAGATAGGGAGCCTCGTCGCGCTCGTCCAAGGCTTGGTCCATGTAATCGACAAAGGCCTGGATCCAGGTTTTGGGGTTTTGAGGGTCTCCTTCCGGAAGGGGATCGCACTGGTGCACACGCACCGGTGCGGCAAATGAGATCTCCGGGTGGATCACCCCATGTCCCAGACCTTTCGCCCGGCCGATTTGGTGACATCGCTTGTGCCCCTCATCCGGTCCGAAGGTGATCGCCCACAGGAGCGCGCCAAATTCCGCCGGAGCCAGATTGTGGACGCGGATCTCCCCTTCGAACCGCGTGCCGACAGGGAGGAACCGGAGCGTGGACAGGGTGTTCTCGTTCCCGTTGCCTTGGGGCCACTGGGAGTCTGGCCTGGTGCGGGCATAGGTGCGTTTTCTGCCTGCGGGAATCGCGCTTGCGCTGGAATAGCTGCCTCCCCGGTCGGGATTATCGCGGTCCCGCAAATAGAAGGGCCAAAAGGACTCCCTAGGCTGGCCAAAAACGCCGGATTTCGTTTGGCTCTCGGGTTTTGTGCCCTGGGGAGCCCAGGCGAATCCCACGGCCACTCGGCCTTTTAAGGCCTGTTCGCGTTTGGTTCCGTCGGCTTGGGCGTCCCGATCGTCCTCTCGGCTGTCCCGGTTGGCGCCGTCCACTTCGCCGAACAGCGCACGTGCGAAATCCCACCCCAGGGGATTGGTCAATCTGGGAACGTCGTAGGTCCGTTCTGTCGTATCGCCGGGTTGATCCGTGGTGTAGAGGCGCCGGGCCACTTCACCCACCCCATAGGCATGGGGCATGCGGAAGACGCGGGACAAGGAAAACCAAAAGGTCTGCCGCCCTGGGGACAGGGTCCCATCCAAGGGTTGGGAGAGGTCGAAATCCTCGGTCCCATTGGTATAGAAAACGGGAATGCCTGGAGCGTCCGTCATGACCTGGGGGAAGGTCTCCCGGTCGTCCCTTTTTTCCTCGAAACCTGGGGTGATTTGGTGCCAGTTCTTGGCACGCAGCCAATCCCGCCAGATGCCCTTGGGATTGCCTCCGTCCCGGCTGGGATCGGCGTTGAACTGGTGGAAAACCTCCATCCAGGACTTGGGGATCTCGATTTCCTGTTTTCCGGGCAGAGCGAACAGGCATTCGGTGGCCTTTGGCGCGGTCTGGGCCTGGGAGGTGATGTTTTCCTCGGCCATCGGGCCCGTGCAAATGACTTGGAGCGCCTTGGCGGTGCTTCCCTTTGCCAATTGAACGAAGGAGACATTTCCCCTTTCGCCCCAGGTGACGGGGAGTTTTGGCCAAGGGCTTTGGAAGCCCGTTTTTCTATTGGGTGCGTCGACAATGCGCACAGGCAACCGTCCAGCGGATGGGAGGCAGGTTTGAACCAGGTCATATTTTTCGGCTGCGTCCTTGATCAGCCAATCGGTTCTGTTGAGGGTGTCGTTGCCGTCGGTCTGGTGGATCTTGTCCAGGAGATCATCGATCCCGACGCGGTAGAAACTTCCGCTGCCCGCAGGTCTTAAAATCCAAGCCTTCCTGTCTTCTTCCCATGACAGCCAGCCGCCATAAACCTTGGTTGCTCCCTGTCCCGCGACCTTGATTTGATGATAGTCACTGCCGGGCAACCCCGTGAAATCGCGGTGACTCTCATGGCGATGGCTGTTGATCCGCCCCAGGTGGGAGAAGGTCGCGATGGCGACGGTATTGCGCAACATGCCCCGAAGGGAGGGACCCGGCAGACAGTAGCGTCCCCCGACCCGCAAGGGGGTGACCTCCCTTGCGGTGTCGTCTCCGCCTTCATTGTCGCCGACACAGACCGGGGTCTTGGCGGTCCAGACAATTTTGATGCGCGCCGAAACGCTTCCCCTGCTCAAGGGAGTGTCGAAGGAGAGGTCCTCGAGCGGAACAGGGGGCGGAATCACCAGGTTCGGCGTGATGGGGATGAAGCGATAGGGCGCGGATACGGGTGGCATTATCGGGCGCTCCTTTCCGGGGAGGCATGGGTCACTGAAAACCAGCCGAACCCCCGGTTCGTGGCATGGCCGAGGGGCAAGACGTCTCCCGTCACATCGTCGAGCAACAGTTCAAGTAGATTCCGGTCCCCTTGGGTAACCATGGGGGTGTTGTCGTCGTCGACCCGGCGATCCAGGGACAAGGCGAGGGAGAAGGAGACACCCACGTAGACCTCGTGTTCGAACAGCGTGCTGTCGAGCACCCCGCCGGTAAACGCGTCCAGGGCGACGGAGGTGTAGTGGGTGTGTTCCGCCGCCACGGGCTGTTTGATGAAACTCTGCCGCAAAAGGCCGCGCCAGCCGGTTACGCCGAACAGACGTTCCACGGGCGTCAACTCTTCCGGGTCCGCCCAGGTCTCCGGTTTCCGGAAGCGGTCATCCCCTCCCAGGTCATGGAGGGCGGAGAGCCATGCCGCGCGGCTTCTCAAGGCGCCGGAAACGCCATCCGGATGGATGACCGGGCGGGCGTCGTCCCGTCCAAGGCTCCGGATCAGGTTCCCCCGGTTGTCCCCGGGGCGGGGACTTGGATCAACGGAAGCGAAGGGGCCATCGCAAGTGAAATCCAGGATTTTGACAGCGCCGTCCATGGCGGTCTTGGGAACCGTGAGGATCACCGGGGATTTACCCGGGGTCGTGTCCACAAGGCCCGTTTTCGGGTTGAAGGCGGTTTCCCACAACCGCACATCTGCGGCTCTCCCCAAGGAAACCCGGCCCCGTCCAATGCGGCCACCCGATCCAATGGAGACCCCGTCCGGACGTCTCAGGGGAGCCAGCAGGCGAGGCAAGGAGAGCTTGGCGTCTTCCATATCCCCGAACCAGATCCCATCGACCAGGAAGCGTCCCCCCGCAGGCACCATCTCCATATTGAAGAGCTTGCGCGGGTCCGCGGTTCCGTCGTTTCGGGAAATGGCCACATGGGTGGCGACCCAGGTTCCCGCAGTGTCGTCGAAATAGGGGAGGCCCGAGAAGGTGGAGGGGCTGTCGGACCGGTCCAGAACGGCGGCATGGAAGGTGAACCGGCCCATCTGGCCGGAATCCGTCTTGTCACGTTTGTCCGTTTTCCCGTCCTTGTCGTGTTTTCCCCCGGTGATGGTTCCGAACAGGCGATCTATTTCGGCCTTGTCCAGGGAGCCGGTCAGGGCCTCCTTCAAGACCCCTTTCAAGGATGTGGCGGGCAGGATGGGCCGTTTATCGTGGTCCCGGACAATTGTTTTGACCAGAGGGCCGGTATCTTCGGCTTGTGCCGGATCATCCGCCGTCCGTCGTCTGGACAGACCGGGCCGTAGGGTTTCTAGGGGACACATCCGGCCATCACCAATATGCAGGTCGGTGTCCACGACCAGGGTGAAGGAGAAACGAACATGGGACAGTGCGGTCATGGTGCGATCCTCCCCTAAGACAGGCCGGGTTCGACGAGAACCTCGCCAAAGCCGTTTTGGGGCACGAAGGGGTTGATCCGCCAATCGGACAGGGGGATTTCTGCCTTCGGTGGGGGGAGGCCCCGGCCCGCGAAGCTGTTCAAGGCCAGGGTCCGGGTTCGGTCCAGGGTGAACTCGAACACGGATCCGGGATTGGTGAGGATCCAGGGCTGGTATCCCCGTTCGCGTTGCCGGTAGCGTCCGGCCAGATAGCCGCCGACCCGCCGCTGGCTTGCATGGGCGACCAGACGCAGGGGGGTGGGGGCATCCGGGGCGGTCCCTTCGGATCGCTGGCTCAGGGCATGGGAGAAATAGGCCTCATACTGGTGGCGTAAACGCTCCGCCGGATCGGCGATCTCGGAGAATGTCGCGAGGCATTGGGGACCATGCAGCAAGGCAGGGGTTTGCAGGACGACGCGCACGCGCAGGGTGGCCCCCTCCTTCTCTGCTTCCACCGGTTTCGGTATCTCGGTTTCTTCGAGGGCGAGGCTGGCGGACACCCGGGTTTTGCCGATACCGGTTAAGCGGTCGGGCAGGGCATTCAAAAGCGTGGCGAATGCCTCCGTCGCCAAATCCCCGGGAAGGATGCGCCCCTTCCAGACATGGTCGAGAGGATTGACCGCAGCGTAGGTGAACAGATGTCCCGGTTCCACCGTACCCTGCTTGCCGATGCGCGTCCGTGTCCGGATCGACCGCAAGGCTTCGAAGGTTCGGCCTGTCCGGGCGCTAAGGGCTGCCTGGGCGGCCGATCCCTCCTTCCAGTCGGTATGGAAGGAGATGAGGTCTCCCAAGCTTTCCGGCGGGATCTCCAGGGCATCTTCGAGGCTTCCCAGGGTTTCGGCCCAATAGAGGGACAGGGGCGCGACGGTGGGGCGCTTTGCTTCGGGACGGGCTGGTCTGGCTTCTTGGAAGATGGCCCGGGACAGGGTCTCCGGATCGACTCCCGCTTCGGTCAGGGCCGGGGCCAGGGCGGCTTTCAGGACCGCGCCGGAAACATCCTCCGTGCCCCGAAAGCTGTTCCCGTTCCAGCGATCGGCGGACACCAGGAAGGGGCCATCGAAGGTGAGCACGAGGGAGGCCGCCGCCCATCCGTCCACTTTGGTCTTCACTGAGGGTTTCGTCGTTGAGTCCGGCGCTGCGGGGGCCGGTTTCGGGGCGGCCTCAAGGGTGGCGGCTTCCACATGGCCAAAGCCAGCGGTCTTATGTGCACCAATCGCCGGAACAAGCGCCAGGGCGCGACGCAGCCAGATGGCGATGCTCTCCGCCTCTTCCGCGGAAGGGGCTTCGATCACAATCGTCCCGGAAAAGGGAACCCGTTCATTCACGCCAATGGGGCATTCCAGAACCTGTAGGGCGCCTTCCGCCACGGCGCCGGTGGCGCCATCAATCCGGACCCGGGTCAGACGGTCGAAGCGGGTTTCGGGCTCCACGGGCGGATAGAGGTCTGAAACATGGACCCGGCGTTTGCGCGGTTCCCAAACCGCTGCGTCGTTCCGTTCGAAAGCGTCGGTGTCGACCTGCCCCGATGCCCGACCGAACCAATCCGCTTCTGCGGTGTCTGGAAGGCTGTTGCATCCGGATTCGACCATGGCCGCGATGGTATGGCGGAGAACCCCCCGGAGTTGGCTGCCGGGCAGACAGAGGCGGTTCTCGTGATCCCGTAGGAAAGGGGCATCAATGCCGTACTCGGGGGCGTCCAGGCCGGTGGCCATGACCGGACCACGCAGGGTGAGGGAGAGGGTGTAGCGATGGCGCATGTCAGGTGGTCTCCCCCCTGGTGGTCTCGGAAAAGGGATGGAACAGATCCCACAGGGCCGCAATCCGCATGGCTTTGACCCAGGGGGCTTGGGGGTCACTTTCCCCCCAGAGCGAGCTGGTCAAATCCTGGACATGGTCGGAAACGGTCTTTTTAACCTCTGGACCATCGCCGAGGATGGTCCGGCGGGCGATCTGCTCGACGACCGTCCGTGTTTCCGCTTCGCTGGGAACCTTTCGCGTTTTGGTCTCCTTGTCCGTAAAGGTGGTCAGGCGCTCGATAAGGGTTTGGATTTGGCTTCGGGGAAAGCCGGACTTTGGGGCGGACAGTCGGCGGCCCAGGGTGACGAAGTCGTCCATGCTTTCCGTCCCCGTCAGCGCGAAGGCCGTGTCCCTGTCCGTGCCGTGGAGCGCTTTCCGGTATGCGCTCAGGGAGCCGATGGGTTCGATGCTTTCGATGGTGGCCAGGGACAGGGTGTTGACGGTTCCCCGGGCTGCCTCGGGAACCGCGTTTTTTGCGCTGCGCCCCAGGCTGTCGGCGAGATCTCGCGCCGTGGCGATGGGCATCTTATGATGACAGACCAGAATGCCCGTTCCATGGGTCAGGGGCTGGCCGTTAAAGACCCACCCCGGATCGGAGAAGGCTTTGGCCATGACCAAAAGCAGGTCCATGACCTTCCAGGCGGGCAGCACGAAGACGGCCTCGTCGCCGCCCCAAAGCAGGGTTTCAAAGCGCAACCGCCCCTCGGGTCCGATCATGCGGGGGTCGGCCAGCAGCGCGTCCAGCAAACGCTTCAGGAAAGCCGCGCGCTGGGATTTCACCGTTTCGGAAAAAAGGCGTTCCTGATTGGGGGCCTTTTCCCCCGCCACCCTGACGGCCTTCTCGCGCTTGGCGGTGAATGTGTTGCCGTCCATGTGAACGACGGCGATTTTGCCGCTCAGGGAGGGGGGCAAACCCGGTTGTTCGTTGACCAGATCCGCGAGGGAGGCGGCGAAGGGCGGCACCCCCTCGGGCCATGTCTCTGTCAGGGATTTGCCCAGGATCTCGGCGTAAATGCGATCCCGCAACGCCCGCCCCAAGGTCCTGCGAACGGCCACAGCGTTGGAGATGGAGCGTTTTTCTCCTCCCAGGGTATCGGTCTGGACACCGGGCCGGACGCCGTCGACGGCGCAGGGACGGGTTGCCCCGCGTCCCCCATCAGCGAACAGATCCAGGGTGGGAGACATGAACTGGCGTCGGCGCAGACGTGCCAGACAGGATCGGGAGGCCTCCAGATAGGAGGTCTGTTCCGGCCAGTCGACGACGGCGACCAAGACGGTCAGATAGGGCAAAACCGCGCGGAGCGACCGATTGTCCCGATCCTGCTCCACATGGTCCGGGAAGAAGGCGTCTGGTGTCTTGTATAGGGTGTTGGTTACTCGGGCCTCGATGTTCTCCGCAGTCAGGCTTGGTGCGGGATCCGTTGCTTCGTCATCCGTGACGGTGAGAATGCCGACCGCCTGGGAGGCCCCGTCGAAAACCGGATCAAGGCACTCCGTCTTGCTTGCCTTGTTCACGATGCCCTTTAGCACAAGGGCCGGGATCAAAAGGCTGGCGTAGCCGCCCCCTCGGATCGAGGACAAGTCATCCGTATCAAAGACGGAAGACATGAGATTGACCACTTCGACACGAACGATGAATCGCTGCAAGGGTCCCTCCCCCCTAGGATGATCTATGCAAGTCTATGGGGTGGTTTCGAAGATTTCAATCTTTAAGAAAAATCTGCGGGACTTGCTCTCCCCTGATGGGGTGGACGGCATTCTTTTCATGCGGGAGGGGGAGGCGACGCAGACAGGTCCCGTGTCCCTTCGGGTGACCAAGCAGAAGGCTGTTCACCACTACGTCAGCGAGAGCGTCGCTGTTCAGATCGAGTTTCAGTCCGCGTGGACAAGCGGAAGGGTGTTCACCTGCGTTCCCTTGACTCTGGGGCAGGAGGTGACTCCAGGTTTCAGTCCGCGTGGACAAGCGGAAGGGTGTTCACCTGCGACCTCTTGTGGTTGTGGGTTCCGGTCGGTTTCAGTCCGCGTGGACAAGCGGAAGGGTGTTCACCTGGCTTCGGCACTGGGCCTGCCCTCCGGGGCGGGTTTCAGTCCGCGTGGACAAGCGGAAGGGTGTTCACCTTCCACTTCGACCTGGGCGCCTACTCGGGCTTCAACCCGCTGGGTTTCAGTCCGCGTGGACAAGCGGAAGGGTGTTCACCCTACCCCCCTAGAAGGGCTTGCGCAAGGCCGGACTTTTCGACCCTTTTCCACCGATTGAAGGTTTTTCTTGAGAATGCGTCTCGTAACCCCCCTTCCTTAACCAACTTATTGACGAATTCTCCATGGAAATCATAGAATTGCCGCCATTCCACTGATCGAATGACCCGCTTTATGCATTTGAAGCGGCGGAGTCTGGGGCCTCGAACCCCGGTCCCGCTGTCCGGGAGGGACCATGACGAAGCGTGATGGGCCGAAGCGCGATGGAAAGCGGCCACCCCGCCATTCCTTATACGAGCAAGCGACACGCCTGGATAGTCTGGAGGCCGCTTGGCACCGGGTGCGGGCCAATGCCGGGGCTGCGGGGGGTGATGGCGTGACCGTCGGCCTGTTCGACGAGGGGGCGGCGGTGCGTCTGCTCTCCCTGCACAAAGCCTTGAGGGACGGGAGCTATCTGCCCGGCCCGATCCGCCGGGTGTCCTTCGCCAAGGCCGATGGCGGAGAGCGGGTCCTCTCCATTCCTTGCGTGGTGGATCGGGTGGTTCAAACTGCGGTCACCGATGCCCTGGTTCCCCACCTGGAGCCGGAGTTCGAGGATGCGAGTTTCGCCTACCGCCCCGGGCGGTCGGTGGTCCAGGCGGTCGAACGGGTCCGCGCCCTGCGCGGCAAGGGCTACCTGTGGGTGGTTGATGGCGATATCGAGCGCTTCTTCGACCGGGTTCCCCATGGCCCCCTGCTCGCCGCCCTGGACGTCCATGTGGATGATCCGGCCCTGATGGACCTGATCGCCGTCTGGCTGGAGCATGCGGGGGAGGGGGGCTTGGGCTTGCCCCAGGGATCCCCCCTCTCTCCCCTGTTGTCCAACCTCTATCTGGATGACCTGGACGAGGCCGCCCAGGACGCAGCCTTCGGACCCGGTGTCCGGCTGGTGCGCTACGCCGATGACTTTGTCCTGCTCTGCCGGACCGAAGCGCGGGCGCGGGCGGTGCTCGAGCGGGTGGGCGAGACCCTGGCGGCGCTTGGTCTGTCCCTGAACCGCGACAAGACGCGGGTGGTGTCCTTTGACTCCGGCTTTCGGTTCCTGGGCCATCTGTTCGTCAAATCCATGGTTCTTCGTTCCCCCGCCGGGGAGGATCCGGATCAGGACGGGGGCGCCTCGGCCCTGCTGCGCGCCCTGGCCCATGAAGACGACCGCGAGGCCGAGCAGGGGGCACGGCGGGACGCAGAGGAAAGCGCGGGTCTGTCGCCGGTGACCCGGGTACTCTACGTGATGGAGCGGGGGCGGACCCTGGCCCTGCGCAACCACAGCCTGACGGTGCGGGAGGGGGAAGCGGAGCTTCTGGCCATCGCGCCCGGACGGGTGGGGCGGGTGGAGATCGGTCCCGCTGCGGGGGTTGAGGATGAGGCCCTGCGCGCCTGCCTGACGGAGGATATTCCCGTCCATTTTGTCGACGGCTGGGGTCGGTCCGTGGGCGATTGCCTGCCGCCCGGGCGGGACCGGGCCGGGCTGCATCTGGCTCAGGCCCGGTTGGTCTTGGACCCGGTGGCGCGGGCCGCTGCCGCCCGGAGTTTTGCCGGGGCTCGGATTCATAACCAACGGGCCTTGCTCCGGCGCCTGAACCGGTCCCTCAAAGACAAGGAGACGGCTGCGGCTGCGGCGCGGATTGGTCGCCTGATCCGCAAGCTTCCCATCCAAGGGGACGTGGCCGCCATCATGGGCGTCGAGGGGGAGGCCGCAGCCCTCTATTGGCCCGCCCTGGCCCGCTTGCTTCGCGAGCCCTGGCGGCTGGATCGGCGGCGGCGTCAGCCACCGCCTGATCCGGTGAACCTGGTGCTGTCCTGGCTGTCAGCGCTGCTGATCCGAGAGGTGGAAGTCCTGATCTCCCGCCATGGGGTGCATCCCGGGTTCGGGGTCCTCCACGGGACGCGGGATACCCACCAGGGTTGCGTTTATGATCTGGTGGAGCCCCTGCGCGGTCCCCTGGTCGAGGCCTTGACCATGACCCTGTTCAATCAGCGTCACCTCAAGGTCGATCATTTCGACCGATCCGATCCGGACCGCTGTCGGATCCTTCCCGAGGGACGGCGGGAGGTGATCCGGGGATGGGAGGCCTGGTTGGACAATCCCATCCGCAGCCCCCGGGACGGACGGCGCCTGAAGTGGCGCGGCCTGATGGAGGAGGAGATTCTGTCCTTCGCCCGGTCCCTGCGTGGCGCTGGGGAGCACATTCCCTATCGTATGGACTATTGAGGGGGAGGGGACCATGAGCCGCACGGAAATGCTGATGGTTTTTTGCTACGATATCGGGCGGGCGAGCACCCGCCGGAAGGTGGCGGCCCTGCTGGAGGATCATGCGACCCGGGTTCAGAAAAGCGTGTTCGAGGCCCGGATGACGCCCAGGCGGGCCGGGGGCATCGCCCGGGAGGCGGAACAATTTCTGGAGAGCGGGGATTCTCTGCGGATCTACGCCATCGCTGCGGACGGGCGCCGCCATTGCGCGGTTCACGGAACGGGTGCCCCCATGGCCGAGGACCAGGATTTTTGGCTCCTGTGAGGGTGCCGTCAAGGCGCTGAAAAGGGGGGAAAAAGGGCCCTGGATCAGTGGATGGCTTCTTATGCATTGAATATAATGCGTAATTTGAGATAGGAAGGGGGGTGTTGTGAAAAAAGAGGCTTGGCGTATCGGGAAAATGTCTGTGATCAGTGGAAATTGTGTTCGAGGAATGGCCTTGCGCAACCCCTTGCAGAGGGGTAGGGTGACCACCCTTCCGCTTATCCACGCGGACTGAAACCAGCCGCCTAAATCTCCTGCCTTAACCTCTCCGAGGTGACCACCCTTCCGCTTATCCACGCGGACTGAAACTTGATATCTTCGATGCTTACAAAACTGCCCCATGGTGACCACCCATCCGCTTATCCACGCGGACTGAAACCGAATGAAGAAGCCGGATTCAACCGGGCTTCCGGGTGACCACCCTTCCGCTTATCCACGCGGACTGAAACAGTGACTTGTAGTGAAGTAAATTGGAAATACTGGTGACCCCCCTTCCGCTTATCCACGCGGACTGAAACTTCAACGAAGTAGGGGTCGGTTTTGTCGAAAGAAGGTGACCACCCTTCCGCTTATCCACGCGGACGAAAACCTGTCGGTGACCCGCTCCGCCCTTGCACAGGGCCAAAGGGGCGGCGCTTGCCTTCCTCCCGCTTTGGCTCCTGGACACCCAAAACAACCGCCAAGGCCTCCTTGTGGGCCATGATCCGGACGAAGGCGAGGGGGGCCTCGTAGGCCTCGGTCATCAGGAACAGCTTCCAGTTCCGCGCCACCCGCGCGGCGAGGGAAGGGCTCGTCGGGAGGACCCACTTCTGGGTCAGATAGCGGCGCCAGAGGCGTGCGGTGTTCGGATGCCGAACCAGGGGGCGGGGCCTGTATCTGGCCCTGGTCGGTCGAGGGGGAGCTTTGGCGTCCAAAAGGGCGTCCTTGTGCTTCAGGACATGGGTCTGGAAACTTTCCGTCCAGGTGTTGGCCTCGAAGTCGCAGGCGGTTGGCGAGAGGCCCTCCCTCCCACGGCCGTCTGACATGCCCTTGTCGACGGTCAGGCCGTATGTCCGCTCCATAGCCCGAGAGGTCGCTTCCAACTTCTGGAAGTCCTTGTAGGGGCTGATTGCCTTCAGGGTCTGCGGATGGACCTTGTTGAAGGCGATGGGCCGGAAGGACACCACAAGGTGATCGGTCTTGTCCTTCACGGTGGCGCGGAGTTTCCGGGCCACTTCGATCTCCGCAAGGGCGGGATCCAGGTCGGCCAGATCCTCGCCCGCACCACAATTCGCGATCCAGAACCGGTCGAGCGTTTCGCCTTTTTCCGACGCTGCGGCGATGTAGAGCGCGGGCTGGGTATAGTGGTCGGCCACATCTGCCTTCTTGCCGATCTTCTTGGCGATCATCGGCGGCGCGTCGGTTGAAGGCTTTGGCGCAGATCGACGGCAGCGGCCTTCAGCTCCGATTGGGTGTTGGCGATGCGGTCGGCCAGGACAAGGAGGCGGGATCGGGGAGGGGAGTCCCGAGGATCAGGCGGCGCAGGAGTTCCGACCGGGAAAGGTGGGTATTCTCCGCCAAGGCGTCCAGGTGGGCGCGCTTCGCGTCATTCAGGTAGGCCTTGATCTGGTGGAGGGAGGAGGGTAGGGCTTAGAGTCCCCTCCCTTTGTCGCGGGATCGACCTTGTTCCTTGGGGTGCAGACCCATGGCGTCCCGCTGGAGGCCTTCGTAGAGGTCTGTTGCCGCGTGCATGTTGATCTTGCGTTGGTCGGGGACCTGTTTTTCCTCGGGGCTCAGGCGGGAGCGGTCGAGCTGCCCGCCCGAAGGGGTGCCGCCAGGCCTCTCCGGCGGAGGCCGGAGGTGCCAGGATCTCGGGATATTTTTTCACATGAAGGCATGGATTGCTGTGGTCGGGTCGCAGACCCCAAACCTCGGCGATATCCTGCCGCTCGATGTTGCTGACCCTTCAGGTGCCGAGTTCGGGGTTGATGAACAGCTCTACTGTCCGATTGTACTCGTATTGGGTGCTTGGTTTGCAGCGCATGGCGCCATGATCCTGGAGGAAGCGTTCGCCCAGCCCCTTCATGGTTGGTGATTTGCGTGCCTGATCCAGAACCTTCACGGGATCATTCTCGGCCTTGGCCTTTGAAATGATCTGGTGCGCCTGGATCCGGGCCTGCTCCGCCGTCACCGAACCAAGCGACCAATTGTCAGCTTGCGTAGACGCCCCTTCACCCGGGTCGTGGCGATGTAGGTCTTGCGACCGGTGGGCCAGACCCGCAGTCCAAAGCCGTGGAGCTGACTATCCCAGTGGGTCGTCTCTTTTTCGCTGGGAGTTATCTGATCCACAAATCGTTTCGTCAACTTGGACATTGATCGGATCTCCTCGGTAACTGAAGCGGTCAATTCATCTGGTACCTAATACCAAGCGGCGCGGGTTGAAACCCAGGCCGCTTTTCTTGCGTTCAAACGCCAGGCGGGCTTTTACGCGCCATAAGGCGCGGCGGCCACTTGGCCGTTTCCAAGGTGCGGTGTGTCAAACTCACCGCACCTTGGTATAAAGCGGTCAATTCAGTTAGTTATCGACAGTTGGTTCATGGATGGCCCCAGATGTGTGCCCAGGATTTCCTGAAGCTGCCGGATCCTGTTCGAAAGTCCTTTTGTTGATCTCCTTCACGACGGGACTTCCCGCCCTGAGTTTCGGGATAAGCCGGAATTGGGGGAGCCACTGCCCTTTATCGCTGCCCAGCACGATGCCATGAAGGCAGATGTGATGGCCATCATCCAAACCTTTGGATCGGCTGGAAAGGCGAAAGCGGCGGAGGTTGTTGGCGGGTGACGGCCAAATTTTGTCAAGGGGATACTGACCCGATGCAAGCCTTGATTTTCGATTGCGATGGTGTGCTGGTCGATACAGAGCGCGACGGGCACCGTGTGGCCTTCAATCGGTCCTTTGCCGAGATGGGGGTGGACGCAGACTGGTCCGTGGAGCGCTATGGCGTATTACTGACCACAGGAGGGGGGAAGGAGCGCATGCGGCGCCACTTCGATGAAATCGGCTGGCCGGTGGCGGAAACGGATCGGGGCGCCCTGATCCAAACCCTGCATCGGCGCAAGACCGATATTTTCATGGAGCTGATTGAAACCGGGGCTCTTCCCCTGCGGCCTGGGGTGGCGCGGATGGTCGATGCGGCCCTGGAAGAGGGGCTGCCGGTAGCGGTCTGTTCCACCTCCAACGAGCGCGCGGTAGAGGCGGTGGTTCGTGTGCTGTTGGGCCCCGAACGGGCGGGACAGATCCGGATTTTCGCCGGGGATGTCGTGGCCCGTAAGAAACCTGATCCGGCCATTTATACCCTGGCGGCGGAGACGCTGGGTCTTTCTCCGGCACGGTGTATGGTGATTGAGGATAGCGCTATCGGTCTGGCTGCGGCTAAGGCTGCGGGCATGCGCTGCATTGTTACCCTGTCCACCTATACGGAGGGGGAGTCCGTCTCTCTGGCCGACCGGATCGTTGCTCACCTTGATGAGGGCGTGGACCTGGCGCTCTGCCGATCCATCATCGGTCGGTGATGTATGGGAGGAAGGGGGGAGCGCGGTAGACGACAGGGTCTCGTGTTTTCCTGGGTTTGGGATTTGGGGGCATTGGCCCCCAAATGGGCTTGGTCAATCGCCCAGAAAGGACGAGATACTGTTCTCCGCGAGCATTACAGCCTGGAACAACCTAAGGTGCGCAAATGTTCGTCCAGAAAATCCAGGCGGTCCTGTCCCCAGAAGATCTCCTCGCCGACAACGAAGGTTGGCACTCCGAAAACACCGGACGCCTTGGCCTCCTCCGCATGTGCTTCCAACGTTGCGAGACGGGCCGGGTCATCGGCCGCGCTCAGGGCCTCAGCAGGATCCAGGTCGATCCGCTCGGCCACGGCGCGCAGGGGGGCATCCTGGCCAATGTCCTGGCCCTTGGCCCATTCCTCACGCATGCATTCCACCACCCACTCCTTGAGCAGTCCCTTCTCCTCGGCCAGTAACGAGATCGCTGCGGCCCGTGTCGGGTCGGTGGTCACCGGGGGCGGGTTTACGGGAATTCCAAGTCGGCGGGCGAAACGGCGCATGTCCTGGCGGGCGATGGGCAGTTTGACCTTGGCCCGCTCCGGATCGGAGCGCCCGTTCCAGCCCGGCAGGGGGCGCCAGAGCAGATCGACGTCGAACCGCTCGAATAGCGGAAACATTGTCTTTGATCCCAAGTAGCAATAGGGACTGCGGAAATTGAAAAAGACCCTCAGGCCAACCCGATCAGACATGACGTCTCCCCTGATCAACACCACAAACAAAAAGTCCGGCGGTCCCACGCCGCGACCGGCGGAGGATGCGACACGAGACCGCCGGATAGGCTCAGTCGACGCAGCGGATGGAAACCGAGCCCAGATCCTGGAAGACGGCGCGGATATGCATCCCCGGCGTCATGGCATGGGCTGCTGTGGCACCCCCGGCGAGGACGATATCCCCGGGCGCGAGGGCTTCGCCCCAGCGGGCCACCAAACGGGCGGCCTGGACCAGAGAGCGCACGGGATGGCCGAGGATCGCCGCAGTAGAGCCCACCTGAACGGGTCGACCATCGGCCTCCAACAGGATACCCAGGTTGTCGATGGGGGTGTCCTTGGGCGCCCAGTTCCCCAGCACGAAGCCGGAGGAAGACGAATTGTCCGCCACCACGTCGGGTAGGGTGAACTTGAAGTTTTCGTACCGGCTATCAATCAGTTCGATGGCCGGGGCAACGGCGTCGACCGCAGCCAGGGCTTCCAGCGGAGACACCTCGCCGGATAGAGGTTGGCCGATCAGGAAGGCGATTTCCGGTTCGGCGCGGGGGTGCACATACTTGGCGCGGGAGAAGGACCCTCCTTCCTCCAGCCGCATGGCGTTGGTCAAGCGCCCCCAAATGACCTCGTCCACGCCCACCTGGATCATCTTGGCCCGGGAGGTCAGGCCCATTTTCACCCCGACCCGGTGTTCCCCGCGCGCCAGACGGCGGGCGATGGATTGGGCTTGGATGGAATAGGCGTCCTCCACGCTCAGGTCGGGGCTTTCGGCCGTCAGTTGGGGGATTGCCTTTGCGGTGCGTGCGGCGTCATCGACGATGGCGGCGAATTTTTCCGTGCTCATGCTGCGGTCTCCCGTTCCTTGGCCAGATCCAATGCGACATCGACGATCATGTCTTCCTGACCGCCAACCATGCGCCGCCGCCCCAGTTCCACCAGGATATCCCGGGTGGGAATGCCGTAGGACTTGGAGGCCCGTTCGGCATGCAGGAGGAAGGAGGAATAAACCCCGGCATACCCCAGGGAGAGGCTCTCCCTGTCGACCCGCACGGGGCGATCTTGCAGGGGACGGACGATGTCGTCCGCAGTGTCCATCAAGATGGGCAAGTCGCAGCCGCAGTCGATCCCCATGCGTTCCAGCACGGCCACCAGAATTTCCAGCGGGCAGTTGCCTGCGCCCGCGCCATTGCCGGCGAGGGATGCGTCGACGCGGACCGCGCCCGCCTCGATGGCGGCGACGGAGTTGGCCACGCCCATGGACAGGTTGTGGTGGGCATGCACACCGATTTCCGTTTCCGGCTTCAGGGCGTCGCGGAAGGCCTTCACCCGCTCGGCCACGTCGGCGGGCAGCAGGGCCCCGGCGCTGTCGGTCACATAGACACATTCAGCGCCATAGCTTTCCATCAGCTTGGCCTGTTCGATTAGCGCTTTGGTCGGGATCATATGGGACATCATCAGGAAGCCGATGGTGTCCATGCCCATCTCCCGGGCTGCGGCGATATGCTGGGCAGAGACGTCGGCTTCGGTGCAATGGGTCGCCACGCGAACCGAGCGGGCTCCGGCGTCATAGGCCTCCTTCAGGTCATGGATGGTGCCTATGCCCGGTATCAGCAGCACCGCTACCCGGGCATGGGTCAGCTCGTCGGCTACGGCTTCGATCCACTCCCGGTCGGAATGCTTGCCGAAGCCGTAGTTGAAGGTGGAGCCGGTCAGGCCGTCCCCGTGGCAGATCTCCACGGCGTCAACCTTGGCCCGATCGAGCGCCTTGGCCACGTCCCGGGCGGTTTCCAGGGAGTATTGGTGACGGACGGCATGCATGCCATCGCGCAGGGTCACGTCCTGAATATAGAGTTTATTCGGATTGGCGCGCGCCATGGCTATGCCGCCTCCTTCGCGAAAGTCTTTTCCACCCAGCGCTCGGCAGTGGCCAAGGCGGCGGAGGTCATGATGTCGAGGTTTCCGGCATAGGCAGGCAGGTAGTGGGCGGCGCCCTCGACCTCCAGGAAGACCGAGGTCTTCAGGCCGGAGCAGAGACCAATCCCGGGGATGTTCACCGGGTTGTTGTCGCCGATATGCTCGAACTGGGGGGCCTGCTTCAGGCGGTAGCCTGGAACGTATTTCTGCACCTCGGTCACCATTTCCATGATGGATTGGGTGATCTCCTCCTGGGTCGCGCCCTGGGAGAGGGTAAAGACCGTGTCGCGCATGATCATCGGCGGCTCGGCGGGGTTGAGAATGATCACCGCCTTGCCCCGCTCGGCGCCGCCCACCTGCTCAATGGCCGCGCGCGTGGTCTCGGTGAACTCGTCGATATTGGCCCGGGTGCCGGGGCCGGCGGACTTCGAAGAGATCGAGGCGACGATCTCGCCATAGACCAGCCGCTTGGCCACGCGCTTGACCGCATAGACCATGGGAATGGTCGCCTGACCGCCACAGGTCACCATGTTCACGTTGCCCTCGCCCAGATTGGCCTCCAGGTTGACCACGGGAATGGTGTAGGGGCCAAGGGCTGCGGGCGTCAGGTCGATGACCTGCTTGCCATCGGCGCGCAGCACCTTGTCATGGTGCATATGGGCCTTGGCCGAGGTCGCGTCGAAGACGACCTTGATCTCGTCGTAGTTGGGCAGGGCGCGCAGGCCCTCGATCCCCTCGTGGGTGGTGGCCACGTTCAGACGGGCGGCGCGGGCCAACCCGTCAGATTTGGGATCGACGCCGACCATGGCGCCCATCTCCAGGTGCTTGGCGGTGCGCATCACCTTGATCATCAGGTCGGTCCCAATATTCCCCGGCCCGATGATGGCGCATTTCACCTTGCTCATCGGTCCTTTACTCCTTTCCAAAGGCGGCACGGACGGATCCCAATCCGTTCACCCGCGCCTCAAAAATGTCACCCGGTGCGGCGGCGACCATGGGACCCAGCGCACCGGACAGAATAGTGTCACCCGCCCGCAGGGGGCGCCCTACGCGGGCCATGACCTTGGCCAGCCATAGGGCCGCCGTCAGTGGATTGCCCAGACAAGCCGCCCCGGCACCAACGGAGACCGGCTCACCGCCCTTTTCCATGACCATGCCGCAGAGGCGCGGATCGAACTCGCCTAAACCGCGCGGCTCGGAGCCGAGCACATAGAGCCCCGAGGAGGCGTTGTCAGCGATGGTGTCGAGGATCCGGATGTCCCAGTTGGCCACCCGGGATCCGACCACCTCAATGGCGGCCACGGCGTAGTCAACGGCCCGTGTCAGGTCCGCGAGCGTGAGTTGCTCACTGTCCAGATCGGCGGCCAGGACGAAGGCGATTTCAGCCTCCACCTTGGGCTGCATGACGGCCGACAGGGCGATGTCCTCCCCCTCAGCGATGGCCATGTCGGCAAACAGCATGCCGTAGTCCGGCTGGTCGACGCCCAATTGGGTCTGAACGGCCTTGCTGGTCAGGCCGATCTTGCGGCCTACCAGACGGCGGCCCGCGTCGAGGCTCCGCTTGGTGTTGATTTCCTGGATGGCATAGGCCCCCTCCAGATCACCCTCGGCGAGCAGGCTGCGAACCGGATCGCAGGGGATGCCGGATTGACCGGCCTGCCACAGCAGATCAGCGGCCTTCTGGATAGTGTCCTGGGTCGAAGTCATGGGCTCTTCCTAGAGTTTGATGCAGACGTTGGAGAGTTCGGTATAGAACTCCAGGCTGTGCACACCGCCTTCGCGGCCAATGCCCGATTGCTTGGACCCGCCAAATGGTGTGCGCAGGTCCCGCAGGAACCAGGAATTCACCCAGCACAGTCCCACGTCCATCTGGGCAGACACCCGGTGCGCCCGGGACAGGTTTTCCGTCCAGACCGAGCAGGCCAGACCGTATTGGGTATCGTTGGCCAGGGCCACGGCTTCCTCTTCCGTATCGAAGGGCCGGATGTGGCAGCAGGGGCCGAAGATCTCCTCGCGGACGACGCGGGCGTCATCGGACAGGCCGGTCCAAATGGTGGGCTGGACCCAGGCGCCGTCGGCCATCGCACCGGGCATTTCGGGCACGCCGCCGCCGGTCACGACTGTGGCGCCTTCCTCCACGGCCAGTTTGTAATAGGACAGGACCTTGTCCCGGTGTTCCTGACTGATCAGGGGACCCAGGTTGGTGGCCTTGTCGGTGGGATGGCCCAAGGTGAGGGCTTCCGCTCCGGCCTTAAGGCGGGCGACGAACTCGTCGAAGATGGGGCGCTCAACGTAGACCCGCTCGGTGCCCAGGCAGACCTGACCGCAGTTGGCGAAGACCGAGCGCATGGTGCCTTCGATGGCCTTGTCCATATCGCAATCGGCGAAGACCAGGGCCGGGTTCTTGCCCCCCAGCTCCAGGGAAACCGGACGCATGCCGCTGGATGCGGCTCGCATGATGGCCTCGCCCGTGCGGGTCTCACCGGTGAAAGTCACGCCATCGACCAGGGGGTGGCCGGTCAGATAGGCGCCCGCGCTCTCCGGCCCAAAACCGTGGACCACGTTATAGACGCCCTTGGGCACGCCCACCTTGTTCATGACCTCGCCCAGAAGGGTGGCGGTCAAGGGGGTTTCCTCGGAGGGTTTGACCACCACCGTGTTTCCGCAAGCCAGGGCAGGACCAACCTTCCAGGTCATCAGCAGCAGGGGCAGGTTCCAGGGGCAGACCACGGCGATCACGCCCCGGGGTTTGCGCAGGGAGTAGTTCAGCGCACCCGCCCCGTCAGGGGTTGCGGACTCAAAGGCTTCCGTCGGAATGGTCTTGATGACATCGGCGAACATCTTGAAGTTGGCCGCGCCCCGGGGGATGTCGATATGCCGGGCCAGCCCCATGGGTTTGCCGGTGTCCAGGCATTCGGCCTCGAGGAATTCATCGAAGCGGTTGTTGATCTCGTCGGCCACAGCACCCAGCAGGGTGGTGCGCTGTTCGACGGTCATCCGGCCCCAATCGCCCTTCAGGGCGTCATGGGCGGCACGGACCGCCGCATCAACCTCGGCCTCTCCCCCTTCGTGGACCAAGCCGATCACACTGTTGTCCAACGGGCTGCGGTTTTCCCAACTTTTGCCCGTTTGCCCTTTGGTGAATGCACCATTGATAAAGTGCAGAGCCTCCCGTCGGGCGGCCTCCAGACCGTCTACCGGTTGCGCCATCGCG
Organism: Rhodospirillum sp. A1_3_36; assembly: GCF_047263945.1. Classification (NCBI taxonomy): domain Bacteria; kingdom Pseudomonadati; phylum Pseudomonadota; class Alphaproteobacteria; order Rhodospirillales; family Rhodospirillaceae; genus Rhodospirillum; species Rhodospirillum sp. A1_3_36. Next base: position 1,035,944 of record NZ_JBLAVB010000001.1, on the reverse strand, counting down.
CTCAGCGCCGTCATATATCATGCTCCTCAGATACATCTTTGGTCGACCGCCCTGCGTTGGGGCGGCTCGGTCGCGGTTAAAGAAAGCTCCGGTCCTGATCGGCTTACGAAAGCCCCAGGGCCGCCATGCCCGCCTCGGCACAGGCGCGGTCCTGGTCCTCGGAGCCGCCGGAACACCCGATGCCTCCGACGATGCGGCCCTCGTGGCGCAGGGGAAGCCCGCCGCCAAACAGGACAACGCCGTCTCGGGAGGCGATGCCATCGTGCAAATGCGGGGGTTCGACCACGGCATTGTGCAAATCGTCCGTGGATAGCCCAAAGGTGGCCGCCGTCCAGGCTTTGTCCCGGGCGATGCCAACGGAAGCCACAAAGGCCCCCGTCGGCCGGACACAGGCGACCAAATTCCCCCCCGGATCCACGACGGCGGTCACCATGGCGCAGCCCAACTCCCGCCCTTTGGCCACTGCCGCCTGTACGGCTTTCAACGCGGCCTCATCGGTGATGGTGTCCTGACGCGCAGTCAGTTGAAAATCCATTGTTGGGACTCCCTGGGTCAAAAGGGGAATGTGGTCAGGTCAGAACGGACAAGAAGGCGTCGTTCAGCTTGCGGTCGTAGTAGAAAATGCCCTTGCCGATCTGGTCCAGGGACCATTTCCGCGTTGGGTTGTCGGGGTAGTAGGTGTAGCCCCCGGCGAAGACTTCGTTGCGGTTGCCCGACGGGTCGAAGAAATAGATGGTCTGACCGCGGGTGATGCCGTGGCGGGTGGGGCCGATATCCAGCGAGATATCGTTGCAGGTGATGATGTCTGCGGCGTTGCCGATGTCGTTCCAGTTTTCCAGGAAGAAGGCCGCATGGTGGAACTTGCCTGGCTCCTCGTGCAGCACGAAGGCGATGTCGTGGGCTTTCATGGAACAGGTCAGCCAGACGGCCATTTTATGGCCCTGGTCATCCAACTCCACATATTCGGCCAGACGGAAATCCAGGCATTCGGTGAAGATCCTGTTCACCTCATCCACGTTAGGCCCATACAGCAGGGCGTGGTCGAAGCGGATGGCCTTCATGCCATGGGGCATCTTCCCATTGGGATAGACGTCAGGGTTGACCACCGGAGGATGTTCTGCGGCCATCTCGATTTCGGCGAACAGCTCGATGCGATGGCCCGAGGGAAGCATGAAGCCAATGCGGCGTCCCAGACCGGGCTGCTCGCCTGCAGCAACCTCATCCACAGTCAGGCCATCGTCGGTCAGGCGCTTGGCGAAGGCATCCAGATCAGCGTCGCTGGCCACTTTGAATCCCATGACGTCGAAGCCCGGGCTCGCGGCCTCCTTCAGGATGACACTGTGGCGATCGAACTCGTCCCAGGCCTTCAAATAGACACGCCCGTCTGCTTCCTCGCTGACCTTGCTCAGGCCCAGGTGATCCACGTAGTGGGTCAGAGCCTTGCCCATGTCGAGCACGCGGAGCTGAATGTAGCCAGGACGCAAAACTCCAGTAACAGCCATTCTTTATTTCCTCCTTGTCGACCGCTTCCTGCGGTCATTGTGTGACTTCGATGTTCACTTCGTTCGTTTGGAGAGACGTCTCCCCCCTATTCACCCGTCGTGCCCGACGGGGCGGTTTCTTGAAAGCGGGCGCCACCACGAGATCACTGGTGGGCCGGACGCAGCAGGCGAGGGCGTATCCCTCGGCCCGCTCTTCTTCTGGCACGTGTTCGCCGCTCATGGCTTCCGTCTCATAGGTGCCTTCGAGCACCCGGATCCGGCAGACACCACAGCCCCCCCGGCGGCAGCCCACCAGGACTCCACCGGCACCGGTCCGTTCCATGGCGATGAGCAGACGTTCCCTGTCTCCGCAGAGGAAATCGCCTCCTCCCAGAACGCGCACCCTATGGCGGAGACCGGCCCCCTGACGGATGGCGGCCAGCAGACTGGTGGGCGCGGATGCGCAGGGTTGATTGGTCCTTTCCATGTCACAGCCTCCGGAAAACGGGGCTGCGGGGTTTTTCCTCGGCGTCCTTGGCCGTCAGGAACTTCTCGGTGAAGATGTCCTGTTCAAACAGGCGGCCCTTCATCAGGGTCCGGATGCAAGCCTCGACCATCGGCGGTGGACCGCAAAGATAGGCCTTGTGTCCCGCGAACAGGCCTCCGGTCAGGGATTGGGCCACGTCATGGACAAAGCCCCGGGCACCCTGCCATCCGCTGTCGGCCGGTTCGTCGGACAGGGCGGGCACATAGGTGAAACTCCCATGGGCCGCAGCCAGAGCCTCCATTTCCTCTTGGCCATAGAGGTCAGCTTGAGTCCGCACCCCATGGATCAGGGTGATCGCCTCTGTACAGCCCTCGGCCAAGAGCTCCAGGATCATGGACCGGGGGCTGGACAGGCCCGTGCCTCCGGCCATGAACAGCAGGGGGCCGGGTTGGGATTTGCGGACAAAGAAGCGCCCATAGGGACCCGAGAAAGTCAGGCGATCTCCTACCTTTAAATCCGAATGAATCACCGGTGTCGCGGCGCCGCCAGGCACCAGACGCACATGGAGCTCCACCACGGTGTTGGCGCTGGGTGGGTTGGCGCTGGGTGGGTTGGCGCCGGGTGGGTTGGCGCCGGGTGGGTTGGCGATAGAGAAGGCCCGCGCGCCCTTCACCCCGGGAATCGTCAGGTTAATGTACTGCCCCGCCTGGAAATCGATGGGGTTGTCCAGGGCCAAGACCACCCCCTTCACGTCATGGGTCAGGTCGTCCAAGCGTGCGATGGTGGCGGTAAAATCCCGAACGGGAATCACGCGCGCGTCGGGCTCCTCGTCGATTTCCGCTTCGATGGTGACGTCAGAGTCCAGGGTCGCGGTGCAGCAGAGGGTCTTGCCCTCCTGCCGCTCGAAATCCATTAGCGCGAAGTCCGAGGCCGCGCCGTGGCTCACCTCGCCGTCGAGTACCTCAACCTTGCAGGTTCCGCACAGGCCATGGCCACAGGCGTGGGGCAGCCAGACACCGGCGCGCAAAGCCGCGTCGAGGATTGTCTGGCCTTCCTCGACCTCGATTTCGTCCCCGGTGGGTTCTATGGTCAGCATATGGGTCATTTGCGCCCTCCCAAGCGCTTTCCAGGACGGATCGAACTCCGTCCTGTTTCCAAAGCGCGTTAGCAGGTTCCGACGGATTTGTAGCCATGCAGCCCCGGGGTCCAGAAACGGATCAGGGACTTGTGGCCCACCCCGTTGTCGGTCAGGGATGCCACCATATCCGGAGTGACTTCGGCGTTATCGACGGTCCATTTCACCGCAGCCCAATCGATCTTGTCGAAGTCGGGATGGGCAGCGTATTGGGGTTTCAGGACGGTCTCGACCATGGTCCCGAAGGGCATGTCCGGCGGCAACGGAAAGCAGATGGCCGAACAAAAGGACAGATGCTCTTCCCAATGAAGGTAGACAATCTGATTGCCGTGGAAGGCCTCCAGGCGGTCCCGGATCTCGATATGCTGTTCGTAGTCAGGCGTGAGACTGACGACACCCATAGTAGTATCTCCCTGTGACGGATCGCATTTTTTGGAGAGATCAGCGCACGACGGGGGGCCGAAGGTTTGGCGTGCCCCCCGTCGTGTGCGGCCTATCCCGCGACCTTCTCTTGCTTGGCTTTCCAGGCGTCCCAGACCTTTTGGTCCGGAGATCCGGCCTGGTCCATGTTGTCGGCGCCAATGTTCATGTTGTACCAGGCCAGAACGTCCGGGACGGTGGCCCCGCCGCAATTGCCCTGGAAAATTTGGTGCACCGGCAGCCAGGACTGCGAGAACTTCTCGGGCTCGTGGTCGAAGATGTCCTTACAGCCGTCGGAGCAGAAGTGGTACCGGTCGCCCTTGTACTCCGACGAACGGAACGCGATGGTCGTCGGATCCCCGGGCTCGGTATAGCCCATGGGAATTTGACAGGTGGTGCAAAGTTGCGGCAGCCCATTGTTGTAGAAGCGCTTTCCGTCTTTCTCCATCTCCCGCCACATCTCGTAGCGCGGCCGGTAGTACTGATCGAAGGTGTTGGGATACTTCTCCGACAGCCAATCCATTTCCTCGTCGCTGGGCAGCCAGGTGTGGAAGCCCGCAGCATGGGTGTACTGGTAGAAGATCGACCAGTTCTGGTGGGAGATATGCTCTGCTTCGGCGGTGGCGACATCGGCGTATTTGGGAACCCGCAGACCGTAGCGTTCCAGGTCCTGGAACAGGGCGCCACCGGCTTCGGTGAAATAGATTTCCCAGGCTTCCTTCCAGGACATCACCTTCTTGGGCAGCATGTAATCCATCATCATGGCCACCAGGCCAAGGACGCGGTGACCACGCCAGAACCATTTATCCACCCATTTCTGAACGATGGGCAGGTTGTCGGGATGTTGTTCCAGTAGAAACTTGATGACCTCAATGCCGAGTGTCATGTGGCGGCTTTCATCGGACTGGGCCGAAAAGCCGAAGGTCACAGTGGCCATATCTCCGTTGTAAGCGGCGCCGGACATGAAGGGCACGAACAACAGATTGGTCAGCACGTATTCGAAGGCGAAGCCGATGGCGACCATATACTCGAAGGGACCGGCCGAGCGGGCATCGTCAAAGAACGACTTGGGCACGGACAGGTACCAGACCCGGTCATGCATGTGCCGGAATTCGGCAAACCCGTCGAAGTATTTGTTGTACTGGCTGATGGTGTGGATCTGGGTCTGCACATGACGCAGTTCGTCCAGGGACTGCATCTGCGCCGCGACCCGGGGGCCAACCCCGCGCAGGTGCCGACCTGCATGGGCGAAGCCTCGGTGAGCCTGGTATTCCAGGGGACTGACGCCGGTCAGAAACAGCTTGATCGCGTTGATGTATTTGGCGTCGGAGACACCCATTTGCCCGTTGTTCTGGGCGAAGCTGTCCAGAACGGCATAAAGCTTGCGCTCCTTCTCCGCCTGAAACTTCCAGTAATTGTCCATGGTCAGGCGGAAGGGGTCCTCCCACTTGGACCAGTCGGTGATCTTGATGCCCTCGAACTTGTCGTAGGGGAAAACCTCGTCCATCGGCTGATAGGTGGTTTCCCAATCCAGGCCGCGGGTCATAAGCGCATAGCGTTGCTTCAACCCCAGTTTCTTGGCTGCCATTTCGTGATTTCCCTGTGCATTCTTTTTTACTTGTTGTCCTGGTGTCTCGACAGGCGATTAAGCGTGGGACCAGGATAGGGTGAAGGTATCGTCGTCTTCGTCGACATTGCCGGCCATGGAGACCAGCACCAAGTGCAACTCCTGGGGATCCCAGTCCCGCCCGATCCGCTCCTCGACGGAGGCCCTGCGGATGACGATGCTGTCGTCCCGGTCGAGCTTCACCGCACCGGGCATGTCCATAACGCGAATGCCCGGATTGTCCGCCTTCACGGCGTCAATAATGGGGCGGGCCTCATCGGTGTTCTGAAAGGTAATCGAAGCGATCTGAACCATGGGTCGTCTCTCCTTATCGCTGCCCTAGAAGGCCAGCCCAAGTTTGGCGAAGCGGGCGGAGAGCTCGGCTTCGATGGAAGAAGCGGCAGAGGAATCACCCACCACATGCGTGCAGAGCGGCTTGACCGCCTCAATGGCCCGGGACAACCAGTTTTTGGCCCAGCCGGAGATCAGGGTCCGGTTGGCATCGCTTTCCGCCGCAGCGGTCTTGATGACCGCATCCACCCAACGGTTCTGCTCGGCTCGCCATTCGACCATGAACTCGGTCATCATCGAGATTGGCGCCCCTCCCTTCGACTGCCCAGCGGAATCCATGACGTCATAGGCAAAGGCATGAGTGACCCCATCGATCACCAAGGCCTGGGCCACGTACTGTTCGAACCAGTCTTTCAGCACCAGGGAGTCCTCGACCAGACGGCGCATATCCTGCCAATGGGGGGAGTCCATCCAGGCAGCCTTGGCGGCGTCCAGGGTTTCGCCGGAATTGCCATCCAGGGCCAAGCCGATCCGGCTGATGATTTGGGCCATACCCAGGTGGTCCATCGCCGAGAACTGGCAGGGCGCGGTCACTGCCGTGCCATAGCCCCGGTCGCAGATGTTGGTCATGTTCATGTTGGCGCCCCAGGCCACATGGCGCATGGGCAGCAGCGTATCGATGACCTTTTCCCGCCAATCGGCATCCAGACCATCCAGCATCGCCCGCTTCTCGACGAAGGAGAAGGTCCGTTCCACCGCCTGCTGCATATTGGCACGGGCGATATTATAGGTCGCATAGTAGTACTGGCGGGGATCCTTGAGGTCGTACCAATCCGCCATGACCACCGCCGTCTTGCGGGTGTCATAGACCCAATATTCGGGCTCCCAGAGGGGCTTGTAATGGAAATTGTCGGTGGCCTGGAGGTCCAGGGTCCCTTCCTCGTAGCGTGAAGCCGGAACGTCGGCCCCCTTGCGTCGGGCGATATGTCCGAAGGTGTGTCGCCTTGGTTCCAGCGACATGGTCCTCAATTCAACGGTCACGTTTGATCTCCCTGTCAATGTTGGGTCGCATTGTTCCGACCTCTTCTTTCAGGTGGCTTCCCGCCAATTTCTCCGGCGGTGAGCTTTAGTGAAACAGCGCCCGAAGGCGGTTCCTAAACGCCTTGGAATAAGACCCCGAAGGTCACGACCGGTTGCTATCCTCCCAGTCCGACGGAGATTTATAGAGACCAGGACGGCCCAGAAGACGGGCCGCCTCCCCATCCTCGACGATCAGCTTCGCCCCCTGGGCGACGCGAAATTCCTCGAAGGCCACAACGGGCAAGACGAGTTCCACCGACAGATCTCGATCGACGGAAAATTCAAACTCGATGAAGCGTCCCAACCGGGTTCCGAGGATCCGAACCAGAGGCGAATGCGGACCGGGGACAGATCCACTGGCCTCGCCATTCGCCGCTGGTTCCGGAGAATTGCCTGCTGCCACCGTCATGGGATCCTCCCTTGGGTTGATCCACCTCCCTCACCGCCAGATTGCCCGGGAGGAATCGGATATCGCCTGGACCTAACGAAATCACCCCAGGTGCTCCGCTGTCAAACAAAATCTCGAGATTTCTATTTTTTGCAGATCTTTTTGGAAACGTCATGTCTCGATCCTTCTCCATGGCAAACAGGGGCGAAGGATGGTAAAAGGCTATTTTTGGGCATGGGCCAAGGTTTGGGTGAACAAAAAGGCGCCACTTGGACCGATATCAGAGGCTGACTCAGTCGATGCGGGAAACCGTCACAACGGCGCCGGGGGCCGCCTCGGAAGATCCGAGGCGGGGAGCGCGCACCTTGGTGGAATTCGCCTATGAGGCGATGCGCCAGGACATTCTGCGAGGCGCTTTGACGCCCGGCGAACGTCTCCGGGTAGAGGCGTTAAAGGACACCTATAAGGTCGGCGCGAGCACCCTCCGCGAGGCCTTGACCCTTTTGGTCGGCGAAGCCTTGGTCACGGCGGAGGGCCAGAGGGGCTTCCGTGTGGCGCCCATCTCATTGAGTGACTTCGAGGATGGGACCCGGGTGCGCAAGCTTCTGGAGCTGGAGGCTCTGAGGGAATCCATCGAAAACGGTGATGACGACTGGGAAGCCGGAGTGGTCGCCAGTTTCCACCGGCTGTCGAAGGTGGAGGAGCAATTTAAGTCCCAAGACCGCGCCTCTCTGTCCGGGGAATGGGAGGAGCGCAATCGTGCTTTCCACGCAGCGCTGATCGCCGCTGCCCAGTCCCGATGGCTGAACCATTTCATCGATATCTTGTACCAGCAGACCGAACGCTACCGGCGTATTGCCCTGGCTGGCCGTGCGGTGAACCGTGATGTCCATAACGAGCATTTAGCCATTAAAGAGGCAGCCCTGAACCGGGACGCTGAAGAAGCCTGTCGTCTGTCGGAACTGCACATCGACAGAACCTTTGAGGCCCTATCCAAGATGTTCCAGGCCGAGCAAGGGGAGGAGGCGGCTAAGAGGTGACGTATGGGGGCTCAAAGCCCGACGGGTCCTCTTTGCTGAGAAAGGCTGAACCGGCCCCTTGGGGCGGGGGACGCGATCCGGGACGGCTGGGCGTGTTTCCCCATAGCCGGAGAGCCTTCCCTTGGGTAGACTCCAATGCAGGAAAAAGACCGTATTTTATGAGGGATGGCGTGATGGGTGACGCGGAAAGTCGGTTCGCGCGGTTCGAGCGGGTCATGGGGGTAGCCGCTCAATCCGTCTATCCAGAGATCACAACCCAGGGAACCATTCAGCATATGGCGAATATGGCGCGGCAGCTCGTCGGCATACTCGGTCCCGATGGGGGACGGCGGGTTCTGGACGTGGGATGCGGCGATGGAACGGCTCTTGGTCATTTTGCGGACCTGGGAATGGAACCGGTTGGCGTGACCCTGGGTAGTGATGTGGAGGTCTGTCGATCAAAGGGATATAGCGTGGTGGAAAGCGACATCACCTTCCTGGATTTCGGGGACGAGACCTTTGATCTGGTGTGGTGCCGCCATGCCATCGAACATACCATTGCCCCCTTTGTCACCCTGGTGGAATCTGCCCGGGTGCTGCGCTCTGGCGGCCTGTTCTACATGGAGGTTCCGGCCCCGGACACGGCCATCGGCCATGAGAAAAACCCAAACCACTTCAGCGTGTTTGGCAAGCGCATGTGGAATCAACTCCTGACCCGGGCGGGCTTTCTGATCCACGCCCAAGAGGATATCGCCGTTGATACGAAGATCGGCCAAGATACCTATTACGCCTGGATGTGCTATCGGATCTGATCGTCGGGCGTCTCGCTACCACTCCGCTTCAAGACGATCAGTTTGAAAACCAGCGGCGCAAAGACGATCACCATGACGATGCGCGCCAAGTGGTGGGCCGAGACGAAGGCCGGGTCGAACCCCATGGCGATGCTGATCAAGCCCATTTCCATGAGGCCGCCAGGGGAAAAAGCCAGAACGATCTCGCCCACACCGAACCCTGTGATGGGAGCGAGGATTGCGGCAAAGCCCACGGCCAGACCCACCATGGCGAGACCGGAGGCTGCGGCGATAAGCATGTCACGGAACATGATCGACAGGGATACACCCAGGAAGCGACAGCCGATGGTGGCGCCGATAATCACCTGGGCCGCCTGAATGAGTACCGTTGGCGGTTTGGCCGCAGTAAAACCGCCAAAATGGAGGCCTGCGGAGAGGATCATCGGGCCGAAAATGGCGTATGCGGGGAGCTTTAAAACCTTGCCGAGCCAGTAGCCCAGAAGGGCACAGGCCGCGAGCATCAGGGCATCGATGAGTGACAGGGCATCCAAGGGCGTATAGTTCGGGCCACCGCCTGAGGTGGTGATTCCATAGACGAAGCGGAAATAGAGGGGGATGGTCATCACTGCCACCAGGATGCGGATGGCATGCATCAGCGAAACGGCCCGGTCGTTGGCATGGTATTGCTGGGCCAGCAGGATCAGGTCGTTGATGCCTCCCGGTGCGGCGCCCAGGAACGCGGTGCGACCGTCATAGCCGAAAAGACGGTTCAAGATCAGGGAGACCGTGCCGGTGACCACCGCTCCATAGAGAAAGAGGGCGGCAATAGTCCACCCCCATTCGTGGATGTGTGAGAGCGTCTGAGGGGTGAAGGCGGCACCGAGCAGGACTCCCAGAATGGGGACGACGGCCAGGCGCATTTGGCGGGGCGCCTCCAGCCGCACTTCCGAGAGGGCGGCGATGGTGGTGAACAACATGGAGCCGATCATCCAGGCGAGCGGCAGCTTGAGCCAGGAAAACACCAGTCCGCCCAGGGCTCCGATCAATAGGGTGAGCAACAGGCGGGGGGTGATCTTAAAGGGCAAGGGAGGATGCTCCGTGGGGCGGCACGTGATTCGGAATAACGGTCTGTATCAACGGCATACTACCTGTCTTATAGGACGATCCGACCGGATTGTCTTCCTTGCGGAATTACGGATTCCCTCTTTTGGTTTCAGGGTCTGTCATCGGCCATCGTGTTGTGGCAAAAAAGGACGTCGGAAAGAGGGGGAAAGGGCTGTTCATGGATTTGGATACTGCGCGGACGATTGCCTACAGCATCATCATCGTGTTTTTGATCATCGTGGTGAACGTGGGGGCGCGGAAGACCGTGAAGCGCCGTCAAATCCGCCGGAGCACCTCTGCCAAAGTACGGCCTGGAGCGAAGCGTCCAGCCCAAAGACCCCGGTCTCGGCCCCGACAGTGATAGGCTGTTAGATCAAATGGTTAGAGTGAAACCGGATCAGCTTGAGTCACGCTGGCCCCGTTTCACTCTCGTGCTATTAGTTTTAGAGTGCCTTCGAGGCCAAGGTTGGCCAAGTGTTCCGGTTGGGAACGATCTCCATGGTCCGATGCTCCACGCCCCCAATCAGGTCCGTTTCCAAGGGCCTGACAGCCGTGCTTCCATCACCCATCGAGGCGTTGTAGGTAAAGGACGGCAAACCAGTCGTTCTCGTCGGTCCAAACGGCGCGCAGGGACCACCCCGCTCGACCCGCCAGGGCCGAGAAGCCGGGCACCGTGTATTTGTGGGAATTTTCCGTGTGGATCCGTTCTCCTTTCTCGAAGGAGATGGGGCGCCCCGCCACGGTCACGGTCTGGGCCTGGGTGGCCTCGATATGCATTTCGATGCGGGACTCAGTCTCGTTGAACAGGGCCTTGTGGGTGAAGTGGCTCAGGTCGAAGGTCCCGTTCAGGTCCCGGTTGATACGCTCCAGCAAGTTCAGATTGAAGGCTGCGGTCACCCCTTTTCGGTCGTCGTAGGCGGCGCGGAGCACATCGCGGTCCTTGATCAGGTCGACGCCGATGACCATGCCCGCGCCTTTGCCCAGGGTCTCGGCCGCCGAATGGAGAAAGTCTTCGGCTTCTCCCGCCGTGAGATTGCCAATGGTGGAGCCCGGGAAGAAACCAACCACGTTCGATGAGGCCATGCGCGGCATGTCAAAGGGCGTGGCGAAATCGGCATGGACGGGCAGGATGCTCAGGTCCGGATAGTCGGCGTTGAGTTGGGCGCTTGAGGCCAGCAGGTGGTCGCGGGAGATGTCGATGGGCACATAGGCCCGCGGGGCATCCAGGGCATCCAGGAGCAAGCGAACCTTGACTCCGGCACCGCTGCCGAATTCGACCAGGGTGGTATCCGGCCCGGCGATGGCAGCGATATCCGGCGCGTGAGCCTCAAGGATCCCCAGTTCAACGCGGGTGGGATAATACTCCTCCAATTCGCAAATCTGCTCGAACAGATGGGATCCCTTGGTGTCATAGAAGAATTTGGAGGGAATGGCTTTTGGGGTGCTCTGCAGGCCGTCCAGGACCGCCTGGGCGAACTCATCCTGGCCGGTCTGAGCTTCGGGCGGGCGGATTTGGGTGGCGGTATTGGTCATGGTTAAACGTCCCTTGCCAGACGCAGGCCCGAGAAGGCCCAACGTTGGTGTGGATAGAAGAAATTGCGGTAGGTGGCGCGGGAATGCCCCTCTGGCGTGGCACAGCATCCGCCACGTAAGACCATCTGATTGGCCATGAATTTCCCGTTGTACTCGCCTACGGTGCCTTCTGGCGGGCGGAAGCCCGGATAGGCGCCGTAGGGGCTGGCGGTCCACTCCCAGACATCGCCGAACATTTGGATGGGCTCGTCCCGGTCGGTTGCAGGGGCAGAGCGAGGGCGCAAGGCTTGGGTATCTAAGGCGCCAGACCCCAGGGTGTTCCCCTCCGGGATCAGGTCGGTCGCAGCGACTTCCCATTCCGCTTCCGTCGGCAGCCGGTTACCGCTCCACCGGGCAAAGGCATCGGCCTCGTAATAGCTGACGTGGTCCACCGGAGCATGGGGATCCACTGGGTGGAAACCGCGCAGGGTGAGGGAATGCCAGATCCCATTCACCTTTTCCCAGTAAAGCGGTGCCTCCCAGCCCTCTGCCTGGACTGTAGCGAAGCCGTCGGACAGCCAATGGGACGCCTCGCTGTATCCGCCATCTGTGATGAAGGCCATCCATTCCCCATTGGTGACCGGGCGGGATCCCAGTTGGTAGGGCCGGAGGAGGACGTCATGGCGGGGGCCTTCGTTGTCGAAGGCAAATCCCGCCCCGTCGTGGCCGATGGCATGGATGCCGCCCGGATACTCGATCCAGCGGAAGGGGGCGGCAGGTGCCGATGACGTTCCATCGCCGGGGGCATAGGCGGGCTGACAGGGGTTCAGGGAAAAGAGGTTCAGGATATCCATGAGCAGCAATTCTTGGTGTTGCTGCTCGTGGTTGATGCCGAGTTCGACCAAGGGGGCAATGGCAGTCCGGGTCTTTTCGTCTGCGGTGGAAAGAAGTGTTGCCATGCCAGCGTCCACATGGGCGCGGTAGGCCATGACATCGGACAGGGGCGGGCGGGTCAACATGCCCCGTTGGGGACGGGGATGGCGGGGACCGGCGCCCACGTAATAGGAATTGAAAAGTATGGCGTAGAGCGGGTCGAAGGGGGTGTAGCCGGGAAGAGATGGGGTGAGCAGGAAGGTTTCGAAGAACCAGGACACATGGGCCAAATGCCATTTTGTCGGGCTACAGTCCGTGATGGACTGAACCACCTGATCTTCGGGCGAGAGGGGAGCGGCGAGCGCTTCAGTTCTTCGGCGGGTGTCGGTGAGGCGGCGGCCTAAGAGATCTATGTCCGCCCGGGTATTGGACCCGGTCTGGATCGCGGTGCTCATGGTCTGGATTCCTCCCCTATCACCCTTCTACTTGAGTGCCATTTGGGGATTAAATCCGGAGATCGCCAATCGTTCCCCGGATTTTTTGGTCAACATTTTGTGAAATGCGTCCGTGACACCGCGAGAATTAGGGGGAATCCCCTATCGCGGTGGGAGGGGAGGCGCGGCCAGAACCCGCTCCCAGACCGCGCCGATCAAGCCGTCGTCCAGGGTCAAGCGGAAGGGGCCGGTGAGTAGCGCGCCCAAGTCTTCCGCCGAGGTTACCTCTCGGCTTTCTTCCTGACCGTCGATGACCCGCTTGTGGGTGCGATCCAGGAGAGTCAGTCGTCCTCCCGGTATGGCTATGGCGACCATCAGGTGATGCGGAAACATCCGGCTGGCGGGATGGGTGGACAAGATGTTTACGGCGTCGACATCCGGCGGGGTAACCACAATGCGGTCGAAGCTATAGAGGGAAAACCAGCTTCCATCGGGCTTCTTCCGTTCGATTACGGTCTCGCCCGTCTCGGGATCGGGTCTTTGGCGGAAAATTCCGTCACCAAGGACTTGCTCTCCGGGGGTTGAAAGGCTGAGGGGCGCTTGGTAGGTATCCCCGCCGAATCCCGTGTCGATGATCCAATCCTGGTCGTCTTGGGTTACCAGATGGGCATAATGGGACCGCCAGCCCCCTTGCGCTGCGCCCAGGCGAACCCGGGCCAGCACGGACCGGGACTGAAAGCCAAGCAGGGGCAAGGCCTGGGCCAACAGGCCGTTGAGCTCCACACAGTAGCCTCCCCGACCGCCTTGGATCAGCTTGCTGTCAAGGGATTCGTTTGTCAGGCCGGGCAGGACACCGGTCAGGGGGTCGATGTTCTCGAAGGGCAGGGTCGTCATTTGCGCCCAGTGCAGGCGGGCCAATCCCTCCACTGTCGGGGGCGGCGCCTCGGTCAAACCGATGCGGGTGAGATAGCGGGTGAGGTCGAAAGCCATGGGGAGATCCAAGGAGGGGGACGGGAGGAGATGTGGAGAGCATCTTGCGCAAAACCAGTGGCTACTTTTACGCAAAAAGCCCTAACAGGGTGCGGAAAAACTCCTTCGTCGTCTCGGGGCTTTGCCCCGTCCCCCCCCTCTTTGGCCAGGCAGGGGCCGAAAGGCCCCAGGCGGTTGTGGCTGGACAAACTGCACGACAGTGTCTCTTGGAGCCTCGTTTGCTTTGGCCGCTGTTTCGATTGAAGGGTCATCGACAGAAAGAGGTCGGCGCGGTGAAGGTCGTGTGGGACCAGCACCGAAGCCGACAAGGGGGGGCTATTCCGCCCCACCCTGCAACTGCGGGTCTGGGAAGTCGCTGATGGGGCCCATTGCCTTGGAGTCCCGCTTGAACAGGGGGTCGGATTGCATGTAGAGGGCCAGAAGCTCCGCCAGTGCTTCCAGGGAGCGGATGTGGGTCCGCTCATAGCCATGAGAGCCGTCGCAGGCGAAGCAGATCAGCGAAGTACGGATGTCGTTTCCGGCCTCAAGCGCGCTGGCCGCGTCGGAGCGATAATAGCGGAAGACGTCCCGGCTGTGCTCGATCCCATGGGCGCGGCACATGTCGATCAGCTTGTGGGTCAGATGCCAGTCGAAGGGACCGCTGGAATCCTGCATGGCAATGGTCACGCCGAATTCACTGGTGTTCTGGCCCGGTGCAATGGTGCCGTTGTCGATGGAGACCATTTCCGCCACATCTCCATGTAGGATGTGCGAGGCGCCGACGCCGACTTCTTCGGAAATGGTGAAGAGCAAGTGGCAATCCACCGGGATGCGGACGTCGCTTTCATTGACCGCTTTGGCTGCGGCAAGGGCAGCGGCGACGCCGGCCTTGTCGTCCAGGTGTCGGGAGACGATGAAGCCACTTTCCGAGAATTCGGGGGTGGGGTCGACAGAAATATGGTCGCCGACGTTGAGCCCCAGATTGATCAGATCGGCTTTGGTGTGGACGATTTCATCCAGGCGGACTTCCACGTTGCTCCAGGAGACCTCCTGGGTGTCGATTTCCTTGTTATAGACGTGCCCCGAGGCCTTAAGGGGCAGGACTGAGCCCCGGAACATGCGCGGTCCATCGGAATAGACCGTCACCCGGGCGCCCTCGGCCATACGGGCGGACCAGAAGCCGATGGGGACAATTTCCAGGCGGCCATTGTCTTTCAGGTTTTTCACCATGCAGCCCAAGGTGTCCAGATGGCTGATGATCGCTCGGTCAGGGCTGTAGCGGATACCAGGGATATTGGCGCGGATGGCGCCCCGCCGGGTGATCTCGAAAGCAATGCCCAGGCTCTCCAATTCCTCGCAGACCACATGGACCACCGCGTCCGTCAGACCTGACGGCGAGGGCGTTTCCAGGAGGCGTTTGAGAACGGCTTGGATGTAGTCCTTATCGACGGGAACGCGGGGCACAGAATATGTCCTTTAGGTCTGGAGGGAATATGCAAGGCCCATTGGTGTGGGCCATTCCCGGTACTTTAGCCTCTTTATTCCATTGGCTTAACCCCCCAATGGGCCTTTTCCCGGTCACCATGGGAAAAGTGGAGCATTAATTGGAATCCGTGCGATGGTCCGTCGGGGGCGCCAGACGGGTTTGGGGGAAGAGCAGGTCGATGAACCGCTCCGCCGTGGGCTGGGGTTCATGGTTGGCTAACCCCGGGCGTTCGTTGGCCTCGATGATCACGTGGTCGGGGCCGGTTATCGCAGGCACCAGGAAGTCCAAGCCGACCACGGGGATGTCCAGCACCTGGGCGGCACGCACGGCTGCGTCCACCAAGGCCCGGTGCAAACGATCCGTCACATCGTGGATGGTTCCGCCGGTGTGAAGGTTGGCCGTTTTGCGCACGGCCAGCGTCTCGCCCGTCGGCAGAAGACCGTCCATCTCGTACCCGGCAAGGCGGACCACCCGTTCGGTTTCCCCATCCATGGGAATGGTGCTTTCTCCCCCCGTGGCTGCGGCGCGGCGCCGACTGAGCTTCTCGATCAATTCACGAACAGTGTGCTTGCCGTCGCCGGTCACATGGGGAGGCCTCCGCACCGCTGCGGCGACCACCTTGAAATCAATGACGATAATGCGGAGGTCGTCGCCTTTGACGAATTGTTCCAGGATCACGTGATCGCAATAGGGTCGCGCGGCGTCGATGGCCCGGGCCAGTTCCTCAGGCCCTGTGACGTCGACGCTGATCCCTTTGCCCTGCTCGCCCCGGGCAGGCTTGACCACCACGCTGCCGTGGGTGGCGAGGAAGGCTTGGGCGCGGGCATTGTCAGTCACCGATATCTGGTCGGGGACGGACAGCCCAGCCTTTTCGAGAAGGCGGCGGGTGACGGCCTTGTCATCACAGCGGCTCATGGCAACCGCGCTGGTCAGTTCGGACAGGCTTTCCCGGCAAGTGATGGCCCGCCCCCCAAAGCTGAGCGTAAAATAGCTCCCTTCCTGGTCGACTACCTCTACCTGGATACCCCGGCGCCGGGCTTCGTTGACGATGATCTTGGCGTAGGGATTGAGCGCATCGTCATAGACCGGTCCGACGAAGAGCTTTTCATTGATGCTATTCTTGTTTTTCAGGGCGAAGACCGGGATTTGCTTGAACCCGAGTTTTTCATAAAGGGCGATGGCCTGTTCGTTGTCGTGCATCACCGAGAGGTCCATGAAGTCCCGGCCCCGCGCTTTGAACAGTTCTGCCAGTTTCCGAACCAGGGCTTCCCCCACGCCGGGCACCTGGCATTGGGGATCGACTGCCAGGGCCCAAAGGCTGGAGCCGTTGTCCGGATCATTGATGGCATGCTTGTGGTCCACGCCGGTGACAACGCCGACAACGGCGCCGGTACGATGATCCTCCGCCACCAGATAGGTCAGGACGGAACTGTCCCGATTCCGCCAGATGAAACCCTCGTAAGGGGGGACCATATGGCGCGACCGGTAGATGCGGTCGGCGCATTCGGTATCGGACAGGCTTTCGATCCGGCGGATCAGAGGACTCGGGAGCTTGTCCTGCCTTGGGGTGTAGTCCTTGAACCAAAGCCGGAAGGTGTGGCTGGGATCCAGGAATAGCTCCTGTGGGGCGAGGGACAGGACCACATGGGGGTCACGCAGGTAAATGGCGATGTCCCGGCGTCCCGGCAATTCCTCGCGCAGGACATCGGCCAGTTGGCGGCTGTCCGAAAAGGTTTGGCCGAAGACCAAACGCCCCCAGCCACAGTCCAGGATGGTGTTGTCCGTCAGGGCATCCCTGGTTTTCTCCGGAGCACGCCCCCAATTTTTCAAGGACGCCATGCGCATATAGGCTTCGGTAAAGGTTGAATCGTCCGAATCCTGGGTGCCCGTATCTTGCCTGCCCTTGTTGGGGGCGTCGTGATTGGAACTGGCCTCGGGTTTCACAGTCATGGGCTCACACTCCGTGGGTTTGGAGCCAGAGTTCCAGCATGGCCACTTGCCACAGCTTGGAGCCCCTAAGGGGCGTGATGTGGTCTTTTGGAGCATCCATCAGCATCTCCACGTAGTCCCGTTTGAAAATGCCCCGGTTCCGCGCTTTGGCCGAATCCATGGTATCGCGGACCATCTCCAGATAGGGACCTTCGATGTACTTCAGGGCGGGGACGGGGAAGTATCCCTTGGGTCGGTCGATCACCGCGTTAGGAATGATCTTGCGGGCACCGCTTTTGAGCACGCCTTTGCCGCCGTCGGCCAGTTTCAATTCTGCCGGGACATGACCGGCCAGCTCCACCAGGTCGTGATCCAGGAAGGGCACCCGGGCTTCCAGTCCCCAGGCCATGGTCATGCTGTCTACCCGTTTGACGGGGTCGTCCACCAGCATGACCGTGGTGTCCAGGCGCAGGGCCTTATCCACGGCGCGGTCGGCACCCGGTTG
The DNA here is from genome assembly GCF_047263945.1 of Rhodospirillum sp. A1_3_36. Lineage (NCBI taxonomy): Bacteria > Pseudomonadati > Pseudomonadota > Alphaproteobacteria > Rhodospirillales > Rhodospirillaceae > Rhodospirillum > Rhodospirillum sp. A1_3_36. The sequence continues at coordinate 1,018,434 of NZ_JBLAVB010000001.1, read as the reverse complement.
GCCGAAGTGGTTGGCGACGAAGGCCAAGCTGGCGTCTTGGCCGAGCATGCCCGGCTCCAGCACGTCGGCCATCTCCGCATGGGAGCGGTCGAAGAAGACCTTGGCGTAGTCTGCGACCGGATCCATGCTGTTCAGCAGGGGGGGATACCAATGGTACCCGCCGAAGACTTCGTCGGCTCCCTGGCCACTTTGCACCACTTTAACATGTTTGGAGACTTCCTGGGACAGCAGGAAGAATCCCACGTTATCGTAGGACACCATGGGTTCGTTCATGGCTTGGAACGTGCGCGGTAGGGTTTCAAGCAATTTGTCCGAGGGGACGAAGATCTGGTGGTGATCTGTGCCGTAATGCTTGGCCACGATGTCCGAATATTGGAACTCATCGCCTTTCTCTCCGCCTGCTGCCTCGAAGCCGACCGAGAAGGTCTTGAGGCCGGTCTGCCCGGCTTCCGCCAGCAGTCCGGTGATGAGGCTGGAGTCCAGGCCGCCCGAGAGCAACACGCCCACGGGAACATCCGCCACCAGACGGCGCTTCACCGCAGTGCGCAGGGCGCCCATCACCCGCTCTTCCCACTCTTCGGCGGAAATGGCCTTGTCCTCGGCTATGGGGTTCACCGACAGGGTCCAATAGGTTTCGCTCTTGCGGCTGCCATCGGCTTCGATGACCGTGACCGTGGCGGGGGGGATCTTGCGGATCCCGCGCAGGATGGTCAGGGGCGCCGGGACCACGGCGTGGAAGCTCATATAGTGGTGCAGGGCTTCAGGATCGATGCTCGTGTCCAGGTCTCCTGCGGCCAGTAAGGCGGGCAGGGAGGAGGCAAAGCGCAGACGTCCCGGACGCTCCGAAATGTAGAGCGGTTTGATCCCCAGCCGGTCTCGGGCGAGGACGGTGCGGCCCGAATCCCGCTCCCGAATGGCGAAGGCGAACATGCCGTGGAACTGGCGCACGCAATCTGGACCCCAGTGGTGATAGGCCTTCAGGATCACTTCCGTGTCGCCCTGGGAAAAGAACCGATACCCCTTGCCCTCTAGTTCGGTGCGCAGCTCCTTATAATTATAGATGCAGCCGTTAAAGGCGATGGTCAGTCCCAAGGTTGAATCAACCATCGGTTGTTGGGCCGTCTCGGACAGGTCGATGATTTTTAAGCGACGGTGACCGAAGGCCGCGGACCCTTGGGACCAGACACCACCGCTGTCGGGACCCCGGGGAACCATGGCGTCCACCATGGCCGCGACTGCCCGCGTATCCGCCATTGTTCCATCAAATCGAATCTCGCCGCTAAGTCCACACATATCGTCCGTTCAAACCTCGTGTCTTTTTTTGAAGGGGGAGTCGGATTGGGGGGAGCACAGATGGCCGGTCGGCGCCCGAAAAAGGAGGGGCTGTTGAGCTGTCGTGGATCCCGGAACACGTGCTCTATCCAAAGGAAACGTCCTCTATCTAAAGGAAACGTCCAACCACTAAGTTAAATGGGCGCAGGCTTGAGCGCCATTCCCGTATTCATGCCAATGCCACCACCTTCTTAAAGGTAGGAAATGATACGGCGCATCGCAACATGTTTCCTGTGATCTTCACGACATTTGATGTTTCTGAAGTTTTTTGTCAATATTGTGAAATTATTTCTCAAAGTAATGCAGGTTAAAGAAGATTTTTGTATTGTTGCTCGGTAAGTTTTATTTGATTTTACTCGAGATTGTTTCGGATGCGGTTTTTGTTTTCAGGTGATCAGAGATTGTGGACCCTCCGTTGGAAGCGGACTATGGTGTGGTCCTATTGGGAGAGGGGCGAGGAGGGCTGTGGCCGAAAGGGGCGGTTCCTCTGAATTGGGGAAGGGCATAGTCGGGAAATGCTGTTTGAACGGCCGATAGACGTTCTTGTGGTGGAGGACAATCCTGGCGACAGTCGGTTGATTGAGATTAATCTTTCTGAGCAAACAGATGTGCATTTCCGGGTCGTCGTGCGGTCGGACCTCGCGGGTGCCATGGAGGCCTTGGGGGAACGGGCCTTTGGTGTGGTCCTGCTTGATCTTTTCCTTCCTGATAGCCAGGGATTGTCCACCCTGGAGCGTCTCATTGCCGCTGTAGATGAGACGCCGGTGGTGGTGATGTCAGGTCTGGATGATTTTTCCGTGGCGGTTCAGGCCGTTCAGCGGGGTGCCCAGGATTATCTCGTGAAGGGAAAGGGGGACGGGGAGTTGATTCGCCGCTCCATTCTTCACGCTATTGAACGTCAGAGAACCCGCCGCCAATTGCTGTTATCTGAGGCCGCTTTCAACAATACGGATACGGGTATGTTGGTCATGGATACCCGAGGTGTGGTCTCCCGGGTCAACCCTGCCTATCTGGAAGTCATGGGGTGTGCCGCTGGGGAAGTGGAGGGAAAGTCTGCCCATTTCCTGCTGCCCAATGTCCATGATCAAGACTTCTATGATGCGCTGTGGGCCCGCTTGAAGGAAGAGGGGAGCTGGGAGGGGGAGATTTGGAACCGGCGTCGCGATGGACAAATTCGTCCTGAATGGATTCGGATCAACGTGGTGCGAGATGGGTTGGGGCAAGCTGTTGGCTATGTGGTGATCTTTTCCGATGTCACCTTCCGGCGTCGGGCAGAGGATGAATTGATCCGGCAGGCCACCACCGATTCCCTGACGGGTTTGCCCAATCGCCCCCTGTTCCTGAAGCTTTTGGCTTCCGGAATCGAGCGCAATCGCCGGTATGGTCGGCAGTTGAGTTTGTTGTTTGTCGATTTGGATGGGTTCAAGGATGTGAACGACAATCAAGGCCATGATGTCGGTGATCTGGTCCTGAAGGAAGTTGCCTTGCGGTTGCGGCGGGCGGTGCGCGTCTCTGACGAAGTGGCCCGTCTTGGCGGGGATGAATTTACCGTGGTGTTGAGTGAGGTTAATCAGCCCCATGACGCTGAGGCGGTGGCGATTAAGGTGGTGGATGCCCTGTCTCAGCCCTATGAAATGGAGTGTGGGACGCTCTTGCTTTCCGCAAGCGTCGGTGTTGCGACTTGTCCTAAGGACGGCATGGGCCCAGAGCATTTGTTGCATGCGGCCGACGAGGCCATGTACAAGGCAAAACGAGCGGGCAAAAATCGTTTTGTCTTCGCGGATCTCGGCGCAGAGCCCTTATAATTCCAAGGGCCGATACCCTGCATCCCTACTGGACGACGTATCGGGCTTTCGATGGTCGGGGAAACGAAAGGAATTTGTGGGTCATGGATATATTGTTGGTCGAGGACAACCCGGGTGATGCTCGTCTCGCGTCCGAAGCCTTCAAGGAGGGGGGGCTGCCCATTAATCTGCATGTGGTGCAAGATGGGATTGAGGCGATGGCCTTTTTGCGGCGTGAGCCTCTGTATACGTCGGTTCCGCAGCCGGACCTGATTCTTTTGGACCTCAACTTGCCCCGGAAGGATGGCAGGGAGGTATTGGCCGAGTTAAAAGAGGATGCGGATTTAAAGCGTATTCCTGTGATTGTCCTGACCACCTCTCAGGCCGAGGCAGATATTACGAAAAGCTACGATCTGCATGCGAATTGCTATATCGTCAAGCCGGTTGATTTTGACCAATTCATTGATGTGGTTCGGGGTATCGAGCAGTTTTGGTGCACTTTGGTGAAGCTGCCGCCCCATTGATCATGAGTTGGAGCTTTTTTGGGACCTGTTTTTGGCATTCTGTATGGCTTCTGCGATCTTCATGTCTTCGCGGAGAATGTGACGCATCATCCAATCGGATAGAAAGTCGAACATTTCCAAAACGGGAAAACTGTCAGGATCCTTGGAGTGGCGGTCCTTGAAGTTTTGGACACGCCGTTTCAGGCCATCGTGCAAGACTTTATGCTGCTCGAGGCCTTCATAGGCACACATGCGCATGAGACGTTCTTCCATGCCGAAATGGTATTCGGTGTAATGGGCTAATTCCTCGAAAAGTCCGGGAATGACCTCGCGCCCGATTCGGCCTCGAACCACAGCATGGAATTGATTGAGAATTTTAAGGAGCGTTTGATGGTCTTTGTCCAGCGCAGCGTTTCCAACGCTCATTTTATCGGACCATTTGATCAGTGACATTCTTTACCTATCAGCCGCATATCGCCGCACAGATATGCGTTTTCCTTGTTCGTGCCATTCACGTTCACGCCGTTCATCCGCCTTTCCGCAAATTTCTTTCGATCATATTCTCAGTATTGGATGAAGTTACCATTTTCCCAGATCATTTTGGACGCGTCCATATAATGCCACCTTTTAGGATGGTTCCTTTCAGCCTCTAGACATTTTGCCAGTGATTGCCAGCTTTGTGGATAAAAAATGATAGGGTTGCCGCAGAAATGTCACGAATCATACGGCGGGCTTCATCTATTCGCTATATCGCCTAGTCGATGCCTTTTGGGGAGGGGGCTGTGTTTTATCTTGTTTTTTTTGAGTGCCTTCGAGATCAACCCAAAATTCATGCCGTGAATTCAATGGTTTCCGTCATGTCCGTGAAAACGGGCATCCAGGGTTGATTTTGGTGTCGGTGCTCAAGCGCTCTGGCGTTGCGGGTTTTGCCTCCGTTGCCTGTGCCTACCCTGGATTCCTGCATGCGCGGGAATAATGACTAATACCCAGGTGCGGTGAGTTTGCCTCAGCGCACCTTGGAAGCGGCCAAGTGGCCGCCGCGCCTTATGGCGCGTAAAAGCCCGCCTGGCGTTTGAACGCAAGAAAAGCGGCCTGGGTTTCAACCCGCGCTGCTTGGTATAAATTATTGAAAAAATGAGAGTTATTTCGGGTTGAGCTTTAAACAGATGGGCCTGCGAGACCTCTGGCAGTTGGGGCGTGAGAGGGGCGGCTGGGGCGCAAATATGGTGCGGCGCGAAAAAACCTCTTTACAAGGGGCTTCGATTCAGCGATATTGTGCATCGCAGCATGACGGTCCATGCACTTCGTGCAGTTATGCTGTCTTTCTTGGACGTTTCCTCCCTAAACTTGGGCCGTGGGCAACCACGGCCCCTTTTTTTGCCTACCGCCATTACTGGGTGTTCACGGATGGGGACATGCCAGAGGAAATGAGGATCGTAATATCCTCAATGATGTGATCCAGGGAACGCTGCTCCGCAACGGTCTTGCCCCAGCGGGGCAGGGTGTTCAGGGCATTGAGGATGAAGTGCGCTGAAATATCCGCGTCAACTTTGGGCTGATATTCCCCTGTTTGCGCCCTTCTTCGATGAAATCCATGAGCCCTCGCAGCAGGGCGGCGCGTCGTGCGGAGATGTTGAGGCGGCAGTCCTCCTCTAGATCGGCCAGATCTGTGATCAGCAGGCAGACCCCCATTTCTTCCATGGCTTGGTTCGCATAGCTTTGGACGAAGGTGGTTATGCGTCCCAGGCCTGAGGGGCTCTCTGATTGGGCCTTTTCCAGGGCTGTTGTCCCAATATTTTCGGCGATGACCAGGCATTCGTAAAGAATGTCGCGCTTGCTGGGAATGTAATAATAGAGCGCAGCCTTGGTGACGCCCAGCACGCGGGCCACTTCGTCCAAGGACGTTCCGTGGTATCCTTTCGAACTGAATGTCTTGGCAGCTTCTCGGATTACCGTGTTTCGCTTTCTTTGGAAAAGTGTGTCGGAGTTCAGGTCGTTTTGTTTCCAGCGAGGCATGGCCAGTATCCAGACTTTGCTCTATCCAGGGAGGGGGTCTCTCCGGATTTCCCGATGAGTCAAGGAAACCCAGGCCTTGTATGGTGAGGCCTTTTTCCCTTGATGGGTGAAGTGTGATTTATCAGTGTCATCGCGCTAAACTTCAAGTAGGTGTATACCCCTAGTAGAGAAATAACATAAATATACTGTTATTTAAAAAAACAACACATACAAATAGTGTTATAAAAATCTTGACATCCACTCCAGAACTGTAAAAATCAGGATAACCGGAGCGAACGTGTGCTTGTCGCCGCGTGCTCCCCAGGAGGATCGAGCGTGGACAGTTTTCCCATCTTTCTACCCTTGACGGAATCCCGGGTCGTGGTCGTTGGTGCGACATCTGCGGCCTTGGCCAAGGCCCGTCTTGCCCTGAAGGCCGGTGCCCGGGTGACCATTCTGGCCCCGGACGGGGAAGGTGTGACATGGGAGGCGGATCCCTCTCTTAACCAGCCGATCTTGCCGGGCCACGCCTATCGGCCTGTCGATTTGGAGGGGGCTCGTTTGGCTTATGTGGCCACCGGTTCGACCGAATTGGATGTGGCCGTAGCGGCCGAGGCTCGGCGCCGGGGTGTGCTGGTCAATGTGGTCGACAGGCCGGAGCTTTGCGACTTTTTGACTCCGGCCATTGTCGATCGGGGGGCGGTGGTGGTTGCCATCGGAACAGGGGGGGCCTCGCCGGTCCTGGCGCGTCGGGTACGTGCGGCCATCGACCGCTTGCTCCCCAGTCGTCTGGGCGCCTTGGCGACCTTGGCCGAAGGCTTCCGCGAGGCCGTGGCCCGCGCTCTGCCCGATGGGGGCACCCGCCGCCGCTTCTGGGAGCGGTTTATGGATGGAGAACCGGCCCGCGCGGTTCTTGCCGGGGATACGCCGAGGGCTCGCTCTTTGGCGCTTCGTCTTCTAAATGGGACTCGGGGACTGGCCGAGGAGGCCAATGATCCGGGCGTCGTGCATCTTGTGGGGGCCGGTCCCGGTGATCCCGAGCTGCTGACACTCAAGGCCCAACGCCTCCTTCAGGAAGCCGATGTGATCATCCATGACGATTTGGTGGGCGAGGGGGTGCTGGATCTGGCCCGCCGGGACGCAAATCGGATTTCCGTCGGCAAGCGGGCAGGCCGACCCTCCATGGATCAGGATGCTATCTGTGCCCTGATGGTCCGGGAGGCCAAGGGAGGCCGGGTGGTCGTCCGCCTGAAGGGGGGGGACCCTGCTATCTTTGGTCGCTTGTCCGAAGAAATCGCAGCCTTGGACGCAGCGGGTACGCCCTGGGCCATTGTCCCGGGCATCACGGCAGCTTCAGCCGCCGCCGCGACCATGGGAATCCCGCTGACTGATCGGGACCACGCCCAGTCCGTAACCTTGGCCACGGCCCATCTTCGGGGGGACCGATCCGGAGATCAGGGGCGGCACGACTGGTCCGCCCTCGCGCGGACCGGCGGAACGCTTGCCTTGTACATGGCCCTGGGCCGGGCGCGGGAGGCCGCTTCTGGCCTGATCTCCGGTGGGCTCTCCCCGGAGACTCCCGTGGCTGTGGCCATGGACGTGGGAGGCGCGAACCAACGCGTTGCCCAGGGTTCCCTTATTGACTTGCCGTCCCTGGTTGCCGACCTGCGCGACCGGGACCCCAAAGCCCCTGGCCTGCTTCTAGTGGGCGAGGTGGCGCGCGCCGCCGGGCGGATACCGGCCCACCGCCCGGCGCGCGCGGCCCAACCTTCCTGGACTGACATGTCCTTTCCCGTGCCCTTTGGGGCCGCAGACCTTTCCTCTGGGCGATCCCAACCGGGCGCCGATCCTTTCTATGTGCGTCAAGGGTAACCAACCATGAGCAAAAAGACTGTCCCCGCGCTTCATGTCATTTCCGCCAACCGTCTGACCGATGGGGTTGTGGTCTATCGGTGTGGCGAATGCACCTGGAGCGAAGCTTTCTCGGATGCCCTGGTGCTTTCCGGCGAGTCCCTTGAGGACGAACTGGTCCTGGCCAAGGCCGATGAAGTTTCCGGTGTGGTCGGGGTGTACAGCCACGAAGTGAGCGATGGTGCGCCCGCCCATATCCGCGACCGCATTCGAGCCGAAGGGCCAACGGTTCTCTACAAGACGTCTCCTTCTGCGAAGGCACACTGAACCATGTATCGCTACGACGAATTCGACGCCGCCATTGTTGCTGACCGCACGCGGGAGTTCTCGGACCAGGTGGCCCGCCGCCTGTCCGGCGAGATCGACGAAGACTCGTTCAAGCCCCTGCGGCTGATGAACGGCGTCTATTTGCAACTTCACGCTTATATGCTGCGGGTTGCGGTGCCTTATGGCGAGCTGTCTGCCAACCAGCTCCGGCGCATGGCCCGCATCGCCAAGGATTATGACAAGGGCTATGGGCATTTCACCACCCGCCAGAACATCCAGTATAACTGGATCGCCCTGTCCGACATGCCCAAGGTGTTGGAGGAATTGGCCGAAGTGGGTCTGCATGCCATTCAGACCAGTGGAAACTGCATCCGTAACACCACCTGCGACCCGCTGGCCGGTGTCGCAGCGGATGAATATGAAGACCCCCGCCCCTGGGCGGAACTGATCCGCCAGTGGTCCACCTTCCACCCGGAATTCACCTTCCTGCCGCGCAAGTTTAAGATAGCGATCACGGGTGCTACCAAGGATCGGGCAGCGGTTCAGTTCCATGATGTTGGCTTGGAACTGGCCCCTCTGCCGGATGGCTCTGGTGAGATCGGTTTCAAGGTCTATGTGGGCGGCGGCATGGGCCGTACCCCACGTGTTGGACGCCTGTTACGCGATGACCTGCGCAAGGAACATCTATTGTCCTACCTGGAGGCCATCCTGCGGACCTACAACATGCAGGGACGCCGGGACAACAAGTACAAGGCCCGCATCAAGATTCTCATGGACGCGCTCGGCGTGGAGGCTTTCCGGGCCAAGGTCGATGCCGAGTGGGAAGCCATGGAGCGGACCACCGTGGACGTTCCCGCCGAGGAAGTTGCGCGGATCACCGATTACTTCGCGCCCTTGGACTATGCTCCGGTTTCCACCGGGACAGCGCAGGAGGTCGCCGACCTGCGCGCCCAGGATCCGGCCTTTGACGCCTGGCTGAACGCCAACGTCCATGCCCATAAGGTGGAAGGCTATGCGGGTGTCACCATTTCTCTGAAGCCCGTTGGTGGCATCCCCGGAGATGCCACCACAGACGAAATGGAGGCCGTTGCGGACTTGGTGGACCGGTATTCCCAAGGCATTCTGCGGGTGACCCACGAACAGAACCTGCTGTTACCCCATGTGCGCCAGGACCAGCTCCATGCCTTGTGGTTGGCCCTTCAGGCCGTCGGGCTGGAGACGCCGAACGTGGGTCATATGGGCGACATCATTGCCTGCCCGGGCCTGGACTACTGCGCGCTTGCGACGGCCCGGTCCATTCCCATCGCTCAGGAGATCAGCGCCCGGTTCAAGGACATGACACGGATTCAAGATATTGGTCCGGTCACCTTGAACATCAGCGGCTGCATCAATGCCTGCGGGCACCACCACGCGGGCAATATTGGCATTCTGGGTCTTGAGAAGGCCGGGGACGAGGCCTACCAGTTGGTTTTGGGTGGCGCCGCAGACGAACGCGCTGCGGTGGCACAGCAGACCGGGCGGGGCTTTTCTGCCGAAGGCATCGTCGACGCGGTGGAAACCGTGGTCGAGGCCTATATGGAGCTCCGCGAGGGGTCCGAAACGTTCATTGACACCTTCCGCCGCGTTGGCATTACCCCGTTCAAGGAGGCGCTCCATGGCCCCACTTCGGCTTGATTTTCCGGTCCGAGAGGCCGAAGTCTTTCCCGTTCTCGGTGCGGAAGATGCCTTTCCAACCCCCTATCCCGACAACGGGGTGACGGTGCTTGTCCCCCTATCCCGTTGGCTTGAGGAGCGGTTGGGTTTGATTGATGCGGGATTGTCCGTGGGGGTCTGGCTGGCGAGTGATGAGAGCCCCGAGGACTGGGGCCCCACCCTCGCCGAGGATATGGCGCGGTTGCCGGTTATCGGCCTGGCCTTTCCTGCTTTTACCGATGGCCGGGCCTATTCCAGCGCCCGTTTACTGCGGGAGCGCCACGGTTTTGGCGGAGAATTGCGCGCCTTGGGAGATGTTAAAATCGACCAAGTGCCGCTGATGGTCCGTTGCGGTTTCGACGCAATTGATCCGAAGGACACCTTGACGGAAGAGGCTGTGAATGCGGCCTTGTCTCGCTTCCGGCATGTGTATCAGCACGCCGGGGATGGTCGTCCCGCTATTTGGGCCGAGCGCCGCTCCATCGTCGCCAAGACGGAAGCCGAGCGCTGTTCCACCGGCATTGAGAAGGAGATTGTGGCATGACGGCGGAAGTCGACGTTTCCCAGGCGATTGATTATCTGGTTGGGCGCCATGTCTCCAGTACGGCTGAAGCGATCCTGGAGGATGTGTTGACCCGGGCGTATAAAGGCCGCACGGCTCTGGTCTCCTCCTTCGGAACCGAAGCAGCGGTGCTGTTGCACATGGTGGCCAACATTGATGCCTCTACTCCTGTGCTGTTCATGGACACCGGGCGCCTGTTCGGCGAAACCCTGCGCCACCGGGACAAGATGGTGGAGCGCCTGGGGTTGACGGATGTGCGTACTCTGGGTCCGGAGAAGGAGATTGCCCGGGAAGATCCGGACATGATGCTGTTCTCCCATGACCCGGACCGCTGTTGTTACCTCCGCAAGGTGCTGCCCTTGCGCAAAGCGCTTGAGGAGTTCGACTGCTGGATTAATGGTCGTAAGGGCCATCACGGGGAAGGCCGGGAGGCCCTGCCCATCGCCGAAGCTGACGGCTATATGGTCAAGGTGACTCCACTCGCCCGCTGGGGCGCGGAGGAGGTTGAGGCCTACCATGCCGTCCATGATCTGCCGAGACACCCCCTGTGGGAAGACGGTTTTTTGTCCGTTGGCTGCATGCCTTGCACCGATCGGGCCGCCAATTCATCGGACTTTCGCTCGGGACGTTGGGCCGGTAAGGGCAAGACCGAATGTGGCATCCATTTGCCGACCGCCTCGGCTATGCCGATGAAGAAAGCTCAAGGTTGCTAGAGTGCTCCGAGATCAAGTTGGGCCATTTTTTGGCCCAACTTGATCTCGAAGGCTCTCTAAGTCGGGATCTCAAAGAGGCGGAGTGCCCAAGTTTTCACTGCCTGTATGGTCGCCCAGGGTACACGCCAGTGTCTCGTCTTTTTTGGGCGATAGCCCAAGCCCATTTGGGGGCCAATGCCCCCAAACCCCCATTTCTCTTTTATCAATAAGAGCACGGGGTCTGGGGCCTTTTGGCCAAAGATCATAGTTTGCGGCCTTTCGGCCCCAGCGGTACACGACAGGCAAAGCCCCGTGACGGCCTTTCCCTGTCGTGTACTATAAGTCTTGGCCAGCTTGGCACAAGCTGGCCAAGTTTCACTCTCGTTCTATAGGTTTTAGAGTATCTTCGAGATCAAGTTTGGTCGCAAAGCGACCCAACTTGATCTCGGCTTACTCTAGTAAGCTCCTGTCTTTGGGGTGGATTCGCCGTCGGGGGAGGGAGCGTCCTTGCGGACGGCCAGGGGAACACCCACTTCACCCGCATAAACGGCGAGGAGTTTAAGCGGCTTATCCGTCTTGTTCTCCCCGTAATGCCACCCCGTTGTCTCCATGAAAGCATCCCCTTTCTTGAAAATACGGGGTGGTTCCCCTTCCGGCTGAATGGTCAATTCCCCCTCTAGAATATACGCGTACAAGGGAACCAGATGGCGATGGACAGAGGTTTTGGAGTGGGGCGGGAAGGTCGTGATCCGAGAGGTGATCAAGGGCGTTCCCGTGGGATAGACAAGCGGGACTCCATCTCCATGCGTCGATGTTTTGAGCAGGATGACACTGCTTATGCTCGCAGGTTCCGTTTCTGGGGGCTCGGTTGCGGCACAGGCGGAAAGCAGCATGACGGCCCCCGCGAGGACGAGCCTCGGACGCAATCTGGCTGTGAATGAAGGCATTATTTCCATCCTTTTTTCTGTGATGGGCGTGAATACCCGGGTTGTGGCCCAGGAAAGGGGTCAGGCAGATCGAATGCGCCCGGTAAAGGCATTCACTTCGTGTCGAAGAATGCTGGTTTGTTGGGAGAGAGTCGCGGCACTGCCCAACAAGCTGTCTGCGGCACTTCCTGACTCCGTCACCTGATGCATGACATCGGTGATGGTACGGGCCACGTCGGAGGTTCCGACAGCCGCCTGTTGCAGGCTTTGGCCAATCTCCCGGGTTGCTTCGAACTGTTCTTCCATGGCGGAGGAAATTTCCCCGGCGATATCGTTCATGCGGCGGATGGTGTCCGCGATATGCCGGATTGCGCCGACCGCGTTTTGGGTCGCGGATTGGATGGCTTCCACTTGAACGCCGATCTCTTCGGTCGCCGATGATGTCTGATTGGCCAAGGTCTTCACCTCGTTGGCGACAATGGCGAATCCCTTGCCCGCATCCCCGGCGCGGGCGGCCTCAATGGTGGCGTTGAGAGCAAGCAGGTTGGTTTGGGACGCAATGTTGTGAATGAGGTGAACGACATCCCCGATGCGTGTGGCAGCTTCGGTCAGACTAATGACCAAGTGATCCGTTTGTTGCGCTTCGGCAACCGCTGAACCGGCGATTGTGGTGGACTCCGCGACCTGGGAACTGATGCTGGCGACTGAGCCGGTTAACTGTTCGACGGCTGCGGCCACCAAGTTGACGTTGACGCTGGCCTCCTCGGTTGCTGCGGCTCCTTGGGTGGCGTGCTCGCGGGTCTTTATGGAAATGTTGTCAACAGTTTGGGCGTTGCCTTGGACAGCCTCAGCTTCCCGGACCACGCTATGCACCACATCCATGACGGTGTTTTCGAAGTTTTGGGCCAGATCGTTCATGGCCTTGCGCTTGTCTGCTTCGGCCCGCTCCCGCGCTTGCTCATGCGCGGTCCGCAAGCGTTCCACTTCGATGGCATTGTCCTTGAAGACTTGAACCGCACGGGCCATGTCGCCGATTTCATCGCGGCGCTCAGTGGCTGGAATGGCTTGCCCTGTGTCTCCTTCGGCCAAGGTCACCATGGCTTGGGTGAGAGCGCGGACGGGACGGGCGATGGATCGACCAATTAAAAAAGCGAAAATGATCCCTAAGGCGATACCCAAAGCGGGTGTGACGATCGCTTGGGTTTGACCATCATCAACCACGGTCCGGGCCTCGGATTGGGCGCCCTTCTGCGCACTGCCGAAGGTGTGGACGACGGTCTCCACGGCCGCCATGAGGGCGTCGAGGGCCCGCCGACTGGCGGATTGGGCCCCTTGGAGTGTTTGGTTGCCCTCGGTGACGGCCTTCAGTCCCTTGGAAAAACTCTCCATTCCAGGTGCCATTGAAGCGATGAATTTTTTCACGCGGCGATTGGTGGCAGCGGGGGTGAGTTTGGCGATGATGTCCCTGGCACGGCTCAGTTCATTGGTCGCCGTTGTGGCCTCGTTGGGATCTGATGTGGTGAGATACCGAGCGGTTGCCATACGGCTGGCCTGCAGGGCCTGAAGCAAACGCAAGGCGTCGTCCTGGACTGGGCCCTCTTCCTTGGATAAGGCGAGACTGACGACAGCCATGATCGTGGTATTGAGTTGCGTTCCGGCAAGGTCGGTTTGTTTTTGGCCGTCTAGTCTGGTGTTGACAGCGGTTACAATTTGCTCGAATGCCGACCGGTAGGTTTCTGCGGCCTGTCGAATGATGGCGAGTTGCTTCTCCACGTCGGCTCCGGCCTGGTCCTCGGCGGACAGTTGGCCGAGCTTGCTCAGGGACGCTTCGAAGTCGCTCAACTCCTTTTGGGCATCTGCCAGGGAATTTTCGGTCTTAAGTACGATGTAATTCAGGACAATGCGGTCAAGGCGCTCGCTTCGCTGTGCAAGCCGTGCCGTTTCCATGGCCTCCCGTCCCGTTGACATGACCCGATTCAGGTGCTCGTCAATGGTACCGACGGATCGGACGAATTGGACGCCTAGCACGGCGATCAGAAGAAGAACAACCACGAAACCGAGGGAGATTTTTTGGCGAACCTTGAGGCGTGAAAAATTGCCTCGAAAAAGAGCGGTATCGTTCATGGTACGTACTTTCTACCAGGCGACTTGGACCAGCACTCGGTGGCGAAGGTGCGAAGCTCGCAGGAAACGCGGGCTTCGCACCTTCTCTGTTTGCGAAAACGTTTGGGTGGCCTTACTTGACGTTCCGAATCGCTTCGATGTTCTCCATGCCGAACTGCTTGGCATAGGTGTCATAGAAAGGCTTCAGGGCCTCTTCGAATGCTGTGCGGTCGAATTCTTCCGGCGAAACGATCTCGATCCCAGATTTTTTCAGAACCTCTAGCCCCTCGATATCGCGCTTCCGCACAAAGTCCCTTGAGGCTTGGCCGCCGATTTTGGCAGAGGTCACGAAGGCTTCCTGTACTTCGGCGGGAAATTCATCAAACAGATCTTTGTTAATCAGAATGACTGCCGGGGCATAGGTGTGGTTGGACAGGGTAATGTACTTTTGAACCTCTTGGAGGTTCGATCCGACGATGGTGGTGACGGGGTTTTCCTGGCCATCGGCCTTGCCGCTCTGCAGGGCAGGGTAAAGCTGGGAGAACGGAAGGGAAAATGTCTCAGCGCCCAGGGTCGAGAAGGCGGCCTTGTAGATCTCGCTCGCGGTCAGGCGGATTTTGAGACCTTTGAGGTCGGCCGGCTCTTTGACCGGGTGAACGGAGTTTGTGAGCTGACGGAACCCGTTTTCCCCCCACGCGAGGCCGACGGTGTCTTGATCCTTGAAGGTTTCCAGCAAGTTCTGACCGATGGGACCGTCAAGGACGGCGTCGGCATGGGCCGGTCCCCGGAACAACATCATCAGATCGAGGATGCCAACCTTGGGATTGAAGGTCGACAGGGCCCCACCAGAGGAGGACATGACCATATCAACGGTTCCAAGGCGCACTGCGTCAAGAACGGCGGCTCCCGATCCCAGGGCACTGGCGGGGTATTCTTCCAGTTGGTAGGCCCCATTGGTCCGCTTGGCCAATTCTTCGTTCATGACCTTGATGGCTTCGCTGAATTGCGAGCCTTTTGGTAGTACGTGGCCTATCTTAAGTGTTTCGGTTGCATTTGCCTGCGTTGTGGCAAAAGCCATGGCAACAGCAGTGAGCATATAAAAAAAGCGCTTCAATTTCGCCTCCCACGTATGGACGATGTGAGTGTACAACCGACTTGGTACTCCCATAATATTCTTACCACAATTGCAGATTTCCGCCGCTTGAGGTTGCCATTGGTGCTGTGTGGTACTCTGGGATGGATCCGATATTGGGAGGGTTGGGGCGCGGGGTCGAAATTTGCGCGGGAACTCTAGGAGTCTAAAAGTGGTTAGTTGTTTCCTGGGTGATCGGCTGGATACCGGTGCAAGGGGAGGAAAAAATTCTTGAGCTGTGCCATTTTGTTGCGACTCCAGCACAAATTCACATCAAAACTCGCGACTCCATCTTCCACGTTGAGATAGCCTGTGAAGGCGGAACAAAGAACGAATCCGAAACAATCTGTCAGGCGACCATACGCGGAATACGGTATTTTTTCCGATATATTATTCTTTGGTTTAAATCCTATTGATTTTACGCAGTGGACTGCGGAAAACAGTCATATGGCGAATTGGATCTTAACAGGGTGCTCTGCCTTATCCGAATCGCTCAAAAAGTCAGCTCTTTACTAAAAACTGGAGTTAATGCTGTGGGCGACATCAAGTCCTCGGGAAAGGATGCTTTTGGTTTGACGCCGGTTCATGACGTCGATTGTTCCTCTTTCCCCTCCATCCGCGCTGAAGTGGATAACACAACCTTTCGCGGTCTTGTCCAAGCCGACGCGGAATTGAACTTCCGCTGGGCCGCCGTTCTGATCGACTCTCTGGTTGCAAATGGGGTGGCGCATGCGGTCATGTCTCCGGGCGCCCAAATGGCTCCCTTGGCCTTGGCTTGCCGGGCAAACGCGGATCTGACAACACGAGTCGTCATTGATGAACGTTCCGCTGCGTTTCATGCACTGGGACTGGCCCGGGCAACTCGAAAGCCTGTGATTCTCATTTGCACTTCCGGGTCGGCTGTTGGCCATTGGTATCCGGCGGTCATGGAGGCTTCGGCCGGTATGACGCCGTTGATCCTGCTGACTGCGGATCGCGCGCCGGAGAATCAGGACCGGTGTTCGGCCCAAGCCATCGATCAGGTCCGTGTGTTCGGTCCCCACACCCGGGCATCCCACCATCTTCCTTTGCCCGACGGAAGTATCGGATCCCTGCCGCCGCTGGCCTCGCGGATCTATGAACAGAGCCTGTGGCCGTCGCCGGGGCCGGTTCATCTCAACATGCCCTTTCGGGATCCCCTGGTGCCCAAGACCCGCACCAAACCAGTCGTCACCGTGCCCCCGGCCACCACCCGGTCGCTGATCCGTCCGGCGCTTGAGGACATCTTGGATGTTGCCGGGACGATCTCTGGACGGCGTGGCGTGATCGTCTGTGGTGCGACAGAAATCGACAATGCGGACTTCCCCGGGGCTGTCCATGATTTGGCTCGGGCGACCGGCTGCCCGATTATTACAGACCCACTGAGCAACCTGCGATTTGGTGTGCCTGAGGATGTGCATGTCTTTTCTCGGGCCGATTCATTCCTGCGGTCGAGGGAATTCGCCGGTGCGTTCCAACCGGATTGGGTTATCAGTTTTGGCGGTCCTCCTACGGCGAAACCGGTCTTGAGCTGGTTGGAGGAGACCCGGGCCACAGATTATATCGTGGTTGATCCGAGTGTCCGCTGGGCGGACCCCCTGTTGCGCGTGACACGCCTTCTGCGCTCCGATCCGGCATCCTTCTGTCGGGGAATTACAGCAAGGGGCCAAGTCAAAGCGGCCCCTGCAGATTGGCTGGCGGCCTTCGTGGCCGCTGAGGGATACATTGACCAGTTGGTCGGGGCCTCCAGCGAGGACAGCCTGTGGGAAGCACCCATCGTTCGGCATTTGGTTGAAGCGGTGACGCCGGATAGCATCTTGTTTTCGGGCAATTCCATGAGCATCCGGGATTTCGACAGCTTCTCGGGCACGGTGTCCAAATCGTTCCGCTTGCTCGCGAACCGCGGGACGAACGGTATCGATGGATCGATCGCGACCCTTCTGGGGATCGCTGCGGCCCAACCGGGCAAGCCGACCTTGGCGATGATCGGCGACACGGCTTTTGCCCATGACATAGGCAGTCTGCAATTGGCCCAAGGGATGAACGTCACTCTGGTGGTGCTCAACAATGGCGGAGGAGCAATCTTTGATTACCTCCCGACGGCGGGTATCCCCGAATATGAGGACTTTCTTGCACCTTCGACAATGGACATTGGTTTGGCGGCGCGGGCCGCTGGGTGGCGTCACTGGAGTCCCACCGATTTGGACGGCTTCGAGGAGGCTCTCGAGGACGCATCCGGAGGCGATGGCCCCTGCGTGATCGAGGCGGTGATCGACCGTCGGATCAGTGTGGCCAAGCACAAGGCCTTCTGGCGGGCCGCCAGTGACATCGACGCGGTCTTTCAAAGCCATGGCCGTGCGGCCATCCATAAGGTGCTTGAAGAGGAAGGGGCATCCGGCCTGCTCGATTTGTTGGCCGATGAACGGGATCGGATCCGGACCATCGCCGCATAATGCCGGGGTGACGGGAACGGGTGTCGATCGTCGATCACACCTGAGCTCCCCCGGATCTCCGGTGGGGAGGCGGGGCTTCCCCACAGCCCTTTATACCAAGCATCGCGGGTTGGACCCACGCCACTTTTCTGGCGGTGGCGCCTGTGGCGCCGCTACGCCCCAAGTGCCACGCAGGCTTTACCGCGCCAGAAGGCGCGGCGGCCACTTGGCCTCTTTCAAGGGGGCCGCTTCCAAAGTGCGGTGAGTCAAACTCACCGCACTTTGGTATTAGGTCTTCTCTTTTGAGGGCAGGGCGCGTGAATTTCCCTCTTCGTCGATGGCCACGAAGGTAAAGGTGGCGTGGGTCACTTTCTCGCGGTCCACCGCATAGCGGTCCCGGCGCCAAGCCTCGACGTAGATCCGCATGGAGGTTCTGCCCGTCGAGAGCAGGCTGGCGTACATCGAGACCTCGTCTCCGACCTTGACCGGGCGGAGGAAAGACATTGCTTCCGCCGCGACGGTCGCCGACCGGCCCCGTGCCACCTGGGCAGCCATGTTGCCCGCAGCCAAATCCATCTGGGCCATCAGCCAGCCTCCGAAAATATCGCCCGCTGGGTTGGTGTCTGCTGGCATCGCGATGGTCCGGATAACGAGTTGGTTCGTCGAAATCGTTTGGGGCAGTTCGGTCATCTTCTGGCTTTCTCTGGTTCGTTGGTCGTTCACCCTCGGGCTGAAAGCCCGTTCCAGTCTCGTTATACTCTGTCTCCTTGAAAAACCGAAAAATGCGGGGCTTTGCCCCGCCCCCCACCGGGGCCTGAGGCCCCGGACCCCCATTCGCTTTTTTACCAATGGGATCAAAGGGTCGGTGAGCCTTTGCGGGTCTGGGCAGAGCCCAGCACCTGCGAAGCAGGGTTTCCGGATTTTCAAGGACACTGAGTATATATAGATTTTAGGGTGCCTTGGAGATCAAGTTGGGCCAAAAATGGCCGAGCTTGATCTCGGAGCAGTCTAACCTTCTGCCATTCGCTCTCGTATGAAGAGTCGGAGGTCACGATCCACCCGGCGGTCGAGGGAGACGTAGATGAAGTGGAAGTTCTCTCTCTCCTGGATCATGGCACCGGGAAAGGGGAGGTAGGAGAGCTCACGGCTGCCAAACGAAGGGCTTGCCGTGCCCACTTGCCATTCCGTTTTCAGGGACAGATCCACCAGCTTGAGCGGAGGGCCTCCTGCGTCGTCTGCGATCTCTAGGGGAACACCGGCGAGGCGCAGATAGGCCGCCTTGTCTTTGGCACTGCGAAAGCCGTCAATGAACTGGGAGGTGAGGAGCCGCAGCTCCTCCGCCTCGTCTTCCGGCTCCATGTGAGAATGCAGGTGCATTGGCGGCGCTGCGTTCCGGTTATGTCCGGCCCCCGGCCCGTGATGGGGGTGCCCATGATCATGGGAGTGCCCGTGATCCTGTCCATGGACATGGACATGGACAGGTCCGTGGTCGTGGTCGTGGTCGCCATCGTGCCTGTGGACAGACATTTGGATCCGACTCATTGGTTCCCCCATCGCTTGCCGGAGAAGTCCCCATGGGGAATCGTCACGGGCTTGTCGATATGGCCCTTGTGTTTGCCCATCACCCCGTTGGCCACCATGGTCCCCAGCACGTCAACAATGACCCGTGTTCCCATCAGGGCGGTGATGTCGGAGGTGTCGTAGGGCGGGGAGACTTCCACCAGTTCCATGCCGCACAACCCTTCTGCGGCGATCTTGGACACCAGAGAAAGGACTTCGCGGGGCAGGAAGCCGCCGGGTTCTGGCCAGCCGGTACCGGGGACGAAGCCGCAATCGATGCAATCGATGTCGAAGGACAGGTAGACCATGTCCACGTCCTTCCATGCCAGTTCGAGCGCCAGTTCAGCGGTCTTGTCGATGCCCATCCGTTCCACGTCGGACAGGGTGATGATGTTGGTGTTCCGCTCCCGTGCCACCGCGACGGCCTCGCGCGGGACCTGCCAGCCGCCGATACCGATCTGCACCAGGTTTGTCGGGCTCACATTGGGCAGGTTGGTGGCGTGGAACCAGGGGGTGGTGTGCATGCGCTCGTCCAGGTCTTTCTCCTGGATATCGGCATGACGGTCGAAATGGACGATGCCGATGCGCTTCGATGTGCATTCGGCGATGCCGCGCACCGTGGGGAAGCCGATGGAATGGTCGCCGCCGATGATCACCGGCATGGAGCCGGAGGAGAACACATGGGAGCAGGCTCGGCTGATCTGGTCGAAGGTCTTTTCCAGGTTCGCCGGGATGGTAAAGATGTCTCCCGCGTCACACAGGGTCATCTGTTCGCGCAGGTCGACGCTCATTTCGTAGTTATAGGGCGTGTAGAGCGCGCTGATCTTGCGCACGCCCTGCGGTCCAAAACGCGTGCCGGGACGGTAGGTCGTGCCGCCGTCGAAGGGGGCGCCCAGGATCGTAGCATCGTATTGGCCGACCTCGGTCGCGTCTTCGGCGTAGGGGGCCTTCAGAAAGGTGTTGATGCCCGCGTAATGGGGCAACTCCCCGCGGGCAAAGGTGGGGATGGTCTTATCCTCGATGCTGTCGGCGCCGGTCAGGCCCATGCGGAGCGCCCATTGACGCTCCTTCTCCCAGGCGGTGCCAGGCAGGTCGGCCTCGGCGCGCATGGACTTCCAGCCCTGTAGGTGGGACAGGTCGGGATGGTGGAACCGCTTTTCGCGCAGAAGACGCACTTGTGCGGTCTGGGGGGTGGACTTGGCACGATGTCCAAGGGACAGGGATGGTAGCATGGATGGTCTCCTCGTTCAGGGCCTGGGGAGGGGCGCGGATCACGCGGACCACCGCCCCAGGAGGCTGTTGGGCTTATTGATGCAACAGTTCGGGAGGGGCGGTCGTGTGGTCCGTCAAACCAAGGGCTTGGTAGGGAACCCCGCCATTTCGGGCGTCGAAGTCATAGGTGATGGTGGCCCCATAGGCTTGGGGGTCGTGGGGGTCCCACCGGGGTTTGTCGAAGACCAGGACCCGGTCTCCCAATTTGAAGCCCTCTGCAAGGTCATGGGTGACCATGAAGATGGTCAGGTTGGTTTCGGCGCGTAGGTCGCTGACAAAGTCGTGCATGGACAGCCGTGTGCCCGGATCCAGGGCACCGAAAGGTTCGTCGAGCAGGAGGATCCGGGGCTTGGCCATCAAGGCTTGGGCGATGGCCAAACGTTGCTGCATGCCGCCGGAGAGAGCTGCGGGATAGGCTTCGGCCATGTGTCCCAGGCCAATACGGTGGAGAACGGCGTCGGCCCGTTCGGCTGCGGCCCGTCGCGGAGCCCCCCGCAAGCGACCCAGAAGGCGCTCCCCCAAGGTGACGCCGGAGAACTCTTCGGCGGCAATCAGGTTGTTTCGAACGGTCATATGGGGGAAGACGCTGTACCGTTGGAAGACCACGCCCCGATCCCGTCCAGGCTCCACCGCAGGCGGTGCCCCGGCGACACGGATCTCTCCATGGGTCGGGCGTTCCTGGGCGAGAAGAAGGCGCAAGAAGGTGGATTTGCCACAGCCCGAAGCTCCGACAATGGAGACGAAGGCTCCTTCCGCCACGTCCAGATTGACCCGTTCCAGGATGGGGCGGCCCTGGTAGGCCTGGAAGACGTTTCGCACGGTGACGTAACTTTTGCTGACGCTCATGGTGCATCTCCCCCCGGCTCGGTGAGCGACCAGGGGAAGGCCTTGCGCGACAATGTCCGCAAGCCCCAGTCGAGGCAGAAGGCGAGGAGGGTGATCCAGATAACGTAAGGCAGGATCACATCCATGGCGAGGTAGCGCCGAACCAGGAAGATCCGGTACCCCAAGCCCTCGGTGGCCGCGATGGCTTCGGCGGCGATGAGGAACAGCCAAGCCGGTCCCAGGGCTAGCCGAGTGGCCTGGATCAGGCGCGGCAGGACCTGGGGCAGGACCACCCGAACCGCCAGAACCCAGGAGGAGGCTCCCAGGGTCTGGGCCTTCACCAATTGTTCGGGCGGGACCTCCATGGCTCTTTGGGACATGTCGCGGATCAGGAAAGGCGTGATGCCCACGACAATCAGGGCGACCTTGGACAGTTCTCCCAGGCCAAAGACGATCAGCAGGATGGGCAGGATCGCCAGGGGGGGGATGAGGGAGAGGATGGCAACGAAGGGAGCCAGACCCGCCCGGGCATGGGGCAGAAGCCCTGTGAGCATGCCCACCACCAAGCCCAGGGCGATGGAGAGACCCATCCCCATCCCCAGGCGGGCCAGACTGGCCCCCGTGTCCGCCCAAAGGAGCACGGCTCCGGAGCGCTTGTCCTCTTCCGTCGCCAGCCGAACCGCAGACTCTGCGACCTTGGTGAGGGCTGGCAACAGCTTGTCTGCGGGATTGTCCGCCAGTCGCGCCGCCGACCCGGCCATATAGGCCAGCAGCAGGGCGAGGAAAGGCAGAAGGGCCAGAACAACGGCCAAGGATCGGGAGGGCTTACGGTTGATCAAACGCATGGCAACGGCACTCCTGATGGGCGGGAGGTCGGGGACGTCTGGAGAGGGGGGCGGACAGGCGGGGAGCGGCTAAAGCTTCCCCTCGGCGGCCATGCCCATGTAGGTGGTGTCGTAGCGGAACTTTACGTTGTTCGGATCGCCTGTTGTCGAACCGTCCGGATAGGCCACGCCGATGTAGTCCGCATTGGGTGCGCCTTCGCCCAGGATGCCGTGATCGAACAGGAAGGTGGCCACATAGCCCATGGTGGTCTTCAATTCTGGGCTTTCGGTGAAAGCCACAGCCTTGGCTGGATCGTAAAACATGGCTGTGGCGTCCAGTTGGGCCTCGTATCCGGCCAAGTCGGTACCGGAGGCTTGGGCCATGGCCGTGCGGGCAGCGACGCCCTCGGGCGTGTCCGAGGACATCAGGGCCATGGTTTCATACCAAGCGCCTGTCAAAGCCTTGCCGAAGGCCGGGTTGTCGGCCAGGGTCTCGGTGTTGACGACCATGAGATCGATGATCTCGCCGGGGATTTTCGAGCTGTCATAGATCTTGCTGACACCGGGCGTTTCCATGATGGTGGAGACCAGCGGGTTCCAGGTCACGACCGCTTCAACGTCCGGCGTGGAGAAGGCCGCGACCATGTCGGCGTCGGAGGTGTTGATGACCGTCAAATCCCGCTCGGTGAGACCGACACTGTCTAGGGCGCGTGCCAACAGATAATGGGAGACGGAGAGCTCCACCAGATTGACGGGCTTGCCTTTCAGCGAGGCCAGATCCCCGTCACCTTTTACAAGAATGGCGTCATTGCCGTTGGAGAAATCGCCGACAATGAGCGCTGTGGTGTCCAGGCCGCCGCCCGCAGGGATGGATAGGGTGTCCATATTGGTGGCTGAGACGCCGTCGACGGCATCCGCAGCGTATTGGTTGATGGACTCGATGTAGTCATTAACCTGGATGATCTGGACGTCGATGCCGTATTTTTTGGCCCATTTGTCCATGATGCCGCTGTCGGACATATAACCCCAGGGCATCCAGCCCGCGTAGATGGACCAAGCCACCTTGAAACTGGATTTTTCCTCCGCCAGGGCGGGGACGGCGCAGGCTCCCGCGAGCGCTCCGGCGAACAGAATGGCGTTCAGGCTGGTCTTGATGATCATGCTGTCGTCCACTTCCATGCTGGTTGACGGGCGGCAACCGGGCGGACGACAGGAGAGCCGACGCGACCGATCGCGTATTTGGCCTCCCGGGCTTTTATCCCTCCGTGTGTCCGATGCGTTTTGTGGGTGGGGGCATCGGATGAAAACTCTCGGACCAGACACCGAAGGTCTTTCTTCAGTCGGAACCCTAGTTTTCTGCTCGGTTATCAATCAAAATCCATGCCAAGTCCTCGCAGTGCCCTTGTGTGCACCATTTTTGCGAAATGTTCTGCCGAGGGGACGCCGTGTCGGCGCGGATTTGACGGCCTTTAAAGAGAAATATGCACAAGGGTGATAAGCATCTGCTCAAAAAATAAGCAAGTGATCCCTTGGGCGAAATTATCCATTGTGTTCATTAGAGAAATTCAAGTAATCGCATTTTTGATGATGGTTTCCAAAATCATATGCTATTGTCAATCAAGGGATTTTCCTGAATTGAAACGGATGCGTTTTGCCTGAGAGCAATATATTTTGAGGGTCAATTCTTTTTTTTGCGACGTTTTGGGGCTAAGCTGGTGATCGCTCCTTCGAGAAGATAAGGGTGTTCCATGCTGTCCTCGGATATGGCGCTCTTCGCCCTAAGCAAGACCTCCATGGAAGTCTATTGGCTTGACGTGACCGCCCGGGTGGTGGATGTCAATCCAGCAGCACTTCAGGCGCTCGGCTATCGGTACGAGGGACTTGTTGGTCTTCACCTGGCTGATTTTGTCCCGGAAATGGGGCCAGAGCGTTGGGCTGTTCTGCTTGATACGGTGCGGCGGGATGGCGAGGTCTTGCTGGAAACCACGCAGCTTCGCAGCGATGGCGTGACCTATCCGGTGGAAATCTCCTTTGCTCTTTTCCTGCAGGAAGGGGGAGATCTGATCTGCGGGATGGTCCGGGATGTCTCCGACCGGAAGCAACGGGAGCGGCGGAGTCTGGAAGACTTGGCCCGCTACCGGGACGCTATGGATGTCCCAGGTCTGGGCTTTTTGGCGGTGAACCTGAATTCCCGTATTGTCGACGCGAACACGACCTATGCCACTATGTCTGGATATGCCCGAGAGGCGTTGATCGGCATGTCGGCGGCTCTCCTGGAAGTGAATCAGGACCAACACGAGGCTCAAACCATTGTCGACAGGGCCAAGGCGGAAGGGGCTATTCTGTTTCGCTCCCGACATCGACGCGCTGATGGGACGGTTTGGCCTGTGGAAGTCGCTGTTAAATACTCTCCAATTGATGGTGGGACCGTCTTTGCCTTCATTATGGATATTGGGGAGCGGGTTACCAACGAACAGCAATTGGCGGAGAAGTCCAGGCAGTTGGAGACGCTCCTGGTGCAGCATCGGGAAGCCCAGGAAATCGCCAAGGTTGGCCATTATGTTTACGATATCGTCCAGGATAGCTGGTGCGGATCTGATGTGCTGGAGACAATGTTTGGAATTGGGCCAAACTTTGATCATTCGGTCGCGGGATGGCTCTCGCTGGTTCATCCCGATGATCAAGGGGAGATGCAGGCCTATTTGAAAGACCGTGTTCTGGCGGGAGGGGAGAGGTTCGATAAGCTCTATCGGATCATCGATCAGATGACAGGCAAGGTGAAATGGGTTCACGGCAAGGGGCATTTGCACCGTGACGAGACGGGCAATCCCCTTGAAATGTTTGGCACCATTCAGGATGTGACGGACCTGAAGCAGATCGAAGCCGCCCTGAGGGCCAGCGAGCGGCTGAAGCGGCAGATTTTCGCCAGCATACCCGATTTGGTGTTTCTCAAGGATGCGGCTGGCCGGTATCTGGCCTGCAATCCGGTGTTCGAGCGGCTCTATAACAAAAGGGAGGCGGAGCTTCTGGGGAAGGATGATTTTGCCTTCATTGATCCGGATACAGCGGAATTCTTCCGGCGCCACGACAGGCAGGCCATGGCGGCGGGTAGGCCCCAGATAAACGAGGAATGGCTGACCTTTGCCGACACGGGACGTCGGGTTTTGGTTGAAACCGTCAAGACACCGATGCTCGATGAAGAGGGACGGATCATTGGCGTGCTCGGCTTGTCCCGCGATATCACGGAACGCAAGCAGATCGAGGACACCCTCAGAGAGACGAACGAGGAGTTGCGGCAGTCCAACGAGGATTTGGAATCCTTCGCCTATGTGGCTTCCCACGATCTGCGTGAACCGTTGCGGACGGTGACGAGCTTTTCCACCTTGCTCAAGCGCAGCCTGGGCGAGGACCTGACCCCTGACCAGAAGGACTATCTGGAGTTCGTCCACAAGGGGGCCACCCGCATGGACAGGCTGATCCGCGATCTTGTCGAGTATTCTCGGATTGGCCGCAGTGCCAACCCTCGCATTGACCTCTCGGTGGCAAAGGTGGTTGACACCGTTTTGGGCCAATTAAGGCGGCAGCTTGAGGAGGAGGGTGCGCGTGTCACCCGCTGTCATGGCATGCCCCGGGTTTATGCCTGCCGGGGCGAGGTTGAACGCCTGTTTCTGAATTTGATCACCAATGCCCTGAAGTATCGCGCGCCCGACCGGTCTCCGGAAATCAACATCACCTGTGCATTGCAGGGCGATCGCTGGGAGTTCTGCATCAGCGACAATGGTATCGGCATGGACCTGGAGCAATACGGCGCCGGGCGCATTTTCCGGCTCTTCCAAAGGCTCCATGGCCGGGATGAATATGGCGGCGGGACGGGTGTGGGTCTGTCCGTCTGCAAGAAGATCGTGGAGCATTACGGCGGGCGCGTTTGGGTGAAAAGTACGCCGGGAGAAGGAAGTCAGTTCTTTTTCACCCTACCCCAGGCCGCGACGAGGGAAGATCGGCCGAAAGCCAAAAGCTTGGCACCCCATCTCACCCCATCGATGACGTGAGGGGCGCTACTCGCGTCCACCCGTATTGCGTTGCATGTGCCTCTGATGCAGAGTGGAGGGGAAGTCTGCCCCGCCCGACCACTGATCGTCCAGCTCCGATCTCCACACCATGACCCCCGCACCATGACGAGCACACCTCGCCCCCCCGTGGTCCGTCCCCTTGCGTTTTCCGTAGAGCCCTATCGGATCGCGGTCAACGAGGCTGCCTCGCGGGTGCGGGGCCTCTGGCTGGGGTACTTGGCCCTGACGGCCTATCTGACGCTGGCGGTGATCGGCGTCACCCACAGGGACCTGTTCCTGGAAACCCCGATCTCCTTGCCGGTGATGAACGTGGACCTGCCGCTTCAGGCCTTTTTCGTCGTTGCGCCTCTGTTCTTTCTGATCAACCATTTCTACCTGCTGCAACAACTCCGTTCTCTGGGACATCGGGTCCATGCCTTCAATTGGGCGATGGGTCAGGCGGCACTGGATGCGGTGGCCAGTCGGCGGGAGCGCCTGGGTTTGACGACCTATGCCCTTGTGCTGCTGATCGGCGCCGGGCCGGAGGAAAACAAGGGCTGGGGCGGCGTCTTCCTCTGGCTGGTCACGGTCATCACCCTGCTGCTCGCGCCGGTCGTTCTGCTTCTGGTCTTCCAGTTGCAATTCCTGGCCTACCACAGCGCTCCCATCACCTGGGTCCATCGGGTCCTGCTGCTGCTGGATGTGCTCCTGCTTTGCCTGTTCTGGCCCGCGATTCGGTCGGATCAATGGCCGACGAAATGGACTTTTCTTAAATCCCTGTCCCTTTATTGGGTTCCTATCGCAGCCTTCTCCCTTTTCCTGGCGACCTTTCCGGGAGAGGGCATGGACGGTGGACCCCAAGTCGACGATTGGGTTCGGGACCAGGACAGCGATTTCGCATCAGTCAAAATAGCTCTCTTTGGTGGAAGAGGGGTGGGTGAAGATGGGAGTCCAAATGAGATCGCGCGGTTTCTCCCCTTCTGGCGTGTGCTCCATCTCGCCGATCGCCGGGACCTGATCGACCTGGACCGCCTGGACAAAATCCGGGGGCGTCGGGAGAACAGCCCGTCGGAAGAGGCCTTGGCCACGCCCGACAGGCCCCTGTCCCTGCCGGGGCGGGATTTCAGAGGAGCGCATTTGGAGTCGTCCGATCTCCGGGAAGTCAACTTGGACGGCGCGAACCTGCGGGGCGCGTTTCTCACATATGCAAGCCTACAGGGCGCATCTCTCAACGACGCAAGACTCCAGAGCGCGTCTCTCATCGGTGCAAGTCTGCAGGGCGCGTCTCTCAACGACTCAAGCCTTCAGGGCGCGTATTTCAGCTTAACAGACCTGCAGGGCGCGTCTCTCAACGATGCAAGTCTGCAGGGCGCGTCTCTTATCGGTGCAAAAATGCAGGGCGCGTCTCTCAACGATGCAAGTCTGCAGGGTGCGTCTCTTCACCGCGCAAGTCTGCAGGGTGCGTCTCTTATCGGTGCAAAAATGCAGGGCGCGTCACTTAACGGTGCAAGCCTGCAGGGCGCGTCACTTAACAGTGCAAGGCTGCAGGGCGCATCACTCAACAGTGCAAGCCTGCAGGGCGCGTCTCTCGTACTCACAAGACTGTCTTGCGTCATATTGGACGGATCCGCCGCATGGGGAGTAACTGGACAACCGCAGTTGGACAGGTCACCCTGTGGCCGTGTGGTTAAGGTTTCTTGGACCCATCCTAGCCAAGAGGACATCGCTGACTGGGAACAAAGGAGTCTGGAGGGTGTTTCGGATGCCGCGATACGGGACCGGCTATCGGCGTTTTACCAAGAGCTCGGGAGCCGTCTGGCGGACCCGGATTTCGTCTCCTCCCCTGAGTGGCTCCATACCCTGTCCATGGTTTCCGATATCCGGTTCCAAGACGGATTGGCAACTCTGCTGGCCGACCTTTTCTGCGACAAAAGTAGCGCCCCCTACGTGGCCCAGGGGCTGATCAAGCACCGGTTTTCGGCCCCTTTGTTCGTACCCATGTCCTACGTCTACCTCCCTCTCTCCCACCTCGACACCGCCCACTTGACGGCCCTCTCGCGTCGTTTGCTCGACGCTCGGGAGGGACGCACCGAGGATTGCCCTGGCGTCATGGGGGTGGAGCCGGAGGACATCAAACGCTTGCCTGAATGGGCGGTCGATGCGGAGAAGTGAGGCGGTTGGCGCGACCAAAGCGCACTTTACTACCGACAGTGACATTACCTCTGGATTCCCGCGTTTGCGGAGATGACGACGAAGGAAAACCGGGCTCGCGCGGATGACGACGGGAGGAGATGCGCAAAGAAGAAAGGGGGGATTCGGGGGTTCTCCCCCGAGCGGCTGCGGGCGGCAGCCCGCTGGCGAAGCCAAACGCTCCCTAAAGCCACCCCCACCGCTTAAACAACCGATAGGGCAGGATTGCAGAGATCAACATGATCAGCAAGGCCAGAGGATAGCCCATGTGCCAGCCCAATTCCGGCATGAATTGGAAGTTCATGCCGTAGATGCTCGCCACCAGGGTGGGGGGCAGGAAAATCACCGCGACCACCGAGAAGATCTTGATGATTGCGTTCTGCTCGATGTTGATCATGCCGAGGGTCGCATCCAACAGGAAGGTGATCTTCGACGACAAAAAGGTCGCGTGGTCGATCAGGGATTGGGCGTCCCGTTGCAAGGTCTTGACCCGTGCCCGGCTGTCCTTGGTGCTCTTCCGTTCCGTCGTGACCTGGGCCAGGTAGACGAACAGCCGCAGCAGGCTGACCATGCTTTCGCGGATGTCGCTGGTCAGGTCGCCCTTGCGGCCGATGGTCTTGAGGATCTTTTGGTAATCCTTGCTTCGGGCTGTCGGCCCCTTGGCTTTGCTCGACGGCGGGGTGTCCTGGGCGAAGATCTCCTGGGACAGGCGGTCGATCTCCCGGGCATCCCGCTCGATCACGTCGGCCAGTCGGTCCACGATCGCTTCCAAAAGAGCCAGTAGAACTTTTTCGCCCCCGAAACAAGCGAGGTTCGTTTTCTCCGCCCGCATGGGAAAAGCTTCAAAGGCCTTGGGCTCGCTGTACCGGATGGTGAGGAGCTTGCCGTTGGTCAGGACAAAGGTCACCGGAGAGGACTGGGGATTGTCCGTATCCGTCGCCGACAGCAAGGTCGCGGTCATGAAGATCGCGTCGTCTTCCTGGTAAAGGCGGCTGGAAATCTCGATTTCCTCCATTTCCTCGCGGGTGGGGACGTCGATGTTCAGGATGGATTCGAGCTGGGCTTCCTCCCGCGCCGTGGGGGCGATCAGGTCGTACCAGATGATGCGGTCGGTTTCGTGCAGGGGCGCCGGAGCCCGCTTTAATCGACCGTTCTCCTCCCAATAGCCAAAAATCATGGGAGCCTCCTTCCCTCACCAGCTTGCTTTGTCGGCGGGACTGTGACAGATCCTCCCGCCCGTCGCCACCAGATCGCGTCGGGTTTTCCGTCGAGCCGTCCGGGCGCGGGATTATGTCCTTTTTTTCGACCGGCGAAAGGTGTGGGGAAGGGGAGGGCGGTGCAGCCTTTTCCTTGTTCCGGGATAGTCCCTTGTCGGGAACCAAAAAGCTTTATCTATCCTTAAGTATTTCATGACAAACTACCTAAAGTCATCTTTGCATCGCATTGTAAATAAAAACAGAATCCGGGTTTGTCTCTCCTGTTGACCGGCCCTTTCCAGCATGATCCCATGGACAAATGATGTCTCACGGTTTCCATAAAACACGGATGCGCGGCTTCCTCGGCTCCCTCATCGGGTTGCTGGCGGCGGGGTATTTTGGGTACCATGCCGTGCAGGGGTCCCGTGGGGTCCTCTCCCTCGCGCAGCTCAATGCGGAAATCGCCGAGGCCAAGCATATTCTCGCCCTGCGCAAGGCGGAGCAAGAGGAGCTGCAGGCCCGGGTCGATCGCCTGTCTCCGGACAGCCTGGATCCGGATCTGCTCGATGAACGCGCCCGCAAGATGCTCAACCGCATCCGGCCCGACGAGCTGGTGATTCTGCTACCTCAAATGGACGGGAAATAGGCGGGGGTACCTGGGGCCGTGCAGGCTCGTGGAGTGTTACCCACCCCACCCCCTTTCGATTTATCCGTAATGCGGAAAGCCGGTGGCCGAATTACCCGGGCCAAATGCAAAAGTCTTTTGCGCGCATGCGGAGCGACCCTGTTCGATTTGCCGTCAATAGGCGCGAAATCCCCGTGAAATCATACAATTAACCTTGTATTAGTTAATACAGAATTGTGCATTGCAATACAAATACTTACCGAAAGAATTGCTTCCTCCCCTGGCGAGTGGCGCGATAAGGTTTACATGGATGAAGGGCGGGCTCGGGCCGATGACCGCTCTTCATCGCGCATCATCTTCATCCCCGATCAACGGGGTTCCGCGAGAGACCTATTGGGAGGAAACATGGCAGCCACTCGACGTAAGGCGAAAAGCGCCGCAGCGCCGACCGCCGATGACCTGAAAGCCTATTACCGCGACATGCTTTTGATTCGCCGCTTCGAGGAGAAGGCGGGTCAGTTGTATGGCATGGGCCTGATTGGGGGGTTCTGTCACCTCTACATCGGGCAGGAAGCGGTGGTTGTGGGGCTACAGGCCCTGGCCAAACCGGGCGATAGCGTGATCACCAGCTACCGGGACCACGGGCATATGCTCGCCACGGGCATGGACCCCAAGGGCGTGATGGCCGAATTGACCGGTCGCCGGGATGGATACTCCCGGGGTAAGGGTGGGTCCATGCATATGTTCAGCAAGGAAAAGGGTTTTTACGGCGGTCACGGCATTGTCGGTGCCCAGGTTCCGTTGGGAACAGGACTGGGATTTGCCCATAAGTACCGCGAGGACGATGGCGTTTGCTTCGTCTACCTGGGGGATGGTGCGATCAACCAGGGTCAGGTCTACGAGAGCTTCAACATGGCCTCGCTGTGGAAGCTGCCCGTCGTTTATGTGATCGAGAACAACAAGTACGGTATGGGAACCTCGGTGGAGCGCGCCAGTGCCACCAAGGAGTTGTACAAGCGTGGTGAATCCTTTGGTATCGCGGGATTGGCGATCAACGGCATGGATGTTATCGCCGTCAAAACCGACGCCGAGGAAGCCGTGGACAAGGCCCGCTGCGGCGAGGGTCCTGCGGTTCTGGAACTGAAAACCTATCGCTACCGCGGTCACTCCATGTCCGACCCGGCCAAATACCGGTCGAAGGAAGAAGTGAGCAAGATGCGTTCGGAAAGCGATCCCATCGACCATCTGCGCCAAAAGCTGATCGCCGACGGGATCCTGGACGAGGCCGCCTTGAAGGAGATCGACAAGGAGATCAAGGCCACCGTCACCGAAGCGGCGGAGTACGCCCAGAACAGCCCCGAGCCGGAACCGGCCGAGCTGTACACCGACGTCCTTCTCGACGCGTAAGCGCACTTCGACTTTTCCGGAGCAAAAGACTCATGCCCGTACAGATTTTGATGCCTGCCCTTTCCCCCACCATGACCGAGGGAAAGCTGGCCCGTTGGCTGAAGGCCGAGGGCGACACCATCGCCGCTGGCGATGTGATTTGCGAGATTGAAACCGATAAGGCCACCATGGAATTCGAGGCCGTCGACGAAGGGACCCTCGGCAAGATCGTGGTCCCCGAAGGCACCGAGAACGTGGCCGTGAACAGCCTGATTGGTGTCCTGCTGGAGGAGGGGGAAGACGCCTCCGCCATGGACGGTATGGATGCGGCGGCTGGCCCCTCCCAGGACGTCACCGCCACGGCACCGGCCAAGCCAGCCGAACCGGCCCGGGCCGCTGCCGCCTCGGATAGCCCCCTGCAAGCCGGGACTGATGCCGAAGCGGGCCAGCAGGAGGAGAAGCAGTACGACTCCTTCACCAAGCTGTCGGTTCGCGAAGCTCTGCGCGATGCCATGGCCGAGGAAATGCGCGCCAACGGCGACGTCTTCTTGCTGGGCGAGGAAGTGGCCCAATATCAGGGGGCTTACAAGGTTTCCCAGGGGCTGCTCGACGAGTTCGGAGAGAAGCGGGTGATTGATACTCCGATCACCGAGATGGGCTTTACCGGTCTGGCCACCGGCGCCGCGTTCTCCGGTCTGCGCCCCATCGTGGAGTTCATGACCTTCAACTTCGCCATGCAGGCCATCGACCATATTCTCAATTCTGCGGCCAAGACACTGTACATGTCCGGCGGTCAGATGGGCTGCCCCATCGTCTTCCGGGGAGCCAACGGTGCGGCCTCGCGCGTCGCCGCCCAGCATAGCCAGTGCTACGCGTCCTGGTACGCCCATTGCCCGGGCCTGAAGGTGGTCTCCCCCTGGTCTGCGGCGGATGCCAAAGGCCTGTTGAAGGCCTCCATCCGAGATCCCAACCCGGTGGTCTTCCTCGAAAACGAGATGCTCTATGGGCAGACCTTCGATGTGCCCGATGATCCGGACTTCATCCTGCCCATCGGCAAGGCCAAGATCGAGCGGGCCGGATCGGACGTGACCATCGTCGCCTTCTCCCGCATGGTCGCCGTCGCCCTGGAGGCTGCGGCTGCCCTGGCCGAACAGGGGATCGAGGCCGAGGTCATCAACCTGCGCACCATCCGTCCCCTGGATACGGCGACGATCATTCGCTCTGTCCAGAAGACCAACCGCTGTGTGTCGGTCGAGGAGGGCTGGCCCTTCGCGGGTATCGGGTCGGAAATCGGCATGACCATCATGGAGCAGGCCTTCGACTGGCTGGACGCGCCAGTGGTTCGGGTCTGTGGCGTGGATGTTCCCATGCCCTATGCCGCCAACCTGGAAAAGCTGGCCCTGCCCACGCCGGAAGGGGTCGTCGAAGCCGCCAAAGGCGTCTGCTACAAATAATCCGGGGAAAAGGGAACGCATCCAATGCCCGTTGAAATTCTTATGCCTGCCCTCTCCCCGACCATGGAGGAGGGCACCCTCGCCAAATGGCTCAAGGCCGAGGGCGATGCCATCGCCGCCGGGGATGTCATCTGCGAAATCGAAACCGACAAGGCCACCATGGAGTTCGAGGCCGTTGACGAGGGGGTCCTCGGCAAGATTATCGTCCCCGATGGGACCGCTGGCGTGAAGGTCAATCAGTTGATCGGTATCGTTCTGGAGGAAGGGGAAGACGCTTCTGCCTTGGACGGATTCCAGGCAGGCGGTGGGGCTGCGGCCCCCAAGGCCGAGGCCGCTTCGGCGCCTGCGGCCGAGTCTTCCCCTGCTCCGTCGGCTGGGGCTCCGGCGCCCGCTGCCGCTCCCGCCAAGTCGGCGGGCGAGCGGATCTTCGCCAGCCCCCTGGCCCGCCGCATGGCAGGGCAGGAAGGCCTGGACCTGAAGGCCGTCACAGGCACCGGCCCCAAGGGGCGGATCGTCAAGCATGACATCGAAGCGGCTCTGAAGGCCGGAACCGGCAAGGCTGCTCCGGCGGCGACTTCTGCTCCGGCCGCCGCAGCCGCTCCGGCCGCCGCGCCTGCTCCGGCCAAGCCCGTGGCCCTGCCGGACGCGCCCCATACCGCCGTGCCCAACTCCACCATGCGCAAGGTCATCGCCAAGCGTCTGACGGAATCCAAGCAGACCGTCCCTCATTTCTACTTGACCGTGGATGTGGAGCTGGATGCCCTGCTGGCCCTGCGTAAGGACCTGAATGCCCGGGCCGAGGGTTTGGGGCAGTCCTACAAGCTGTCGGTCAACGATCTGGTCATCAAGGCCGTGGCGCTTGCCCTGAAGCAGGTTCCTGCGGCCAACGCCGCCTGGACCGACGAGGCAATCATTCTGTGGGATGACGTGGATGTTTCCGTGGCGGTGGCCACCGAAGGCGGGTTGATCACTCCGATCATCCGCAAGGCCGACCAGAAGGGCCTGGCGACGATTTCTAACGAGATGAAGGAGCTGGCCAAGAAGGCCCGCGACGGCAAGCTGAAGCCCGAGGAGTTCCAGGGCGGGGGTTTCACCATCTCCAACCTCGGTATGTTTGGCATCCGCGATTTCGCGGCGATCATCAATCCGCCCCAGGGCTGTATCCTGGCAGTGGGGGCCGGGGAGCAGCGTCCGGTGGTGAAGGATGGTGCGCTGGCCGTGGCGACCGTCATGAGCTGTACCCTGTCCGTCGACCACCGGGTGGTGGACGGTGCCGTGGGTGCCCAGTTCATGGCTGCCTTCAAGAAGCTGATCCAGGATCCCATGGCGATGATGCTGTAAGGCGCCGCACCGGACCCGGCCCTCGCGCCGGGTCCGGTCGTGCTGCTTTCGTCATTCAAACAAACGCGCCAGTCAAAATCGGGGAAACGAATCCATGGCCGATAATTCCTTTGAAGTCGTCGTCGTCGGCGCCGGTCCGGGCGGCTATGTCGCCGCCATCCGCGCCGCTCAGTTGGGCCTGAAGGTCGCCGTCGTCGAGCGTGAGCATGTGGGCGGCATCTGCCTTAACTGGGGCTGCATTCCCACCAAGGCCCTGTTGCGCAGCGCCGAAGTGTTTCGCACGATCAAACACGCCAAGTCCTATGGCCTGAAGGTCTCCGGGGCGGAAGTGGACCTGGACGCCGTTGTCCAGCGCTCCCGGGGTGTGGCCAAGCAGTTGTCCGGCGGTGTGGGGCACCTGCTAAAGAAGAATAAGGTCACTCTTATCGATGGAGAGGCCAAACTGAATGGCTCCGGCAAGCTGGCTGTGACCAAGGATGGCAAAACGACGGATGTTACGGCCAAGAACATCATCCTGGCCACCGGCGCCCGTCCCCGGGTGCTGCCGGGCATGGAGCCGGATGGGAAGCTGATCTGGCATTATAAACACGCTCTGGTTCCCCAGGCAGTGCCCAAGAGCCTGTTGGTCGTGGGCTCCGGCGCCATTGGTATCGAGTTCGCCAGCTTCTTCAACGAATGCGGGACCGACGTCACCGTGGTCGAGGTTATGGACCGTGTCCTTCCGGTGGAAGACGCCGAAATCAGTGCCATGGCCCATAAGTCCTTCGAGAAGCAGGGCTTGAAGATCAAGGCCGGGACCAACGTCAAGGGGCTCAAGAAGAACGCCGATAGTGTGACCGTGACCCTGGAGAAGGGGGGCAAGACGGAAGAGGTTACCGTCGAGCGGGTGATCATGGCCGTCGGTATCGTTGGCAATGTGGAAAACCTGGGTCTCGAAGGGACCAAGGTGAAGGTCGACCGGACCCATATCGTCACCGACGAGATGTGTCGCACCGGTGAACCCGGGGTCTTTGCCATCGGCGATCTGACCGGTGCCCCCTGGCTTGCCCATAAGGCCAGCCACGAGGGCGTTATGGTGGCCGAGTTCATTGCAGGCAAGGCGGTTCATGCGATTGACACGAGCCGTATCCCGGGCTGCACCTACTGCAATCCCCAGGTGGCCAGCGTCGGTTTGACGGAAGCCAAGGCCAAGGAGCAGGGGTACAAGGTGAAGGTGGGGCGCTTCCCCTTCATCGGCAATGGCAAGGCGATTGCCTTGGGCGAGCCCGAGGGCATGATCAAGACCGTGTTCGACGAGAAGACCGGCGAGCTTCTGGGGGCCCATATGATTGGCGCGGAAGTGACCGAGCTGATCCAGGGCTATACGGTTGCCAAGACCCTGGAAACCACCGAGGAAGACCTGATGCATGTGGTCTTCCCCCATCCGACCCTGTCGGAGATGATGCACGAGTCGGTCCTTGACGCTTACGGTCGGGCGATCCATTTCTAATGTAGCATCCCAGAGACAGGCGGGATCCGGGGTTTCCTTCCGGATCCCGTCGAAGTATTAAGGGCACCATGAGCGATACATCGATGAGTGATAGGCCGATCATCCGCCATCCCGAGAAGGCGCGGAAGCCGGACAATCCGTCTCCGCGTAAACCCGATTGGATCCGTGTGAAGGCCCCGGTCTCTAGCGAGGCCGCCGAGGTCCGCAAGCTCATGCGGTCCAAGAACCTGTTCACCGTCTGCGAAGAGGCCGCTTGCCCGAACATCGGAGAGTGCTGGAAACGCCGCCACGCGACCTTCATGATCCTGGGCGATATCTGCACCCGGGCCTGTGCCTTCTGTAACGTGCGCACGGGCAAGCCCGGAGCCGTTGACGCGGCCGAGCCCGATAACTTGGCCCTGTCCGTCGAACAGATGGAACTGAAGCATGTGGTGATCACCTCGGTTGACCGGGATGATCTGGCCGATGGAGGCGCCGAGCAGTTCTACCAGTGCATCACCAAGGTGCGTGCCCGTCGCCCCGAATGCTCTGTCGAAGTGCTGACTCCGGATTTTAGGGGCCGACCCGACAGCGCGCTGGCCCGCGTGGTTGAGGCCCGTCCCGACGTGTTCAACCATAATCTGGAGACCGTGCCGCGGCTTTATACCTCCATCCGGCCCGGTGCGCGTTATTTCCACTCCTTGCAGCTTTTGGCGCGGGTCAAGGAGCTTGATCCGACCCTGTTTACCAAGTCTGGCATTATGGTCGGCCTGGGCGAGACCAAGGACGAGGTTCTGCAGGTCATGGATGACATGCGCAGTGCGGGCGTGGATTTCATGACCATTGGCCAGTATTTGCAGCCAACCTTGAAGCATGTCGCCGTGGACCGTTTCGTAACGCCGGAGGAGTTCGAGGACTATGCCCGGATTGCCAAATCCAAGGGCTTCCTGATGGTGGCTTCGACGCCGCTGACCCGCTCCTCCCACCATGCGGATCGGGATTTCGAAGTCCTGCGGGAGGCGCGCCGCGCCGCCCATGCCGCAGCTGAGTAAGCGGAGCCATGCCCACACACGCCGAGAAGCGCGCGCTCCCCTATACCCCCGAGCAGATGTACGACTTGGTGGCCGATATTGAACGCTATCCCGAGTTCCTGCCCTGGTGTCTTGCCGCCCGAAATAAAAAACGGGAAGACAATGTCGTGTGGTCGGATCTGGTGATCGGATTCAAAATGGTGCGGGAGCGATTTACCTCCCGAGTGGAGTTCCAACCCAAGGAACGCATCAACGTCACCTATGCGGAGGGGCCCTTTAAGTATCTGAACAACCATTGGGTCTTCGAGCCCGATGGCAAGGGTGGGGTGATTGTCGACTTTTATGTGGATTTCGAGTTCAAGTCGGTTTTCCTGCAGAAGATCATGGGAGCCCTGTTCGGGGAGGCGGTGCGGCTGATGGTCTCCTCCTTCGAGAAGCGGGCGAAGCAGCTGTATGGGAAGCCGACATAGGACCCTTTGGTCCGTCCCCCCGTCGTGCCTGTTTTGGGCCGGTTCGTTTGTTACGAACCGGCCCATTGTTTTTCTCGGGGGCCCAGGGCTATTGCCCGAAAGAAAATGCCCGGGAGGCCTTTAAGACCGGCGGGGTTTTGGCCCATTGCGAGCAATAGGATTCTTTGTATAAGGGGTCAGATGCACCTGCGGTAACAGCACCGTTCGGGCCAAAGGCCATCATGGCTTCGGATTGCGTGGTGCTCCAGGCGGGCCAAGTCGGTGAGCCGCTACCGGATAACGGGGGGGCC
This sequence comes from Rhodospirillum sp. A1_3_36, assembly GCF_047263945.1. NCBI lineage: Bacteria > Pseudomonadati > Pseudomonadota > Alphaproteobacteria > Rhodospirillales > Rhodospirillaceae > Rhodospirillum > Rhodospirillum sp. A1_3_36. The sequence goes on along the minus strand of NZ_JBLAVB010000001.1, from coordinate 981,104 downwards.
GAGGGGGTTTTGGCGAAATTGGCCCAAGCGGTGTTCATGGTTTTAGCCAAAGTCTCCACCTCGGTCGAGACGGGCCCATCGAAATTGTTGAAGACGAAGGGCAATTCGGCCTCGTGACAGGGGGCGGTGGCACCTTGCGCCGGGTCGCATGCCGGGGTATTGGGTTGCGTTGCCATCGGGATGTTCTGCTCAAGCACATAGGCCCAGGCGGGGACTGTCGCCGTCGCCGAGGCGCCATTCATATTCGGGCAGAGGAAGCTCGAGGCGGTGATGGCATTGGCCATGGCGGAATAGGATCCGTCCAGGTTGGTGAAGGTCTGGACGGTAGCCGGGCTGAAGGGGGGCTGCTCGTTCTTGTCCGTGAAACCGTCAATTTCATTGGCGTTCTCGAACAAGTTCCCCATCAGGCACCAGTATCCATTGCGCTCCGGATAGGCTACCGTCTTATGAAAACCGGAACAATTCAGGCCAAATTTCGTGTAAGACGCAGTGCCCAGAAACCCGAGAACATTGGTGGGCGTGCTGAATAAACCTGCGAAAAGGACGCCTTCATCACGGTTGAAACCGAACAGCATGGGTTTTTTCCCGGAGCCGGAGGTGAAGCCGGTCAAGGGCTGGTCGGTTACATAATCCTTATCCACCGCAGGGGTGAAGGGCAAGGCGCCGGACAAACCCAAACCCGCCAGACGGTTTAGGGATGAAATGGAGCCTGAGTAGCTTTCTTGCGCCTCCATGATGGTTGACCACTCCGGCGCTACGGTCGGCCAAGAGGAGGAGGTGGATTTGCAGTTCCCGTCCAGACAGCCCGCGAATTGCTTAGTCATGTCCGGTAAATTCGTTTCGTCGGGGTAGATGTATCCCAGCGGATTGCTTTCCATGATCGCAGCCTGGAAGAGGGTGTCGCTGGCGGTCATGGAATAGACATGAAAGCCGACGGACATGGCTCCTGCACTTTCTCCAAAGATGGTCACACGGCTGGGATCGCCCCCAAAGGCCGAGATGTTCTGCTGGACCCACTGCAGGGCCGCGACCTGATCCTTCAGGCCCAAGTTCCGCTGATCAGCATTGGGAGATGGCGGGAAGCCCAGGGCGCCCAAGCGATAATTCAAGGTGACGAGAACCACATCCTGATCCGCCGCGAAATGGGTGCCGTCGTAGGTGGGATCCGACCCCGAACCGAATACGAAAGCACCGCCATGGATGAAAACCATGACCGGTTTGGTGGGGGCGGGGGCTGGAGTGGGAGGGCTTTGGGTCCAAACGTTCAGGAACAGGCAATCGGGGTTGCCCACCAAAATCTGTTCTGCTTTTGTTTTTTTAAGGCCAAGGTCTGCCTTTTTGAACTGGGGACAAATGTCGCCGTCGTCCGTCGCTGGGGTTTGGTTCGCATATTCGGTGACGAGGGTGGGCGCTTGCCAAGTGTCTGCTGTGGCGTAGCGAATTCCCTTGTAGGCGTAGACGCCAGCCGACTCGTCATGGGTGCCACAGAGGCTTCCTTTGCCCAGGGCGAGACATTGGTCGGTTGCGGTTTGGAAAGAGGTCAGTGGGCCTCCCTTTCCGCAGGCTCCTAAAAGGGCCAAAGGTACGATCAGACTTCCTAACCAAGGACCGATTTTCACGAGAAACCTCCCTTTGGGTTGAGGTGAAAACTAAAGACTGATAAATGTCAAAAAAGCACTAAATAAGAGATAAATCAAATTAGGTTGGCTTAAAAGTTAATTTCTCTCTCTAAGGGTTCTCTTGGATTGATGGGCGCTGGATGGACTGGGCTTCGGTTTCGTCTCTGGCCGCGAGCCAAAGGACCGGTTTTTTTCCCGGCTTTGGCTTTGGCTTCGGCTTCGGGTCATAGGGACATCCCGTGGACTCTGTCCTCTCAAAATGGGTGTTTCAGACATTCAAGGTTGTGAAGTGTGTCTAGAAAAATTTGATTGTGTTTCCAAGTAATGTCTAGTTTGACTGGTGTTCTGAATCGTGCACTCTTAATGGATGGTGCAGTTATTCATCGCATTCTCTTTGATTGTAGGAGAGAAGGTAAGACGATGTAGGGAGTGAGGCGCGGAATGGTGGACGAGATAACTGGGGCTAAGCGGCCAAATATTTTATTGATTACCTGCGACCAATACCGGTTTCCCCGGTTTTCTTATGGGGCGCAGGGGGGGCTGGATGATCCCTTGAAGATGATCCTGGGCTTTCAGGGGGATGATACAGATGTTGATCCCGCCTCCAATTTCTATGCCCAGTTCTTTCCTGGTTTTTTGAAATTGCGCAAAAATGCTGCGGTGCTGCGCAATCACACCATCGCGACCAGCGCCTGTATTCCCAGCCGTGCGGCGATCTACACCGGGCAGTATGGCACTCGAACCGGGGTGACCCAAACCGACGGTCTGTTCAAGAGCGGGGATAGCTGGAACTTCCCCTGGCTTCCGGCCGATGGCATTCCCACCCTGGGGTCCTGGATGCGCGAAGCGGGCTACACCACCCATTACTTCGGCAAATGGCATGTGAGCAATCCGCCGGAGCACTCCTTGGAGCGATACGGTTTCGATGATTGGGAGTCCTCCTATCCTGAACCCCATGGGGCTTCGCCCAATAATCTGGGAATTTACCGGGACGTGGGCTTCACGGATTCTGCTTGTGCTTTTCTGCGCCGGAAATCCTTGGGGCTGGACTATAACCGGGCCGCTGCTGTGGTGTCGGAAGAGGATCCCACGGCCCCCGCGCCCGATCCCGCCGAGGAAAAACCCTGGTTCGCCGTGGCGTCGTTCACCAATCCCCATGACATTGCCACCTATCCGGGGGTGATTGCCCAGGCCCTGCCGCTTCCGGGCAGCGACAGTACCGGCGCTGAGGGGAGCGGGATCGGGACTCAGCCCATTATGGGACCTCTGACTGTGCCCAACGAGGGCCAGCGCACCCCCTCTCCCACGGGGGGAACGCTGGCCATTCCCCTCAACCCCGATGGCTTTCCCCAGAACTGCGGGGATGTGCCCCCCACTTGGAATGAGGACCTGAGCAGCAAGCCGGATTGTCAGTTCGACTACTCCTATAAGGTAGCCCTGGGGTTGGCGGCCAAGCAGGGATTGAGCATGGCGCAAAAATTAATGCCGGAGGCTGATCCCGAGGCCATCACAGAATTGGCCATCAAGCTGGCACTGGAGAACTGTATTCCCTTCCAGCTTCAGGAGGATGAGAACAAAGAGCAGGGAGTTCGTCAGTTCGTTCAACTCTATGGATGGCTCCATTCCGTGCTCGACCGCCATGTGAACGCTGTCTTGACGACCCTTGAGGAGACCGGGCTGGATGAAAACACCATCGTGATTTTCCTGGCCGACCACGGGGAATACGGTGGCGCCCATGGGATGATGATTGAGAAGTGGCATACGGCCTATCAGGAATCCCTGCATGTCCCCGTGGTGGTCAATGCCCGTCCCCTGATGGCGGACGAGACGGGGACGCCATCGGCCGAGACGGATGTGCCCCGGCAGATTGATGCGCTCACCAGTCACATCGATATCTTGCCGACGGTGCTCGGTCTGGCCGGTGTTGGGCCGGAGGAACGGAGTAAAATCTCCCAAACGCTGGCGCGCCATCGCCCCGTACCGCCCCTGCCGGGGATCGACTTGGCGCCCTTGATCCGGGGGCAATGGGCGCCAGACACAGTCTTCCACCCCGATGGGGGAGAGCGGCAAGGCGTGCTGTTCATCACCGATGACGAGATCTGCGCTCCCCTGCCGACGACCCGGGATCCCCACAACCTGCATTCGGACGTGGAATACGCAGCCTTCGCCGCGACGGTTGAGGCGGTTCGGAAGCAGGGTGTGCCCCTGGCGCCGGGTGCGGTGGTCCAGCCTTGCCACCTGCGCTGTGTGCGGACCCATCAGTACAAGTTGACCCGTTACTTCGACCCCTCGGGTGCGGCGGCGGATCAGTGGGAGATGTATGACCTGAAGGCTGATCCCAACGAGACGGAAAACCTGGTTCGCGTTACCCTCAATCCGCCTGAGGCCGTCAACCCGACCTTGCAACAGACGGTGGACCAATTGGTGACCTTGTTGGGCGAGTTGGAAGAACGCGAGCTGTAGGGCGTTCCCGTTACGGGGCTTTGCCCCGTCCCCCACTGGGGCCGAAAGGCCCCAGACCCCGGAGGTTTATTGGCCGAAAGGCCCCAGATCCCGTGGCTTTATTTGTAAAAGAAAAAAGGGGGCTTGGGGGCATTTGCCCCCAAATGGGTTTGGGCAATCGCCCAAAAAACACGAGACACTGTCGTGTACCGTGGAATCACATGTCGCGCGACATGCTCTAATTCGGTAAGGCGAAGACGGTCACTTGTCCGCCAAGGGCGGTGTATTGGCTGAGGGCAGCATACCCGCCAACGGCTCCGGCGCCATCATGGGGTTGCGTCAACCCCGCAGCGAGGCCGATTCCGGCCCAGCCTCCGACTCCGGACAGGACCGCCACATATTGGCGCCCATTCCATTCATAGGTCATGATATTGCCGACGATACCTGAAGGGGTTTTGAAGCGGTACAGTTCTTTCCCCGTTTCGGCGTCCACGGCCTTGATATACCCCTCAAGGGTTCCATAAAACACGACCCCGCCCGCCGTCGCCAAGGAGCCTGACCAGACGGAGAAGGTTTCCGGAATGCTCCAGCGGATGGTGCCGGTGGTATTGTCCCAGGCGATGAAATTCCCGGTCCCCCCGTGGCCCGGCGCCGGATACAGCGACAAGGTTGCGCCCACATAGGGGACGCCGACGGCGTATTTGACGTAGAACGGTTCGTAATCCATGCACAAATGGTTCGTCGGCACATAGAAAAGCTGCGTCTTGGGGCTGTAGCTCGCCGGTTGTTGATTCTTGCTTCCCAAAGAGGCAGGGCAGATGCCTTCCGTTGTCCAGTCTTCGCCGTTGGCCTCTGGCGAGAATTCTTCAACCACCTCCGGTCTCCCATAGGTTGGGCTCGCCGGGTCCATGTCGACACCCGTGGTCCAGTTCACGGTGGGGTCATATTTATCCGCCCGCAAAAGGGCGCCGGTGGTTCTGTCCAGGACATAGGCTAAGCCGTTGCGGTCGAAGTGCGTCAGAAGTTTCCGGGGGACCCCGTCGATGGTCTGCTCGGTCAGGATCATTTCATTGACCCCGTCATAGTCCCACTGGTCGTGGGGGGTCATTTGATAGACCCAGCGCGCCACGCCCGTGTCGATGTCCCGGGCAATGATGGACATTGCCCAACGGTTGTCCCCGGGCCGCTGATCCGGATTCCAGGTCGAGGGATTGCCGGTGCCGTAATAGACGAGGTTTTCCTCCAGGTCGGCGGAGTACCAGCCCCAGGTCGGTCCCCCACCGATCTTCCATTGGTCCCCTTCCCAACTCGACAGGCTGGAGTTTTCGCCGACGGGACGGCCCAACTGCGTGGTCTTTTTCGGGTCCATGAGCATGTCGGCATCCGGTCCCATGGAGTAGGCCCGCCAGAGCCGCTTGCCGGTCTCCAGATCATAGGCGGTCAGATAGCCCCTGACGCCATATTCACCGCCGGAAATGCCGACGATCACCTTGTCCTTCACCGGTAGAACGGTGGCGGTGCTGGTTGCGCCCAAGGTCGGTTCGCCGTTTTGGGTGCTCCAGATCTCGGTTCCGGTTTCGGCGTCCAGTGCCACGACGCGGGCTTCGGGAAGTTGCAGCAGGATCTTGCCCTGATCATAGGCAACACCTCGGTTCACCGTATCGCAACACATGACCTCGGCCACGGCTGGATCCTGGTGGGGGGCGTATTTCCATTTGATCCGACCGTTCTGGGACAAATCCAGGGCGTAAACGGTGGTCGGGAAGGGGGTGTGCACATACATGGTATCGCCGACCACCAAGGGCCCACCTTCATGCCCCCGCAAAACGCCGGTCGAGAAGGTCCAGGCCACGCGTAAGTCGCCGACGTTATTCCGGTTGATTTGGTCCAGCTTGGAATAGCGCCGATTGGCATAGTCCCCGGTCTGGATCGCCCATTGTGTTGGGTCGGTCAAAAGGTGCCCGAGTGGGGCTCCGGTGGTCTCCGCGATTGCCGGTGCGGCCGTCAGCGTCAGAGCCACGCTGAAACAAAACGCCAAAAGGGAGTTGGCCTCCGGGCTTCTGAAATACCGCATGTAATCCTCTCCGGAATTAACGTCCGTGGATGGTAGCACTGTGGACTATGTTCACCGGGAGGCATTTTTACCTGAATGCCCAGACCTCCACCACCGTTACGTCTCGCGCCTGGTTCCAAGGCGTTGTCCCATCATCCTCGCCGGAAGGCTAAGTGAGCTCCGGATCCCGCGTTTTGTTTTGTTGAATTCTTGCCCACCGCATAACATAACACGGCGACTGGCTGATGGCTGATGTGGACTCCGGACACCTCGGTTTCTTGAAACTGTGTTCGAGAGGACGCTCCTGCCTCAAATACAGGACTGGGGTTTCTCTGCGCGAAGGAAATCAAGCCCTTGAGATTATTGGGATTGTTAACGTAACGGTCGGACCACTTGAGTTCCATGGCCCAGTCCGGAGGGTGTTGCTCCCTCACATAGACGAGATCGACTTCCATATCGGTCCGCCCCTCCTTCCAGCGGGCGTAGTACAAATGCGGTAAGTCGGGAGAATGAAGCCATTGGCTGAAGTAAGCTGTTTCGACCAAGGTTCCCATGGCGGGATCATCGGCATCGACGGGAGCAAAGAGCGCGGCGCGCATTGATGGATTGGCGAGATAGACTTTGAAATTCACCATGCGTTTGAACTGTTGTCCCGCACTGTCGACCCGCTTCACTCGGATGATGAGGAAGGCCGCTTCTAGATACTCCATGTATCGGGTGATCGTCGGTTTGGCCACGCCTGAACTGGAGGCCAGCTTTTCCAGGCTGATTTCCTGTCCCGTGTGGTAGGCGATGGTCGTGAACAGACGGTTGAGTTCCTGAATATTCTGGATACCGTAGAGGCTGGGCAGGTCGCGCAACAGGACCTTGTCGATGATATCCCGACCCAGGAACCGCTGCGCATCGGCGCGAACAGCGGGAGAGACGACTGCTTCCGGATATCCCCCATAGTTCAGATAGTCGATGAAGGCGGAATTCAGCGCATTGATATCCTTGGTGCCGTATTTCCTTCCTTCGTCCGGCTCCTCAATGAGATCCTCTTCAAGGTCCGAAAAGTCGAGAAACTCGGCGAAGGTCAACGGAGGGAGAAAATAGTCGGTGAAACGCCCGGCTCCGGACTCATTGCTTTTCAGGCGCAAGGCCGCGGCGGCCGATCCGGAGGCGATGAAGCGGGTGTTCGGATATTGGTCCGTCAGGACTTTCAGATGGACTTCCCAATCCTTTAGATATTGAACTTCATCGAAGATCACCAAGCGTCGTCCGTCTGATTCCAGGTCGGATTGGTCCTCGAATAGGTCCACAAGCCGTTGCAGGGGGAGGCCGCTATACAGAGGGGTGTCGATGGATGCGAACAGGATCCCCTTTGGTGGAAATCCATCCGTCAAAGCCTCGTCGATCAGTTGATGGAGCATGACGGTCTTTCCGACCCGTCGCGGTCCCATCAAAATGATGGATCGGTGGATTTCCCAATTGAACGCAAGCGTCTTGAAGCCGTCGTAGTAGGCGCGCCGATGACGATATCTTGCCGATATCGATGTTCTGTCACGCGCGTCCCACCAGGGGTTGTCCCGCCTCAAGCTGCGAAGGACGTCCTTTTCCTCGATTTCAAGCATGGCAGACCCGTGAAAACTAAGAGAAGTTGACTTATCTTAGTTTGATAATTGGATAAATGTCAAATAATAACATTGACTTATGGTGTCTCGGATTGGGCCGTGCGAGGCTGCCCGTTACCCGAAAACCCAGCCGTCCACCACTTTTGCGCCAATCGCTCCACCCGGTTCCAAGGCGTGGTCCCAGGCGGTCCAGGCGCGCAGGGGTTCGTCGGGGAAGGCCTCGAGGATCAGATCGACCTCCCGCCGGTCCCCCTGGAAGCGGACGCCCGTTACGCGGGCGGGCAGGCTCTCCGTTCCGCTGTCTATCTGCAGATCCTCGGCTCGGAGGCAGAGTCGGCCTGGTCCGGTTGTGGCCCTTGTGGGATCCCGCCGCACGCGGATGGGTCGGCCCGCAAGGGTCGCCTGACAGGTTCCGCAAGGCGCCACCTCCCGCACCTCGACGGGCAGGACCGAGCCTCGGCCGATGAAGCGGGCCACGTCCTCGTCCGCCGGGCAGCGGTATAGCCCCGTTGGGGTGGCGATTTGCCGCAGCCTGCCGCCCATCATCACCGCCACCCGGTCGGCCAGGGTCAGGGCCTCCGCCTGGTCGTGGGTGACATGGATCATGGTGGCACCAGAGCGCTTGTGGAAATCCTGGAACTCGGCGCGCATGGATTCCCGCAAATGGGCATCCAGATTGGCCAAGGGCTCATCCAGCAGGACCAGCCGGGGATCCATGGCGAGGCACCGGGCCAGGGCGACGCGTTGGCGTTGGCCGCCGGAAAGCGCTGCGGGACGGCGCGCGCCCAGGCCCCCCAGGCCGACCATCTCCAGGGCCTCGGCGACCCGGGCCGTGAGGGCCGCGGGCGTCAGGCGGCGGACCTTCAGGGCAAAGGCCACGTTGTCCCAGACGCTCATATGGGGCCAGAGGGCATAGGACTGGAAGACCATGCCGATGCGTCGCTTCTCTGTGGGGACATGGTGGTGGGCCGAGGACAGGAGGTCTCCATCAACGCGAATTTCCCCGTCTGTCAGGGCCTCGAACCCGGCGATCAGGCGGAGCAGGGTGGTCTTGCCACAGCCCGAGGGACCGAGCAGGGCCAGGAATTCTCCGCTCTGGGCCGAGAGGGTGACACCGTCCAGGGCCAGGGTCTCGCCAAAGCGTTTGGTCGCCCGGTCGATTGTTACGCTTGCCATGGGAGAACTCCTTTGGGAAGGCGACGGGCTAAGAGCGACGCCGCACCCGCTGCGGCGAGGGTCGCCAGGACCGACAGCACCGAAGCTGCCGAGGCCGCCGTCGCCTCCCCCTCGTCATAGAGGTTGAAGATCATCACGCCGATAGTCTCATGTCCCGTGCTCCACAGCAGGGCCGAGACCGTCAGTTCATTATAGGCGCTCATGAAGATCAACAGCGAGCCCGCCGCCGCCGTGGGCGCCGCCATGGGCAGGATGATGCGCGTCAACCGGCGGAGAGGGCCGACGCCAGCGATGCGGCCCGCTTCCTCCAACGCCGGATCGATGTTGGCCATGCCCGCCACGGCAGGGCGCAGACCGAGCGCCAGGAAGCGCGCCAAATAGGCGAACAGGATGATCCAGGCCGTGCCGTATAAACTCACCCCCAGGCCCGGCAGGGGTGGCAGGAAGGTGAGAATGCAGGCAATGGACACAACAATACCGGGCAGGGCGAAGGGGATGTCGGCTAGCGTATCGAGGATCCGCGCGACGCGGGACTGGCGGATGACCACCGCGTAGGCCAGGGGGACCGCCACCAGGGGCGTCACCAGGGCCGCAGCCCCCGCCAACCAGGCGCTGTTCAGGAAGGAGCGGCGCACGGCTCCCGTTCCCAGGGCGGTGGCATAGTTGGTCAAACTGGCGTTGGAAAACGTCAAGGGCACCCCGAGGGCTGGGATCAAGGAGGCGCCGATTAAGGCGAACAGGGGGATGACGGAGATCACCATCAGCACCACCCAGACCAGGGCTTCGACGGCCAGCCGCCACCGGCCCAACTCATAGGGAGCGATCGTCGTTCCATCCGAGGCGATGGCCACCCGTCCCTTGCCCTTGGCAATGGCCTGGAGCAACAACCCAACGCCCGCCAGGGCCGCCAGGATCAGGGAGAGCGCGGCGACCTCGCCCAGGACGGAGGGCCCGAAGCCCGAAAGGCGTTGGTAGACCAGGGCGGTGAGCAGGGTGTAGCGCCCGGGAATGCCAAGCAGGGCCGGAATGCCGAAATTACCAATGGCCGCGACGAAGGCCAGCGCCGCCCCGGCCACCAGAGAGGGGCGGAGCAGGGGCAGAATGATATGCCAGAGGATGGTGAAAGGACCGGCGCCTGCGGCCCGGGCGGCCTCCACCAGATCGCCGGGCAGGGCGCGCAGTCCTGCGCGGACGGCCAGAAACACCATGGTCGAATGCTCGATGCCCATCAACAGGATGATCCCCTCCCGCGAATAGAGCCAATTGCGGGTGCCCGGTGGCGGCGCGAGGCCGAGGGGGCCGAGGATGGTGCTCGACGGGCCGGTTAACTCCAGCCAGGCCAGGGCGGAAATTTGGGCCGGAATCAGCATGGGGAGGAGGAGTAGGAAGACCAACAGGGTTTTGAGGCGTGGATTGGTCAGGGCGACCAGCAGGGCCATCGATCCTCCCAGGACCACGGATAGGGCCGTGGCTCCCAGTCCCGCAACGACGGTGCGCCGGGTCGCCGCCAGGGTCGCCGGATCCGAAAGGGCCGTCCAAAGGTCACCGCCCGTGCCCTCTGTGAACAGGCGCAGCAAGGGCAGGGCGCAGAGACCCACCACGTAGACCGCGATGACCGCGAGCAGGATCCGCTGACCGTCCAGAGCGCCGCCCGAGCGGCCAAAGGGCTGCCAGCCCGAGCGGCCAAAGGGCCGCCAGCCTAACGGAAAGCGGCCGGGCGTGTTTCCACTCCCGGCCGGACCGCGTGAAGGGGATCGGTTAGCCGCCATAGATTTCGGCGAACCGCTTTTTGGTGTCATCGGTGCTGTCCAACAGGGTTCTGGAATCCGCTTCGATGATCTTCAGGTCATCCATGGACGGATAGCCCGCAGGCGGGGTGACGCCCTTCATGATCGGGAAGTAAGCCTGCTTCACCGATTGCTCGGCGGCGTCCTTGGACAACTGGAAGTCGATGAAGGCTTGGGCGGCTTTCACGTTCTTGGCGGTCTTGAGGATGGCGACCGGCTGGTTGATGGCGGTCACGCCTTCCTTGGGGAAGACGAAGTCGACCGGCGACCCCTTGGCCTTTTGGTCGAAGGCCATGTATTCGATGATCACCCCATAGGCCTTCTCGCCCCGGGCCACGGCGTCACGCACGGAACCATTGCCCTTGCCGGCCACGGCACCATTCGCCGCCAACTTCTCGAAGTAGTCCCAACCGAATTGCGGATCGTTGACCATGGTGCCAACGTGGATGACGGCGGCGCCCGAGTAAAGCGGGCTTGGCATGATCACCTGGTCCTTGGCTTCCGGTGCCAGCAGATCCATCCAGGACTCTGGCTTGGGAACGCCCGCAGCGGTGTTGTAGATGATGCCGGTGGTGATCAGCTTGGTGCCGAAAAAATACTTTTCAGCGTCGTATTGCCCTTCGGGTAGCAGGGAGACGTCGGCGCCCTTATAGGGCTGGAGCAGCCCCTGGTTCTTCAGGGCGGTCATCGCCACGCTGTCGGCGATCAGCAGAACGTCCGCCTGGGGGGCACCGGCGGCCACCTCGGCCTGGAGCTTGTTCAGCACCTCTGTGGTGCCACTGCGGAACATCTCCACTTCGATCTCGGGGTGCTTCTCCTTGAACAGGGCCAGCACGTCCTCCATCTGCCCGGAGGGCTGGGAGGTGTAGAGGACCAGCTTGTCCTCCTCTGCGGCCTGGGCGGCCGATGTCAGGGCAGCGGGTGTCAGGGCGGTCAACGCCAGGGCGGTGACCGCAGCGCGAAAGGCATTCCATCGCATGGGTTGGCTTCTCCCGTGATCCAAAAGCGACTGGTGAAATCGAAATTTCCAGAGGTCGATTCGCTCCGGAAGGTTGGAGGGACCCTAGATTTGTCCGGAAAATCTTGCAACGGATCTTGCAAAAATTCATAGAACTGCAACCAAGCTTTAAACTAGTATTGTATAATAAAAACGCGCTTTGGCGGAGGGAACCCAAAGGGATCATACCACTCGATGCTCTAACCATATGATTCCAGATCAAAGCGCAATCCATGGAACAGGAAGACCAGATGTCCCTGCAACGTATCGTCCAGGAGCATAAGGGCCGTTTGACGCCCACGGATCGGCGTTTGCTCGATGCCTTGCTGGCCAATCCGACGGAGGCCGCCCTGTCTTCGGCAACGGAGCTGGCCACGCGGACAGGGGTCCACGCAGCCTCTTTGGTGCGCTTGGCGAAGAAGCTGGGGTTCGAGGGATATCCGGATTTGAGGGCCTCCCTGCGGGAGGATCTGATGCTGGGCGACCCCCCCCGTACCCTGGTGGAACGGCGCATCGGCTCGGTCACCTCCGATGGGATCCTGGCATCGGTGGTGGAGCGGGAGCGGGCGATGCTGCAGGGGCTGCTCGACCATGTGAATCAGGAGGATATAGCCCGGGCAGCGGAACTTCTGGCCTCTGCCCGAAGGATTGCGGTCTTTGCGGAGGGGTCATCGGTCTTGCTGCGGGATTTTATGGTGGAGCGGCTACGCCGGGCCGGGCGAATTGTCCTGCCAGTGGATGCGCAACCCCGCCAGGCTGCGGCGGTTCTGACCACCTTGGGCGGCGGCGATACGTTGCTTGTTTTCGCCTCTCGTATGCTGCCGCGCATGTTGCCCCGGATTCTGACGGAAGCGGGGCAGGCGGGTGTCAGGGCAGTGGCGGTGACGGACATGGTGGGGCCTCTGCTGCGGCCTCTGCCTGACGTGCTGCTGGCGGCACCCCGGGGGACGCCGGGGGAATCCCAATCGATGACCATACCGATGGCACTTTGTAATGCTTTGCTGCTGACCCTGCCCACGGTGGACCGGGGGGAATCCCTTCAGGGGCTGGCTCGCTATGGTTCTCTTCGCGACGCCCTGGAAGAGGGACAATGAGATAATGGTGATGCCGATGACTCAAGAGTCCGACCCGCCGGTTCTGACGGCCGTTTGCGGTGTGGGCCGCAAATATCCGGCCTGCTTTCTGGTTCAATTGGCCGGGCGGAGGTTTCTTCTGGATCTCGGAGCCGGGGCGGGGACGGCACCCGCCCGGCCCGATTTATCGAGACTGGATGGTCCGGTGGATGCGGTGCTGCTCAGCCACCAGCATACGGATCACCTGGGTGGTCTGGATCTGCTGGACAGGCTCGGCAGGCCGCCTGTCTTTGCCACCGAGCCGATTGCGGCGGTGGTGGCAGAGCGGTTCGGTGTGTCCTGCCACCCGCTATCCTTGGCCGGTCAGATGGACCTGCTGGGGGTTTTGGTGACGACCGGCCGCGCCGGCCATGCGCCGGGTGGGGTCTGGATCCATTTGAGCGATGGGGAGAGGACCGTTCTCTACATGGGAGACCATGTGAGCCATTCGGCCCTTTACCCCTGGGACACACCGCCGGAGGCAGAGCGCGTGATCGTCGATGCCTCCTACGGCGTGGAGAGCGTGCCCCAGGGGACGCGGGTTCAGGCCTTGATGAATGTGCTTGCCCGGCAGCCCGTGCTTCTACCGGTGCCAGTTGCCGGTCGCGGATTGGAGATCGCCCTGGAGATGATGGCGCGGGGGTTGCCTTTGCCCGCCCTCGGTCCGGATTTGCGGGCTATGGCCCATCGCCTCGCGGCCGGAGAGGAAGCCCTTGGCGCAGGCGTTATCCGGCCCGAAGCCGCGTCGACCTTGGCCCGCTTGGCCCGGGAGGCTCCGGAGGTGGATCAGCCGGACCGGGTGACTCTGGTTGCGGGTGCCACATTGGAAACCTCCCTCTCCTTGAAACTGGCGGCCCGGTGGACGGGATGTGGGGCGCCGGTGATCTTCACCGGGCATATCCCCAGCCATACGGCCGCACTGGCCCTGGTGGAAGCGGAGCGCGCGGCCTGGATGCGTTGGAACGTCCATCCGACCCTGCCCGAAAACGTTGCCTTGATCCGTGCCGTAAAGGCCAAGACCGCCTTGCCCGCTTTCTGTGATCCGGAGCACTGGAGTCTGTTCCAGGCGGCCCTGCGGGAGATCCGGGTGGGAGAATGAGTGTCGGCAGTGCAGGCGAAGTTACGTCCGGCCCGCCATCAGGGCTTTCTGATCGTCGACGATCATATGGGGAACAAGGCGGTCACGGACCCAAATCGCCACGGTTTCGCCCAGGGCGATGAAGCCCAAGGTGTCGTCCAGGCGGAAGGCCTCAATCTCCTGGGTTAAGGCCCGATGCTGGGCGATATGCTCCGATAGAAGGGGGCTGTGGATCTTCCGGAAGAAGGCCTCCTCCTCGGCGAAATGCTCCGCAGCATAGGCCTTCAGGGCTTCCAGTGCCTGATGTACGACGGCCTCCTCCTGATGCCGGTGGGAGGCTTCCAACAGCAGGTTGGCCAAATCGATCAACCGGTGGTGTTGGCTGTCGATGTGATCGTCGCCGATCTCGTAATCGGAAGTCCAGGGGAAGTGCAACTCGATCATTGGAAAACCTCCTCGCGCCCTTGTTTCTCCGCGCTCCTGTAGAGGTCTCGCAGGGTGAAGCCCCGGGCGTCCTTGGGGCCAGCGATGGGTTCGAAGACGGGATCGCCGCTGATGTATGTGAACCCGGCTGCGACGGCCAAGGTGACCGAGCTGACCGAGGGGCAGCCGATCACATAGCTTTTCATGCCGCTTTTTTCGGCCTGTTCGACGAAGGCGTCCAGGCGTTGGGTTTCCGCGTCCGGCCCTTCGGGTTCCATCAGAAGGGCGTGGGTGACGCCCAAGGCGTGGATTGCGGAGAAGTGGAGGTCGGGCGCGGGGCCATGGCTGGGGGGGTGACGCAGAAGAGTGGCCCGGCAATAGGGGCTGACCCAGGTCCCCATATCCAGGAGCATCGTGCCCGATACGCCGGGGGGAAGTCCCAGGAACTCGAAGATTAAGTATCGTCGGTTCTGGTCCGGTATTTGGCGGCATTCGGCGAGCCATCGTTTGCGTAGGGTTCCTTCGGCCAGGGTGTTGTGGTGAACCGGGACCGTCACCAGGGAGTGGGTGCCGTCTTCCGTCATCGCCTTCATGTCGGCGATCGCCCGGCGCAGGCAGAGGATGTCCAGGGCGGCCACTTGGGCGGTATCGGCACGGTTGGGGAGGACGTTGATACCCATCAGGACCTCTGTGGGGCCGTTTCCCGCCCGGGCGGGCATGAGAAGATGGTTCGACAGAATGTTTCGGGCCACGTTCCATAGGGGAAGGTAGAAGAAGGAGGTGCGCTCAGCCAAGGCGTCGAGAAGGGCTTCCGGTGTCTCCGGCTGATGCCAGCCGGGATCCCTGTCCCGGGTGGTCCCGGGGGGGCCTTCGTCGGTGGGACGGCCCATGGCGATCCATTCCCCCATGGTCTCGATGGAGGGATTGTCGGTCAGCAGGATGCTGTCCCCGGTGACCTTCCGCACGGCTTTGCCGTCGATGAATCTGTCCGCCAGATCGGCCCCGACCAGATGTTGGGCGATGGCCCGGCCAATCACTGCGTTCTTCAGGCGGGCGGCCTCCTCGGGCAGGTTGGCGAAGAACACCAAATAGCCCTCGTCCTTGTAGGGCGTGAAAAAGTCTTCGGGTCCCAGATATCCTTCGATGATCTTTTCAGCCACTGCGGACAGGCGTTTCCAGCTTTCCGGCCAGTGGGTCCCCAGCTCGACCTTGATCTTGTCCAGGCAAAGGAACTGTACCCTGGCGGCCACGGGCTCATGAGAGCGCAGCATGGTTCGCACCAAGGTGTCCCGGGTATCCTCCAAGCGGACATAGGAACTGGGCTTCGGGGGTGGTTTATACAGGGGGGCTTTCTCTTCGGTTGACCGTCCACTGCCGAAGAGGGCGTGACCCAAGCGTTCCAGGATCAGCTCCATTGATTCGCCCAGACTCATATTGGCGCTCCTTTTCCGGCCTGTTCGTATGAGGGGGGATTGTCAACAAGTCGAGGCAGGTAAACGTCGAAGGTGGCCCCCTCTCCCGGAGCGCTGGTTGCCCGGACCACCCCGCCATGGGCAGCGACCACACCCTGAACCATGGAGAGGCCGAGCCCTGTTCCCAGGCCCACGTCCTTGGTGGTGAAAAAGGGGTCGAAGACCCGAACAAGGGTGGCCGCATCCATGCCATGACCGGTGTCCACCACCCGCAATCGGAACCAAGGGCGTGCGGTCTCCGTCGCACTGGCCCCCTTCCCCTTCGGGGCGCCCTCAGGGGGGGATTGCTCGGAGAGCGATAGGGTCAGGGTGCCTGGGCGCCCCGCCATGGCGTCCCGGGCATTGGAGGCGAGGTTCATGATGACCGCCTGCAATTGGGCAGGGTCGGCGAGGATCTGTCCCCCAAGGCAGTCGTAGGCGGTGACCAGGTGGATGGTGCTGGGCAGGGTGGAGCGCAGCAGTTCTTCCGCCCGTGCCAGAACATCCCCAAACAGAACAGGGCGTTTTTCCGGTGTGTCCTTGCGACTGAAAGCCAGGATGCGTTTCACCAGATCCGCCGCCCGATGGGCGGCTTCCAGTACGAATCCCAGTCGCGTCCGTCCTGGGTGGTCCTCGGGCAGGTCCTCTCTGGTCAGTTCGGTCAAGCCGATGATGGGCAGCAGCATATTGTTGAAGTCATGGGCGATGCCGCCTGCCAAATTGCCCAGGGCTTCGGCTTTTTGGGCCTGGGTCAGGCGGATTTGGGCTTCTTTCTTTTCCGTGATGTCCCGGACCACTCCGACCGCATGGTGGTGTCCTTCCAGGTCGACCGGGCCGACGGACAATTCGATGGGAATCCGGCGCCCGTCCTTGTGGCGGGCTTCCATCTCCATGGCGCGGTCTGGGACGGGGGTCTTGCCATCTTTAAGGAAAACCAGGAGGCTGCCATTCGCCTGGGCTTTGGTGTCGGGTGCGGCGAGCAAGTCGTCGACCCTTGCGCCCAGGACCTCCTTTTCCTCGTAGCCGAAGATGGTTTGGGCGGCGCGATTCCAGAAGCGGATCTGCCCTTGGCCATCAATCATGATGATGCCATCCATGGCTGCGTCGGTCATGGATCGTAGGGTGTGTTCGCTGTCCCGCAGGCGCCGTTCCACATCCTTTTCCAAGGTGACATCGTCGCAGATGATCAAGGTGCCTGAGAATTGGTCGGACAGGTCGGCCATGGCCAGGGTGCGGACCACGAAATGCCGATCCCCCCGGACCGTGGGCAGGATCTGGTCTGTTTTGCGCGGGTGGTCCGGCGCGGTGAGCAGGGCAATGTCCTCAGGGTGGGGCCATCTGTCCTTCGGTGGGTTGCCAAAGCTGCGACGGGCCGCGCCATTGCGGTGATCGACCACGCCGTCTGCGGTGATGAACAGAACCGGAAGGGGGCTGCTTTCAACCATAGTGAGGAATTTATTCTTCTCACTGGTCAAACGTCGATTTCGGTCGCGCAACTCTTCCAGTTGATGGGAGTGGTCCTGGCTTGTCCATTCCGAGCAAAAGGCCAGCTCGACCCGGTCGAAAAAGCGGTCGATATAGGCATGGCAGGCCAAGGCCTCCTCCAATGAGAGCAGAGGCCCAGACCCGTTTGGGGCATTATTCCTTGGGCCGCCGCATTCGTCCACCAAACCGTGGTAGGAGCGCCTGTAGTGCTTCATCAAGCCAAGGAAGAGGGGCAGGGACACGCCGCGCGTCCGGTGCAGGCGGGCCTCAGCCACGCCGAAGGCTGCCACGGGACTGGCCTCGGGGGCCTCGTCCACGGTGGGATAGGCGATGGGATCGCCGCGCCGTATGGCAGCCACCAAGGGACCGGAAAGACCGCATATCGACGCCCGCCATGCCTCCATCTGGGCGGAGGCATATTGGCTGTATCCCAACTCCCGGGCGTAGAAGAGGATTCGGTGCACCAACCACTCTTCATTGTCGGTGACCAGGGTAGCGAAGACGGCGGGGACGCCTGGCTCGGAGGGGGTGTTTCGATGGTGGGTCATAGGGGATGCCACCTTTCCTTGTGAAGGGGAGCCCTGGGTCGGGGGCCCCGACCACCAGGCTGCCGTCAGGCTGCCGTCAGCTTGGAGGCTTCCTCTTCCGCCTGGGTTGACAGGTCAGCAAGTCCGGCCCGGCGGGCCAAATCCGCCGATTGGCGCAGCATCCGTTCTGCGGCCTTGGGCGCACTCTTGGCGTCCATACGGGCCAGATCCAGCAGGGTTTCGGCCTCTCCCCCCAGGTCACCGGCGTAGGCAAACAGGCGAACACAATTCGTCAGGCTCCGTCGGCTGGTTTCCAGATCTCCCAAATCGCGCAGCATACGGGCCATATCGAGGCGGCTCCAGGCTTCGTCCAGGCGGTCACCGTTGATCTTGAACAGATCCGCTGCCTGCTCCAGGGCTTCGTGGGCCAGGTCGACGCGTCCTCGGCCGCGGTGGTATTGGCCGATTTCCCGCAGAATCATGGCCTTGTGGAAGGTGTGACCGTTCACGGCGTGGATCCGCAGGGCTCTTGCGTAAAGGTCCAGGGCCCGGTCCTCCTGTTTGCTTTCCCGGGCGACGCGCGCTTGGGCCCGGAGGACCCGGGCCTCGCCGATGGCGTTGCCTTCGTCTTGATACAACAGGCGAGCCTGTTCCCAATGCCGGTCCCGGCCCCCGGTGTCCCCTTCCAGCCGTTTCAGTTCTCCCATCAAATGCAGGGCGAGCGCCCGGTCGCTGGGATCGGCTTCCGGACTGAAGAGGGCGAGGGCATCGCTCAGGCTGGTTTCTGCCTCCTCGAGGCGATGGGCGGCCAAATCCACTTCGCCCAGGCGGGTCATGGCGATGGCCTCCCCATCTGGGTCATTGGCCTGATGGTAGAACATGCGGGCCCGGCGGAAGGCCTCTCGTGCTTGTTGGCTCTCTCCGGTGATCACGTGGCGTTCGGCTTGGACGAGGGCTTGCTGCGCTTTGGTTCCAGGCATGATCCTGTCTCCTTCCCTTGATCGGCGATCGGAAAGACTGGACCGCTGGTCCGGTTCTTCCACCGTTCGATTCTTCGTGGCCACCTTGGTAGGCTGACTAGGGAAATATGCGCCATCAAGGCGGTTATTGGGTATTGATAACAGTCCATTACAAGTCTTTCAGCCTTGCCGGAGCGTTATACTGCAAGCTTACGCCGCTGACCGATCCGGTGCAATGGGAACTCGTTTTTCAGATTTTCTTCCCAATTCCTCCGCTTTCTGTCGGTTCCCTTATCCCCCGTCTTTACCATATAACGGTTATAGAAGCCCCCGCGCGGGATGCGAAGGGGGATGGGGCTCGGTATGCCGGGGCCTTTGGGTGATGAAAAGGGGAATGAGTTTGTACGCAAGAGGGACGTGGGCCGGACGCCGTGGCACTTGTGTGGTGACGGCGGGGCTTGTCGGATTGGTGATGCTGGCAGGAGGCTCTGCCTGGGCGGCCTGCACGGATGTGGCAGCCCCCGGCGTTGACTGGACACGCTGCCCCATGGATGGGCGAAGCTTTGACAAGGCTGACCTTTCTGGTGCCCATTTGCGCGATACCTCGTTCCTTCGGGCGACCCTTACCAAGGTGGTCCTGTCCGGCGCCAAGGGCTATCGGGCAAAGTTCGTGAGCGCCAAGATGAACGGTGCAATCCTGGATGGGGGAGAATTCAACACCTCGGATTTTTCCCGTGCGGTTCTTGACGGCGCCAGCCTCAAGGGCACGGACCTGCGGCGCGCCAAGTTTTATAAGGCTTCTCTTCGCGGCGCCGATTTGACCGGAGCGAGACTCGTTGGCGCCGATCTGCTGCACGCGGACCTTTCGGGAGCGACATGGATTGATGGGCAAACGGTCTGTTCCGAAGGATCTGTTGGTCAGTGTGAGTGAATTTTCAGTGTTTTAGTAAAATTTAATTGGAGTTGTCGCGTATGATCACGAATGGGAGCAGGTCTTTGGTTTCCCAACGTGTTGCTATGGGGTATGACGATGCCTAGGGGACAGGCGAGGTAGCGCAGTGATGGAATACGCGGAAACAAAAGAGCAGGCGTCAGAGATTGCCAGGCAGGCCATGGAGCAGATGACTGCCCAGGGAATTCCTGCGAATCCCAGGAATTTCACGATCTGGTACGGGTATTGTTCGGACCACTACCCGGATTTGCGCCGTCACCTTGAAAAAGCAATTTCGAGCAAGGTGGAGTTCTCCGAGGACGTCAATACGGAGATCTTTGAACGGTTTTTCACCTCTGCCGACGAGACCGAAGGCGTGACAAATGCCGGGGTCAAGTTGGAAACCACCTTGGAACAAATGCTCAATATGTTCATTGCGGCCAACAAGGGGACAGAACGCTACAACCGGACATTGGAAGATTTCTCCGGCCAGATGGTGAACAGTGATCCCAAGGCCTTGGAGGCCATGGTCTCCACCATGATGGCTGAAACCAAACGGATGATGAGGGTCAATAATAAGCTCGCCGAGGAGCTCTCTCTTTCCTCCAAGGAAGTGCATAAGCTGCGGGAAGATCTGGATAATGTCCGTCGAGAAGCCTTAACCGATGGGTTGACAGGGATTGCCAACCGCAAGGTTTTCGACAATCAGATGAGAGAACAGACTCGAATTGCAGGGGAGGATGACACACCATTATCCCTGTTGATGATCGATATCGATTTCTTCAAGAAATTCAATGACAGCTATGGTCATCAAATGGGCGATCAAGTGTTGCGTCTGGTCGCTAAAACCATTCAGGAAGGGGTCAAGGAGCAGGATATTGCGGCCCGCTACGGCGGCGAGGAATTCTCTGTCATCCTGCCCCAAACCGGGGTACGCGATGCGATCGCCACGGCCGAGGCTATTCGCCGTCACGTGGCTTCAAAACGTGTGACCAACAAGCGCACCAATCAGGATTTGGGGACGGTAACCCTGTCTATCGGTGTGTCCCAGTTCCAGCTGGGGGAAGGTATGAGCAATTTCATTCAGCGCGCCGATGAGGCTCTGTATATGGCGAAGAGGGAGGGACGGAACCGTGTTGTCTCCCAGATTGAGGTGGAGTTGAAGCGGATGGCCGAACAGGAAGTCGTTGGCTAAAGGTATAGGGCGGATCGACGCAACAGGCTCTCTTTTCGCCGTCTCTCCGCTGGGGTACAGTTTTCCCCATGACAGAGTCTTTCCGGAAAGGGTCCCCCGGACCTGATCCCTCCCTTCTTGTTCGGTTTCGCTCCCTGCTGCGGGAAGACCAACTCGTTCTTGGCGGGTTGGCGGTGCTTTTGGGCGCCCTGGTGGGTTTGGGGGTCTGTCTGTTTCGGGAGGTGATTGGTCTGGTTCAGGGCGTCCTTTATGGCGGTGACCACGACTATTTGGCCAGCCTGGCCCGGGAATCGTCGCCCTGGGTGGTGGTCCTGGCCCCATCCCTTGGCGGGCTTCTGATTGGTTTGCTGTATCGCTATGCGATGCCGGGGCGCGAACCCCTGGGTGTTGCCCATGTGATCGAAGATATGGCGCTCGCCGGGGGGCGTATGGATGGACGGAAGGGGCTGCTTGCGGCCCTGGGAAGTGCGCTGTCCATTGGCGTCGGTGGTTCGGTCGGGCGAGAAGGGCCTGCCGTACATTTAGGGGCGACTTTCTGTGCTCTGGTGGCGTGGCGTCTGCACTTGGGCGAGCGTATGGCGCGAACGTTGCTCGGGTGCGGAGCCGCTGCCGCCGTGGCGGCCAGTTTTAATACCCCCATCGCCGGCGCGCTGTTCGCCAACGAAGTGATCATTGGCCATTACGCCCTGTCCGCCTTTGCTCCTGTTGTCGTGGCGAGTGTGGCCGGTACGGTGGTTTCGCGCATTTGGTTTGGCCATGAGTCGGTTTTTTCCCTGCCGGGCATGACGTTGACCTCCTTTTGGGAGTTCCCGGCCTTCGCCGGTCTCGGAGTCGTGGCGGGGGTGGCCGCTTTGGTCTTCATGCGGGGCATCTTCCTGTCCCAGACCCTGGCGGGGCGCTCAGGTTTGCCGCAACCGGTCCGGCCTTTGGTTGCCGGTATGGCCGTGGGGGTGATTGCCCTGTGGTTGCCGGAGATCCTGGGCGTTGGGTATGAGACAACCGATCAGGCCCTGAAAGCGGCCTATGGGTTCCAGGTCTTGGCGACGGTGCTGGTGGCCAAGATGTTCGCCACCATGGTCTGTTTGGGATGGGGGTTTGGCGGTGGGGTTTTCAGTCCCTCCCTAACCCTGGGGGCCTTGATGGGATCAGCCTATGGGATCGCCGCGACCTCCCTGTTCCCGGCCCTGTCTTCGGGAGAGACGGCCTATGCCCTGATTGGCATGGGGGCCATGGCGGCGGCCGTCCTTGGCGCGCCCATCTCTACGACCTTGATCATCTTTGAATTCACCGGCGATTACGAATTGACCATCGGGGTTGTGGTCGCAGTCGTGATCGCCTCGGGCATCGTCCAAAGCGCGACCGGCCATGCGTCCTTCTTTCACTGGCAGCTGGCCCGCAAGGGCATTCGCCTGGGGCAGGGCAAAGGGGGAGGAGGCCTGTGTGACGGGATCCCTCTGGCAGACCTGCCGCGCCTGCCTTGCCCCAGCGTCGCCGGTGAGGCCCCCTGGGAAACCTTGGCTCAGGCCCTACGGCTGTCTCCTGTGTCGCGGGTCTTTATCCTCGATGGGGAAGGGCGGCCAACCGGGGTGGTTACGGCGACGACCTTTGAGGGGCGATGGGGGGAAGCCCGAGGTGAGGGAGAGGGGACCGCTCAAGAGGTGGCGAGTCCCGATCCCCAGGTGGTGACGCTCCGGGATAGCCTGTCCCAAGCCCTGGCCGTCCTCGAAGAGGATGAAGCGGACTGCCTGATTCTGGTCGATGACCGGGATAGCCGACGGGTTCTGGGGATTCTGCGTGAAGCGGATTTGTTGCGCGCCCAGAACCGGGCTTTGATGGCCACGCTATCAAGCGGAGGGGGGGAACCCAACCGGTAAGCCACCGCGCGAAGGCACGAACCACCTTGGCCCGGGCTTTGCGGGCTTGCGGGGTGATCTTTGGGTGGGGTCTATAAGGCAAAGGCAAAACCATGTTACCCTCCAGTCGTTGGTGAGAATTCATCAGGACTGTTCGACCCTTTCAATGGCCGGTCCCGAGGTATTTCTCCAAGAAACTAGGTCTCTTTGCCCGATAGGGCCAACGCGCTTTTTTCAGTAGAATGATGAGCCATTTTGCACAATGGAGGGGTCATGATCCTGCCGCCTCTCAACGCCCTGCGCGCCTTCGAAGCCTGTGCCACCATCGGGACGTTTCGCGGGGCTGCCGATCGTCTGAACGTGACCCCTTCGGCGATAAGCCATCAGATTCGCCAGTTGGAGGCGTTACTGGGCGTCCCCCTGTTCGAACGCTCCACCCGTCAGGTTCGCCTGACGGCCGCTGGAGAGGGGTACCTGCCGTCCGTGCGGGAGGCGCTTCGCCTGATCGAAGCGGCGACGGCTCGTTTGACGCGCCGCGTCGATCTTAGGCGTCTGACGGTGAGTGCCGCACCCTCCCATGCCATGGGCTGGTTGATGCCAAGGATTCCGCGCTTCCAACTGGCCCATCCGGGTATCGAACTGCGGTTGGACATGTCCACGGATTGGGTTGACCTCCGCGTCACTGACGTGGATGTGGCCTTGCGCTATTCGGCCAGTGGTCATTTCCCCGGATTGATTGCCCACCATCTGTTCGATGAGGTGATCGTGCCCGTTTGCCGCCCAGACCTATTGGTCGACAGTGGCTCCGGTCCAGAGGTCCTTCTCGGACTGCCTCTGGTGGAGGTCTCCTACCGCTCGGGTCAATGGTCCCATTGGTTTCAGGCTGCTGGCGTTGAGGGCCCCATGCCCGATCCGGGTTTGGTGGTCGATTATGATACGGTGGCCGTGGAAGCGGCCCTGGATGGCCTGGGGGTCGCGCTCGTTCCCCGGCCCCTGGTGACGCGTCAAGTGGCCATGGGGCGGTTGCGTATTCCCTTTCCGGTGCGGCTGGAGGGCGTTCATAGCGCTTGCCATCTGGTGTATCCCGCCGAGCGGCGAGAGGATCCGGATATCGCCAGTTTTTACACTTGGCTGAAGGGAGAGCTGGCCAGGGAGGAGTGAGAGGACGGTCGGTGGGGAGCTCTAGATCACGATGAAATTCGGTCAAACAGACCGAATTTCATCGTGATCTACATCATATGGTTGGAGCGGAATGAGGACGGAAAACCGGCGCCCATTTTTCCTCATTTCGCTCTAGCCTTCCGCTTCATTCTCCAACGGGGAGTCGTCCAGGGGGGTGGTCTTGTGGTCCTTCAGGGTGCTGATGGAGGTCTCGATTTCCTCCCGCAGGACCTGTTCGGAGACCTCCAGGTCATGGCGGGCCTGGAGATTCATCCAATAAAGGGCCGTGGTTTCGAAAAACCGAGCCAAGCGAAGGGCGGTATCGGCCGTGATGGACCGTTGGCCGTTCAAGATGGCGCTGATCCTGTTGGGCGGAACCTTCAAGGCGCGGGCCAATTGATTCACGCCCAGGTGGTTTGGTTCCATAAACATCCGTTGTAGAATCCGTCCCGGATGCTGACGCTTGTCGCCTGAGGCGGCCATTTTTGGCTCCTGGAATCCTGGCCGCACCCGCTTCGGGATTGGCGTGGCAGTTGGGGGACACAGGATAGCGATCAGGCTAGCTGGTGCAAGTCCATTGGCGAGCACTCTTCCATCTGTGGGGGTGGTGCCCTATTTTGTGAGGAGACATTTCTTCCTCACACCACACCTGGATACCATGGACGATCCTTTCTCACTGGACGACGAGCCGCCGCACCCCCCCATTTCGGCTGACCCTCCTTGGTTGGCCGCTTTGAATCCGGAGCAAAGGGCAGCCGTCACCACGACGGAGGGTCCGGTTTTGGTTTTATCGGGCGCGGGCACCGGAAAAACGCGGGTTCTGACCACGCGATTGGCCCAGATTTTGGCGACTCGTCCGGTTCGCCCCTGGAATGTATTAGCGGTGACCTTCACCAATAAGGCTGCGCGCGAGATGCGCGAACGGGCAGGACAGATGATGGGACCGGCGGCGGAACAGGTCTGGCTGGGCACCTTCCATGCCCTGGGGGTGCGGATGCTGCGTCGCCATGGGGAACTGGTGGGGCTGAAGTCCGGGTTCACGATTCTGGACAGTGATGACCAAAATCGTCTGCTGAAGCAGATTATGGATGCTGAGGGGCTGGACGTGAAGAAATGGACGCCCCAAGCGACCATGGGGATCATTCAGCGGTGGAAGGACCGGGGCTTGACGCCCGATGCCGTGGGCCGGGATGATGTCGGTCGGGCCTTCGCCGGTGGGCGAGCGCTTGAAATTTATAAGCTTTACCAGGAGCGCTTGCAAATCCTGAATGTTGCCGATTTCGGTGATCTCCTGTTGCACTGTCTGACCATTTTTCAAAAGTACCCTGACGTTCTGGCCGAATATTCGCGCATGTTTCACTACATTCTCGTAGACGAATATCAGGACACCAATGTGGCCCAGTACCTGTGGCTGCGCCTTCTCGCCCGTGGGCATGGCAATATTTGCTGCGTGGGCGATGATGACCAATCGATCTATTCTTGGCGCGGCGCCGAGGTGGGAAACATTCTGAAGTTCGACCAGGACTTCCCTGGCGCGACGGTGATCCGTCTGGAAAGCAATTACCGCTCCACGCCTGTGATCCTGGAAGCCGCCTCGGGTCTGATCCGGAACAATACCGGTCGCCTGGGTAAGGAGTTGCGCGCGGCCTTTGCCGAGGTGCCCGGTGATCCCGTCGTGGTCAAGGGCCTGTGGGATGGGGACGAAGAAGCCCGGACCGTGGTTGACGAGATCGAGGCCCGTCAGCGGGCGGGAGATCCCCTGAATGGCATTGCTATCCTGGTGCGCGCCGGTTTCCAGACCCGGGAGTTCGAAGAGCGGTTGATCCTCACCGGGACCCCCTATCGGATCATCGGGGGGGCGCGCTTCTACGAACGGCAGGAGATCCGCGATGCGGTGGCCTATCTGCGGCTGATCGCCCAACCGGACGACGGTTTGGCCTTTGAGCGGATCATCAACACGCCGCGGCGGGGTCTTGGAAATGCCTCCATCCAGACTCTGAACATGGCCTCGCGCCTGGAGCGGGTTAGCCTGATGGAAGCCGCGCGCCGGGCCATCGAAACAGACGACCTGCGGCCCCAGGCCCGGAAGGCTCTGCGGACCTTTATCGAGGATATCTCCCGTTGGCGCTCCCTGGCCGACGCCATGGATCCCGGCGAGCTGTGCGGAACGGTGCTCGACGAAAGCGGCTATATGGACATGTGGCGGAAGGATAAGTCGCCGGAAGCCGAAGGCCGCGTCGAAAACCTGAGGGAGCTGGTGTCGGCGTTGGAGGAGTTCGATAGTCTGCAGGAATTCCTGGAGCATGTCTCCCTGGTCATGGACAACGAGGCCCGGGCCACCGAAGACGCAGTGACCTTGATGACCCTGCATGCGGCAAAGGGGCTGGAGTTCGATACGGTGTTCTTGCCAGGGTGGGAGGAGGAAACTTTTCCCCATCGCCGTGCCCTGGACGAAGGCGGGGCAGAGGGGTTGGAGGAGGAGCGGCGCTTGGCCTATGTGGGATTGACCCGGGCGCGCAAGCGGGTCTTCGTCAGCTTCGTGGCCAGTCGACGGGTGTTCAATGAATGGCGGTCCTGTTTGCCCAGTCGGTTCGTGGATGAATTGCCCCCTGGCGTGGTCGAAAGGGAAAGTTCGGGCGGGGTCTATGGATCCGGTGCCCAAGGCTATGTGAATGCCCCCGGTGGCTGGGGTCGCATGGGGGGGCCGGGCCTCTGGGCGGATCCCCGAAGCGGGGGGCGTCGGTCGCCCGATGATGGCGGAGCCCCCTGGGCTGTGGCGGAGCGGCGCAATGAGGCAACCCATATGCCTGGCGACAGGGTCTTCCACGATAAATTTGGCGCGGGCACCGTGGTGGATGTCTCGGATGGACGGTTGGAAATCAATTTCGACAAGGCTGGGATGAAAAAGGTGATGGCGGGGTTCTTGCGGGAAACACCCTGACGCCACTTTCCCTCTTTAGGCCGTGGCGCGTGACGTGTGAATTACGAGACCATTCTCGCACATGCGGGAAGCCAGGGTGGGGACAGATGAGGGAGGTCAATCCAGCAACGGCGGTGTGATCACCGAAATCAATCCTGGATGCCTGTTTCACGGTACACGGCAGTGTTTCGTTTTTTGGGCGAGTGCCCAAGCCCATTTGGGGGCCAATACCCCCAAACCCCCATTTTTCTTTTGTTAATGAGAGCCCGGGGTCTGGGGCCGTACGGTCCCAGCCTCGCCAAAGAGGGGGGACAGGGCAAAGTCCCGTGACGGGAAAGTACCCCCTGTTATGTACCGTGGTCCGTTTTCGCGGGCACGACGGAAAACCGGTGCCCACTTTTCCGCTTGATGCTCTAATGCCAAGCGGCGCGGGTTGAAACCCACGCCGCTTTTCTTGCGTTCAAACGCCACGCAGGCTTTTACGCGCCATAAGGCGCGGCAGCCACTTGGCCGCTTCCAAGGTGCGGGGGCGAGATCACCCCTTTTTCCCCACAAAGAATAAGGGCAAGGTCTCTTGGAGACCTTGCCCTACCCTTGTGCCCTGAATGAGTTTCCCTGCCCTTTGACTGGATCCTTATTTTTATTGTCGATCCATGTCATTTGTCTTTGCGCCGCTGTCCGACGTCATTTTATTCTATTCGTCCTTGGTGCCAGCGGACAATTTTTCGTCCTTTATTGGCGTCTCTTGGTACCACCCCTTTGAATGTCTCATCGGGGTGGTGAACTCCCTAAACTTGGGCCGTCGAGGAACGAGTTTGTTTCACGGCTGCCCCCTTTTTGATCAAGTGACTGCACCTTACGCATTCACCTCTCCTGAGTCACGCGAAAATTGAGGATCTAGTGTCAAATTTAGAAAGGATTTATTTGTGCGGTGCAAAAATCCCTTGGTAAAAAGGACAGGTCAGGTGACCCATCTATGTATTGATTCATGTTATGCTTGAATAGCCTTTGTGTCCGACATACAGATTTGACAGTGGGGTGGCTTGAGATTAATTCGTTGAATTTAAATATATATTTTGAATTCGGAAGGTGGCGGAGAAGGTTTGAGGGGTTATCGTAGTATGGGTTTTCTTGTATGTTAGTATTCTACTTTCTTTGTGGGCATGAAGACTCTCGGAGGATTGGACTTCTTGAATCGGGATGGGGTGATAGCAATGCGATGGATATGCGGACGACATTCGACGAGACTCGTTCTCGTTCTCGGGCTTGCCTTTGCGGCATGTGCCTCTGCAAGGGGCGCTGAGGTGACCGGGGGGCATCCTCCCTCGGTTTCGCCGGCTCCGGCTTACCCTGTCATCGAAACGGGACCCGGTGAGCTCCGTACAAAAGAGTCTCCTGCGTTGGGAGGGGCCCCCGATGAAGCTCCGCTATCTCCCTCAGTGCCGGCCGTGTTGACGTCACAAGACCCCCCGCGCCCGCCCTCTGCGGCAGCGATGGCAGCCAAATCCGTCACCGTCTGGGCGGAGGATTGTCGGCGTCTGACGGCTCACCACCCCAGGCCGGATGTGGCCTATCGCTCGGGTGTCGATGTCCATGGAAAACCCGTTGTTCCAGCGGATCTGGAGGATCGGTCCGCCTGGACGGAGGGGCTGAAGAAAGGCTTCACCATGACCTTGGCCATCGACCCTTACGACCGTATGGGGCGTGCGGCGCCGAATGGTCTTGCGGACTCGTCGGTCCCCATAGGCAAGCTGTCCTACGACATTGGGACGGGGCGTATGGAGCTGGATGGGCGGCCCTTGACGGATCCCCAACAGGCCGCGCTCAGCGAAGCCTGTCGCGCCCGGGGCCTGTGATGGTCAACCGGGGCGCGGGATCCCCTTGGAAAGCGGTCTAACAAACGATAGAGTGCGGTTCGCTGCCTGCGGTTTTCGTTCACTCGAACCGTTGACGGCCGAACCTCCGGTCTAACGGCGTCGTTCATTTGTCGGTGTTCTTTCGCCGGTGTTCTTTCGCCGCCATTTTTTTGCCACGTCCGTCCCTTGGAATCCCAACCCATGCGCCTATCTCGCTTCATGCTGCCCACCCTGAAGGAAAATCCCGCCGAGGCCTCCATTGTCTCGCATCGGTTGATGTTGCGCGCGGGCATGGTCCGCCAGCACGCTTCGGGCATTTACAACTGGTTGCCGCTGGGCCTGAAGGTCCTCCGCCGCATCGAGACCATTGTGCGGGAGGAACAGGACCGCACGGGCGCCCTGGAAATCCTGATGCCGACCATCCAGTCCGCTGAACCCTGGAAGGAAAGCGGGCGCTACGACGATTACGGCAAGGAAATGCTGCGTATCGTGGACCGGCACGAGGTCGACCTGCTCTATGGCCCCACCCATGAAGAGGTGGTGACGGATATCTTCCGCAAGAATGTCGGCAGCTATAAGAGCTTGCCGATGAATATGTACCAGATCCAATGGAAGTTCCGGGACGAGGTCCGTCCCCGGTTTGGCGTCATGCGCGGCCGTGAATTCCTGATGAAGGATGCCTATTCCTTCGATACCTCCTACGAAGCGGCCAAACACGCCTACAACAAGATGTTCGTGGCCTATCTGCGTACTTACGAGCGGATGGGTCTGAAGGCCATTCCCATGGCCGCAGACACCGGTCCCATTGGCGGCAAACTCTCTCACGAGTTCATCATCCTGGCCGAAACCGGCGAAAGCGCGGTCTATTGCCACAAGGGGTTGCTCGAGAAGCCCGTGCCCAAGGACGTGGATTACGACGCAGACCTCCAGCCCATCATTGACGACTGGACGAGCCTCTACGCCGCCACCGACGAGATGCATGTCGAAGGTCATGGGGTGCCGGAGGGGGATCTGGTTTCGGCCCGGGGGATCGAGGTGGGGCATATCTTCCACTTTGGCACCAAGTATTCCGATCCCATGGGGGCGACGGTGACCTTGCCTGACGGCACCAACGCGCCGGTTTACATGGGCTCCTATGGCATTGGTGTCTCCCGCTTGGCCGGGGCAATCATCGAGGCCAGTCACGATGATAACGGCATCATTTGGCCCAAGGAAGTGGCGCCCTTCGCTGCGGGGTTGGTGAACCTGAAGAGCGGGAATGCCGAGACCGACGCCGTTTGCGCCGACATCTACGACCGCTTTCTCGCCCATGGGTCGGAAGTGCTCTATGACGACACGGACGAGCGCGCCGGAGCCAAATTCGCCAATATGGATCTGATCGGTCTGCCCTGGCAGATCATCGTTGGGCCCAAGGGTGTGGCCAAGGGGCTGGTCGAATTGAAGAACCGGGCGACCGGCGAGCGGGACGAACTCTCGTTGGACGCCGCCTTGCAGAAGGTTCTGGGATAACGTCCCTTTTTGTATATGCCCTTTGTATGTAAAGGCATGCGGGTTATGGATATCGCTCTCCTGGTCTATGACGGAGTCACGCCCCTCGACGCAGTGGGACCCTTCGATGTTCTTGGGAAACTGCCCAAGGCCCGGATTTGGACCGTGGGTTTGGAGAAGGTCCAGGTGCATTCCCGGGGCGGTGCCCTGACCCTGCGGGCCGACCATACGCTTGTCGAGGCCGCGATGCCGGATATCGTCATCGTCCCCGGTGGGGCCGGGGCCGATGATTTGGCCCATGACCCGCTGATCCGCGGCTGGTTGCAGAAGGTGGTGCCCAACTGCCGCCACTGTCTGGCGGTCTCCACAGGATCCCTGATTTTGGGCGGGGCCGGGCTGCTCCAGGGCAAGGAGGCCACCACCCATTGGCGGGCGCTCGACCTGCTGGCCGGGTTTGGCGCCCTGGTAAAGCCCGTCCATATGGTCACCTCGGCCAATATCACCACCGCTGCGGGGGCGGCTGCGGGGATTGATGCGGCCCTGTCCATCGCGGCCAAGGTGGCCGGGGAGGACGTCGCCCGAGCTATCCAACAGCTTATCGGTTATGACCCGGCGCCCCCTTTCGCATCCGGGGACCTGTTTAAGGCACCCGAGGCCCGCAAGTCCCTCGCTCGTACTGGATTGTCGCGCCCATGATTTTTTCAGCCTTTGAACGCATGATGGCTGGCCGCTACCTGCGCGCCCGGCGCAAGGAAGGCTTTGTCTCCGTCATAGCCGGGTTCTCCCTGGCCGGGATCGCCCTGGGTGTCGCAACCCTGATTATTGTTATGGCGGTGATGAACGGCTTCCGGGCTGACCTGATGGACCGCATTTTCGGCCTGAACGGTCACCTGTCCATTTATGGCCAATACGACAACCTTTTGAACTTCGATGACGTGGCCAAGGTCGTGCGGGACGTGCCCGGAGTGGTCTCCGTGACTCCAACGGTCGAAGGGCAGGTGATGCTGACCGCCGAGGGGCGCTCTCAGGGTGGTTTGGTGCGGGGCGTCCGGGCCGATGATCTGAAGAAGCGTCCAGACCTCGCCAATGCGGTTATTTCCGGCTCGTTGGATGATTTGCATGGTCAGGATGCCATCATGATCGGCTCGCGCCTGGCCTCGAATTTCCGCTTGTCATTGGGCGATAAGATTACCCTGGTTTCGCCCAAGGGAAAGGTGACCGCCATGGGCACCGTGCCCCGGGTGCGGAGCTATACGGTTCGGGCGATCTTCTCCATCGGCATGAGTGAATACGATAGCAGTTATGTCTTCTTGCCGCTGGAGGCTGCCCAGACCTATTTCCAGGTCCCCGTGGATGCGGTGAACCATTTGGAGGTGGTCGTGGAACGGCCGGATCGGGTGTCCGAAGTGACCGCTGCCATTGCCGGTGCCCCCGTGGGGCAGGGCTTGCGGATCCGCGATTGGCGTCAGACCAACTCCAGCTTCTTCAATGCCTTGCAGGTGGAGCGGAACGTGATGTTCCTGATCTTGACCCTGATCATCATTGTCGCTGCTTTCAATATTATCAGTGGTTTGATCATGATGGTGAAGGACAAGGGCAGAGACATTGCCATCCTGCGGACCATGGGAGCCTCCCGGGGGGCAGTGATGCGCATCTTCTTTCTGGCCGGCGCCAGCGTTGGCGTGATCGGCACGGTCGTGGGGCTGCTCTTGGGCGTGCTGTTCTGCGACAACATCGAGGCCATCCGCCAGTTCCTGCAAAGCCTGCTGGGTGTGGAGCTGTTCAATGAAGAGATCTACTTCCTGGCCACCATGCCCGCGAAGATGGATCTCCACGAGGTTCTGAACGTGACCCTGATGGCGCTGGGTCTGTCCTTCGCGGCGACTCTCTATCCGGCCTGGCGGGCTGCCCGTGTCGATCCGGTGGAGGCCCTGCGCAATGAGTAAGAGTATGACGACGGGTGCTTCCACCGTTGCCCTTGAATTGAGGGAGGTGACGCGGACCTTCACCCAGGGGCGCGAAACCTTGGAGGTTTTGCGTGGCGCCGATCTGACCGTGAACGCGGGAGAGATCGTCGCCCTGGTGGGGCCTTCGGGTTCGGGTAAGTCGACCTTGCTGCAGATTTGCGGCCTACTGGAAAAGCCCACTTCGGGCGAGGTTTCCATTGGCGGGATCCCTTGCGGAACATTGGCCGATGACAAGCGGACTGCCCTCCGCCGGGACCACATAGGCTTCGTCTACCAGTACCACCATTTGCTGCCCGAATTCTCCGCCGAGGAGAACGTGGTGATCCCGCAAATGATCGCCGGAAAGTCTCGCAAAGTAGCCCGGGTCCGCGCCCAGGATCTGCTGGAAAAGATGGGGCTCAAAGACCGAACGGGGCATCGCCCGGGACAACTCTCCGGCGGTGAACAGCAGCGGGTTGCCATCTGCCGGGCCCTGGCCAATGGCCCCAAACTGCTCTTGGCCGATGAGCCCACGGGGAACCTGGATCCGCATACCTCGGACCGGGTGTTCCAGGCGCTTTTGGAGCTGGTACGTGGCGAGGGCTTGGCGGCCCTGATCGCCACCCATAACCCGGAGCTTGCTCGTCGCATGGACCGCCGCGTGACCCCCCAAGAGGGGCGAGTGGAGGAGGTGCCTTATACCAAGGTGCGGTGAGTTTGCCTCACCGTACCTTGGAAGCGGCCAAGTGGCCGCCGCGCCTTATGGCGCGTAAAAGTCCGCCTGGCGTTTGAACGCAAGAAAAGCGGCGTGGGTTTCAACCCGCGCCGCTTGGTATTACGGGAATGAAACTGGATCAGCTTGAGTCAAGCTGATCCAGTTTCACTCTAGCTCACCAGCGGAGGCGCGGCGCAGGTCGGCCTCGGTCATCATGGCGACCAAAGCGGGCAGATCCACCTTGGGCGCCCAGCCCAGTTTTTCCTTGGCCTTCTTTGGGTTGCCGACAACCAGATCCACTTCCGTAGGGCGGTAGAACAGGGGGTTCACCTGGATAAGGATTTTGCCGGACTTGCGGTCAATCCCCTTGGCGTGAATACCTTCGCCTGTCCAAACCAGATCGTAGTCGCAGGCATGGGCAGCGGCTTCGCAGAAATGGCGCACCGAGTGGGTCGCATTGGTGGCGAGGATGAAATCGTCGGGTTTATCCTGTTGCAGCATGGCATGCATGCCTTCCACATAATCCCCTGCGAAGCCCCAGTCCCGCATTGCTTCCAGGTTGCCCAGTTCCAGCACATCCTGTTGGCCGTACTTGATGCGAGCCATGCTGGCGGTGATTTTACGGGTTACAAAGTTCAAGTCGCGCAGGGGGCTTTCATGGTTGAATAAAATGCCGGAATTGGCGTGGATACCGAAGCTCTCCCGATAGGTCACGGTCATCCAATGGGCATAGAGCTTTGCCACGGCATAAGGGCTACGGGGATAAAAGGGGGTCGCCTCGGTTTGGGGAGTCTGCTGAACCTTGCCGAACATCTCGGAGCTGGAGGCCTGGTAGAATCGGATCTTGTGGTTAAAGATGCGGATGGCCTCCAGCAACCGAATGACTCCGATTGCGTTCACCTTGGAGGTGAATAGGGGCTTCCGGAAGGATTCTGCCACGAAGCTTTGGCCAGCGAGATTATAAATTTCATCGGGCTCCACATCCTGAAGGACGCTCAGGATATCGTCGAATTCCAACACATCAAAGGGGACCATCCGTATGGTGTTGTCGACGCCCAGTTCTCGCATCCGCCAAGTGTTCAGGGTAGGCTTCCGGCGATAGCCTCCCACGACCTCATACCCCTTGTTCAGCAGCAGGCGCGCGAGATAGGCACCGTCCTGTCCGGTGACGCCAGTGATGAGTGCCTTCTTCGTCATGGTACCCCTTGTAATCTCAAACGACGATCCAGTGTGGCCGGTAAATGGATGGGGGGGCCGAAGGCCGCACGAATACGAATAAGGTCGGTCTAGAGCATCGAGCGGAAAAGTGGGAATCGGTTTTCCGCTCGGCGCTCTAACCATATGAGGCTAGATCACGTTTATGAAATTCGGTCTACGGTACATGACCTTGTTTCGTCTTTTTTGGGCGATTGCCCAAGCCCATTTGGGGGAAAATGTCCCCAAACCCCCTTTTTTTGGCCCGGGGTCTGGGCCCCAGTGGGGGACGGGGCAAAGCCCCGTGAGGGGGAAACTCCCCCTGTCATGTACTGTGAATTTGGTCGGACAGGCGTAATTTCATCGCAATCTAGTCGCCATACATGTCGAAGCGAAACCGTTGGCCCCAGAAAAGTTTGCCGAGCCCGCCATACAGGTTGGCGAGGTGCCCTGCGGCTTGGCGTTTCATGGGAAAGGTCAGCAACCAGCCCAGGCCATGGACCCCCACTTGGGCGGCTCCGACCGCCATCCATTTGAGTACCTCTCCCAGGTTGCGTTGTCCGAGCCGGGTACAGGCGAGGACCCGGATCTGTCCGTCCCGGAAGCGACGCTTGCGGAGATAGCTCAGGGTGCATCGGTCCTCGGAAACAGTCTCGGAGACCAAGGCTTCTGCCGACCAGGCAAGGCGGGTGCCTTTGGCGACCAGACGGCGCAACAGGACGCTATCTTCACCGCCCACCTTGCCCAGGTCGAAATCGAAGGGAGGGGAGGGGAGGGGGGCGATATCCCTATCGAACAGGCTGTTCTGTGTGCCCATTTGGGCCACCAGTGGGGTGATGTCCTCACCGTCCTCCAGCCCCAGGGCACGGGAGAAATAGGTCTTGTAAAGGGGCATCAAGGGGTCCCCGTCGGCGCAGTGAAGGTGGGGGGTGACAGGGCCGAAGACCGCTCCGGCTCCGGTGGCTTTCGCGGTTTTCAACAGGGCGGCGAGCCAGCCGTGGGTCGGATATTGGTCATCGTCCAGGAACACCAGATACCGGCCCTGGGCCATGGCCACTGCGGTATTGCGAGCATGGCTGATCCCCGGCCGGGGTTCATGGAACGTCAGGAGGGTAGGTCCATGCCAGCCGTCCTTGACCTCTTCCAACAGAGGTCGTGCCGAGGCCTCCGGATCGTTGTCTACGACCAGGATCTCCACATGGGAGAAGTTCACATCCAACTGCTCGGCGCAGGTCAGCAGGGCACGGCGCAGCAGCTCTGGCCGCTTATAGGTCGGGATGAGGATGCTGACCTGGATCCCGGTGCTGTCGTTGGTTTGGGACGTGACGACTGGAGGGTGGTCTGGTCTTGGTATCATTGTGGTTTCGAGTCCTCACCAAGGATGGCGAACCATGTCTTTGATACATCCATGGCAGGTTTGCCCGCCACGTCGAAGTCGTCGATGTTCGGAATTTGGTCAACGCCCCGATAGGGTTCTGGATCCCAGTCCCAGAAGAAGATTCCTGCCAACCAATCGGCCCGAACCTCTGTCATGGCGGTAAAGAACGCTTCGTAGAGGAGGGCCTGCTCGGCCAAATCAACGGTCACCTGCCGGGCACTGTCCCCAAGGCCTGTGCCCGCCTTGTCGATGGACCGGTAGCCCAGCTCCGTAAACAGGATCTTTTTGCCTTGGTGAACGGAAAGGCGATGCATGGCCTCGGTGATGGGCAGGCCGTTCCAGACCTCGGCGGTGACACTGTTGGTGGGATTCCGGGTCCACCCGGCCACCGCTTCGGCCAAGGTTGGGTCGCTTCCCTTCGTGATGGGGGCATACATATCCACGCCGATGTAGTCCAGGGCGTCCCAAAAGGGTACCTGCAACTCCTCTCCCCAATTGGCGGCATAGGTCAGCTTGCCCCCATAGACGGCGCGCACGGCCTTGATGACCTTCAGCCAGCGCTCCCGATTGGCGGGGCGGGTCAGGCCCACCAGCTCTCCGGCCAAGGACATCAGTTCCACGCCTTCCTCCGACGCCAGGGTGGCGTAATGGACCATGACGTTTTCGAAGTCGTTGAAGAAGGCATCCAAGTCATCGGGTTCGATGCGCTGGTGCAGACCGAAATCTTCGAGGTGCACGTGGGGTTTGAGCATGACATGGAGGCCAAGCGCCTTCGCCTTGCGGATCATCGTGCGGATATTGTCGTCCGTTTCCGTCTTCTGGTTCCGGAAAATGTGAGAGGCATGGATGTTCTTGACGTATTGGGTGGGCACGATGGCGACTGCATTGGCGCCGCTCTCTGCCAGTTCGGTCAGGGCAGTCAGCGCCTTTTTGGAGCCAAAAATACCCTTCCACCAGGATCCCATGTTGAACCCCATGTAGCTAGGCGCAAAGGGGCCCGGAGGCGTGGTCTGCTTGGGTAAGGGGGCAAGACGGGTGAGGTCCTTGTCCACGGTTTGGCGGGGCTCGACCTTGTTGACCACCATCCCCCAGGTGATATGCCCATGGGCCGGAATGGGGGGCGTTCCCGCCTCGGGGTGGACAATGAGGGATCCGGTTGTCGTCCCCCGGTCGACGACGGCCCCCCAGCTCTTTGAGACGGTCCACCCTTGGGGTAAATAGAGGGTGAGCGACCAGCTTGACGCTCCATCCTTGCCCGGAGCTGTCACGGTGACCTCGCCCCAATAGCCGTTTCCCCAGTTCTCCTTCATCTCGAATTCTGCGAGAACCTGGGGATTGGGTCCGAAAAGGGGGAGGGCGTCAAGGAGGGCCGCGTCCATCTGGGGGCTTTCCTATCAGGATCAGGTGCTGTCGTCGGCACGGTTGAGGACTGCGCCGACCAGGCGACCGCGCAGGCCACGCAGGGCACGCAGTGAACCGGTGACCTGGGCCTGACGGGTATGACCGGTGTCCAGGATCAGGAGGATCTTGTCGCTGATGGCCGCCCAGGCGGTGGCATCGGCGCTGGCTAGCAGGCCGGGGCTATCGATGAGCACGGCATCGTATTTTTCCCTTAATGTTTGGGCCAATCCACGCATTTGCAGGTCTTGCAGACGCATACTTCCCCCCTGCATGGGTCCCATGGGCAGCAGGTGCAGGGGCGAAGTGGGATCCTTCTGGATCGCCCGCTCCAGCTCTGCCCCATCTCTGACCATATCGACCAGACCAAAGTCATTCGAGCATTCCGTGGCCAGATGGAGCATGGGAGCGTTGCGGTCCCCGTCAACGACCAGGGTGCGCAAACCGGCCTCCAGGGCCAGGGCGCGGCCAATGGAAACGGCCATTGTGGTTTTGCCTTCGCCCCGGTTGGGTGAGGTAACCTGGATGATCCCCGGCTTTTCCGAACTGTCGGGCGGCGCCAAGGCCAGGTGGAGGGCGCGGATCGCGTCGCTGTAAGGTGAGGCAGGTTTGTCGACAATGTTAAGCTGGGGGGGCAGGGCCGCGACCTGCTCCGGCGTCAACCTGGGCGCCAAGGTCAAAACCGGCGCCTGGAGCCAGGTTTCCGCTTGCTCCAGGGTCATCAGACGGGTGTCGGTCTGCTCCATCCACAGGACGAGCAGAAGGGCGATAAACAGGGAGGCCATACCCCCGCCGACAACGATTATCTTGCGGTTGGGTGCGGCCCGGTTTTCAGGGGGAATGGCGGAAGAGACGACCCGACCGTCGGCTCGCTCTGTCCCCCTGACTTCTTGCACCTGGGCCAGGCGGTTCAAGAAGTCTTCCAGGATATGGCGGGCGGAATCGGCGTCTCGCTCCTTGGCACGCAGTTCGACCTGCGCATCACTCAGGCGGCCTTCCTCGCCTTTGAGCTTGGCCAAGGCCGCTTCGAGAGATCCTACCCGTGCCTGAAGGCTTTGAACGGAAAGGCCCAATTCGGCGCGGATGGATCGGGTCTCGTTCCGCATCTGGTCTGTCAAGGCCCGGACGACCTCCATGGCCGAGAGGATCGCCCGGTGTCCCGGTTGGTAACGGGCTTGGGCGCCCGCCAGATTCGCCATGGCCAGGGCTTTTTGCTGGCGTAGGGCGCTCATGATCTCGGAATTCGCTGCGGCGGTGGGAACGTCGGCGTCGGGGTCGTCCAGAACCCGTTCGATTTCTGCCAATTGCGCCTGGAGCGAGGCGAGGTTGGCCCGGGATTCCGTCAGGTTCTCGTTCAGGGTGGCGATCTGGGCGCTGACCGCTTGCAGGCCAGCCCCTTCCACCAATCCGGCATTGCTGCGAAACGTGGCGACTTTTTCCTCCTGGGCAGCCACGTTCTTGCGCAATTCCGTGATACGCTCGGTCAGGGCGGAGATCAGGGCCTCATTCTCCTGGACCTTCTCTTCCACTTGCCGTTCCAGATAGGCCTGAACCACGGCATTGGCGATATCAGCAGCCTCCTGCGGGGTGGAGGCTGTGGCCGATATGTCGATGATTTTCGATCGGCCAACCGGGGCGACGTGAAGGTTTTTCCGCAGATTTTCCGTCACTCGGGTCATCATCGTTTCCCGAGAGGCCCCCCCCGCTGCCTTGGGGTCGGGCTTCCAGCCAAGCTCCGGATTCAACCGGGGGTCATACAGTAACCCCATGTTCTCGATCACCCGCTCGGTAACGACCCGGGACCGAATAATTTGGGTTTGGCTTTCCAGGAGAATGTCGTTGCCGAAGGGATTGCTGTCCCCCCCACTTTGGTCGAGCAGAGTCCGCCCATCGTCGCGGACCAGGACCGAGGCGGTGGCGATATAGCGCGAGGGGAGGGTCAGGGAAAAAGCCGCAGACGCGATGACCCCGACCCCAACGACGGCAAAGATAAGCCAGCGGTTGCGATTCAAAGCCTTCAGCGCCGCTTTCACATCG
This sequence comes from Rhodospirillum sp. A1_3_36, assembly GCF_047263945.1. NCBI lineage: Bacteria > Pseudomonadati > Pseudomonadota > Alphaproteobacteria > Rhodospirillales > Rhodospirillaceae > Rhodospirillum > Rhodospirillum sp. A1_3_36. The sequence continues at coordinate 942,310 of NZ_JBLAVB010000001.1, read as the reverse complement.
GCCATCAAATCGTAGCCGCCGTGCCCGCCAGGGGGAGCGTCTCCCATGGGGCCGTATCCCGCCCGGGTGGGGGGAAGGGAGGTGTTTTGAGGTCCCATGGATTGGGGAACCGTAGGCAAGGGGGAGGTCACAGGCACAGGCTCCTCGGGTAAAAGAGCTTTTGAACAGCCACTGGTGTCGGAACCAGTCCGATATGGGCGTGTTGCGTTGTCATGGACCCCATGATTATCCTGGAAAAACGCGGAACGCTTCCGACGTTATGGTGTGTCGCGCCGCAGCATGTTCTGCGAAGGATGGGATTTCATCTTGCCATCCAATTGAGATAGCATGATTCTGTCTCAAAGGCACGTCAAGGTCCAGGTCGATCCATGCGGGATCTTCCTTGAGCTTTGATGCTTGGCGTGGACAGTCGAGCGGGGAGTTTCAGGCCATGAACGCACCAGTCCGGGGACCGGATGAAGGTCTGGAGGAGAACGGTGCGGTTGGCGGACAGGGCAGCTCCACCGTCGGCTCCTCTTCAGAATTCGATGCGGCAGGGAAAAGGCGGCACGAGCGGATAACCGCTCCCTTGGATGTCATTTTTCAGCGCAAGATTTACAAGGCCAAGGATTGGTCGATGACGGGGTTCGCCCTGGACCCGACCTCCTTTGATTTGTCCGTGGGACAACGCTTCCGCTTCCATGCGCGTTTTCACTTGCGGGGCGCGCAAATGGCCGCCGAGTTTCAGGCCGAGGTCGCCCGGCGGACCGGTGAGCGGGTGGGCTGCAGGTTCATCGACGTCACACCAGATCAAATCCAGGTCCTCCGCATGTTGCTCGCCTCCCATCGGTCTGGGCGTGCTCCCGCGTGGGAGGCCATGATGTCTCTGGATGAGGGGGGCCCGCTAAGGGGTGCTGCCCATGGTCGGGTGGGGGGCGGCGCTGCGACCGCCAGGGTAAGAGCAGAAGGTGCAGACAAGGGGACTTGGTACTCCGGAGGGCGGCTATCCTGGCGGCCTAACCTTAAGCTGATTTATGGCGTTCTGGCTCTGGTGGCGTTGGTGGTTGTCGGTCTGGTTGGACTGATCCGTCTTTTGCCAGATGCGGAAAGTGCCTTCGCCGCAGTTTCCTTACCCGGTGGCCAGACCCTTGCCGCCAAGAAGGATGGAACCGTTGTCGAGGTGCTCGCCGCGCCGGGGGATCTGGTCGGGGTGCAGACTATTGTTCTGCGTTTGTCTCCGACCGGTGGCGATGCCGAGGCCCAAAGTCCGGTCTTGAGTCCCTGTGCCTGCTCTGTGCTCTCTCTGGCCGTTTCCCCGGGCGATGTGGTGGCTGCCGGGGATCCCTTGATGTCCCTGGGGCCGATCGACGCACCCCAGGGAGGGCTTCTGGTGGAAGCCCTGTTCCCCATCAAGGACTTGACGGATCTGTCCACCGGAACCCAATTGGACGTAAGGCTGGCCGGGACGAATCGTCTGGTGCGAGGTCGGGTCATCGCCAAAGAAGGCGGCGGGCTTTCCGTCCTACCGCAAGTTTTGGACGATCGGGAGGGGCTCGGCATTGTGCATGTAGGCCTCGACCAACAGCCAGAGGGTTTGTACAATGGCCAACCGGCTCGGGTTCGTTTGCGTCGATCGCTCTTGGCCCTTTTGGGATTGTAATCTTGGATACCGGTGTCCGACTGGACCAGCAACGGGAAGGGGGGGCGGACGGGGAGGGCCGGACCGACAGCAAGATGCATGGTTCGGCGGAACCGCCAAAGCAGCGCTTTCTTGGCCTTGATTTCAATGCCTTGACCCTGGATCAGGCGTTGGATCAGTGCGTGGCCAAGGGTGTGGCCCATGATTCGTTCGTCTATTTGGTCACGCCCAATGTGGACCATGTCCAACGGCTTCACCGGTCCGGAACGGACGTCTGGAGCCTTTACCAGGGCGCTTGGCTGTGCCTGAATGACAGCCAGATCATTGCCAAACTCGCCAGATTACGCGGGTTGACTCTCCCTGCGGTGCCGGGGTCGGATCTGACCGCGCAGCTTTTTCTGCGGGGACATGTCAAACCTGATGATCCGGTGACCTTGATTGGAGGAACGGATGCCATTGCCGAGGCTTTGCGCATCCGCTTTGGCCTGAGGCAGTTGAGCCATTACGATCCTCCCATGGGGTTCGCGCAGATCCCTGCGGAAGTGGAAAAATGTGTCCAGTTCATCCTGGATACACCGGCGTCCTTCGTTTTTCTCGCGGTGGGATCCCCGCGTCAGGAGATTGTGGCCGATGCTGTCGCGCGGACCGGCAAGGGGATGGGAGTGGGGTTCTGCATCGGCGCCAGCTTTGAATTCCTGACCGGTGCCAAGGCCCGCGCGCCCCTGTGGATGCGAAAGCTGAGCCTGGAGTGGCTCCATCGTCTGCTCAGCGACCCTCGTCGCATGTGGCGTCGCTATCTTGTCGATGCCCCACGGATCTTTTGGGTCTTCTTTAAAACCGAGCTTTTGGGGAGGTCCCAGAGTAGGATAGATTCAGGGTGAATGACGGGACAAGAGACGGTGTCTCGTTTTTTTGGGCGATAGCCCAAGCCCATTTGGGGGCCAATGCCCCCAAACCCCCATTTTTCTTTTATCAATAATGGCCTGGGGTCTGGGGCCTCTCGGCCCCAGTGGGGGACGTGGCAAAGCCCAGTGCCGAGGAGGGGGAGGGTTATTTTGGGTCACTCGGCATGGCATTTTGGTTTTCCAGGGCTTCCAAGCTGCGCTTGGCCAGGGGGTTGCCATTGGCAGCGGCCACATTCAACCAGTGTAGGGCCTGTTCTCGGTCTGGCGTGACCCCAATTCCCTTCAGATACATCACGCCCAGATTATTCTGGGCACTCAGGAAGCCCTTTCGCGCGGACCGTTCGGTCAGCATGAAGGCCCGTTGGAGGTCGCGTGGCACTCCCAGTCCCGCAGCGTAGAGCATCGCGAGGTTATACAGCGCGAGGGGGTCGTCCTCTTCCGCGAGGGGCTCCAGAAGCTGAGCGGCCAGGGCGTAGTTCTGGGCCTGTACCGCAGCCGTGGCAGCCGCCATGGGATTTTGGTTGCCCTCGGTCGATGGGGGATTGGCAGGAGGGGCTTGTGTTGTTTCGTCTGCAACTGAAGCCGTAGTTTTTGCGGGTAGAGCGGGATCCGGCTGTGGCACCGGTTCAGGTTCCGTTGTTTCGGGGATCGAAGCGGGAGTCGGCTTTGACGTCGGTTCAGGTTCCGTTGGCTCGGGGATCGATTGCTTTGGGGGGGCCGCCGCTGCGCGCTCTAGGGGGGGGAGGGGGGCGCTCTTCTCTGCCGCAGGACCTTCATAAAGGGTGGCCGCCGTGGACGGAATGAGCGTCTTCGGCGTCCTGGATTTGAGAATGGGCACCCCATCGGGCAGGGGGTCTCTATCCGGTACGGGGCTTTGGGGGGCGGCTTTGGTCTCTGTCTCAGCGTCTGAAGAGCGGAGCGCGGGGCGGTTGGCCGCTTGTAATGCGGCCTGGGTTTGGGCCGGGGCGGGAGTAGGGTCCGGGTTCTCGCGCGTTTCCACTTCTGCCTCGACCGCGGGAGGAGGAGCGACGGTGGCACTTGGCTTGGGTTCAAGCGCTGTGTCCTTTTTTGTGACAGCGTCGGGGGGCTTCGGGACTGTGACAGGCTTTGCTTCTGTCGTCGGTGCCGACGCGTTGAGGGGCCGATATCCCTCAGGCGGAGTCATCCCAAGCCCTTTGGGAGGAACCGTGCGGTTGAAGGGAGATACCCAGACCCTTGGTGTCGATGTCTTTATGGGAGAAGCTTCCCGTGGAGGGGGGGGCTTTACCGTGGTCAAGGCGTTCTCCCCCGGGGAGGTCAAGTTTGGAGCCAAATCCTGAGCTTTGGGGGCAGGTGGGGCGGTTTGGGGGCTGGGGGTGGTTCGGGTGTCGGCGGAGGTCGTTATGGTTACCGGTCGAACCTGCCCCTTGCAGGTCATGGGCACGACGGCACAGGGGACCTGGGCCAAATCGGCTGCGGCGCAAAACGCGTGGGCCTGGGAGGTGCTGTCTGCCGGAAGCAGAATCCGCCGCGTCTTGCCTTCGGTACAGTCCAATCCTGTCTCGCCGGGCGCCTTGCGGGAAAACGTCTGCCAAGCGTTCAACAAGCTGCTTTCCGAAGCAAAGGGCCCCAGTTGGGCTGCGGGCGCCTTTTCACCGGTTTGTCCTTGAGCAAGAACGGGGAGTCCCCAGGTCAAACCCAGAGCCAGACCCAGGCATAGGCTCAGGAACAAGCTCAGAGAGAGCCGGGCGGTCAAGCCCAAGCCTGACGGGGTGTGGTGCACCGGAGCCTTAGGTGCCGCTTTGTTTGAACAGCTCATAGGAAAAAGATCCTGAGAAACCCTGGAAGAAAAGGATCTGGCGGAGCACCTGATCCATCAGGCGCCCAGCCTGGGCCAGTTTGGAGGGGGGCACGTAGACGATCGCATTGTCCGGCAGGGTGATGTCTTCCTCCAAAGCCAATTTGGTCAGCACATTGGCAAGGTTGACCCGCCGCAAATGGGGTTGGCCCTGGTCGTCAACATAGAGCACGCGCACATTCGTCAAGGTTCCCGTGGTTTCGATGCCCCCGGCGCGGGCGATGCTCATCAAGACAGTTTGCGGCCTGTTGGTTTCCACCATGCCCGGGTTACGCACTTCACCAAAAACGAAAATACGATCTCCCCCCGTTTGCTTGGGCAAAATACTGACGCCAATGTTCAGCCCCGACCGAGCGTAGGCCGTGTTGGCTTCCTCCGTCAACTTGTCTAGGGATTTGTCCGTGGCCTGAATCGGAGACAAATAGGGCAGGGCCAGTTTCCCGTCCGAAGTGATGGGAATGACCTTGGCCCGGCCTTGGGTGACGGATTGAATGTCCTGGATGAAGCGATCCTCGGGCAGGACCCAGCCCTCCAGGGCGACGGTCGGGTCGCTGCGCTGGAAGACTTCAGCATACTTGGCGCGGACCGCAGCATTCAGGGACCGGACATCCCGTCCGGCAGCCATCACTTCGCCGGTTTCGGGTAGACTGATCCAGCCGTCGGGTCGGACCTTTGCCGTCGTATTCAGGGCAGCGTCGCCGGGGAAGGTAATCGACACTTGGTCTCCCACCTGCAAGTCGTATTTTTTGACCGTGGCGGGGCGGGCATGGAACAGGACTTCCAATTGGTCGCCGATGCGCGGCATGTACTGGGCACGGCCCCGCTGGAGACTCTGGACCAGGGTCTCACGCATGGCGTCCCGTTCCTCGTCAGAGAAATCGGAGATATAAACCGGATCCTTACCCGTGGTCTGGTCGAAGCTCGGTCCGCCGCAGGCCGAAAGCAGGGCTGTCAGTCCCAACATGGCAGACAGAAGACGCAGGGAGTCAAATCGGTTGTATCGGAACCGATTTATTCGTGGGGAGCGCGGTTTCCCATACCCCATCAAGCGTTTTAAAGTCCGCATGCTTCCTCGGTTTTTCGCGGCGATGGAGTAGGCCCCGTCATCCCCTCGCCCCACGCCGCGCTTTCGTGTAGGTATCGAAGGTATGGCGATTCGCGAAAAACACAACCGTTACCAAGACGTGACCGCCGCTTTGGAGCAAATGGGATGACTGGTCGTGGGGTGTTGGACCGTCTGCGCAACCTGATGGGAGATGGTGCGTCGGATCGGCGGTATTTGTTGGGGAAAGGGGGGCTTGACCTGTCTGCCAGGGTTCTGGGTGTGATCCTGGTGCTGGGGTGGTCGATCATGCTGACCCGCATCATGGGACCCACGGACTACGGGCGGTATGTCTATGTCATGTCTGCGGTCTACTTCTCCTCGCTGGTGGGCGGGTTGGGGATGCCTGTGGCGACGTCCTATTATATTCAGCGGTATATCCGGGCGCGGGGCTGGCGGATGGTGGGCTACCTCTGGACAGCCTTTGCCATTACTGTCCTGGGGCCAGGGTTGACGACGCTGGGGGTTTGGCTGGCAGTGCACCTTTACGGCGGGACCATGTTTGACGGTTTCACCTTATTTGGCGTTTTGATTTTTGGCATCGGTACAGCCGCAGTGAGTTTGCTGACATGCGCCAATCGGGCTTTGGAGGAATCCACCTTCAGCGCCTATTGCGAACAGGTTTGGCAAAAGATCGCCAGCTTCATTTTTATTGGTGGCGTCTTCTTGGCGGGGGCCTCTCTTTCGCCGGAGCTGGCGTTGGCGGCATCCACCTTTGGGGCTTGGCTTGCCGCTCTCCCCCTTCTGCGGGTGGTCTGGCGCAAGGCCATGGCGGGACGGTCTCGCGCGACCTTCCGCCAAGTAACACGCTTGCTTCCCCTGTGGGTGCGTCGGTCGATGATCATGATGATCACACCGCTCTATTTCATCGTTTTGTCTGAAACGGATGTGTTGATGCTGGGGGCTATCACCACTCCAGCCATGGTGGCCATCTATCATGTGGCCCGTCGCGTGGCGATGTTGATGCGTTTCGTCCAGATTGCGGTTGTCGGCGTCGGCATGCACCGCTTCGCTGCGGCTCATATGGATCGGGATGTGACGCGGCTACAGGAGTTGTTGGATTCCATGACCTTGATCGCCTTTGTGCCGGCGCTGATCGGCTGGTTGAGCTTCCTGGTGGTTGGGCCCTTCCTGTTGGGGCTGTTCGGAGCAGACATGAAGGCGGGATATATCGCCTTGATGTTGCTTGCCACGGCGAGTGTCTATGACATCTCAATGGGACCGGCCACCGAGTTGTTGATGATGACCGGTCAGGAAAAGAGTGTCGGGTTGATTAATGTTGGAGCTGGGGTGTTGAATATCGTGGCCAATCTTCTGCTGATTCCTTCCCTCCAACTTGAGGGGGCAGCCATTGCGACACTGCTCTGTGTGCTCCTGTGGAAGGCAAGTCTGGCCTGGGTGGCTTGGCGACGTTTGGGTGTTGTCACGCCTATTTTGCTGCGCCTTCCCATTCTTCTGCCCCAATGGCTTGCGGTAAGGAGATAAGGTGGTGGGGGGCGCGACGCGACGCGACGGGACGGAGCAGGGGGAGGCCGGATTGGTCTCAGGGGGCCGACGTTTGGGCATCGGGGGCATCGGCTGGGGCGATCCCCTGCGCCTTCTGGCCGATGCGACGCTTTTCCTGGGGCTTGCCTATGCCATCTGCGGTTCCGCGCCTTTTAAAGGGGGCTTTGGTGGGGATACGTCCCAGGGGAATGCGATGCTGCGCCTGCTTCCGATGAGCCTGTTCGCCATGGCAATGCCCTTGCTGATTGTCCGTTGGCCCTTGGTGCGGCTCATGCTGACACGGAACTGGGTGATGGTGCTCACCCTTGGTTGGTTGGTCTTGTCCATCGGCTGGTCTGACATGCCCGGTTTGAGTCTGCGTCGGGTCGGTTTTCTGGTGATTGGCTATATGACAGCGATGGGGGTGGCTGCCTGGGCAGACGACATTGAACGGACAACCAAGATCATCGCCGCTCTCTTGGTCATCGTCGTTCTCATTGATTTGATCTCGGTTCCCTTGGTGCCCCACTTGGCAATGAGCGACGAAGGGGCCCGGGGCATGCATCTGCAAAAAAACCAAGCGGGTGGCGTTTGCTTGCTGGCCATTATTGTGCTGTCCTTTTGCCTGCCTTCCCTGCGCCGTCTTTGGGGAGTGGCCCTGGTGGTCGGCCTGATGGGGCTGACGGTGGTCTTCCTGATTCTGACCAAATCCAAAACCTCCATGGCGTTGGTCGGGATTTATCTGGTGTTTCTTCTGCCCCTTTCTGCTGGGTTGGCCTGGGAGCGGGGGCGGGGGATTGTTTTGATCCTGTTTGCCGGGGTCGCGGTATCCCTGCTTGTCTTCACCGTTGGAGTCCAGGGCTGGACCCTGCCGGATGTGCTCGAGTTGGTTTTCGGAGATCCGACCTTCACGGGGCGGACCGATATCTGGGATTTTGCCCTGGATCAGATCGCTGAAAGGCCGTTCCTGGGTACGGGGTATGGCGCCTTCTGGGACGTGGGAGAGGCCCATGACCCCCTGCGGCATGCCAACAGCTGGTTGCGGTTCGTGGGCGAGGGCATCATCAACCAAACCCATAATGGCTATCTCGATCTTTGGGTCCAAGCCGGGCTTCCTGCCATGCTCGGGGGCGCCATAGGAATGGTCCGTCCCCTTGTGCTGGCAGGCCTGGGGTTGGTCAGGGATGGCTGGCGCCGTGTTCAATGGATCGGATATGCCCAGATTTTTAGCCTGATGATGCTATTTCTGTTATACAACCTGATGGAAAGTGCTGTACTCAGCAGGGTACATTTTCTTGGATTCATTATTTTCCTTTATATTCTTTTTGCGGAGCGTTGGACCATGCCCGATATCGCCTTATCGCGGGGGATGCCGACTTCTGCCTGGGGAGAGGTTCGATGACCCTGGTTCGTTTGCTCCTCCGACAGCCTCCCCAATGGCTGCCCCCCCTGATTGCTGGTCTGCTGATGGTGTCTGCCTTGGTGGGGTCGCTTCTGCCGCAGATGGGGCCTCCCGGTGAGTACGGCATCGACAAAATGGTTCATGTCTTGGGCTATGCCGCTCTGGCCTTTGCTCTGGGGGAGATCCGGGGCTTGCGCTGGCCCTGGGCGTTGATCCTGGCTTTAGTCATAGGGGGGGGAGCAGAATTGCTTCAAACTGCTGTTCCGGAGCGTGACGGATCCTGGGGGGATTTTTTCGCAGGTGGTCTGGGGGCTGCCTTGGGTGTGGCTGTTCAAGTGGCCTTGACCCAAGCTCGGGTCCAGGCCAGGACGATCTCGGCAGCGGGCGGGAAGGCTTTGCCGCTGTCCGATGAGTCTGGAAAGCATCCTTGATTTCTGCTCGGCCCGACCTGTCTGTTTTGGTTTGCACCTATGACCGCAGGGTTCCCCTGGAGGAATGCCTGACCTTGGTGCGAGACCAACGTGCTCTGGACGGCGGTTCCCTGGACGTTGCCCTGGAGGTGATTGTTGTCGACAATGGACCGACGGGGCAGTCCCAGACCATTGTCGAGACCGTCTTTGCCGGAAGCCACATTCCCGCCCGACGGTTCGTCGCCACTCCGCCCAATATTTCCATCGCGCGCAACCGGTGCCTTGCCGAGGCGCGGGCCCCCCTGGTCCTGTTTCTGGATGACGACCAGGCTTTGGCGCCCGATGCGATTGCCCAGGCACTGGTCGTATTGGATGAGACCGGCGCCGACATCGTCTTTGGGCGGATCGAGGCGGTGGACCCGACCGGGGCCGCCGTCTCCAACCCTCTGGTTGATGAGATCTTTAGCCGCCGGGCGGCCTTGGACCGGGGCACGGCTTTGGCCATCCATCGCCCCCGGCGTACCCCTGGATTTACGCCCAGCACGGGGTTGAGTCTCTGGCGGAAGTCCCCCTGGTTGGAGGGGGAGGGAGGCGGGCCCTTCGACCTGGCCTTTGGGGCCTGCGGCGGTGAAGATCTGGATCTGTTCATGCGTGCAGAAGCGGCGGGGGCAAAAATCCATTGGGCACCGGACTCCCTCGCCCTGGAAGGGGTGCCCTGGGAGCGTATGAGCGAACGCTATCTGCTGACGCGGGCCTATAGCGGTGCCCAGGTTTACGCAGCCGCTGCGGTGAAGAATACGCCGGAAAGGGCGGGGCTTGCCCTGACCTTGGCGGTGAAGGGGACGATCCAGGCCCTCGTCTGGGGAGTGCTGGCCCTGCTTCTGACCTTCGGTCCCGGCAGGCCTCGCTTGAAGGCTCGGGTGAAGGTGGCACGGGCCCTTGGGAAACTGTTTTGGCGGAAGCGGATCCCACTCTATCAGATGACCTTTGCGAGGGAGAACGGCAGGGAGAGCAAGATATGGTGACAGTATTGGTCACCGGATCCGCAGGTTTCTTGGGAAGCACCGTGAGCCGGGAGTTGGCCAAGCGGGAGGGCTGGACCGTGCGCGCCGGATACCGGGTTGGCCGACCACCGGAGGGAGAGACCATTCTGCCCGTGTTTGCCGATGTCCTTGATGCCGATGCCTTGGCACAGGCCTGCGCTGGCGTCGATGCGGTCGTGCATTGCGCCGTCGGTGATCGACGGGTCACGGTGGAGGGCACCCGGACCCTGCTCGCCGCCGCTCAGGCGGCGGGAGTGCGCCGGGTGGTCCATGTGAGCAGCATCGCCGTGTATGGGGCCGCCGAGGGGGAGGTGACCGAGGAGACTCCTTTGGTGGGGACCAAGGGTGGGACCTATGCCGCCGCCAAATCCGCAGCCGAGGCCGTTTGCCGCGACGCTGTTGCGGGGGGGCTGGATGTGGTGATCCTGCGGCCGACCATCGTTTATGGGCCGGGAAGTGACCTGTGGGTCACATCCTTGGCCAAACGTCTGGCCTCGGGCCGTTGGGGTACCTTCGGATCGGGGGGAGAGGGCATCTGCGCCCTGATCCACGCCCGGGATATGGCCGAGGCCTGCGCTTCAGCCATTGCCAATGCCTTTGGGACCGCGCCTGTGGCACCAGGAAGCGCCTATACGGTCACCGGTCCGGATAACCCTAGCTGGAATGCCTATTTTCGGGCCTTGAATATGGCCCTGGGCCGTCCTCCCCTGGGGCAGGTCTCATCGGTAGCGCTGATGGTGCGACTGGGCCTGGGTCTGCCTTTGAAAGCCCTGTGCAAGGGCTTTCCTAAGATTAGGCAAAGGGCTGAGGTATTCCTGTTGGGCGTTCCAGCCCTGTCGGAAATGGCATTGTTCAAGCGGAAGGCCGTTTATAAATCCGACAAGGTGACGCGGGAGTTGGGCTGGACCGGTGCCATCCCAATGGAAGAAGGTATCACGGATTCCGCAGCCTGGGTGAAGGCCGAGGGCATCCTCCCCACCAGGGCGCGGGACGGCACAGGAATAGCCTTCGTCGGTGGGGGCTATGTCGCTGACCTGTATATGCAAACCCTGGGGGACCATCCGGAGCTGACTCTGGAAGGGGTCTATGACCGGGATCCGGCGCGCCTGAAGGCCTTCACGGACCATCATGGCCTCAAGGCCTATGACAGTCTGGAGGCTCTGCTCTCCGATCCGAAGGTGACCATCGTTGTCAATCTGACAAACCCCAGAAGCCATGTGGAGGTCTCCCGAGCTGCATTGGAGGCGGGCAAGCATGTCTATTCGGAAAAACCCTTGGCCATGACCCTTGAGGAGGCTAGGGAGCTGGCGGCTCTGGCTCGGGACAGAGGGTGTCTGTTGGCCGCAGCTCCCTGCAATCACCTGTCGGAATCTATTCAGACTCTGGCCCAGGCCCTGCGCAAGGGGTGGGTGGGGCGTGCCCTGCTGGCCCAGGCGGAAATGGATGACGGCATGATCCCGGCTTTGGACCACGTCAATTGGCGGAGCATCTCCGGTGCTCCCTGGCCGTCGCGTGATGAATTCGAAGTGGGATGCACCATGGAGCACGCGGGCTACCAGATTGTCCCTTTGGTCTACTTGTTCGGCCCCGTGCGCAAGGTGACTTCCCTCAACGCCTGCCGCTTGCCCGATAAGGGGAAGGATATCGGTGTGACCCTCCATTCTCCGGACCTGTCCATCGGGTTACTGGAATTCGACAACGGGATGGTGGCTCGTTTAACCAGTAGTATAATTGCGCCCCAGGATCGATCTCTGCGGGTGGTGGGGGAGACGGCGACGGCTTGGGTTCATGATGTTTGGGAATACGATGCGCCGGTGCGGATTGCGCCGGTTGGAGCCTCGATCAAGCACAAGGTTGTTCGCAAATTTGAGAAGAAACTGAATCGCTGGTTTCCCGGCCTGATGCTGGGCCGCGCCCTGGTGCCGGTCCGTCCCGTCGTGGCGAGCAGACCCAAAGGGGGAGGACATTTGATGGATTTCTCCCGGGGGATTGCGGTTCTGGCAGGCCATTTGAACGGTGGTCCCGATCAGCTCCCCACGGATATGGCTTTGCATGTGACAGAAGTGGTCCTGGCCCTGCAAATGCCCCCGGGCACGGCCATGCCGCTCACCATGACAACAACCTTCGACCGACTGCCTTCCCGGAACTAGGGTATCTTCGAGGCCAAGTTTGGTCGTGATGCAGGGCACACGACAGTGTCTCGTGTTTTTTGGGGCGATAGCCCAAGCCCATTTGGGGGCAGATGCCCCCAAACCCCCATTTTTTTTATGGCTTGGGGTCCGGGGCCTTTCGGCCCCAGTGGGGGACGGGGCAAAGCCCCGTGACGAGACAATACCCCCTATCGTGTACCGTGGTCGGGAAGCGACCCAACCCAACTTGATTGCGGAGCACTCTATGTCCGTTTAGAATTTTGATCTAGAAAAAAATTCCAGGCCTTGTCTTTAGGGGAAAGGCGCGCGCTCAGTTCCCGACGCCTTGGGGCATCTGGATCGCATCCTGCTCAATGGCCCGGGCTTGCAGGGCATCGAGCAGGGTATTGCGGATTGAAATATCCAAATGCTCGTAGGACTGGATGGAAACGGCCAGCTTGTCGGGGCCTAAAGCTTCGATGAAAGCCGCCCGACCTTCGTTGGTATGGACATCGCCGTACCAGCTTGTGTGGTGCAGCAATGCGTCTGTGGGGGTTTGATCGTCGATCCCCCCAAGGACGTTGGTCACATAAACTCCGTATAGGGTGTATTCGGATAGAGTTCGACTGGCCGCCATGGGTTTCCACCAGGGTTGGCCGGTAACCTTTTCGATCCGGTCCAGCGTCGCTTGTGCGTGGCTTCGCTTCCATGTGACAAGGTCGTTGATATAGTTATCCCCCCAGAAAGGGGTGACGGAGGAAAGATCGAGGAGTTTCGCGGTGTTGTGGTACCACTTTTGATGGGTCGGAAAATGGCCGCAGACGCCCTTCTCGTAGTAGAGTCGCAGGTGCCCATCGGGTGTCTTGAAGCTGTCCTCGGTCACGGGTCGAACGAACATGACATCACTGTCTACGAAGGCGATGGACTCCGATGGTGCCGTGATGGCGGCTCCAAACTTGGCCAATTGCTGTAATATCCAGCCCCGCACCGGTATCCAAATGCCGGGGCGCAGGAACAGGTCTTGGCGCGTGCGCAGGGGGTTGAGCAGGCGCGGAATGCGATGAAAGCGGACAGGGATAACGTCTTCTGTCGAGACCAGGATGGTTCGGGAGTGGCAGGCCGTTCGGAAGAGATCAAGGTCGTCGGGGGGGACAATCACCATATGTCGAACGCCCGGTCCCGCGTGACGCTTTACGCTTTTGGAAAGACGTTCAAATAGGGGGAAGTCCCCTCGATAGGAGGGGGTGATCAGGGTCAGGGTCACAGAAGTATCTGTCATTGGAGGCGTTCCAAAGAGCTGCGGGCCCCTGATTCCGGATCGGTGGGAAGATCAATAGGCCTGCGGGTCGCTTAAGATCAGCTTTGCAGTACGCCAAATGATCTTTATGTCCAAAACCATGGACCAATTGTCCACGTAGTAAATATCCAGGCGCAAGCGTTCTTCGGCCTGTTCTTGAGTTTCCACTTCGCCCCGCGATCCGTTGACTTGCGCCCAACCGGTAATTCCGGGTTTGACTCTGTGGCGAGATTGATATTCTGCCACAGCTTCGTAGTAATAGCGTTCGCCCACGGCCATGGTCACCGCATGGGCGCGGGGGCCAACAATGGACATATCACCCATTAGGACGTTGAAAATCTGCGGCAACTCATCGATGGAATAACGGCGTAAAACGCGGCCAACGGGGGTGACGCGTGCATCGTTCTTCACCGTACGCTGGCGACCGGAGGAATCCCCCAGGCCGGTGTACATGGTCCGAAGCTTCAGCACCTTGATCGCTTGACCGTTGAAGCCGAAGCGGTCCTGGGTGAAAAGGATGGGGCCTTTGCTGGTGGCTTTTACCAGGATGGCCGCCACCACCATGATGGGCGCGGTGATAAGAAGGGCAGCGAAGGCTATTATTTTATCTTCAAACCACTTGACCACCATCTGTTGTTCGGACAACGGGCGGCGGTTAACCAGGACCGTGGGCATGCCCCCCAGCCAGAGAATGCCCCGGGGTGGTAACAGGTTCATATCCATATCAGGCACCAGGGATATGTCGACGGGCAATTCACGCAACTGGCGGATGATCTGGACGTTCCGGTCCTCTGCGGCCCAAGGAAGGGCGATGACGATGACGTCAAGCAACTTGCGCCGACAATAGGAAATCAAATCGGGCACGGTGCCAACCACAGGAATCCCCCCAACCACCTTGGGAACACGGTTGATCCGGTCATCAAAGATACCCACCACGTCATAATGTAAGGATTGAGTTGACGCTGTGAAGCGAGCCAATAGATCCATCACCCTGGGCGTCGCTCCGACAATGGCCACTCTTTGGCGGAAGATACCCAAGCGGGTGGCCCAGCGAATGACCATGGCCGCCGAAAAATGGTTGGCTGCGAGCAAAACCGCCACTGCGGCTGACCAGGGCATGGTCAGGGATCGCGGATATTTGTCGCCGTAGTCGAACATGTAGCCCAAGGCCATCATGACCACCAGGCAAGCGCCCCAGGTCAGAACCACACTCACCACCGATCGCGTGGCCTTGGCCAGCTCCACGAAGCGAAATTGATGCGTGCTGTTCATGCCGATCCATAGGAGGATCGTACCCAGAACCCCGAGGGGAAGGGCATTGACGACACCATGGGTGGCTTCAGGCATGAACAGATAATGGACATGCCGCGAGGCGAAGGCCGAGCCAATGATCACAAGGGCGTCGATGATCGGGACGAAGAGGCTAAAGGCCTGTCTCCTGCTCCAGCGGTTGATGGACGGCGCCGACATCAGAGTGTCGGAAATCGATAGGGTCGCCAATTGATTTAAGGTGGACTCGTCATTTTCTAGACCAGTGCCAGCGCCAGTGTCTCTATTATCCGTAAACGAATTTTCCTCTTCTGGAATTGGTCTGGCGTTCTTTGGCTGAAGTGTGTCAACGCCGTTACAATCTTCTGGTTTCTTCTTGGTCATGACTTCAACCATACCATTTGACACCGCCAGATCGTTGGCGTGCCGTTATAATAAACTGAATTATGGTGATCTGACTCGGAAGAATATGAAGTGCCCTTGTCCCACTCCTGACGATGCGTGAGTACCATAGAGATGTGGAAATAAGAAGGGAATAAAATACCGCAAACATTATAAAAATTATTACTATTCAGTGCGTCGACGAGTTGGTTCTTGGTCACGGGTTGATGTCTGGCGATGGGCGGAAAATGAGGAAAATCGATGGTTCGAACGGAGCTTTCTCGCCCCATTGTATACCTTGGGCTTGACCAGGATATGGGAGGTGAGAGACAACGATCATCAAGGAAAATTTTGGATGATGCGTCGGAATTATGGTGCCGACCGAAGTGAAATTTGGCAAGGGTGATTTGGTGGTGGGACAAGATCGGGACGGGTATCGGGGCGATCGGCCGGAGCAATCGCCGCAAGAAGGCCCGCTTGATGATGTCAAGGACGAGACCATCGAAATGGCTGAAAACATGATTAAGGATATGCGGGAAGATTATCTGCGTTGGGCGGCAGATGATCTGGTTGTTCTTGCTGCGATATTCCACGAGTTGGAAGCCGATCCCAACAAGTATGACGTTCTGCTCCCAGAGATTTTCCGCATATCCCATGATATTAAGGGGCAAGGAGGCAGCTTCGGTTTCGACTTGATGACCCGAATTGGCAATCAGCTGTGTCGGTTTCTTGAAGCCCTTGATGGTCGGCCCAGCACGGACCATCTGGTGCATATTCGTAAGCACATGGATGCTATGCGGGCTATTGTCGCCAATCGTTTGTGCGGTGATGGGGGTGAGGAAGGGCGCCTCATGATCGAGGATTTGGCCATAGGGGGATGGAGAACGGGAGCGGAATGAGGCACAGTGTGTCGCGCGGTTTTCCGTCCATTCCACTCTAACCATATGATCCAGGGCAGAATTATGGTTTTCCTTGTCCTCTCCTGATACCCCTGACCCGTTGATGATGGATTTATCACTCGGCCTTTTCCCTGCCCGAAGGGAGGCTTCCCAGGATATGCGTGATACCCGGTTCCATTGGCACGGCGGTGCCTTGTCTCTGGCAACGGAGCGGTTCGGGGATCCGGGGCCTGAGGGGTGGTTGGACTTGTCTACGGGGATTGCCCCCATCGCCTATCCATTTGCACGACTCTCTCCAAGCTCCTGGACTCAGTTACCTGATGAGGGAGCTGTTGCTGCTTTTGAGCGGGTGGTCCGCTCCGTCCATGGACTGCCAACGGATGCGGGTGTCTTGCCCGTTGCCGGCGAACAGGTGGCCCTTCAATGGTTGCCCTATTGTCAATTTCCCACAGGCGGGGCCGAGCCGATCGGGCCTGTTCTCGTGCCCGATCCGGGGTATGGTGGCCATGGGGAAGCCTGGAACACGGCGGGGTTCACCGTCGAACCCGTCGCCGATCCACTCGTAGGAGAGGGGAGGGCTCCGGTTCTTGTTGTGATCAATCCCAATAACCCCGACGGACGAAGATGGTCTCCCCCGCGTCTGCTGGAGGCCGCGCGGCGTCAAGCCGAAATCGGTGGCCTTCTGATCGTCGATGAGGCCTTTTGCGAGCTCACCCCGGACCTGTCCCTGTTGACGCATGCGGGAGCGCCGGGGTTGGTGATTCTCAGATCCTTAGGGAAATTCTTTGGCTTGCCAGGCGCTCGCATGGGGTGGGTGGCAGGACCGCCGGGCCTGATTGATGCGTTGACCCGGCGCATGGGCCCTTGGGCTGTGTCTGGCCCAGCCCTGGAAATCGGTGCCAGGGCCGAGGGTGATATGCCCTGGCGTGCTGCCCAGCTGCGCCGCCTGCGACGAAGGGCTGGTGCCCTGGAACGGATCCTCTCCACGGCAGGTTTTACCATTCTGGGGGGGACGGATTTGTTCAAGTTGGTGGAGGTTCCTCCCTGGCCGCATGGCGTCGGCTCTGCCTATTGGTGGTGGGAGGCCTTGGCCGGTCACGGCATCCTGACCCGTCCCTTCATCGGTCACCCCAGTTGGTTGCGACTGGGCCTTCCGCAAAGTCGTTCTGGAGAGGTCCGGTTGGTCAGAACCCTGGAAACCCTGGGGCGGCGAGCCAAGGGTGTGGTATCAGAGAACCTTGCTTGAGAGAGGGGGGCCGGTTTCCGGAAGAATTCACGCCACCGTCATCGAAGGCCTGATACAAACCGTCAACTCCCAATCGGGGGGCAGTGGGGAAAAGGCCATCAACCGGTGCGTTTTGCAGTGCACCATCAATACTTTGAAATCATTGGTCTTTTTTTCATAGTCCCAATTTAAATGTTTATATGGTGTGGTGGCTATGCAAGTATCAGTACGCAATGGCGTTGGGTCCAAGCAAGGGGCCATGGCACGGGTGAAGTGGGCTTCGCCACCAAGTGGCATCCTGGAAAAGCCGAAAAGCAGTATCGTGGGTAAAAAAGCCCTTGCGGAAGAGACCACCCAGCTAAGGGGGCCTTCCGTGCGTTGGGAGACAAAGCGCCCGAAGGGCGTTGGGAGGTAAAGTCATGGAAGGGTGTGGTGGGATCGCAGCCACTCGGCGGCGATCCAACGCGAACCGGTATAGTGTTGGTGTCTATAACGCTATGGTTCGGGCTCTGCTTCGGGATTGCGGTGGCGTCCTGGATGGAGAGGACGAGGCGTCTGCACAACTCGACGGGGATCTGGGATCCCATTGGGCAGAACTTCAGCATGAGGAAGTGGTTGCGGAAAGCGCGGAGCAGGCCCGGCGTCTGGCCTCCCGTCTTTATCCCTCAGCCGATGGTTTCGTGATCACCGAGGTCCGGGCCGTTGAGGTTGCTGCTTGATCGGGCAGCGAAGCAAGCTGGAAAAGCGGGTGCGTGGAGCGCTCGGGTGATCAAGTAAAAAAAGGCTGCGACCCGATGGTCTCATGGGGACGCGGCCTTTTTGTTTGGCTGGGATGCCGGGGGACGTGAGACGACGGGATTATGACAAGTCCCGCAAATCCTTGCGGCGGATTTTTCCCGTCGCCGTGGTGGGCAGAGCGTCGAGGAAGGCGATCTGGCGGGGATAAGCATGGGCGGCGTGGCGGGCCTTGGCAAAGTCCTGGATTTCCCGCATCAGCCGGGCCGACAGCTCCGGATCCTCCAACACGCGGAGGTTCTTGGGCACAATGAAGGCCTTGACCACCTCGGTTCGTTGCGGATCGGGGACGCCGATCACAGCCACCTGGGCCACTGCGGGATGGGTGCTCAGGGTGTCCTCCACCTCGCCTGGACCGATGCGATAACCTGCGGAGGTGATCACGTCGTCATCCCGCCCCTTGAACCAAAAATACCCCTCCGGATCCCGGTGGCCCATGTCCCCGGTGACCAGCCAGTCGCCGATGAACTTTTCGGCGGTGGCGTCCGGGTTGTTCCAATATTCCAGGAACATCACCGGATCGGGGCGGGCGATGGCTACCAATCCCAATTCGCCGTCCGGTTTCTCCTGACCGTCCTCACCGATAATGGCGACCCGGTGGCCGGGCACGGCCTTGCCCATGGCGCCGGGTCGGGTGGGGAAGAGTGCGGCGTTGTTGGCCACCACCAGATTGCACTCGGTCTGGCCATAGAACTCGTTGATGGTCACGCCCAGGATGGTTTTGCCCCAATCGAGCAGATCCCGACCAAGGGTTTCCCCGCCCGACCCCAGGGAGCGGAGCGCGACCCGACCCCGGACCTTTTTGTCCGGAAGCTGGCGGATCATGCGCAGGGCCGTCGGTGGCATGAAGACATTGCGGACCTTGTGGCGGGCCATCAGGTCCAGGGCGGCTTCGGCTTCGAACTTGGCAGCCCGGTGGGCCAGAACCGGCTTGCCGTGGAACAGGGCGGGAAGCAGAACGTCAAGCAACCCACCGATCCAGGCCCAATCGGCGGGAGTCCAGAACAGGTCTCCATCCCTGGGAAAGAAGTCGTGGGGCATCTCTACGCCGGGCAAGTGGCCCAAGAGCACCCGATGGGCATGCAGCGCGCCCTTGGGTTTTCCTGTGGTGCCAGAGGTGTAGATGATCAGAGCCGGATCGTCGGCTGCCGTATCCACCGGTGTAAAGGCTGAGGTCGAGCGGGCCAGCAGTTCGGCCAGATCAATGGTGCCGGCAGGACCATCCGGATCGACGACAATTACCTTGGGTTGCGGGGAGAGGGGTTCGATCGCCTCCATCAGGCGGACGGCGTTGGCCCCATCGGTCAGCACAACGCTTGCCCCGCAATTGCCCAGGCGATAGGTCAGGGCATCCTGGCCGAACAGGGTGAACAGGGGCACGGCGATGGCCCCCATTTTGTAGACCGCCAGATGGGCGGCGGCTGTTTCCCGACGTTGGGGCAACAGGATGGCAACCCGATCCCCTCGGGTCACTCCCAGGTCCGTCAATCCATTGGCGAGCCGGTCACTTTCCGTCTTCAAAGCGGCGAAGCTGGTGACTTGGGTGGCGCCGTCGGCAGTCTCGACGATCAGGGCCGGTGACTGGGCCGTGGCGGGATCCAAGGCCCAGCGGTCGCAGACGGCCACGCCAATGTTGAAGCGGGGGGGCAGGGTCCATTGGAACCCCTGGGCGATGGCCTCGTAGGACCCCAGGCTCGGATCGAGCGCCATGTCCGTTTTCTCCCATGACTGCTTTTTTTGATGGTGAGGAGCGTTCCTCGAGATTGACGTTTACGTTAAGGGGAGAGGGTGGGCATGGTCAAGGCTGAGCGGTGACAGGTTGCGGAAAACCGGTTGTCCGTTCCCCAGTACAGGACAGTTGCTTGCCGCAGGGCAAGTGCACGATCGGGCTTTTCCCCATTCGTATGGCGAAGGCAATGGGGCGGCCACTTGGCCGCTTCCAAGGTGCGGTCAATCAAACTCATCGCACCTTGGTATAAGGACCGATCACCAATCCAAAGGCGATGACCCACATGGTGGTGCCGACGACCATGTCCAGGATCCGCCAGGCGACGGGCTTGGCAAAGATCGGGGCGAGCAGGCGCGCGCCATACCCCAGGGTGAAGAAGAAGACCAGGGAGGCCGTGGCCGCCCCGGCGCCGAACAGGGCTTCCGCACCGGGAAAACGGGTGGACAGGGTGCCCAGGAAGACCACCGTGTCCAGGTAGACATGGGGGTTCAACCAGGTCAGGGTCAAACAGGTCACCATGGTTCTGGCCAAGGGCGCCGGGGCCGCTCCCGCCGCCACCAAGGCGCCGCTCCCCTTGAAGGCGCAGAGAAAACTCTGCGTCCCGTACCACAGCAGGAAAGCCCCGCCCCCCAGGCGCAAGGCCGGGTCGATCCAGGGTGCCAAGGCCAGGATGGCACCAAAGCCCGATACCCCCAGGGTAATCAGCAGCATGTCCGACAGGGCACAGGCGGCGCAGACGGCAAACAGATGCTCATTGCGCAAGCCTTGGCGCAGCACAAAGGCATTCTGTGCCCCAATGGCAAGGATCAGGCTCAACCCCAATCCAAATCCCGCAGGAAACGCGCTGTCCATATCCAAGGGCCTCCACAGTCCGGTCAAACAGGAGGATGTCTTAGGCTCCCTTGACGCATTAGCCAAATTAAGATCAGTTAAGTTAATGAAGGAGGGCTAATGCCATGCTTGATTACGCCGGGTTTCAGGCCGTGTCCGCCGTGATCCGCGAGGGGAGTTTCGACCGTGCGGCCCGGGTGCTGAACGTGACCCCCTCCGCCGTCTCCCAGCGGGTGAAGCAGGTGGAGGAACGCCTGGGGGCGGTGTTGGTCGTCCGGGGCCAGCCGTGCCGGGCCACGGCGGAGGGGGAGGCCATCCACCGCCATATGGAGAGCCTGGGGATCCTGGAACGGGACCTGATGGCGCAGTTGCCCGGCGCCCGCCTGGGGGAGGGGGAGTGGCCCACGCTCGCCCTCGCCACACCCGCCGACAGCCTGGGGACGTGGTTCCTTGGGGCGGTGGCCGCTTTCGCGCGGGAGCACCGGTTTCTGTTGGATATCGCCGTGGACGATCAGGCGCATACCGCGGATTGGTTGCGCCAGGGGCGGGTTCTCGCGGCGGTAACGGCGCTGGCGGAGCCGGTCCAGGGCTGTCGCTCCACGCCTTTGGGGAGCCTGCGCTATTTGGCCACGGCCTCGCCGGATTTTGTCGAGCGGTATTTTCCACAGGGCGTGACCGCCGACAGTCTGAGCCGTGCGCCGGGATTGACCTATAACCGCAAGGATGGACTCCAGGCGGCCTGGATCGCGTCGGTCCTGGGGCGGGAGGTGTCCTATCCCACCCATTGGCTGCCCTCGACCCAGGGGTTTGTCGAGGCTGCGCTGGCGGGGATGGGCTGGGGGCTCAACCCCTTGCCCCTGGTGGCCGATGGTCTGGCGCGGGGGGATTTGGTCGAACTGATCCCCGGCCGGTTCCTGGACACGCCCCTGTATTGGCAGGCCCGGCGCCTGTCTTCGGACCTGCTGCCGGGGTTGGAGGCCGCTGTGGTCCAGGCGGGGCGGGCGGCACTGGTTTAAGAGCCTGGGGTGAAAGACTTTTTACCGTCGCCCCCGCGCAGGCAGTGACCCAGGTTTTGTGTTTTCCCGCTTTCGCGCTAAGGTATGCACGTTTCTCTGTGCTGCTCCGAAGTTAAATGACACGGTGTTTTTCTTCGTCATCCCCGTGGAAACGGGGATCCAGGGTTGATTTCGGTGTCGTCCGTGAAGCCTGTTCAGGTCGCGTCCACCGCATAGGTCCGTTGTCCCCACCCTGGATTCCCGCATGCGCGGGAATGACGATATTGAGGAGAGTCCGGACTTTTCCGCACCCAGCTCAGACTCTGGGGCTGTTCCGAGTCTCTTTCTTTTTGGGGGGACCCGGCCCGCGCGGGGCTTGGCGGGACGGGGAAGGGGGGTGCATATCAGGGGCTTGGCGGTCTCGGCACCCGAGGGGTTGCGGGGGGCGGACGGCCCGTGTACTTTGCTCGACCTTCCGCACCCGTCCGTTTGCCTGACTTGTGTAATGGACCGGGAGGACGGTTTTCCGTGATACAGACTTTGGAGAATTCGGGCATGGACGTGCTTGAGGACGATATCCCCGCCGGCCCCACCGGAGGTGGGCATGCCGAAGCCAGCGGCGGCGGCGACATCGGGGGCATCACCGCAGACCAACTGCGGAGCTACATCGAGCGGATCGAGCGCCTGGAAGAGGAAAAGGCGAACATCGCCAACGACATCAAAGAGGTCTACGCCGAGGCCAAAGGCAATGGCTTCGACGCCAAGATTATGCGCAAGGTCGTTGCCCTGCGTAAAAAGGAACCCAACGAGCTGGCGGAGGAGGAGGAAATCCTGGCCCTCTACCGCGCTGCGGTGGGCGTCTAGGCGGGTCCGCTCCGCCCCACGAAAAAACCCCCGGTCATCATGGCCGGGGGTTTTTTCGTGGCTGCGTGCTCGGTGGAGTAAGCGTAAGTCTCGGGCCGCGTGGATAAGCGGAAGGGTGTTCACCAGCAACCATCTGACCGCCGCGGCCAAGGCCATCGAGTTTCAGTCCGCGTGGATAAGCGGAAGGGTGTTCACCTAGTGGTGTACAAGGGCATGCGCTACGGCCACGTTTCAGTCCGCGTGGATAAGCGGAAGGGTGTTCACCGCGGGTATCCGCGCCAACTCCGCCGCGGTCGAGTTTCAGTCCGCGTGGATAAGCGGAAGGGTGTTCACCTGTCCCGAAAGAGAACAGAAAAACCCTCTTTGGGTTTCAGTCCGCGTGGATAAGCGGAAGGGTGTTCACCCTACCCCTCTGGAAGGGATTGCGCAAGGCTGGGATTTTGAGCCGAATTCCACTGATGGAGGGTATTGTATTGAGATTGCGACGCAAAATTCTCCTCAGTTTTCCATGAAAGCGCAGAATAAGTCATCAAATACAGCCTGTTATCGACGTTCCACTGATCTGTCATCGGATTCTGCCCTTCTTGAGGGGGGATGGAAGCATCCCTCGCGGACGCTGAGAGCCCAACCTGCAACGTCTCTCCTTCATCTCAATCGCTTTATCGTCATGCCCGTGAAAACGCTAAGGGATGCACATATCTTTTATTTAGGACTGATCATTTTTGTTTCGTCATGCCCGTGAAAACGGGCATCCAGGGTTGATTTCTCTGGTATTGGCGCTTAGCGCGTCAGGATGCGTCAATCGCCGCCGCTGGTTCTTCCCACCCTGGATTCCCGCGTGCGCGGGAATGACGAGTAAAAACAAAACGTTACGTCCGCGCCACAGTGAACTCGAGAAACGTGCATCCCTTAGCACGTAAGCGGGAATGACGAGTAAAAACAAAACGTTATGCCCGCGCCACAGTGAACTCGAGAAACGTGCATCTCTTGGCGCGCGCGGGAATGACGACGTAAAAAAACTTGAGAGCCAAATACAGACACGTTCGTTTGTTCGCGTTTTCGCAGGAATGACGGATAAGCGGCAGCCGGATCGAGAGACGAAAGGGGAGCGCCTCCCCCATCCTGGCCACCCGATCCCCCCTTACAGGGCGGCCTGGGCCTCGGCGTAGACCGCCTCGAACAGGGCGTTAAAGGCTTTGACGGCGGCGGCGGGGCCTTCCGGGTGGGTCCAGACGCCGCTGGAAACGGCGATGAAATCGGTTCCGGTCTCCACCACCTCCCGGCAGTTGTCGACGGTGATGCCGCCAATCGCAACGGAGGGGATGAGCATCACATTGCTCCACCAGCGCAGCAATTCGGGATCGGCGAGGGTGGGAGCCTGCTTGGTTTCGGTCGGGAACATGGCCCCGAAGGCCACGTAATCGGCGCCGTCTTCTCCGGCGATCATGGCGAGGTGGCGGCTGTCATGGCAAGTGACCCCGATCATGGCATCCGGGCCGAGCAGCGCCCGGGCCTTCTTGTAGGGCATATCCTCTTGACCGACATGGACGCCGTCGCAGCCGGTTTTCTTGGCCAGATCCGGGCGGTCGTTCATCAGGACCGCGACATCCCTGGCGTGGCACAGGGGCAGCAGAACCTCTGCGGCGCGGCGGATGACGTCATCGCCCCCCTCTTTCAGGCGGATTTGCAGGCAGGCCACGTCCCCGGCGTCCAAGGCGGCTTTCAGGCTTTCGGCGAAGGCCGACAGGTCGTCCAGGCGGGGCGGGGTGATCAGATACAGGCGACAGGGGGAGGACTCGTCGGACACGGATGGGGTGCTTTCGCTTGGGTGTTTGGATTGGCTTGCGGAGAGTCTGCGTCAGGATGGGCGTGCTGTCTATGTCTACAAGGCCTGTTATCCCGGTCTTTCAAAGAGCACGGGCAAGCCAAGCGCGGCGCCAATGGAGAGAAGGCGGGGGCGGACGGCCTCGCCGACCTCTGGGGCGAGGATGCCCATGCCCAGGGTCAGGCTCGCCAGGGCGAAGCCCGCGTCTTCCCCGCAATCGGCCAAGGGGATCAGCCGCTCCCGGGGGAGTCCCTCCAACAGGGCGGGCAACCAGTCGGGACCGGCGGCAGAGACCAGTCCGGGCGCCGTGACGATCACCAGGGGAGGGGCGTCGGGGGACGCCTGGGCCAAAAGGGCCTCGATATCGGCGCGGACCCGGACCCTGTGCCAAGGAAGGGGAGGGGCGGAGAAGGGGGCGTTGGAAGGGGGGGAGGAGCTGTTCATGGCGCTATGGATGGGATCGCTCACCCCCTTGTCAAGCGGGGAACGCGGTTTCCCATTCCAGGCGCCGTTGACGTGGGGCGAAGAGAAAGGCATAGTCTCACTTGATGTTTTAGGACTCTCGGGTATTCCATTGAAAGACATAGCGATCTATAAGCTCGCGCGGATTGAGCAGGCCATCGATGACCTGTCCCGTGCGGTGGAACGGTTGGAAGCAGCCGCCCGTTCCCGTGCGGTCGATATCCCTGTGGTCGAGGAGGATCCCGGCGAGTCCGAGTCCGAAATCGCCCTGCGTCGGGAGATCGAGGGACTGCGCGCCGATTATGAAAACCTGCGAACCATTTCCCGCACCATATCCGGTCGTTTGGATTCCACGATCGACCGGGTGCGCGGTGTCCTGGATGCTCCTTGATGGCGCGCGGGGCTTCCCTTCCTCTTGTTGGATAGACGACCCATGGCCATCGTTCCCGTAATGATCAACGGCAAGGCCTACCGCGTCGCTTGCGATGACGGGCAGGAGGAGCATCTGGCCCGCCTGGGCCAATATGTGGACCAGCGCTGCACGCAACTCATTGACGCTGCCGGCCATGTGAGTGAAAGCCTGATGCTGGTCATGGCCTCGCTTTTGATTGCCGATGAGCTGTCCGACGTGACCGGTGAGTTGCAGGAGCTGCGGAATGCCCTGGGGGCCACCGGTGCCACGGATGGCCCCAGTGCCCGAGAGATGGCCGAGGAGCGGGTGGCCCTGGCCATAGAATCCATCGCCAAGCGCGTGGAAGGCATTGCCGAAACCCTCGAAACGCCTTAAGTAAAAGGTGCGGAGGCTGTTCCTCGCGTGTGGCAGCACACTCCCGGGGGCTATACGTTCAGAAAGGGGGCTGACCCTGTTCGTACCTTGGTCCGGACACTCGGCCTACCACGTTAGTGCTTTCGGCCCATGTGGGGGTCGTAACGACCCACGGCTGAATGGCTCCGCACCTTTCTTGCTCTCTCTCCGTCCTCCCTACCAACCGACTGTTACGGGCTTCATGTCAGGGACTGGATTCATGGCCGGGACGGGCACTTCACAACCGACGGATCTGGCTGCGGCCAAGGCGGCCCTGCGCCGGGATTTGCGTGCGGGCAGACGGATGGCCAGTGCGGCCCTCGGCCCCGCAGCGGGAGAGGCCCTTGTTCCCCTCATTTTGGAGGAGATCCCTCCACCAGTGGGGGCCGTGGTCGGCGCCTATTGGCCCATGCCCGGTGAAATCGATGTCCGCCCCTTGCTCCATGCCCTGGCCGATCGGGGCCTTGCCCTGGCTTTGCCCGTGGTGGTGGATCGGGAGGGGCCGATGGTTTTCCGGGGCTGGGCTCCGGGCGATCCCCTTGAACCGGGCCCCCTGAAGACCCTTCATCCTTCCCCTTCCGCACCTGAAGTGGTGCCCGACTGGCTTCTGGTTCCCCTCATGGGGTTTGATCGCCGGGGCTATCGCCTAGGCATGGGCGGGGGCTTTTACGACAGGACGCTTGCGGCTCTGGCGGCGGAGGGGCGGCTTCCGATGACCTTGGGGGTGGCCTTCTCGGCTCAAGAGGTGGACGAATTGCCCATCGAAGGGCATGATTGTCCTTTGAATGCCGTGGCCACGGAAACGGGCATCCGGCGCTTTTCTCCCCATCCTTCCTGCGCTCCCGGTTCCGAGGACCCTGTTTGATGAATGTGTTGTATTGTGGTGACGTTGTTGGCCGGTCGGGTCGTGCGGCCCTGATGGATGAACTCCCCAACCTGCGGAAGACGCTGAATTTGGATTTGGTGGTGGTCTGCGGCGAAAATTCCGCCCATGGCTTCGGTATTTCCACCAAGATTGCCGAGGAATTCCTGGCCAATGGCGTGGATGTCATCACCACGGGTAACCACGCCTGGGACCAGCGGGAAGTGATCCCCTTCATGGACCGGGAACACCGCCTGATCCGTCCGGCCAACTATCCACCGGGCACGCCGGGGGTGGGACATTCGGTGGTAGAAATCTCCCGGGGGCGGAAGGCATTGGTGATCCAGGTCATGGGACGGTTGTTCATGGATCCCTTGGACTGTCCCTTCCGCGCGGTCGACGAGATCCTTTCCCGCCACCGCCTGGGGACCACGGCCCATATCATCCTGGTGGACATCCACGCCGAAGCCACCAGTGAAAAGATGGCCATGGGCCAGTATTGCGACGGTCGGGTTTCCATCGTCGTCGGCAGTCATTCCCACGTGCCTACGGCGGATGCCCGGGTGATGAAGAAAGGCACGGCCTATCAGACCGATGCGGGCATGTGCGGGGATTATGAGTCGGTGATCGGCATGGTGCCCGGCCCCGCAGTCGCTCGCTTCACCAAGAAGACGCCCGGTGAGCGCCTCTCTCCGGCAGACGGCGAGGGGACCTTGCGGGGGTTGTTCGTGACATTGGACGACCGCACTGGCCTAGCAACCCATTGCGAACCGGTCAGTCTGGGTGGTGCCCTGGCGCGGGCCATGCCCTCGATTTGACGCCCCGATTTGACGGAAGAAGGGCTTCCATTCTCCCCTGTTCCCTTTCTGTCCTCACCCTGCCATAGTGCGCGCCGCTTTTCCGGCAGCGGGGGTGGTCCATGACAAGGGGCCTGATCCCGTTGTAGGATCCAGGCAGACAACATTTTCGAGCCACCCAAAATTTCATCCCATGGTCCGCTTTCGCGCGTCTGGGGTGTTAGAGGGGGCTCTCGGCACTAACAAAGGACGAGAGTGAGCGACCATGGCCGGTCATTCCAAATTCAAGAACATCATGCACCGCAAGGGCGGGCAGGACGCCAAGCGCGCCCAGCTTTTCACCAAGCTGGCCCGCGAAATCACCGTCTCCGCCAAGCTCGGTCAACCCGACCCGGATTCCAACCCCCGTTTGCGCGCCGCCATTGTGGCCGCGCGCGGACAGTCCATGCCCAAGGATAATATCCAACGGGCCATCGACAAGGCGGTCAGCGGGGGAGACGCCGAAAACCTCGAGGAATTGCGCTACGAGGGCTACGGTCCCGGCAATGTGGCGGTTATCGTCGAATGCCTGACGGACAACCGCAACCGGACCGCAGCCGAAATCCGGACGGCCTTCAACAAGAATGGGGGGACCATGGGCGAAACCGGTTCCGTGGCCTTCAACTTCGACCGGGTGGGCCTCGTGCACTATCCGGAGAAGGTGGGCGGGCCCGATGCCGTCCTGGAAGCCGCCATCGAGGCGGGCGCCGATGATGTGGAATCCAGCGAGGACGGCCACGACATCTATTGTGCGCCGGACGATCTGAATACGGTCGCCAAGGCTCTGGAAGACGCTCTTGGCGATCCCGAGTTCGCGCGCTTGGATTGGCGTCCGCTCTCCCCGGTGGCCGTTGAAGAAGAGACCGCACCGACCCTGTTGAAGTTCCTGGATATCCTGGACGACAACGACGATGTCCAACGGGTCGCGGCAAATTACGAAATCGACGATGCCATCATGGAGAAGCTTGGCGCATGAGGTTCCTGGGGCTGGATCCTGGTTTGCGGATCACGGGATGGGGAGTCATTGAGGCGCAGGACAACCGTTTGCAGCATGTTGCCGACGGGGTCGTGCGCTCCGACGAACGTCTCTCCCTGGCTGAACGGTTGGTTCAGCTCCATGACGGTGTCCGGGCCATCATCGCCGAATTTGATCCGCTGGAGGCGGCGGTAGAGGAAACCTTCGTCAACCGCAATCCCGCCTCGACCCTCAAACTGGGGCAGGCCCGGGGGGTGGTTTTGCTGGCCCCGGCCTTATGCGGTCTTCCCGTCGCCGAATATCAGCCCTCTGTGGTGAAAAAGGCCGTGGTGGGGACGGGTGCTGCCGCCAAAGAGCAGGTGGGCATGATGATCCGCATGTTGTTGCCCGGAGCCACCCTTGAAACCCCCGATGCCGCTGATGCACTCGCCATCGCCGTCTGCCATGCCCACAACCGGGCGGGCAGTCTGGCCCTCGCCCTGGCCCGCGTAAGGGGGCGACGATGATTGCCAAGCTGAAGGGTGTTGTCGATTTCAAGGCCGAGGACCATGTTGTCCTGGATGTGAACGGCGTGGGCTACCGCGCCTTCTGTCCGGCCCGGGTGCTCTCCCGCTTGCCGGGGGAGGGAGAGGTCGCGACGCTTTATATCGAGACCCATGTGCGGGAGGACCATTTCCACCTCTATGGCTTCATGGATCCCCGGGAACGGGAGTGGTTCCGGGTACTGTCCACCGTCCAAGGGGTGGGGAACAAGGTGGCACTGGCGATTCTCTCGACCCTGTCCGCAGACCAGATCGGGCAGGCCATCGCGGCGGCGGATAAGGCCTCCATCACCCGGGCGCCGGGGGTGGGGCCGAAGCTGGCCGCGCGCATCTGTCAGGAATTGAAGGACAAGGCGGTGGCCATGGGCTCGGCGCCCAGCTTTGCGCCCAAGGGGGTCTCGTTGCCCGGGAGCGGGTCGGATGCTGCCCCGGCGGTCACCGAACCCGATGTGGTGGCGGATGCCGTTTCGGCTTTGGTGAATTTGGGCTATGGCCGATCCGATGCCTATAAGGCTGCGGCCACTGCGGCGACGGCCCTGGGGGAGGGGGCGACCACCCAGAGGATTCTGAGCGCGGCCCTCAAGGATTTGGGCAAGGGAACTTTCTAACCCATGGTCGAACGCGACGAAGAAGAGGACCGCCTGATCTCCGCCCGCCGGAGCCCAGGGGACGCCGATGCCGCCATGCGACCCAAGACGCTGGCCGATTTCACCGGGCAGAAACAGGCACGGGAGAACCTCGCTGTTTTCGTTCAGGCCGCCAAGGGCCGGGGGGAGGCCCTGGACCACGTTTTGCTCCATGGGCCACCGGGGTTGGGCAAGACAACGCTGGCGCAGATCGTCGCCGGGGAATTGGGTGTGGGATTCCGGGCGACCAGCGGGCCGATGATCGTCAAGGCCGGGGATCTGGCGGCGATTCTGACCAACCTGGAACCGCGCGACGTTTTGTTCATTGATGAAATTCATCGCCTTAATCCCGCCATCGAGGAAGTGTTGTATCCGGCAATGGAAGATTTCCAGCTCGACCTGATCATCGGAGATGGCCCGGCGGCGCGGAGTGTCCGTATCGACCTGTCACCGTTTACCTTGGTGGGGGCGACCACCCGGTCTGGCCTTCTGACCACGCCGTTGCGGGATCGCTTTGGCATTCCCCTGCGGCTGAATTTCTACGAAACAGAGGAATTGGTGAGCATCGTGACCCGTGGCGCCCGGCTGTTGGGCATGGAGATGACCAAGGACGGCGCCCGCGAGGTGGCCCGCCGCTCCCGGGGAACGCCGCGGGTGGCGGGGCGTTTGCTGCGTCGGGTGCGGGATTTCGCTGCGGTGGCGGGACGCTCGCCGGTGGACGCCTTCACGGCAGATGCCGCCTTGAACCGGCTGGAGGTCGATGCTCGCGGGTTGGATGCGATGGACCGACGGTATCTGTCGCGTATGGCCGAGCATTATGACGGAGGTCCGGTTGGGGTCGATACCCTCGCCGCAGCCATGGCCGAGGAGCGGGATACCCTGGAAGACGTGATCGAGCCTTTTCTCATTCAACAGGGATTCCTGAAGCGGACTCCCCGGGGCCGGGTGATGACCACCACGGCCTGGTCCCATCTGGGCATGACCCCACCCAAGGGGGCCGAGGCCGCGCAATCGGATCTTTTCGGCAGTGCGGAAGGGGAGGGACGGGAGTGAGCGCGCAGGATCAGGATCCCGCTGTGGAGCTGCCCCCCGAATTGGCAATGCCTGAACCGGTCAGTGGGCTTTGGCGCGATGGGGTGCATTTGTTTCCCTTGCGTGTCCATTGGGAAAACACGGATGCCGGGGGGATCGTCTACCATTCCGAATACCTGAAGTTTGCCGAGCGGGCTCGGACTGAGATGCTCCGTTTGGCGGATTTGAGCCAGCAAGAGATGCTCAAGGATCTGGGGGTGGCTTTTGCTGTGGCCCGGATTACCATTGATTACAAACGACCGGCGGTCCTGGATGATGTTCTGGTGGTGAAAAGCACCGTGGAGCAGTTGGGTGGGGCCGTCATGGATCTCAAGCAGACCGTCACGCGGAAGGGGGAGGCCCTGGCGATCTTGTCCGTGAAGGTTGCCTGTCTGTCCCTGAAAGAGGGACGGGCGACGCGGATTCCCAAGGGGGTCAGGGAAAAAATGGCGGCAACGGTCCCCTAAGGACGGTCGTTCGGGTACACTTCATTTTATCGAATTCGGTACGGCGCCGAGGGGCTTTTAACGCGTTCGGCATAGCGCCGAAGCCATGACGGAAGACGGGGCGAAGAATGGATAGCCTTTCCATGGATGTACTTTCCAATGCAACGAATTTGGCCCATTTGGCCGACCTGGGTCATCTGAGCCATCTGGCCGGTCAGGTGGGGCAAGGGGGCCTTGACCAGCTTGGGCACCTGCTCGGACGGTTGGGGCATGCCCTGGGCTCGGGGCTGGATGTTCAGGCTGCACCGCCAGCCCCCAATGCAGCACCCGTATCTCCGGTGCAGGGTCAAAATCTGCCCGGTATTGCTCCTCCGGTTGGTGGGTCCACCATGGCTCCTGGCGGTGCACCCATGATGGGAAGCGCTGCCCAGGGGGCGAGCTCCCTGTCCCCCTGGGCGCTGTTCATGCAGGCGGATTTGGTGGTGAAAGGGGTGATGATCGCGCTCACCCTGTCATCGGTTTGGTGCTGGAGCATCATCTTCGAAAAGATTTTCCGCATCCGGGGTTTGAACCGCAAGGCGGAAATGTTTGAGGAAAAGTTCTGGTCCGGCGGGTCGCTTGAAGACCTGTATGACCGCATGGGCTCCCGCCCCAAGGACCCCATGAGCGCGGTCTTCGTTGCCGGTATGCGGGAATGGCGCCATACCGCCCAACGGCGCGGCGTTGTCGGGGCCCAGCCCCAATTGGCCCAGCGCATCGAGCGGGTCATGGCCATTACCTTGAACCGCGAATTGGAGATGCTGGAGCGGCGCATGGGTTTTCTGGCATCCACCGGGTCCGTGGCCCCCTTCGTCGGGCTGTTCGGTACGGTCTGGGGGATCATGAACAGCTTCCATGCCATTGGCATGTCCAATGACACCAGTCTGGCCACCGTGGCACCGGGCATCGCCGAGGCCCTGTTCGCGACGGCATTGGGCTTGGTCGCGGCCATACCGGCGGTGATCGCCTACAACAAGCTTTCTGCGGATATTGACCGATATGCCGGGCGGCTGGAGGCCTTCTCCGGTGAATTCGGTGCCATTTTGGGGCGCCAATTGGACGAGCGGGAGTAGGTTATGGGTGCATCCATACAGCCTCGCCGGGGCGGGGGATCCCGCCGCCGCCGATCCCATCAGATGAGCGAGATCAATGTCACACCCATGGTGGATGTGATGCTGGTTTTGCTGATCATCTTCATGGTAACTGCACCCCTCTTGACCACGGGGGTGAAAATCGACTTGCCCCAGGCCAATGCGCCCGCGCTGGATCAGGATAAGATGAGCCTGACCATTTCGGTTGCCGCTGATGGCTCGGTCTACATCCAAGACTATCAGACCACGGTCGAGGCCTTGGCCGCGACTCTCGCCGCAGTGACCGACGTGAACGCCGAAAGCCGCATCTATGTGCGTGGCGACGCGTCCATCAACTATGGGCGGGTTATGGAAGTCATGAGTATCCTGAAGACTGCGGGCTACACCAAGGTCGCCCTGGTTACCCTGCCCGGCGGTCCGGCTGCGGGTACCAGTAAGAAATAACTGCCGATTTCGGGCGAAGGACGCATTCTTCGAATGACACGGGCTTTTCTCATATCCCTGGTATTCCACGCGATCATTGTCGCGTTGCTGATCGTCGGTCTGCCCCATCTGGCGCGGGATCCGGTGGTTGTGACCGATCCAACGCAGATCGTTGAGCTGGTGGAGATCAGCGACGAAACCACCTCCTTGGCCAATACGCCGGCCAAGGAGGTGAAGCCCGTGGAAACACCGCCACCGCCGACTCCAAAGCCGGAGCCTGCGCCAGAGCCAAAGCCTGCTCCCAAACCGGAACCTGTCGCGCCACTGCCCCCCCCGGAGCCCGAGCCCGAACCTGTGCCGGTTCCAGAGCCGCCGGAACCCCAACCTGTGCCGGTTCCAGAGCCTGAGCCCGTCCCCGAGCCAGAACCCGTCCCCGAGCCGACACCGGAGCCTGAGCCTGTTCCCGAGCCAGAACCCGCACCCGAGCCCATACCGGAACCGAAGAAGGAGGTGTTCAAGCCCCCTCCGCCGCCGCCCAAGCCCAAGGTCCCCCAGAAGGTTCTGGAAGCTGAGGCCAAGAAGCCTGCGCCGCCCAAGGAGCAGCCCAAACCAAAGGATGACTTTGATGCCCTGCTGAACGCGGTGAATGACTTGGAGAAGGAGGAGGATTCGAAGCCTGCTCCCAGCCAGCCCGCACCGACCAAACCGTCGAATACCGGCGGGCGGATTTCTTCTAAATTGACCATGACCGAGATGGATGCCGTCAGATATCACTTCGAGCGGTGTTGGGCCTACAATCAGGTTGGCGGCATTGACAGTATGCGGGTCCCCGTGGTCGTTCGGGTGGCACCCGATGGGCGTGTCTTGTCCGCGCAGGCCCAATTGGATTCCCGCTCCGCAGCGGATCCGACCTATCGGGCCTTTGCGGCCAGTGCGGAACGGTCGACGATGCGCTGTACGCCGATGCCTATTCCCGGCGGGAAATTCGACGTGTTCGCCGATGGATTCATACTGAATTATAACTCCAATGGATTGGATGGATTTAGATAACGGAGTGTTAAAGCGACATGCGCTTGGTTGGAGTATTGCACTTCGTTCTCTGCGTCAGCTTGGGCGGATGCCAGACCACTGTCCGGGAAGAAAAGAACGCGGACGTGCCCCCGATGATTTCGCCTGCGACCATGGACCTCGTCCGAGAGGTGATGAAGACTGGGAATAGATTGATTGCAGAGGCTCGGGCTGCGGAGAGGCCCGAGACCGAGACTGTGGCGACGCAGGGAGACAAGCAGGAAAAATTGACGCAGTGGGAGGGCAGGGCGATTCAGAACCGTCTAACGGAAGCCTTTCGGCCGGATGAGTTGAAGCCGGTTATCATGGCGAATGGAGAGCCTGCTTGGGTCGCGGTTTTTGTCCATGTGAAACCAGATGGGACAGTCCTTTCGGCCAAAGCGAAAATGGAGCCACGCTTTAAGGACAATACCGCCTACCAAGCCTTTGTTGCCCGTGCCGAACAGGCGGTTGAGAATGCAAGCCCTCTGCCCATTCCGAAGGATAAATATTCTGTTTTCTCCAAAGGCTTCACAGTTCGCTTTTATTCACCGGACGGCTCAAAATAAGCCATCACGTCGAGGGGTGGGGACTGTTACCGAACCTCAATGCCGCCCTTCGTCCCAGGCCTGCTTTTTGCGATAGATGGTGCTGGGGCTGACCCGCAGCAGGGCGGCGGCTCGGGGGATATTGCCATCACAGGCCTCGATTGCCTGCTCGATACAGCGCTTTTCAACCACCCAAAGGGGCTCGATGCTCTCCTGAGTGGCAGGGCCACTGCCCTGGGCCTTGATTAGCGGAACGCTGCCGGGGGTCAGCTCTGCCATGCCTTGGCCGATGTCGGCAGGCAGCATGGCCAGAGTGACTTCTGGCCCCCCATTCAGCACGACCACATTGCGTAGGACGTTGATGAGCTGGCGGACGTTACCGGGCCAGTCATAGGCGGCGATGGCCTGGGCTGCGGCCGCAGAAAAGCCTGCGAAGGCCTTGCCCTCTTCCTGGGCGATGGTTGATAGGAAATGGTCGGCCAGTTCGATGATATCCCCTTGGCGCTCGCGCAGGGGCGGCAGCTTTACGGGGATGACATGCAGGCGGTAATAGAGATCCTCTCGGAACCGTCCGGCGCGCACTTCCTCCAGCGGGTCCCGGTTGGTGGCGCAGACGATGCGCACATCTACCTTGCGCGGCTTGTCTCCGCCAACCTTCTGCACTGTACCTGTTTGTAAGAAGCGCAGCAGCTTGGTTTGCAGGTTGGGGTCCATTTCGCAGATTTCGTCGAGGAACAGGGTGCCCTTGTTGGCCATGGCCGCAGCGCCTTCCCGGTCGGTGACGGCGCCTGTGAAGGCTCCCTTCACATGGCCGAAAATCTCGCTTTCCATGAGATCCTTGGGGATTGCTCCGCAGTTCAAGGGCACAAAGGGGCCGGATTTCCGGGAGCCATTCTTATGAAGGGCTTCTGCGGCCAGTTCCTTGCCCGTTCCGCTTTCCCCTGTGATGAAGACCGTCGCCGAGCTCGAAGCCGAAGCCTCGATCAGACGATAGACCCGTTGCATGGGCGCGGACGCGCCGACAAATCCCTGGAAGGCTGCGATCCCAAGGCTTTCCCGCAGGGTTTGCACTTCTCGGGAAAGATGTTGGTGGTCCAAGACATTGCGTAGGGTCACGGTCAGCCGGTCGGAGCTGAAGGGTTTGACGAGAAAATCGTTGGCGCCGGTTTGCATACAGGCCACAGCCAAGGTGATGGAGGCGTTGGAGGTGATCATCACCACCCCAACGGACAACCCCTCCGCCCGCACCCGACGCAGGATTTCCATGCCGTCCATGTCTGGCAGGCGGATATCCAGCAGCAACAGGTCCGGTGGATCCTCTGACAGTCTGATACAGGCCTCAGCCCCCGTTTCCACATGGTCGACGCGCCAGGGACCCCCATCAAGGTAATCCAGATATGTCCTGGCTTGGACAGGGGTGTCCTCGACGAGCAGGATGGATGGGAGCGTTTGATCGGGCATGAATGCGACGTTCCTCGGATGGGCTGTGGATGGGTTTTTTGCCCGGTCGCCTGTCTTGGGCAGGCGGGGCGGGTGTCCGATTGGCGCCTTGCTTCGACGCATGAGAGCCTTCAAAGTTTAAGGATATAGGCATCCTCGATTTGACGCCACGCTCTTCGGTCGGAAGGCTGGGAAAGGGGTTGAAGACTTCCAAACCGATGTGCGACCGTCCATTGACCATCGGGGCGACCGGAGGCATGCTTCGCCACCCATCGGAAAACAGGTTGTCCGCTCCGCGTTTCCTGCGGTCCCCATTTTTCCGCTCGATACGATAAAGATTTTTGAGGAGATTGGCTTTGCGACTCCAACTTGCCACTTGGCCGGAAGTAACCGAATACCTGACCACCCACCGGGGTGTGATCCTGCCGATTGGCTCGACGGAGCAACATGGCCCCTCAGCCCTCGTGGGGACAGATGCCATCACCGCAGAGACGGTGGCCTGGGAGGTTGGCGCGGCGCTCAATGTCTATGTGGCTCCGACCATGGCTGTGGGCATGGCCCATCACCATATGGCCTTCGCCGGGTCGATGACCCTGCGGCCGTCGACCATGATTGCGATGATCCGGGACCATGTGGTGTCCCTCTCTGCCCATGGGTTCCGCCGGTTCCTGTTCATCAATGGCCATGGCGGTAATATTCCCACCATTCAATCGGCCTTCTACGAGATCTACGAGGAGCAGCGGGCGACCCATGGCGCCAATGCGCCGGATATCCAATGTGGTCTGGTCAATTGGTTCAATTCTCCGCCGGTGGTCGAGGCTGCCCGGCGCTACTTTGGGGACGCCGAGGGGGGGCATGCGACACCGTCGGAAGTGGCCGTGACGTGGCATGCCTATCCGGATCAAATCCGTGACGTGCCTCTGAATCCCCCCGTGGCGCCAGACGGACGCTTCACGGATTGGCGCTCCCTGCGGGCCAACTTTCCGGACGGACGCATGGGCTCCAACCCGGCTTTGGCGACCAAGGAGCTTGGTGCGGAATTCCTGCGCCTTGCCCGGGATTACGTGGTGAAGACACAGGCCGATTTTTTGGCAGGGTGACGCGCGCCTCAGAAATCATCGACGATTTATAAAAGTCCACCAATAAGAATGCAAACGCCCAGGGAGGGGTTTCCCATGTCCACTTCGCCGCTGTCCTATCCCGACGGCCTGATCCGCCGCGTCCTGGCAGAAACCAAGACCATTGCCATGGTTGGCGCTTCGGCTAACTGGAACCGTCCGAGCTATTTCGTCATGAAATACCTCCAAGACAAGGGTTATCGGGTCATCCCCGTCAACCCGGGGCAGGCGGGCAAGGAGATCCTGGGAGAAATCGTCTACGCGTCCCTGGCTGAGGTGCCGGGTCCCGTCGACATGGTCGATATCTTCCGCAATTCCGAGGCTGCCGGGGCCATCACGGACGAGGCCATCGCGCTGAAGGAGGAGAAGGGCATCCGCGCCTTGTGGATGCAGTTGACTGTGATCAACGAGACCGCAGCCGCCCGGGGCGAAGCCGCTGGGCTGACGGTGATCATGGACCGCTGCCCCAAGATCGAGTTCGGGCGCCTGGGGGGAGAACTGTCCTGGCAGGGCGTCAATACGGGCATCATCACAAGCAAGGTACATCAAGCCCCCGGTCGGGAAGCCCCCGGTCGGGAAGCTTCAGGCCGGGAAGCGCCGGGTTCGGCCAGGGAGGGAGCGGGGCGCCGACCAGGGGAGTATGGTTTCGAGACCCTGGCTATCCACGCGGGCGCGGCCCCGGATCCGGCGACGGGCGCGCGCTCGACGCCGATCTACCAGACCTCTTCCTACGTTTTCGAGGATTCGGATCATGCGGCGAACCTCTTCAACCTTCATACCTTCGGCCATATCTATTCCCGCTTGAGCAATCCGACGGTCAGTGTCCTGGAGGAGCGGGTGGCCAGCCTGGAAGGGGGGAGGGCTGCGGTCTGCTGTGCGTCCGGTCATGCGGCGCAATTCTTGACCTTCTTCACTCTGATGGAGCCCGGCGATCACTTTATTGCCTCGCGCAATCTGTATGGGGGATCGCTGACTCAATTCGGTCAGTCTTTCAAGAAGTTGGGCTGGGATTGCACCTTCGTAGATCCCGGCGATCCGGCCAATTTCCAGGCGGCCATCGGACCTCGGACCAAAGCCATTTTCCTGGAACTTTTGGCCAATCCGGGCGGGGTGATCGTGGACGTGGAAAGGGTGGCCGAGGTGGCCCATGGGGCGGGCATCCCGCTGATCGTGGACAACACCATGGCCACGCCCTACCTTTGTCGTCCTCTGGACCATGGAGCGGATTTGGTGGTCCATTCCACTACTAAGTTCTTGTCCGGGCACGGCAACGCCTTGGGTGGAGCAGTGGTGGAGAGCGGACGTTTTGACTGGTCGGCCAGCGATAAGTTCCCGAGCCTCTCCCAACCTGAGCCCGCCTACCATGGCCTGACCTTCCACGAGACGTTTGGCGATTTTGCTTTCACCACCAAAGCCCGGGCTGTGGCCCTGCGCGATTTCGGTCCGTCGCTCTCGCCCATGAATGCCTATCTGACCCTGATGGGGATCGAGACCCTGCCACTGCGCATGGATCGGCATGTGGAGAATGCCCGGACCGTGGCGGCCTTCCTGGCGGAGCACCCTCAAGTGGCCTGGGTCAGTTATGCGGGATTGGAGAGCAGTCCTTATAAAGTGCTCGCCGACAAGTACCTGCCCAAGGGGCCTGGGTCGGTCTTCACCTTTGGCGTGAAGGGAGGGTACGAGGCGGGCAAGGCGGTGGTTGAGCGGGTCAATTTGATCAGCCATCTGGCCAATATCGGCGACACCCGCAGTTTGATTCTCCACCCGGCAAGCACTACCCACCGTCAGCTCACCGACGAGCAGCGGGCAGCGGCGGGGGCCGGAGATGACGTGATCCGTCTTTCGGTAGGCCTGGAAACTGCGACGGATGTGATTGCCGATCTGGACCAGGCCCTAGAGTAAAACGGGATCAGCTCGAATCAAGCTGGCCCCAATTCACTCTAATTATACTCTGTCTCCTTGAATAACCGAAAAACGCCGGGCTTTGCCCCGCCCCCCACCTTCTTTGGCGAGACCGGGGCCTGAGGCCCCGGACTCCCATTGGGATCAAAGGGTCCGCGACCCTTTGCGGGTCTGGGCAGGGCCCAGAAACTGCGAAGCAGGCGTCCCGACGCCTGAGCCATGGTTCCCGTTCGGCAAGAGAGTTTTGTTGTGTCAATAGATGCAATAGGATGTAAATGTAGTCCAAAAGGCGTTTGTTGTAAATACATATAAAGTTTGTGTTCCCTTTGCCGAAACGGAACCCTGTATAGGTGTTATGTGTTATGCATTCATCTATTGATTGATATTCTTCTTGCCAATTGACGGCTATCAGGAATGGTGTGGGCAATGAAAGCGGAGTAGAGGCAGCCGTCCAGGTTCGGATCACAGGTGTCCTTCAGTCGCGCGAATCCCCTCCGAAAAAGGGTGTTTTTCGATTGTTCCGTCCCGTCAATAATTATGCTATGGGGTGTATGTTTCTTATCCCTGTTTGGACCTTTTACGGCATTTGCACATGTCAGCTTTCTCCACATCCAATCCCTTGGGGGATGGAAACGTCATCCCCACCGCCTACCGCGATGGGTACGCCAAGGCGACACTTGTCGATTCCGGGCTCGCCGGTCGGTATGTGGCCGCGACTCTCCTTGGCGACCCCCAGGCCGATGCCGTGGTTGCGGAACTGTCTCGCCACGACGCGGGGCAAAGCCAAGAGTGGATCAAGCAAGCCATCGAGGTCGGGCCATCGGCGATTCAGGACGCACCGGAGAGTGTCCGTGCATTCTTCGCCGACGCGGAGCAGGTCCCTCCCTGGTTCGATGCAGATCAGGTCTTGCCCGGTTGCCGGGCCTTTCATCGAAATTCGGAGATGTTCATCGGGGCGTTTGTGGCGGCGGTCTTGATCGAGGGATTTTCCACCCTGATCAGCCAATCGTTCACGATCACCGGTCGTCTTGTTGATCAAGGCGTCCGACGCCTGAAGCAGAACAACCGGCAGATCGTGGAAATTTTTCTCCCTGGAGGTCTGGACCGCCGGGGAGATGGTTGGAAGCTGTCGGTGCGGATCCGCCTTGTCCATGCACGCATTC
This sequence comes from Rhodospirillum sp. A1_3_36, assembly GCF_047263945.1. Lineage (NCBI taxonomy): Bacteria > Pseudomonadati > Pseudomonadota > Alphaproteobacteria > Rhodospirillales > Rhodospirillaceae > Rhodospirillum > Rhodospirillum sp. A1_3_36. The sequence continues at coordinate 902,872 of NZ_JBLAVB010000001.1, read as the reverse complement.
GGCTCCTGCTGTCCCGGGCCGAGGAATGGGAGGAGGCCGCCTGGGGGGTGCCCCTCAGCGCCGCCCATATGGCCTACGCGACGGCGGCCTTTTCCGGGCTGTTATTGAAGCGCGCCGCCATGCTTGGGGTTACCCTTTCGGTAGAGGAGCGGGAGTCCTTCATGATGATCTGGCGGTATGCCGGTCACTTGATGGGGGTTCCCGAAGATTTGCTGTTTGACTCGGAAGACAGCGCCCTGCACCTCCACCGGGTCGGAACCCTTTGCGAGCCGCCACCAACCCTTGAATCCATTGTGCTGGCCAATGGGTTGATCAATTCCGCACCCATTGTTGCGGATATCACCGAATTGGGCGCCCGACGGCGGTTGAGCCGAAAGATCTACCGGATATCCCGGGCGATGATCGGCGATGACCTTGCCGATCAGCTCAACTATCCCAAAATGAACACCACGGGCACTTTGGCTGTCCTGCGCCTGACCAATGGGGCCGAGCGGATCCTGTCCCAACTCGTTCCCGCATTCGGTGCACGCCGCCGGGCCAGCAAGTTCCAGACCATGCTGACAGTCTCGCTTTATAGCGAAGAGGGGATCCGCTATCGCTTGCCGGGTCATGTTCACGCGGAGAAGGACGCTCACCTATAATGACCGCTCGTGGAAGTGAAGAGGTGATCGCACCGGTTTTGATCCTCAGCACGGGGCGATGCGGTTCCACCATGCTTTCGGATCTGCTCAATCAGCATCCGGGGATCTTAAGCCTTTCCGAATTTTTCGTTCCCCTCGGTCAGAGCGCATTCGCTTGGCGCCGTCCCGACGGCGAACGCATGTGGAAAACCCTGACAAGGCAGAGTCCGGGCCTCCACGCCATGCTGAAGGACGGCCATGTGGTCGATGAGTCTCTCTATCAGTATGATATGCCCGGGGCCCGCTTCACCCCTGAAACCATGCCACCGATCATCGCCGTGACCCTTCCCCATCTGACGGTTGATCCCGAGGCCTTGCTGGACGAGTTGGAGCCCCTCGTCCGGGCTCGTCCTCGCATGCCCTTGGCAGACCACTACCGGGCTTTGTTCCAGGATTTGGCGGAGAAGTTGGATCGGCGCGTCTGGGTGGAGCGGTCCGGTGGAACTTTGATGCATGCGGCTAAACTGCTGCGTCTGTTTCCCGAGGCGCGCGTGATCCATGTCTATCGCGATGGCCGGGATACGGCGATATCGATGAGCCGTCACTACAATTTTCGCGTGCTTCTTGGAGCGATCTTGCGGTGCCGTCGGCTTGGGATTGATGTCCAACGGCGTTTCCTGGACACACAAGGCAGTCTGGCAGACGTGTTGATGGAATCGCTCGCATTTCGGCTTTTGAATATTGAGAAAACCGCAGCCCTCCCAACGTTTGAGGATTTTGGTCGGTTTTGGAGTGATTTGATCCTGATTGGGCACCGGGTTTTCCAGGATCTACCGCCGGACCGTCTGTTGAACGTGAAGTTCGAGGAGGTCCAAGTTGCGCCCCGGGAAAAGCTGCGGGAGGTGATCCGTTTTATTGATCCGTCGCTCGAAGACGAGGGCTGGCTCGATAAAGTCTCGACAGTGCCCCGACCGGCTCGCTCCTCCTTTCGGACCTTGCCCGCAGATCAGCAAGTGGCGCTGACACAGGCCTGTGGGCCGGGCCTGGAACTCTTAGGATATGCGGTTTGACCCAAGAGCAAGGATGCCCCGTCACTTCTGAGGATCTGGACGAACTGCTGGGAATTTGTCGGCGCACCTTCCAGCGCCCTGATGCCGATGGTACTCTTTCCCGGCAGTTCCATAGCAAGACTCACTCTTGTCTGAAGGCGACACTGGTGATTGATCCGCCCGATAACCAAGCGTGGCGGAGGGGACTCTTCGCCAAGCCCGGTCGTTATGAGGCGCTCGTCCGGTTTTCCAACGCGTTCTTCGATGATGATTCCCATCCCGATCTAAGGGGTGTGGCGATCAAGCTGCGCGGAGTCGAAGGGGCGGTGTGCGACGGTGCGCCGCCGGGACAGCAGGATTTCGTGTTGATGAATAGTGCCATAGGACCGTCCAAGGATGCGGCGGAAGCCATGGATTTATTTCGCGCCCTGGATGGCATTCGGCGGGCAACGACCGTTGCAATACTGGCGCCACGATATCTGTTTCCCAGCATCCTGCCTTGGCGGATGCGCTGGCGCTACTGGGCTTTTCTCAACGGTTCCGGTTTGCGGCACCTGTTGGGGCGTGATTTGGCGCGGATGACCTATAACAGCGTTACCCCTTACCGGCTTGGCGACGGGGCAATGAAGATCCTGCTTCGGCCTGATGGAGCCGCCAGGATTCGTCCTTCAACCAAGGGACGCGATTTCGGTGCGAAATTGCAAGCCGCCCTTGATCTGGGGCCGATCCGTTTCGAATTCTGCTTGCAACCCCGTGTTCTGGACAGCGATTCCGTTGAAGATACCCGGCAGGCCTGGAAAAGCCCGGTCCATTCCGTCGGAGTCCTGGAGATCCCTCCACAGGATGTGGCGGCTACGGTTGCGTTGGGTGATCAACTGGCCTTCAGTCCCTGGAACTGTCTTGCGGCGCACGAACCCCTTGGCTCGATCAACACCCTCCGGCGGGCGGCCTATGCGGCATCGGCGGCTAACCGAGGGGCCGAGGCCGTGCCGCCGTCCTGGAGGTAACTGCCGGTCGTATTTTTTGGGCGATTGCCAAGCCCATTTGGGGGCGAAGCCCCCAAACCCCCATTTTTCTTTTAGAGCATCGAGCGGAAAAGTGGGCACCGGTTTTCCGCTCCACTTGATGCTCTAATACCAAGCGGCGCGGGTTGAAACCCACGCCGCTTTTCTTGCGTTCAAACGCCAGGCGGGCTTTTACGCGCCATAAGGCGCGGCGGCCGCTTGGCCGCTTCCAAGGTGCGGTGAGTCAAACTCACCGCACCTTGGTATAAGCCTCTGACATTGAAGCAAATCGTCACGCCTACGGTGTGCGTTCCGCCCGTCGCAATCTGTCCCAGATTGCTCGGTATTTGCTCTAAAAATAACAGCCTGGGGTCTGGGGCCTTTCGGCCAGTAAATGCTGGAGGTCTGGGGCCTTTCGGCCCCAGTGGGGGACGGGGCAACGCCCAGTGACTGAAAAGTACTGACTGTCGTGTAGCGTGAAGCTGGCCCCGTTTCACTCTAGCGATAGGTGCGCAGGTAGTGGCGTTCGAAGGCGCGTTTCATCCAATGGAACAGTCTCATCTTCGGGCCGAGGAAGCCGAAGCTTTCGCTTCGATAGACCAGCATGGCCTTGTCGAGCATATCGACGATACACACCAGTTCTGCCTTGAACCGGGTCACAACGTCCTGCCCCTTGAGCGAGGCCGCGATGTTGGCGGCTGCGGCCTTGGCTTGGAGGTCCGCTTGATGCGCCTGCTTCGGCATCCAATCTGGGCCGGGATAGCTGCCCGCGTCGCCGACCACCCAGACGCCGTCCCGGTCTGTCACCCGGCACATCTCGTCTGCGGCGATCATGCCACCGGGGGAGAGGGGAAGGTCGGCGTTGGCGAGCCAAGCGGGGCCGGTCAGTCCGGGCATGAACAGAATCAGGTCGGCTGCAAACTCACCTCCTTCGGTCACGACCTTGTTGGTCTCCAGGCGCACCATCTTGTGACCCAGCCGTGTTGTGATGTCGCGTTTGGCCATCTCCTTCAGCAGGCCGTCGACGGCCTTGTCGCCGAGCCGCTGGCCTGGTCGGAGAGAAGGATTGAAGAAGGTTAGGGTGAAGCTGTTCCGGCGGCCTTGTCGGCGGAGGAGGGCATCAATGATGAACAGGAATTCGAACATCGGACCGCCCCTGACGGCGCCCTGTTCCATGGGGTTCGAGGCAAAGCCAACGGCGATGGTGCCCCCGGTCATCCCCGCGAGACGGCGCTCGATCTCCTCGCCGACGGTGATGCCTTCGCAGGGAATGAGCGCATGCTCTATCCCGGGCAGTTTGCGGATGAAGCGGGCGCCGGTCGCGATGACAAGCTGGTCATTGCGATATTCTCCCACGTCGGTCAAGACAACCCGGCCACCTTCGGATAATCCGAGGACGGAGGCTTTCACATGGGTGACGCGGTGTCTTGCGAAGAAATTGCCGAGCGGAATCTTCAGGTCTTTGCCCTTGCGCAGACCCGCAGGCAGCCAGATCGAACTGGGTAGGTAGTGGAGAGCATCGCGTGGGGAGATGACGGTGATGTCTGCGTCGACGCCTTGGCTGCGGAGTTCGCGGACGGTGGTCAAGGCGCTGAAGCCTGAGCCCAGAATGGTGATGTTGGTCACGGATGCCCCACAGAGTTTACATGAACATAATCTTATATAATGGCTTTGGCATAAGAATCCAATGCTGTTCGTCGTCAGTTGGGAGGGGGGAGGAGTTTCCGTCCGTTTTGGTCTTATCGGTTGCCAGGAACCTGGGAGATGCTTTGGGATAGCCTGTCGTTCGCCGACTCAGGTTGCTGAGAAGATCGTTGTAAAATGAGACGCATATTGTTTCGGGGTTCCCTCTAAATCGTGAGTCAAGATCCAAGGGAGAGTCACATGAAATCAAGGGGTTACGATTTATCAGTTCTAAACAGACTGTTTTGTATTGAAAACCGTTAAAGATGTGAGTTTCTTGCGGTACCCGCAATAGGATCTTGGAGAGTGAGTCGATGAAGTATGGGGTAATCGCGGCGGTCAGTGCCGTTCTGATGGTTGGTGCTTGCGCCTCTGCACCCTCAAGTGACGACAGCTCGGCTGAAAGCGTCACGTTCTCCTATCCGGCACCCGTCGTTCAAAAGGCCGCAGTCAGCGCTCTTCGTGACACGGGGTTCGATGTCGAAAAAGCCGAACCTCTTTACGTAGAAGGGTTCCATTCCCGTAGAATCGGGCTTGTGGTCGGCTCGGGAGGGGAAACCGTTGGCGTCTGGATCGATCCTTTGACGAGCAGCTCGTCGCGCGCCAAAGTGGCAACGGAAAAGTCCATTGTTGGCATTGTCGGCCAGAAGAGTTGGAATACTGAGATCATTGCGGCTATGCGCAATAAACTGGCTGCAGGACAATAAGATCAAGTGGCGGGGTGGGGGAACCCCACGCCGCTTTTGGATCAAACCGCCCTAAATCGGAATCGATTTAGGGCGGTTTGATCTAAAAGCATATGGTTAGAGCATCGCGTGGACCGGAAAACCGGTTCCCAGTTTTCCGCTCGATGCTCTATTATGTTCAAACACCACGCGGACTTTGTCGCGCCACGGAGTGCTGAGGCCATCATATGGCTCCGAGTTCTTCCATCACTCTTGAGCGGTGGTGCGTTCTTCTGTTTCCTCGTCCTGGGGAAGCTCAAGCTCCGGCAGGTCGTGTCCTTGAGCCGTCGGGGGAGCCAAATCGCCCACGGCCCGGTTCCGACCCTCTGTTTTGGCGCGGTAGAGGGCCAAGTCTCCCCGGGCCAAGGCACCATCGGCATCGTCGTCCAGGCGGATATCCGTTACGCCGATACTGACGGTTATGTCGATGGTCTGGCTGCCCACCACCGAGGGGGCGTTCCGGATCGCACTACAAAGGCGTTCCGCTGTCAGCATGGCGCCCCGGCTGTTGGTTCCGGGGAGGAGGGCGGCGAATTCCTCGCCCCCCATGCGACCCAAGAGGTCGCAATTGCGTAGGGTGGCCAGGCAAACGGTGGTGAAATGGCGTAGGGCCGCGTCACCGCCCCCATGGCCGAAGCGGTCGTTGATGGATTTGAAGTGATCCAGATCCATTTGCAGCAGGCAGAGATTCCCACCGTAGCGGTGCAGACGCTCCATTTCCTGCTCCAGGAGCTCCAGGAAACGGCGTCGATTGGCCACGCCGGTGAGGGGGTCCGTTTCGGCCAGATCTCTTAGACGCTGCTCCATGGCCTTGGTCTCGCTGATGTCGCTGAAGCTTGCGAAGACCGCAGGTTCACCGTCGAAGGTGATGATCGAAGCGGAGACATCGGCCCAGAAGGCGCCGTTCCCTGTGGTGCGCATTTGTGTCACCAGACTGTTCGCTTGTCCCTTCCGTTTCAACAGGTCGCGGAAGCTGCGGAAGCGATCGGGTTCGGTGAAAAAGCCCGACAGAGCCTTGTCTCTTGCCCAATGTCGGGAAATTTGGAGTTGGCTTTCTGATCGGGCATTGGTGTGCAGGATCCGATCCGTTTCCAGCCCGGCAATAACGATGGGGTAGGGGGCACTTTCGACGAGGGTCCGGTAGCGGCTTTCGCTGTCGCGCATCTGGAGTTCGGCGATTTCCCGCTCCGACATCTCCCGGGCGAGACGCCTGTTCATGGCCGTTATCCGCCATGCGACTCCACCGATGGCCAAGGTGACGAGTGCAAGCCCTGCAGCCCCGTAGAGAAAGCGCGGATCGGTTCGCATGATCGTACGGGTCCCCGTGCCCGGTCCTGCAAGAAATCCGGCAAGCTCCGTATTCCGTGGGATGAGGCCGAAGCGGGCATAGGTGTCACGGATGGTTTCCCACCGCCCGGGGTTCATGTACCCCGGCTCGACCAGATCAGAGGCGATCAAGGGCCGCAGGGTGGCCGCCTCGAAAAGCAAATGTGCCAGTTCGTGACGGGCGCCGTGGCGCTTGCGGATCCATTCGGCGATTTCCCGGGTATGGGTGATGGCGTAATCCCACCCCTGCAGGGTGGCGGCACGCAGGGCCTCCGCCTGCTCGGGATGATCGGCCATGGTTTTGTGGGTGGTAAAGAGGATCTGCCCATAGAAGTCGATGCCAGAAGCCCGGGGCGAGAATGTAAGGATCTCCAGCCCCAGGGCCTTCAAGATGTAGGGGTCGTCGGCTTCACTGGCGCAGACGGCGTCCAGGCTGCCGTCGATCAAAGCGTCGGGGGTGAAATCCCGCTGGGTGATGTCCATCAGAGAGAGGTCAAGGCCCTCGCTGGCGAGATAGGCGAGGACGGGCAGGCAGTCGTTGGACAGGCCCAGACGCCGCCCCACCAGATCATGGACCGTTCGAATACCTGTGTCTGCGCGGGCCAGGATCACCTTTGGGGAGTGTTGTTGGATGGCTCCAAGGGCCACCAGGGGGGCCCCCTTCGACAGGGGGACAAGAAGATCTGTGCTCGAGAGTCCGTAGTCCACATCGCCGGAGAGGACTCGGTCCACGGGGTCGCTGCCCGGTTCGGCTTCCAGGGGGATGACGGTCAAGCCCCGATCCGCATAGAAGCCCTTGGCGATGGCAGCATAAACCCCGGCGAAGGCGAATTGGTGGGTCCAGGGGAGTTGAAGGCGCAGGCTATCCGTTTCGCCGTCGGCTTTCGCCCATCCCGGGTCTGATGCGCAGAACCACCAGAGAAGGGACAAGCAGACCCCAAATATCCGTTTCCCTCCGCCCATTTTCCCCACCAAGGCGCCTCCGAAGGTCGGATTTTGATACCGGAAGGGGAAAACAGCAACCACTTCAAACTAACTACCTGTAGTGGTTGTGCTTTCCAACTCCATGGAAACTAGTTCCGTGTCCGAAAGGTTAAGATATATAGCTTTGGAGTCGAATTTCCCCGAGGACTCGTCGGACCTTAAGTCTTGTTCGGTTGGGGATTCTGTCGGAGGGAGAAGTCTTCCAGCCAAGCCAGACGGGATTCGGCGATGGAGACTTCATGGGCGAGCCAGTCCCGCATGGTTACGCCTTCTTCGCGGGATGCGGCGAGCAGGTCTAACAGGCGGGCCAGTTCCGTTTCCGCCGTTTCCAGCAAAAGATCGGCCTGCATGGCCCGCTGGTCCATGGGGAGCAGATCCAGGAAGCGAAATTTCAAAGCTGTGATCAGTCGGGAGAGGTCCGAGGAGGCCCGAAGGTTTGCCGTCATCAGGCGGATGAACTCGGCTTTCCCCCCTTCGGTGATGGCGAGGAGGGCATCATCTTCCATCCCCTCCCCATCGACGGGCTCCATAAGCCCCTCGTAGCGCAACAGTTCCATGGAGCTACCCAGCAGGTCCAGGGAGGGACCCGTCAGGCGGGTGATAAAATGGCGGACCGAGGCGGCCAGATCGCTATAGCGCCGGGGACCCCGGGCAATGGTTCCGAGGGCACAAAGGCGAACCGCTTCACGCGGGGTCAGGGTGTTGTCGGCGAACATGGCTGTGTCTTCCAATGCGGGCCTCGCTCAATTGCGAAGCAGGTGCAGTATACCGCATTATTCCGCTCTGGTAAACGTGTCACGCGGCGCGTTGTTTCAATCCAAGGCGGCGCCAAACGTCGGTCAGTGCTGCGACCATGTGGTCCATATGCTCATCCCCATGCAGCGGCGTTGGGGTCAGGCGGAGACGCTCTGTCCCTTTGGGCACGGTGGGATAATTGATGGGCTGAACGTAGATGTCGTGCAGCTCCAGCAAGAGGTCCGACGCCTGTTTGCACAGGGTCGCGTCCCCCACCAAAACGGGAACGATATGGCTGACAGATGGCATGACGGGGAGGCCCGCTTCTGCCAGACGCCGTTTGGCGGTGGCGGCGCGTTCCTGGTGGCGGATGCGTAATTCGTTGTGCGCCTTTAAATACCGGACACTGGCCAGGGCGCCAGCCGCTATGGCCGGAGGCAGGGAGGTGGTGAAGATGAAGCCCGCACCGAAGCTGCGGATGAAGTCCACCAGATTCCGCGAGGCGCAAATATAGCCGCCGATCACGCCGATGGCCTTCCCCATCGTCGCCTGAATGATGGTGATCCGATCGCGTTGGCCGTCCCGTTCGGCGACGCCGGAGCCGGTCTCGCCATACATACCCACGGCGTGGACTTCATCCAGATAGGTCATGGCGCCATACTTATCGGCCAGATCGCAGATTTCCTTAATGGGAGAAATGTCCCCGTCCATGGAATAGACCGATTCGAAGGCGATCAGCTTCGGAGTCTCCTTAGGATACTTCCGCAGGAGGCTTTCCAAATGCTCCAGGTCGTTGTGGCGGAAGACCTCCTTCGGCGCCCGGGAGTGACGGATCCCTTCGATCATGGAATTATGGTTGTCGGAGTCCGACAGGATGACCAAGTCGGGAATTTGGGATCCCAGGGTCATCAGGGCGGTCATGTTGGCAACATAGCCGCTGGTGAACAGAAGGGCTGCGTCCTTAGCGTGCCAGAGGGCGAGTTCCTCCTCCAGCAGTACATGGTAATGGTTTGTGCCGCTGATATTGCGGGTTCCCCCAGCGCCGGCGCCGCAGATGCGCAGGGCTTCATCCATGGCAGTCAGCAATTCGGGATGGATCCCCATGCCCAGGTAGTCGTTCGAGCACCAAATGGTGACCTCATGGACTATGCCGTTCCGGTAGTTCCGCGCGATCGGGAACCTGTCGACTTGGCGTTCCAGGTCGGCGAAGACGCGGTACCGTCCTTCCCGCTTCAGACTGCTCAGCCTGTCTGCGAAAAAGCTCTCGTAATCCATGGTCGGGCAACTCCTGACGCGTTCGCCCCACTTTCCCTGTGAACTGATCGGTGCGCCTTTGAGGCGGTCACCAGATGGGTCGGGGGCCGGGGGCATACTGCGGTGGCTGGGTCCTGGGGCCGCTTCGGGAAGAGACCTTCTCGGGGTGTTAAGGACGGATCGTCACCAACGAAGTCCCAGCATACGGGTGAGAAGCGGGATGTCCAGACCCGATGAACCGACTTAAGGCGCATGGGGGATATGTTGTTGGGCGGTGATCTGACCGACGCCGCCCAACAGGCTGCCCAGCAGGATGGCGACCAAGGCAGTGTCCTGGGGGGCTCTCTCCTGGGGATGTGGTGGATCGCGCGGATCAGATGCGGATTTTCCGCAGGGCTCGTTCATCGACTTGGCGGTTTATCTCCGCGTCCCAGTGATTTAGGATCCAGTGCCAGGTGGGAGGCCGCCCCTGTCCAAGTGGTTCGGCCAGGGGGGGAGGAGGACCTTTTCGCGACCGTCCCATGGATCGTTTCTGGGCTGATGGCTTTTGGCCTGGCGGCTCCCCTCGGTCCGTATTCAATAGGGTTGGGTGAAGTCCGGTGTGAATCCTCGGGATCCGGATCATCACCCACCGTTCAAGGAGGAAGCAATGTCTTTCAAGGACATCCTAGTCCATGTTGATAAGTCGTCCCATTGCCGGGCTCGGCTGGAATTGGCGGCGGCCATGGCCGTGGAACATGGGGCGCATTTGACGGGCCTGGGGGTGAAGACCGTTCCCCATGTGCCACAGTTCGTCATGTCCCAATTGGGTCCCGAGGTCGCCGAGGCCCAGCGCAAGTTCGCCGCCGACGCCATCAAGGTTGAACACGAGATGTTCGAATCCGTGGCCAAGGCCGCTGGCGTATCTTACGAATGGCGCGAGGCCGAAGGGGATTTGGTCGAGAGCTTCTGTATGCATGCCCGCTACACGGATTTCGTGGTCGCCGGTCAAATCGACCCCCGCGACGACGAAATGGACGGGGAGTCGGGGCTCGTCGACCATCTGGTATTGGATGCAGCACGGCCGGTTCTGGTTGTGCCCTACGCCGGCACCTTCAAGAGCGCCGGTCACCATGTGATGGTCGCCTGGAACGGAAGCCGGGAGGCGACCCGGGCCGTCAACGACGCCATTCCCCTCCTGAAACGGGCGAGCAAGGTGGAAGTGGTCGTCGTCAACCCGCGCGGGGGCCGTCAGGGCCATGGCGAGGTCCCGGGTGCTGACATTTGTCTGCATTTGGCCCGCCATGGGGTGAAAGCCGAAGCCCATGCTGTCCATGCCGAAGACATGGATGCGGGCGCCATGCTGCTCTCCCGGGCCGCTGACGAAAGCGTCGATCTGATCGTCATGGGGGCCTATGGCCGCTCCCGCCTGCGCGAATTGGTGCTCGGTGGGGCGACCCGCCACATCGTGCGCCATATGACCATCCCGGTTCTGATGAGTCATTGAGGGCTTCAGCACCGGATGGACGTAGGGGCATCCGGTGCTGACTTGCCTTACGCCAGTTTCACTCTCACTAGATAGATTTTAGAGTGCCTTCGAGATCAAGTCGGGCCAAGACCTGGGCCAATTTGATCTCGAAGGCACTCTGGCCGCGCGAAGGGCTTCGACTGGGCGCGCTTTGCCTGGCGCCCAGTCGGGTGTTTGATTGCCGCAGTTTGGGGCTCGTCTTCACTGCGGTGGTCTCTGAAAATGACCTTGGGAGGTACCAGGGCTTCCCCTATCCCTCCAACTTATCCCAGATGCGTTTGGCGATGGCCTTGTAGGCCAGGGCATGGGGGCCGTCCGGATCGCTGACCGTGACCGGGGCGCCAATGTCCGCCGTCGCCCGGATCTTGATATCCAAGGGCAGGTCCCCCAGGAACTCCGCCCCGAGTTCCTCCGCCGTACGTTTGGCACCGCCGTGGCTGAAGACCTCTTCCCGATGTCCGCAATTGGAACACAGGTGGTAGCTCATGTTCTCGATCAGGCCGAGAACGGGGACATCCACCTTGCGGAACATGTTCAAACCCTTGCGGGCGTCCAGCAGGGCGATGTCCTGGGGGGTGGAGACGATGACCACGCCGGATAGAGGGACCTTCTGGCTGATGGTCAATTGGGCATCCCCCGTCCCCGGCGGCATGTCGATCAGCAGAATATCCAGATCCCCCCAAACCACGTCCCGAAGCAGCTTCTCCAGGGCGCCCATGACCATGGGGCCGCGCCAAATCACCGGGTCGTCTTCGGCCACCATGAAACCAATGGACATGATCGCCAGCCCATGGCCAGTGACCGGATAGGCCTGTTCTCCTCCTGCGGACTGGGGCTTCTCGTCTCTCACCCCCAACATGCGGGGCATGGACGGGCCATGGATGTCTGCGTCATAGACACCGACCTTTAGGCCCTGGGAGGCCAGCGCCAGGGCCAGATTGGCCGTGGTGGTGGATTTGCCCACACCTCCCTTGCCGGAGGCCACGGCGATCACATGTTTGATGGTCGGCAGCGCGATCTTGTTCGGCCCTTGGGGTTTGCTGTTGATCGGTGGCGGTTCTGGCCGTTGGGCGGTCAAGACCGCTGTAACTCGACCCACGCCGGGCAGGGCACGGGCCGCGTCTTCTGCCTGACGGCGCAGCGGTTCGAGCTTTTCGCCCAGTTCCGGGGGGACGGCGATGGTCAGAATCACGGCAGCTCCCCCCTCTCCAGGTTGAACGGACAGGCTGTCCACCCATCCCTGGGAAACCAGATCCTGGCCCGTGGGCGTCTTCACGGTGGCCAAGGCCTTGAGAATATCGTCCTTTGTGACGGCGGACATCGATTGAAACCCCTTGTAGGTGAAACGATATGCGGAGAACCCAACATTGCGAATGTCGGGTGGGAAGGTCAGGTCGACCCTCGGGGGAGAAAGGCGGGACAGGGAGTGCGTCTGAGAGAAGCGAAGCGGAAAGAGGGCGTTGGTTTGCGGATCGACGGCCTGAAACCGAACAGCGGTTTCAGGATCTGTCCGAGTAACCGGTGCTCGGTTTCTGTTGCGTCCTTGGCCAGTAGTCCTTACCTGTCCTATAAGGTTTTCGCGGCCCTGCATTTTCAAGGCGGCGCGCGACAAAGATGTTTGAAGATTTAAACGCGAAAGGGACTTCGTTCAATGGCATGGAACCAACAAGGAGGCGGCGGCCCGTGGGGTAGCGGCGGCGGTGGCGGCGGCCCATGGGGCAGTGGCGGTGGAGGGCGCGGCAATAATGGCCGTGGCAACCAACCCCCCGACCTCGAGGAAGTTCTGCGCAAGGGCCAGGAGCGCTTCAAGTCCATGATCCCCGGCGGCTCTGGCGGTGGACTGGGCTCCAAGGGAATCGCTATCCTTGTTCTGCTTGCTCTGGCGATCTGGCTGCTTTCCGGGTTCTATCGGGTGGGCACGGACGAGCAGGGCGTCGTTATGCGATTCGGCGAATACACCACGACCACGCCCCCGGGGTTGCATTACCATCTGCCCTATCCGGTGGAAACGGTGCTACTGCCCAAGGTGACTCGGGAAAACCGGGTGGAAATCGGCTTGCGGGGCTCAACCGGTCGTCCCGGTGAAGTGGCCCGTGACGTTCTCGAGGAAAGCCTGATGCTGACCGGAGACGAGAACATCATCGACATCGACTTTTCCCTGGTCTGGGTGATCAAGGACGCCGGTGAATACCTGTTTAACCTTCGCGATCCCCGCAGCGCCGTAACCCGCGCCGCCGAAAGCGTCATGCGTGAGGTCATCGGTCAGACTCCGATCCAAGTGGCCTTGACCGAGGGTCGTCAAGCCATCGAAGAGCGGGCAAAATCCATGCTTCAGGCCCTGCTGGACGAATATAAGTCCGGTATCCAGATTCGCCGTCTGCAGTTGCTGAAGGTCGACCCCCCCGCCGAGGTGGTGGATGCGTTCAACGATGTGCAGCGTGCAGAAACCGACAAGGTCCGCCTTCGCAACGAAGCGGAGGCCTATCGCAACTCCGTCATCCCGGCAGCCCGGGGTAACGCCGAGCAGTTGGTCCAACAGGCCGAAGCCTATAAGGAAGAGATTGTCAATCGTGCCCAGGGTGATGCCTCGCGTTTCGACCAAATCTATAAGGCCTACAAGGTCGACAAGGATGTGACCACCAAGCGCATCTATCTGGAAACCATGGAAGATGTATTGGCTAGCGTGAACAAGATCATCATCGATAAAGATGGACAGGGCGTCGTTCCGTATCTGCCCCTGCCAGAACTGAATGCCAACCGGTCCGATCCGGGGCGATCGACGTCCGGAGCCAGCACCGCGCAGGGGAGCAAATAATGAAAACGTCTCTTCTCGCCCTCGGCGTCGTCGCGGTTATCGTCGCAGTTGGCCTTTATTCGTCCCTGTTCATTGTCAACCAGACCCAACAGGCCCTGGTCTTCCAGTTTGGCGAGCATGTTCGAACCATCCAGGAGCCTGGTCTGAAGGTGAAGATTCCCTTCATCCAGAATGTGGTTTACTACGACAAGCGCGTTCTGGAGCTGGATCCCCCGGCGGAACAGTTGATCCTTGCTGACCAAAAGCGGTTGGTGGTGGATACCTTCGTTCGCTACCGCATCGCTGACCCCCTGCAATTCTATCGGGCAGTGAACAACGAGTATCAGGCGGGCTCGCGCCTGTCGGATGTGGTGATTTCCTCGCTGCGTCGGGTGCTGGGTAATGTGGGATTGGCGACTCTGCTGTCTCCGGAGCGCGAGCAGATCATGGTCGACCTCAAGGCTGCGGTGGACAAAGATGCCAAGGAAATGGGGATCGCCGTCACCGATGTTCGGATCCGACGGGCTGACCTGCCGGAGGAAACCAGCCAGGCCATTTATGATCGGATCCGGTCGGAACGTGAACGGGAGGCCCGTGAGTCCCGCGCCCAGGGCCAGGAACAGGCCCAGCAGATCCGCGCCCGCGCCGATCGGGAACGCACGGTGATCATGGCCGAGGCCCAGAAGACTTCGCAGCAATTGCGGGGTGATGGCGACGCCCAGGCGATCAAGATCTATGCCGATTCCTTTGGCGCCGATCCTGAGTTCTTTGCCTTCTACCGCTCCATGGAGGCCTATAAGAAGGCCTTGGGCACCGGCAAGGACACCAGCATGGTGCTGTCTCCGGACAGCGATTTTTTCAAGTACTTCGGATCGATGACGGGCCAGCCTGCCCCGGCTCGGTAAGGAGTCTCGGTTAACGCGTCAAAGGGGGCGGGATCTCCGACGGAGGTCCCGCCCCCTTTTGGTTCTTCCGTCCCGCCCCTTATACCAAGCGGCGCAGGTTGAAACCCACGCCGCTTTTCTTGCGTTCAAACGCCAGGCGGGCTTTTACGCGCCATAAGGCGCGGCGGCCACTTGGCCGCTTCCCAGGTGCGGTGAGTCAAACTCACCGCACCTGGGTATTAGATCAAACCGCCCTAAATCGGGATCGATTTAGGGCGGTTTGATCTCGTATCATATGGTTAGAGCATCGCGTGGAGCAGAAAACCGGTGCCCCCTTTTCCGCTCGATGCTCACAATCCCCCCCAAAAATTGCTCCGGTGTTCGCTGGAACCAAGGAATACCCCGAAATAGACTACATTGGCCCCCGGTCGGTCCCATTTCCGCCACCATTGGCTAACAGTTTGTAAACAGGCAAGAACGAAAGGGGGGTCCTCCCCCGGGCCTTCGGCGATTGACCGCCGGGGGCTATGAACCCAAATCCCATTAGGTCCGGCGCGGTCCATCGCCACCCGGACGCGCCAAGATCCTTCCCATCGGCCGTCCATACGGGAGGCCTGATCGGAAGGAGCCCAAAGGAGACCATGACGTGTTCCAGAAAGTCTTTCACAGAGAAACCGAATTACCCCGGGGAGAAGGCGGGACTTCCCAGCGCCCCCAAGGGCGGGCGAGATTTGCCCATCGGATCATTGCACCGGTTCTCATGGCCGGCGTCCTTATGGCGGTTCCCATGGTGCCGGGTCTGTCGCCCATTGGCGAAGCTCAGGCACGGGATACCCCGGCAAGTTTTGCCGATTTGGCCGAACGCCTGCTGCCTGCGGTGGTCAATATTTCCACCACGCAGACCATTGATTCCGCTCGCGGTCCGGACATGCCCCAATTCCCGCCGGGCTCGCCCTTCGAGGAGTTCTTCAAGGATTTCTTTGATCGGCACGGCGGCGGCAACGGCGGTGGACGGCCGCGCAAGGCCACGTCCTTGGGCTCGGGATTTGTGATCGATAAGACAGGCTACATCGTCACCAATAACCATGTGATCAAAGACGCCGACGAGATCACGGTTATTTTGCAGGACGATACGGCCTTGAAAGCCAAACTGATTGGCCATGATGAGAAAACCGACGTCGCTCTGCTGAAGGTGGAGCCCAAGGAGCCCCTGACGGCTGCAGTGCCCTGGGGGGATTCTGACGCCGCACGGGTGGGCGATTGGGTGGTGGCCATTGGCAACCCCTTCGGTCTGGGCGGAACGGTGACCGCTGGCATCATCAGCGCCAAGACTCGCGACATCAACGCTGGTCCCTATGATAGCTTCATTCAGACCGATGCGGCCATCAACAAGGGCAATTCCGGTGGCCCGCTGTTCAACGAGGACGGCGAGGTGATCGGCATTAATACGGCGATCTTCAGCCCCTCAGGCGGGTCCATCGGCATCGGCTTTTCCGTGCCTTCCAATCTGGCCAAGCAGGTGGTGGCTCAGTTGAAGGAATATGGGCGCACAAAGCGGGGATGGATCGGTGTGCGGATTCAGTCCGTGGGTGAGGAAATCGCCGAAGGTTTAGGCCTGGATAAGCCCCGGGGCGCTTTGGTGGCGGCCGTTACCCCTGAAGGCCCGGCCGCTGCGGCGGGCATCAAGGCCGGAGACGTCATCCTGTCCTTCGATGGTCGCCCGATACCGGATATGCGGGAGCTTCCCCGCATCGTGGCCGAAACCGCCATCGATAAGAAAGTGGATGTGAAGGTTTGGCGCGACGGCAAGGACGTCGATCTGAAGATGTCCGTCGGTGAATTGGAAGTGGCTGAGGAAAAGGGTCTGCTTGACGACGAAACCAAGACGGCACAGGTGGAAGATGGATCGACGCTGATTGCGCCCCTTGGTTTGGGTGTGGCAGAACTGAATGACCAGCTGCGGTCCATGTATGGGTTGAGCGAGGATACCAAGGGTATCGTCATCACTGACGTGAAGGAGGACAGCGACGCTGCGACCAAGGGTGTGGAACCGGGTGTGGTGATCATCAAGGTCAATCAGCAGGAAGTCTCAACCCCCGAGGAAGTGACCAAGGCGGTTTCCAATGCCGTTGACGCCGATCGAAAGACCGTCTTGCTGCTGGTGGAAAACAAGGGTGCTCGCACCTTTATCCCCTTGAAAATCAGCGACAAGTAGAGGACGCGACCGGAATGGGACAATCGAGCCGCCCCCCGAAAGGGGGCGGCTTTTTCCTGTCTCCCGATCAAACGAGTGAGCCTTGATTCCTTTTCCCCATGCGGGTCCTTTTTTGCCGGACGACGGGGGAAGGCTTCGTTTACACTCCGGCCATGACCACGCCCATGATCCGATACGACTTTTACCATCTGACAATCTGGCCCCTGGAAGACGCCCTTCCACGCCTCTTGGCGCGCGTCTATGGGGGGGGACACCGGGCCGTCGTCCTTGCCGGATCTGAGGAACGGGTGCGGGTCCTGAATGCCTTGCTTTGGACGTTCGACGCCAGTTCCTGGTTGCCTCATGGCTCTCGGGAGGATGGGGATCCGGGGCGACACCCCATCTGGCTGACTACCGATATCGAAAATCCCAATGCCGCCGATGTCCTCGTGTTGACAGATGGAGCTTGGCCCAAGGAGCAAGGGGGCTTTACCCGAGTCCTGAATCTGTTCGACGGACGGAACGGTCCGGTGGTGGAGGCCGCACGGGGACATTGGCGGATCTTGCGGGACCAGGGTGTTGAATTGCGCTATTGGAGCCAGGATGATCAGGGACGGTGGATTGAAAAGGCCCGTGAAAATGCTGAAGAGACAGGGAAAAAGGGGGGTGAGCACACCGCTTCGCTGGATGTAGGGCGGGATGGGACAGGGCTCAAAACGATCAAATAAATTGTTAGAAAACTCGCAGGTCGTCTATCGTAGCAATTTACGTCAATTGACTGAATGGTTTATACTTTGCTCAACATGGCCTAAAGGGTGTATCCTTGTCTAGGTGGCTTCACTCTTAAGAGGGTGCTGTCAAGGTGTATGGTTGTATATGTTGGCCCGAAAGATGTCGTCGCCCGAATGGGTAAAATCTGGGCCGTAAATTTGAATTGAAATCTGCCGCTCCGCGCATGGGGTGGACTTTGGGGAATAAAA
Organism: Rhodospirillum sp. A1_3_36; assembly: GCF_047263945.1. Classification (NCBI taxonomy): domain Bacteria; kingdom Pseudomonadati; phylum Pseudomonadota; class Alphaproteobacteria; order Rhodospirillales; family Rhodospirillaceae; genus Rhodospirillum; species Rhodospirillum sp. A1_3_36. The sequence goes on along the minus strand of NZ_JBLAVB010000001.1, from coordinate 885,133 downwards.
CCCATGCCCAAATTCGAAGTCCAGATTAACAGGGATAAACGCTGGATCACCCAGGAAATCCACGACGAGGAACGGTCGGCCCTCGACACGGCAAAGACAATCGTGAAAAGCAGGCAAGTGGATGGGGTGCGGGTGATCAATGACCGCCTGGGACCTGACGGACTGCATCGTGAACGGGTGGTGTTCGAAGAAATCCTGGGTGCAATGCCCGAGGCTCCCATCCGCCTAAATCCCATTGAAGAGGGGGCGTATTGCGGTTCGGTGGAGGAGGTCTATGGGCTTGAAAGCCGTATGACCATTGCCCGGCTCTTGCGGAAGTACCTGGAAAGTCGGGTGCTGATTCCCTCCGAATTGCTGTATTGCTATTCTCCGTTGTCGAAGCTTGAGGATGTCGACGGCGCGCTTCTGCCCGCTGCTGTTGATCGGATGGTCACTCTTCATTGCCGCGCCAATGAGGCCCTGAACGCCAAGGCGTGGAAGGACGAGCTCTATCGCTGGGTGGCAGAGATAGGGCGACGGGCCCGGAAGGCTGAAGGGGAGAAGTTGCTGTGGAAGGTCACTCTTGCGGACTTCCGGCGGGTCCTGGCTGCGGTGAGCAAATGCGCATTTATTCATGAAGAGCAGGTCCAGTTGCTGCGCCATGTGATCGCTCGAGAAACCTATAAGGAGCGGAACTACCTGGGAAAGCTTGAGGTCCTGTTGGCTTGCCTATCGGACGAGTTGAGCGAGGATACCCTGAAGATCCTGGATGGGTTCATCGCCGACACCCTGAATGTCAGTCAGGTGATCCAGGAAATTCTCGGCAGTCGACCCAACCTGTCCAACGCCCTGATCGGCCTGTTGGATCTGATGGAGGGGAAGGCGGGGCCGGATGCGTTAGACGATCCGGACACGGTCAAGGTTTTGCGCAGGCTGTTCAAGGAGAACAAACTGCCATCCGGTTTGACGGTTTTGATGGAACGGGTGACCCGTGAGATCGGCGGTCGCCAACCCTTGGCACGGAACGACCCCACGCAGGAACATGAGGCTTTTCTTGCCCTGATGGAGCGTTTGGTGCGGCGCGATGGGGTGGCGGGCGGAGCCCCCGTTGCCGCAGCTCTGACACGCCGCTATGGCCTGCGGTTGGAACAGGGGGGCGCCACGGGCTGGCGCCTGTCCATTGAGGGGGTGTCCCATCTGTTGCGGGATAAGGCCCGGCGGCTGCATTACCTGTTCGCCGTCGCAGACTGCCAAGCGGATGGTCAACATATGACCGCTGTTGCGGAAGAAGTGGTGCAGGTCATTAAAGAAGCGGCCAACCTGGATTATTTTGTGGACCCCCGACTGTCGACCACGGAAAAGCTCCAGATTATGTCCGGTCTTCAAAGGGCGCTGATGGAATCTACCCTGCCGGAGGTTTTACGGACCCGGGTGTGCGGGCGACTGGACGACCTTCTGGCCCGCTATCTTGTGGAGAATCGGGTGGTGGAAAAGCTGGATTCACCCAGCGACAGCTTGAGGGTTCGTGCCGTTCGTCTGGTAAGGTTCTGCGGGTCTGGAATTCTGATCGAGGGCAAGGCCCTGACCCTGGCCCGATCTCGGGTTTTGCACCATCTGCGTCAGCCCAATTTCGTGGAGGAATTCACTCGCGATGTGAAAGAGGTGAAGGAGAGGGAAAGCACCGTGCGGGAGTTCTATCGGATGTTGGCCGAATCCGGGTTCAGCGCGGGATAATCTGCAGGCTGATTGCCTTCATGGATCGCTGACTTTCGACGGATGACAGAGTATTCTTATTAAATTCAAGGGAATATTCCAAAACGTCGGGAAGGAAGCCATGGACAGTGATATCCGCGAAGGTGAAGTCGCCCTGGACTTTGACCCAGGCGCGAAAGCCGATGGATCGGTGAGCTTCATTGGTTGGATCCAGACACCCTGGAAGGAAAGGGGCAGCGCGCCGCGCAATTTGATCCAGGCCCGGGAGCGCACCAGTGAACCGGCCCATCTGGTCCTGCAACCCGCCTATGGGCCAGGGCTGTCTTGCCTGGAGGGATATAGTCATGTGGTCGTATTGTATTGGATGGACCGGGCGCGGCGGGATTTGATCCTGCAATGGCCTCGTCATTCGGACCGGGCGCGGGGTGTCTTCTCCCTTCGCTCGCCGGTTCGACCCAATCCCATCGCCCTGGGTATTGTGCCGCTTCTTGGTGTGGACCAGGACATGGCCAGGGTGACCGTGGGGCCTTTGGATTGCCTGGATGGCACGCCGCTGCTGGACATCAAGCCCTATCATGCCTCGACGGATGCCTATCCGAATGCGGTATCCTCCTGAGGCTTCGCTTCTGTTCGTGTGTTCAAACGTCAGACAGGGCTTTACGCGCCATAAGGCGCCGGTGGCCATCAGGACAGGGGGAGCTTCCGTCACGGAGCCTTGCCCCGTCCCCCATTGGGGGCCGAGAGGTCCCAGACCCTGGGCTTTTATTTGTAAAAGGAAAATGGGGGTTTGGGGGCATTTGCCCCCAAATGGGCTTGGGCAATCGCCCAAAAAATACGAGACAGTATTGTGTCCTGTGAGAGTGCCTTCGAGGCTAAGTTTGGTCGCAAAGCGACCCAACGTGATCCCGGAATACTCTAAGCGAAATTTTTTGTGATGAAACGGTGTTCGTTTCGCATTTACGCCATCGGCCCAAGTCATCGCAGAGCGCTTTGGATGGGAGTTTAATACCCCAAAAAGGGGGAGGAGTTGATTTTGAGATTGACTCGCAATTATTGGCCTCTTAGAGTCTATGGATATGAGGCGGGTCGTCCCCCGCCTCGCCCGGCTACGGGAGAGGTAGCTGGGCGCAGTACCCTAACGAAGGCTTCGATCTGAGGTTGGCCCGTCGATATACTCTGAAAGATTGGTGCGCGGGTCGTTGACTTTTTTTGACTGTGCGGGTGCGCGAGGACCATTTGGGTTCTATTCGTTCGTGTGTGGAGGACTTGGGCATGTACGTTTGCGTGTGTCACGCCTTAACCGATCGTCAGGTGCGAGAAGATGCCCATGCGGGGGCTAGGTCTGCGGGGGCAGTCTTTGCTCGTCGCGGTGTTCGGCCAGTCTGCGGGAAGTGTGTTGGGTGTATGCGTTCGGTTCTGGATGAAAGTCGTAAGGGGCGCATGGAGCAGCATCACCACCATGAAGCAATGGGACGTCAGGCTGCCGAATAAAGGGCCGAATTGAATTTCAAGGTACGGCTGAGCAGGACTGCGCAGATTTGAAAAATATTAGATAGAGTTGATGGAGTAGGGCGGAGCACGTAATCTATGTGGCTTCATAACCCTTTTTTATATTCACCACCTTAACGAAGTTTCTTAGAGCGCCTATATTCCTTGGGCTGGGTCGGATTTCTCTCCACTCGGGTTTTGTCCCCGTGTCATTCGTCCGCAGCGAACGACCATCCAACACTATTTCAGTTTCCACCACATTTGGAGGACGATCCAATGAAGGGTGATCCGCAGATCATCAAACTGTTGAACGGCATTCTCAAGAACGAGCTGACGGCCATTAATCAGTACTTTTTGCATGCCCGCATGCTGCAGGACTGGGGTTTGGCCAAGCTGGGCGCCCATGAGTATAAGGAATCCATCGAAGAGATGGGCCACGCCGACAAACTGATCAAACGCGTTCTGTTCTTGGAAGGCCTGCCCAACTTGCAGGACCTGGGCAAGCTGATGATTGGCGAGAATGTTCAGGAAGTTCTGGAGAACGACCTGAAGCTGGAAGTTGCCGCCCGAGTCGATCTGGTGGAGGGCGTTGCCGCTTGCGAAGCGGCCCGGGATTATGTGTCCCGGCAGATTCTGGACGAAATCCTCGACGACACCGAGGAGCATATCGACTACGTGGAAACCGAGATCGGTTTGTTGGAGAAGGTTGGCCTAGCCAATTACATCCAGTCCCAGATGGACCCTGGTTCGGGGTCGTAACACCCCGTTAACCCGAGTCATGGCAGGATTATGCCTAGTTTCCAACATTTGCGAATGTCCCGCCATGGCTCGCTTTCCTCCAAAAAGGCAGAAGACTGCTGCTGGTCCCCTCGGGCGGCCCCGACAAAGGGGACCCAATAAGGGACGGCCCCAACAGGGACTGCCCCAACAGGGACTGCCTGGGAATCACCCCTGGCAGAACCGACCGGTGCGGCAACCCAAAAGGCGCACTCTTGGGTCCCCCTTGGATCCTCCACCGCCTCCGCTGATTTCGCGGCGGATGATGTTGAGTTGTGTGGGGATGTTGGTGTTTGGCGCGGTTGGTGGAGCGGCCCTCGCCAAGCTGGGTAAGGTCTGGGCGAGTGGAGCCGACGCCTTGGGCGGCAAGGGCGCCGCCCGGGCTGCGGCTCTGGGACATGTGCGCTTTGTTGAGGATGACGGCTTGGCGACCGCGCGCCGAGGGTTCCTTGCCCCGGCCGATATTGCCATGCGGATGCCCTTGGCCGAGGGCGCTGAGCCCTCTATTTTCGACCCTCCCGCATTCGCGCCGACTCAGGTGATTCGTCCAGCGGATATGCCCGGACCTCGGACTGTATCGAGCCCGGAGCCTCAACCCTCTGGTGGAGAGACACTGGCAGGCGCACGGGGCGCGGTTCCACTTCCGCCCGGGATCAAACCCAGGAATCCGTTGGGTGTTCGTCAGGCTGTGGCGTTGAGCGAGGCCCCGGACTATGGGATGCCCGATCAGCAGGGGGTTATCGATTCGCCATCCCGCCCCCTGTATGGCTCCGATTCTTTCCAACCGGTGGCTTATATCCAACCAGAACGAAAGGCTCCGTCTTCCACAGCTTTTGCTCTGCCGGGTAGCCGGGGGCGGGCTTGGTTGGACAATGCCCTGCCTGTCCCGGACCCGGGCGGGCGGCCCATGATTTCCGTGGTGATCGACGACTTGGGCTTGAACCGTAAGATAACCCGGGATTTCATAGCCTTACCGGGCCCCCTGACCCTGTCCCACATGGCCTACGCCGAGTCGCCGGAGGGGTTGGTTTCTGCCGGTCGGCTCCATGGGCATGAGATCATGCTTCACCTTCCCATGGAGCCCCGGGATTCCCACTATAATCCCGGCCCCGGTGCCCTGATGACCAGCCAATCCGATTCGGAGATTCGACGGTTGGTGGCTGATGCCCTGTCCCGATATCCGGGTGTCGTGGGGCTCAACAACCATATGGGCAGCAAATTTACGGCAGATGCCCGGGGTATGGGGGTTGTCATGGGCAGTCTGGCCGAGCGGGGGCTCATGTTCCTCGATAGCCGCACCACGGGAAGCTCCGTTGCTCCACCCCAGGCGCGCCTCCATGGCGTGCCCTTTGTGGAGAGGGCCGTCTTCATCGACCATAAGGATAGCGCCCAGTCCATCCACCATCAGTTGGCTCAAATAGAGCAATTCGCAGCCCGTCATGGGCAGGCAGTGGCGATTGGCCATCCACGCGAAAAAACCTATCGGGCTTTGGCCCAATGGTTGCCGACATTGGCCGGCAAGGGTTATGCCCTGATGCCAGCCAGCGCGATTATTCGCTACCACGTGTAGTTAGAGTGGAAAGCAGAAAGCTGTGTCGCGGTTTTCCGTCTCATTCCGCCCCAACCATCTAATTTAGATCACGTTTCTTAAGGTCGGTCAGGGGACAGGACTGGGAGTGTTTTCGCGTCACGGGGCTTTGCCCCATCCCCCACTGGGGCCGAAAGGCCCCAGACCCCAGGCCATTAAAAAGTAGGGGTTTGGGCAATCGCCCAAAAAAGACGAAACAGTGTTGTGTACCGTGAAATTCGGTCGATCAGACCGAATTTCATCGTGACCTAGAGACCGCGTCCCTACTTTCCCTGAAATATGGGTTTACGCTTTTCCTTGAAAGCGGTGATTCCCTCTCGGTAATCCTCTGTGTTCAGGAAGTCATAGCACTCATCCAGTTCCGTTTCGGTAACCGGGGCAGAGTCCTGGAGGCGGCGGATGAATTTCTTGTGCCAAGCGTTCACTCCGGGTGCACCTTTGGCGATGGTCTTGGCCGTTTCGGCGAGGTGCTCTTCGAAGGCATCATCTGGGACGATCCGGTTGACCAGACCCATGCGCAGGGCTTCGACGGCGGGGATGATTTTGGCTTCCAGCAGGATCGACAGGGTGTTCGCCGGGCCGATCAGTCGTTCGATGGCCTGGATCTCCGGATAGGCCATAACCACGCCGATGCGGTTGATGGGCACGCCGAAACGCCCGGATTCATTGGAAATTCTCAAGTCGCACAGGCAGGCGAGCTCCAGCCCGCCCCCCACGCAGGCCCCCTCGATGGCGGCGATGACCGGCAGGGGGCAGTCCCGAACCAGGGTCAAGGTCCGGCGCATGATCCGGTCGTAGTCCTTGGCTTGATCGGGCGTGGCACGCACCGTGTCGAATTCCCCGATATCCGCCCCCGCAGCGAAGGCCTTGCCACCCGCGCCCCGCAGAATCAGGCAATGGGGACCTTGAGAGGTTTGGGACTGTTCCGTTATCGCTTCCAGAGCATCTCCCAGTGCTTGCCACATGGGCAGGTTCATGGCGTTCAGTCGGTCGGGGCGGTTGAGCGTGATGGTGGCCACGGGGCCTTCGATGGTGGTTTGGATAACGGATGATGACATCTGAGGGCGCGTCCTTTGCCGGGGAGGAGGGTGGTTGCCGGACCACAGATTTACCGGTAAACAACGGAAAGCGGAACCCGCCAATGGTTTAGCGATCTTCCTCCCCATCCCATCGGCCCCCTGATCTCCTGCGGGATCCATCCGGGAGGGCCACCGTTCAGAAGGACTCACCCGCATGACCCTCGATCCCCACGCCCTCGCCGACGCCGAGGCCGGTCGCGCCGTCGCGAGCATTTTGCTGGAAATCGGCGCGGTCAATTTCCGCCCCCAGGAGCCCTATACCCTGACCGCGGGCTGGGCGAGCCCGGTCTATATCGATTGTCGCAAGATTATCAGCTATCCCCGGGCCCGCCGTCGGATCATCGAGCTGGCAACCCGGAAGATCGAGCGCATGGTCGGCTATGAAAGCTTGGATGCCGTGGCCGGAGGCGAGACGGCGGGTATTCCCTATGCCGCTTGGTTGGCTGACTCCCTCGCCCTCCCCATGCAGTATGTCCGTAAGAAACCCAAGGGGTTTGGCCGGATGGCCCAGATCGAGGGGGATTTAACCGAAGAGCAACGCGTTCTGCTCGTCGAGGATCTGGCTACCGATGGTGGCTCCAAGCTGTCCTTCGTGAAGGCCCTGCGGGATGCGGGTGCGCAGGTCAACCATGCCTTTGTGGTGTTCTTCTACGGGGCCTTCCCGGGTGCTTTGGACTCCCTGGCAAAGGAGGATGTGTCCCTGCACTGGCTGGCGACCTGGCATGACGTCCTGGCCGTGGCCGAGGAAACCAAGGCCTTCCCCGAAGACAGCATCGAAGGGGTGCGCGCGTTCCTGAAGGATCCCGTGGGGTGGTCCGCAGCACGCGGTGGCCGGTCAGAATAGGAAAAAAGCGGGGCTCTGCCCCGCTTTTCATGCGTTTAAAACAAATGGGATCAAAGGGTTCGTGACCCTTTGCGGGTCTGGGCAGAGCCCAGAGTTTTTCCCTATACGGCGCGAGAGTGGCGTTGCTCTCCGGCTTTCAGGTATTTGTCGAAGGCCGCGCAGACGGCCCGGGATAGGGGACGGCCCATATCCGTCACGCGGATCACGGATCCCTCCACGGACACGATGCCGTCGTCCTGGAAAGGAGCCATCGCGGCCAATTCGTCATCGAAGGCCGAGTCCGGAAGCCCATGGTCATGGGTGATCTTGGCTAAATCCACGGCCATGTCGCACATGATCCGCTCGATGATTGCCCTGCGGACCGTGTCTTCGTCGGACAGCGCGACGCCCCGTTTAGTGGCCAGATGGCCCTCTCGAACCATGCGTTTGTAGTTTGTCAGTTCGCCTTCGTTGGCCACATACCCTTGGGGCAAGTAGCCGATGCCCGAGGCGCCAAGGCCGATCAAGGCCGGAGCCGTATCGGTGGTATAGCCCTGGAAGTTGCGGTGCAGGGTGCCCGTGTTCAGGGCCAGGGCCATTTCGTCGTCGGGAGCGGCGAAGTGATCCAGGCCAATGGCGACATATCCCAATTCCTGGAAACGGCGAGTGGCCGCCAGATACTGGCTCCACCGTTCGGATGCGCCCGGCAGGGTGTCTTCCGGGATCAGACGCATGTGTTTTTTCATCCAGGGGACATGGGCATAGCCGAATAGGGACACCCGGGCCGGGTTCATGGCTACGGCCCGGTCCACGGTTGTCAACACGGACTCCGTGGTCTGATGGGGCAGGCCGTAGATCAGGTCCATGTTGATGTCGGAAATGCCGTTGTCCCGCAGCCAGCCGATGACCTGCTCAACCAACTCGATGGGCTGGATGCGGTTGACGGCGGCCTGAACCTGGGGTTCGAAATCCTGCACGCCGATACTGGCCCGGGTCACGCCGGCCTTGGCCATGGTCTTTACATAGTCGAGCGTGGCTGTGCGGGGATCCATTTCCACGGCCACTTCAGCGCTCTCCGACAGGCCGAAGCGGGCGCGCAGGGTGTCGAGAACCCGGGCGAAGTCCTCGCCTTTTAAAATGGTGGGCGTGCCGCCACCGAAATGGACATGAGTCACGTCAAGCGGTGCGGTCAGGTGGTCAGCGACCAGATCGACTTCCGCCAGCAAGGCCTCCAGGTAATCGGCGATGGGGTCGTAGCGCTTGGTGATCTTGGTGTGACAACCGCAGAACCAGCACATCTCGGCGCAATAGGCGATATGCAGGTAGAGCGAAGTCTTGGTGCCCGCCGGGAGCGCGGCCAACCAATCGCCGTAGCTGTCGCCGGTGATGCCCGGGTGGAAATGGGGAGCCGTGGGATAACTGGTGTAGCGGGGCAGCCGCAGGTCGTATTTCGCCGCCAGCCGCTCGACCGCTTCGGTTGAAGGCGCCGGGGGCGTGGGGGGCTGGCCGGTGCCGGGGGCGGAGGAAAGGGTCTGGAGGGATGCCATGCGAAATGCCTCGCTGTTCATCGGTCGGAGGGGCCTCTGGAAGGCCTCGTCTTTGGACGGCGGCGGGGGTAGGATGCCGCAGACCTGTCGAAGGGCCGTCCCTCGCCATATGGGGCGCCCAGGCGGTCAGCGATACTCCTACCCCACCCCTTTTGTCCAGGACAAGCCCCCCATGCCTCGTTTCGCCGCCAATCTATCCACCCTGTTCACAGACCGGCCCCTGGAAGATCGCTTCGCCCGGGCTGCGGCCTGTGGGTTCAAGGGCTGCGAAATTCAGTTCCCTTATACCCTGCGACCGGAAAAGCTTGGCGACCTGACGGCCTGTAACGGGCTGGAGCTCACCCTGTTCAATGCGCCTCCGGGGAATTGGGCTGCGGGAGAGCGGGGGCTTGCGGCCCTGCCTGGCCGTCGGGACGATTTCCGGGACAGTCTGGAGGTGGCCATGCCCTATGTGGAGCTGACCGACTGTCCGCGCCTGCATATCATGGCCGGCGTGGTTGAGGAGGAGGCTTGGCCTGAGGCCCTGGAGACCTATGTGGAGAACCTGGCCTGGGCGGCGGAGTTTTGCGCGGACCATGGAGTCAAGGCCCTGATCGAGCCGATCAATACGGTGGATATGCCCGGTTACTTTCTGAGTCGTCCCGATGATGCCCTGACCATCCTCTCTGAGGTCGATCATAAGAACCTGTACTTACAGTATGATTTTTATCATGCCCAGATCATGCAAGGGGGGCTGACGGATTTCCTGGAAGCCAACCTGGATCGCATCGCCCATGTGCAGATCGCAGGCGTGCCCGGTCGCCATGAACCGGACGCCAATGGAGAGGTCAATTGGCCCTACCTGTTCGGTATGCTGGATGCCCATGGATTTCCGGGGTGGGTGGGGTGCGAATACCGCCCCCGGGGCAAGACCGAAGCGGGCTTGCGGTGGGCCAAGGATTTTGGCATTTCCGCTCCGGCGGAATAGGGACAACAAGGCGATCAGTCTTCCGTCTAGAGCATGTTGTGTGAAATGTGATTCACGCAACATGCTCTAAGTCACTGACGTTGAAGAAAATCGTCACGCCTACGGCGTGCGTTCCGCCCGTCGCAATCTGTTCCAGCTTGCTCGGGATTTGCTCTAGACATCATTGGGAAGGGCCGTTTCCTTGTCGACCTCTGTCTGCGAGACAGAGAGGGGGGCGGCGGCGCTTTCTTTCCATAGGGTGACAGTGAAAACGGATCCCTCCGTGCCCATGCGGGGACGAAGGGTGATCCAGCCCCCGTGCAGTTCGATCAGCCGCTTGCAAATGGCCAATCCCAGGCCCGTGCCGGGAAATTCCGTCTCACCATGCAGACGTTTGAAGACGCCGAAAACCACTTGGCGGTCCTTATCCGGAATGCCCATGCCGTTGTCGGTGAAAGACAGGTGGACCTGCTCCTCCGACTCCGTGGCGGTGATGGAGATCTCTGGAGTGCGATCCGCTGGGGTAAACTTGCTTGCATTTTCCAAAAGCTCTTGGAAGACATGAACCAATTGGTCGCGATTGCCCAGAACCGTTGGCAACCGTTCGGGGGTCGCCACGTGGGTCCCCCAGGCTTTCAGCCTCGGTTCCAGAGCGCTTAAGGCGTCGGTCAGGGGAAGCGTCAGTTTGACCGGAACCAGGGGGTGGTCGGAGGGGCGGGCATTGGCGTAATCCAATAGCCCGTGGATCATCGCCGACATGCGTTTTCCTGCCTGAACCGCCATTTCCATGTCTTGGCGGATGTCCTGGCTCAGATCTATTCCCAGACGGCGTTGGATCAGGCCAAGGTAACTGACAATCGAGCGAATGGGGGTCTGTAGTTCGTGGGAGAGAACATGGGCGAATTGTTCCAACTCCGCGTTGGACCGCAATAGAATGTCCTGGGCATGCTTGCTTTCGGTGATGTCCCGGAAGAGGGCGATGGCCGATTTCCCCAGGATGGAGCCTTCCAAGGGTTGGATGCGTACGTCGTACCACACTTCCCCCCGCTGGAGCAGGATGGCTTGTGGCGCTTCTGTCCCCTTGAGGTGGAGCATATCCCTTGCAAGGGCGGTCGGGCTTCGGCTCCAGTGACCTGACGGCCCCACCAGCTTGAACAGGGTGGATTTGTCCGAGCTTGAGGGCTCACCAAAAGCCCGTTGGGCCGCAAGGTTCAGCCGCTTGACCTGATAGTCCTGGGTGATGAGGACCGTGGGATCGGGGGACAGTTCCAGGATGGTGGCGTCCTGGGTCACATGAATGAAGGGCTCTGTCATCATGGTCTTCACTGTGGCCAGGAAAAAGAGCCAGAAGGCCAGGAAGATGATCAGGTGTCCTGAGACATTCCAAGATGTGTACACACCCGTATAAAGGGTGAAGGCGAGTTCGGCTAGGGTTGAGAGGACCAGAGCCGCCATCAACAGGTGATAGGACCGCGGGGGCAGCTCTTCCCGCCGTGTCCACAAGAGCAGGGCCGCGACACCAAGGAGGGCAATGGCCAGCCACTCCATAGCGATCTTGAAGGGTGTCATGCCCCTGAGTTCCCGATAGGCGTCGGGGAAGTGGCCTGCAACAACGGCCCAGGCCGAAATCGCTGCCAGTAGGCCGAATCCGAGAAAGGCGACCATGGGAGAGGCCCGACGGCCAATGAAAAGTGGGGCAGTGACCAGGGTCAGGGCTTCCAGCAGTCGTGCCGCCAACCAAAGCTGGGTGGCTTCGTTTGCCGATCCATCGAAGAGGATGTTCATGCCCTTGTATGAAATGCAGTGAAAGATCTCCAGCACGCTTACCCAAAAGAACCCGGCGCCGAGGATCAAAAGGAAGTGGCTTTGCCCAAAGCGAGCCGCACTGCTGGAAACGAAGAACATCATCAAACCAATGGCAGCGATGAACAGCTCTGCGGTCACATGGAATAGCAGATAGCTCCAACTGCTCAGGGCTGCGAGTGCGGCGACCGCCCCGAGGGGGAACAGCCACTCCCAAAGGGTGAGGTGGGGAAAGGGCGAAGGGGCCTTTATCGGTGGGGCTTTCATGGGCACCATGTCGGATATGAAGAAAAACATGAGCCATTTGGAGCGGCTATGGTCGCGTCCACCCTTTGGGCATCAACATCAGATTAAAATAATACACCCTTCGGGGGTGAGCATCTATGAAACACATCAATAAACAGATGGTCCTGAGGGACTGGCATTTTTTGGATTTGGCTTGGAAAGCATATCTCGCCTCGGTGACCTAATGAGTCAATCCGGGTTTTTAGCCCGGGTTCTCCCATCTTTTTTATGCACATGGGGTTTTTCGCGAATGGGATCCAAAGGGTTCATGACCCTTTGCGGGGCTGGGCGGAGCGCAGATTTAATCCGGAAGCCTTGTTTCCATAGGTTTTTAGCCATTGAGGTTGGCCGCGTTCCTGCGTCGAGGAAGATCCTGTTGTCAAAATTTCGAGAGTTGACCGGTTTTTTTGTGATCCAGGAGCGCATCTGGTCCGTTCAAAAGGGGAGGGGGTAACCTTCCGCTGATTCGGAGAAAATCAGAGCCGGGTTCACCGGTAGATCCGAACCGCACTTCCCTGGAGGCAATCGGTGGAGTCGCTCTGGCGATTTCCGAAAATGGGGCGGCTCTTCGAGGGCCGCCCCATAAGCGTTTGGATCCGGGCTTGATTCTCCTGATCTATGGGGTCTTAGACCCTTGAGGCTTTATAAGGTCGTAGACCCTAGGGCCGACAGCAAGGCCATACCCATGGCGCTGCCCAAGAGCAGAACGGCAGGTTTGATGAGGCTCGACGCCATGCTTGCCCCGGCACGTTCATAGACCACAAAGCGCATGATCCTGTTCTCCACTTCCCGATAGCTGGCCGGACACAAAGTCTGGTCCAGAAGCGAATCCGCTCTGTTAAAAGGGGGCTCGCCTTTCCTTGATGTTGATTTAACTCGGGTAATTGGGCGGAGCTGTGACGGATGGCACTGTGAATAAGGCGCTTTCGCGATTTCTCAGGGGCATACTGTGGAGAGTGCCGTTTTGGTGCGGGGCCGGTGCAGTGATGGGCATGCGGCCAGAGGTTACCAAAGCTGAAGGGAGCGGGTCGGGTTGACCGATTGTTGGTTGGAGGGGGCTTGGGGAGAGCGCAGAGAGACCGCTTGGGGTTGAATGGGGGTGGTTGGGCGGACCAAGGGTTTTTGAGCCGGAAAGCGGGTGTCTTCCGGGTCGGGGGTGACAGACGCGACCCGGGTTTCCGAATGAATGAAGCCCAAGGCCGAATACACCCGGCCATAGCCGTTGACCTCTGGATGCCGGAAGCGGATCTGACTCCAGTCATTGTTCGGAGACACATCCCTGGCAGGCATGTTTTCGTAGATTCTTCCCCGGGTCTTGTCATTCCATCCCCAATTGGCATGGCTGACGCGGATATCCCTGGGGCCGTCGATTCCCGTGACCACGGCCACATGCCCGGATCGCAGTCGGCTGTCCGGTCGCAGGGTGAGAACCGAACCCAGTTGGGGCCGGTTATCCCGGGTATATCGCCCGGCCGCCTGATCCCACCAGGTATCGGCGTCCCCGCGTAGGCTCACCCCAGAGATGGCGCGGGCATAGGGAACGCACCAGACAAAGCTCTCATCGCCCGAATAGCGGGGAATGGCCATGGAACCGGGTGTGCTTGTCATCGATCGTCCGCCACCGCAGGCAGAGACGAGCAGAAGGGAAACCAGCGCCAGGGCGCGCCATTGCCGGGATTTGGGGCCGGATTGGGGGCGGGCAGGGCAGCAGTGCAAAGCGGTCGTGGTCATCGGTCCCAGCCTCCGGCGGTGGAACTGGACGCGGGCGGGTCAGCGCCCGGTCCAGCTGGGCGCGCGTTTAGAGAGGAACGCATCGATCCCTTCCTCGGCGTCGCGGGCCATCATGTTGCGGGTCATCACCTCGCTGGCGTAGAGGTAGGCCTCGTCCAGCGGCATCTCCAACTGCCGATAGAAGGCTTCCTTGCCGATGGCGAGGGTCAGGGGCGATTTGCTGGCAATGGTCTCGGCCAAGGCGGCGACAGTGCTGTCCAGGGCATCCGCCTCGACGACGGTATTGAGCAGGCCATGGGCCAGTGCCTCCTCGGCGGAAATGGGGTGGCCGGTCAACAGCATTTCCATGGCCTTCTTGCGGGGCACGTTCCGCGAGAGGGCGACCATGGGGGTGGAGCAGAACAGGCCGATGTTCACTCCAGGCGTGGCGAATCGCGCATCTTTGGCGGCCACGGCCAGATCGCAGGACGCGACAAGCTGGCAGCCTGCAGCCGTGGCCATGGCGTGGACCTTGGCGATGACCGGTTTCGGCAGGCGGACGATGCTTGTCATGAGCTCCGAACACTGTTTGAACAGGGTCTCGTAGGCGTCACGGGTGGGAGTGGCGCGGACCTCCTTCAGGTCATGTCCGGCACAGAAGGCCGGGCCATTGGCCGCCAGGACAACCACTTTCACCGATTCGTCTTCTCGAGCCTGATTCAGAGCCTCCTGAAGGGCGGCCATCAGTCCGACGGACAGGGCGTTGCGCGCCTTGGGCCGGTTCAGGGTGAGGGTGCGAACGCCCGCAGCGTCGGTGATTAGCAGGATGGGATCATCTTTGGTGCCCTGGTCGCTCATCTATCCTCCCCTCGAAACTTCCGATCCAGTGGTCATCATGGATCGGGAGTCAGTTTTTGCGATTGTTTAGGAAATCGCTGCGAGTTATTGATTCGGATAGAATAATGCCCAAATGAAAAACCACTGGCAAGGGAAAGTGTCGGCGAGTCGATCCGATCAAGGACGATCGACCGGAGGGGCATCAGCGAGGGGACGCCATCGTATGTCGCGTATCAGTCTGACGGAGTTTTCGGAGATTCTGGACGCCGAGCTGCCTATCGCGGCCATGCTGGGCATTCGGACGGAGGAGATTCAAGGCGGGCATGCGCTCTTGCGTATGCCCTATCGGCCCGATCTGACCCGCCCAGGGGGAACCATTTCCGGCCCGGCGATGATGGCTTTGGCCGACGTGGCCATGTATGCCGTGGTCCTCAGCCTTGTGGGACGGGTGGAACTGGCGGTAACCACCAATCTATCCATCAACTTTCTGCGCAAGCCCCCCAGCCACGATATCCTGGCCGAAAGCCATGTCCTGAAGGAAGGAAAGCGATTGGTTGTCGCCGAAGTAGAGCTGTTCAGTGCCCGGCAAGACGGAACCCGGGACCTGGTGGCCCATGTGACGGGAACCTATTCGGTGCCTCCTCACGCGGTAACCGCTGGGTGAGGGGGGGCTTGGCCTATTCCGCGTCTTGATCGAGCGGTTCGGGGCGGATGAGGTGGAAGCTGTCTGGCGAAGCGCCAACCATTTGCAGGGCAACCTTGCCTGCCGCAGTGTTGACGACCATTTCCACCACCCAGGTTCCCTGTTCGACCATCAGGGGGGCCCCCATGGTCAGTCCCGTGACGTCGGTGACGTCCATGCTGAGACTGTGGTCATCTTTGAAAGAGATGGATGCGACCGTTTTCACGGAAAATCCTCCTGTGTTTCGAGTGCGTTGCCAGTCAATCTCCTTCCACTCCAAGGGTCAAGAGCTTTCCAGGGCAGGCTCGCAAAAGAACGCGCTTTCAGGGGGTTAATCGTGGGGTATCATAATACCAAGTTCCTAACTGTTTGAAAGCAAACGATTAAGTTAAGTTGACAGTCCGTTTTTTCCTGGCATACTCCGCCGCCACGCCACACGGACCTATAGATGGAGTTTGATGTCCATTCCGGTCTGGACGGGTGACTTTCATAAACCGCCGAAAGGGGTTTGGCGCCGGGTTTCTCGGCGGGATACCCTTTTGGGCCGGAAGGAAAAGAACGGACCAATGAAGACCTATTCCGCGAAGCCCCATGAGGTGGAAAGGAAATGGTACGTGATCGACGCTGAAGGTGTCGTTCTCGGTCGACTCGCCGTGATCATCGCCGATCTGCTGCGCGGGAAGAACAAGACCATTTACACTCCGCACGTGGATACCGGTGACCATGTGGTCGTCATCAACGCCGAGAAGGTGAAGTTGACGGGCAACAAGGCGACCAACGAGCGCTTTTTCTGGCACACCGGTCATCCGGGTGGCATCAAAAGCCGCAGCCTGGGACAGATCCGCGACGGGGCCCATCCCGAGCGTCTGATCGAGAAGGCGGTGGAGCGTATGATGCCCCGTGGCCCCCTGGCCCGCGCCCAGTTCAAGAAGCTGCGCGTCTACGGTGGTACAGAGCATCCCCACGATGCCCAGACCCCCGAAGTGCTGGACGTGGCTGCCCTGAACCCGAAGAACAAGAGGAGCGCCTAATCCATGGCCGAGGAAATTAAATCCTTCGAGGATCTGAAGGACGCCACCGCTTCGGTCGCGGAAGCCGCCCCCGTGAAGCGTGAGCCCAAGCGTGATGCCCAGGGCCGGTCCTATGCCACGGGTCGTCGTAAGGACGCCGTGGCCCGTGTCTGGATCAAGCCCGGTTCCGGTCGCATCATCGTCAACGATCGGGAGCTGGAAGCCTACTTCCCCCGTCCGGTGCTGCGCATGGTGATCAACCAGCCCTTCGTGGTGACCAACACCGTCAATGAGTTCGATGTGGTTTGCACGGTCAAGGGCGGCGGGTTGACCGGCCAGTCTGGCGCCCTGCGCCATGGCCTGAGCCGTGCATTGACCTATTTTGATCCGGAACTGCGCCGGGCTCTGAAGGCCGTCGGCTTCCTGACCCGTGACCCCCGCACCGTGGAGCGGAAAAAATACGGTCGTGCCAAGGCCCGTCGGAGCTTCCAGTTCTCCAAGCGCTAGGCGAACCGACTATATATATGGCTCTCCCTTGGGGAGGGGCGGAAAAACCCCGGGCTGGAAAGTCCGGGGTTTTTTTGGGCGATTGCCCAACCCCATTTGGGGACAAATGCCCCCAACCCCCACCCTTTTTTGCCCAGGGTCTGGGGCTTTTCGGCCCCAGTGGGGGACGGGACAAAGCCCCGTGACGGGAAAACACGCCCTGTCGTGTACCGTGCAAGCTGGCCCAATTCTACTCTGATTCTATAAATTTTAGAGTGCCTTCGCCCCATGGCCCTGCTCAACCAACAAGGGCATGGTAGAACGGTCCCATTGTCGTCATTGCGTTGATGTCTCCCTCGCTTCGGCAGTACACCAAAGGGGGAGGCATTGAAAAGGAACACCGGCATGACTCTCCGTGAATTACCGATTCTGTTCTGCTTTTCCGGTCAAGGGTCCCAGTACTTCCAGATGGGGAGCGACCTGTATCGGAGCCAACCGGTCTTCCGGGACTGGATGGACATCGGAGACGAGGTGGTTCGGGGACGTCACGGCTTTTCCCCGGTGGCAGAAATGTTTGCGCCGGGCAAGAGCGTGGCCGATCCCTTTGGTCGGCTGGAAGAGACGAATCCGGCTCTATTCCTGGTGCAATACGCCCTGGCCAAAACAGTGATGCATGCGGGGATCCGCCCGGACGCTGCGCTGGGGATCAGCCTGGGAGAAACCGTTTCCATGGCACTTGCGGGCATGTGTTCCTTCGAGGTGGCGTTGGCTGCGGTGTCGGACCATCCGGCGGTGTACCGTCGCACCTGTCCTCCGGGGGGGATGACGGCTTTCTTGGGTGACCCTGCCCAGGTGGAGGCCCTGCCGGAGATGGCTGGGGGCGCTGTTCTGGCCGGCGTGAACGGTCCGCGCCACGGTGTGATTTCCGGGACCCTGGCGGGGCTAGATGGGGTGGAGGAGGCTCTGGCGCGTCTGGAGATTCCTTTCCAGCGGTTGCCAGTGCCCTACGCTTTCCATTCGCCCTGGATCGATGGGGCGGCGTCGGGGTTTCGGGACATCCAGCCGACCCATTTGGCACCGGGACGGTGGACCTGTTGGTCAAGCCGCTTGGCTGCGCCCACGGATCCCACCTATCCGGACCTGTGGTGGGATGTGGTTCGCGGTCCCATGTCCTTTGCCAAAACCATCGCCGCAATTGAAGCGGGGCGGCGGGGAGAGGGTGGGGGAGTCATCTATTTGGACCTGGGACCGTCAAGCACCATCAGTACTATTTTACGTCAGGGGTTAGCTGCCGACTCTCCCTCCCGGGTGGTGTCGGTGCTCTCACCCATGGGCGGGGGCCTGGTGGCGTTGGAGAAGGCCTTGGGGGCGCTCGCCAACCGGGGGCCAGCCAAGCCCGGATCGCGGAATCGACTGATGGCCGATGGGGAGTGATCGGTGCAAACCGTTTTGATCTCGTTGCGAAAATCGACTAAATCTTCGGAAATCAGCTAAAAACATCTCTGAATACCATTTGGCGTTGCCGGGAAAACCGGTCAGCGCTACACTTTAAAGTAGGGGTAGTCCATAAGAATGCGCCCGTGCCGATGGGCCTGTCCGGTGTCTGTTCGGTCAAATCGGGCCATCTCATACGGAGGAGGTGGACTCATGACCCGTCAAGTCACTACCCGTCAATTCAGCGTTTCCCGTAGTGTCGAAGCCGCCCGCAAGCCTGTCAGGCATCTGCGGCGTCACAAAGCAAAACGCTCTTCCCATGTCCTTCGGGATGTTGGTGTGATCGTCGCTTTTTGCGGTGTCTTTGCGGCAATTGCCTTGACGTTGGAAGACCGCTCCGGCGATGCCTGGAAGGATACCATTCGAAGCTTTTCGACCACACAACAAAGCACGTCTTCCGAGCCCGTCGTTCGCTTCGGGAAGTGACCCTGTGACAGGTGGCTTTGGCAAACGTCACCTGTCACAGCGAACGTGCCTGCTGGACTGCACGCGTCTTGTCGCGGGACAGAAGGTTGTCGATGAGTGATCGGCAATAGGTTGTGTCCGGATGTTCCCCCGCAAAGGTAATCCGATAGAGGAGAGGCGCGACGAGTCCGTCAATGAGGGCGTCCACATCGGGGGTAGGTTCGTCCCGGGATTTGGACCTGATGACGATTCGAGTCATCAGCTCGCGGAGGTATTGGTCGCATTTACAGGCGGCTCCGGGCGGGCGGGCTCCGAAAAGGCTGTCTCGTATCAGCTGGCGTCCGGGCTCGGAGGCCAGTTCTTCGGCGTAGGGGATCAGCCAGGCTTCAAGGTCAGACCGCAAGCTTCCGGTATCCTCGGGGTCCGCGTCGGGGCGCAGTCGATCCTCGGCGACATCGGCCAGGAGGTTCCTGAGATCACCCCAGCGGCGGTAAATCGTTGAAGGGGTGACGCCAGCCCGTTCGGCGACTTGGGGGACCGTAAGGTCCGATCGCTCGTGCTCTCGAAGAAGTGTCGTCACCGCTTCGTGGACCGCAGACTGTACACGGGCGCTCCGTCCCCCGGGTCGGGTGCCTTTCCCATTCATGATGTGCCGCGTCCTTTCTTGCAAAGGTATGGGCGTAATACCCCAATTCCTGCGGTCAAGTGAACCGGATTTCCCTGCGGTTCCTCCGAGATGCTTTTTAACGCAAATATATTGCTTTTGCTCCCGGTGGCGCTATCTTCATTTAACGCAAAAAATTTGCCTTAACGATGGAGAAGGTTTTGTCAGATGTCTCTTCCCCCCTCAGGGGGCAGCCATCCCGTTGGATGGCCAAGGGCGCACCCTTATATTATGCTGCGACCTTAACGATATTCGTTGCTGCATCGACCGCGCCCACGCCCCTGTACCGGCTGTATCAGGAGGCCTGGGGACTGACATCGACCATGGTGACGGTTGTCTTTGCCGTCTACGCCCTCGCCTTGCTCGCGGCCTTGTTGACGCTCGGGTCCCTCTCGGACCGGTTGGGGCGGCGGCCCGTTATTTTCCTGGCTTTGGTGGTCGAGGGGGCCAGCATGGTGGCCTTTGCGGGGGCCGATCGGATCTGGCTTCTGCTCCTTGCCCGCTTGCTGCAAGGGATCGCCACGGGGGCGGCAACCAGCGCCCTGGCTGCGGCGATCATGGACCTTGCCCCTGGCCGCGCCCCGCTCATCAACGGCATTGCGCCACTTCTGGGCATGACCTTGGGCGTCTTGGGGTCGGCGGTCCTTGTCACCTTTGGTCCGGCGCCGACGCGTTTGGTGTACTGGACCTTGCTGGCCGTTTTTGTGCTTTTGATGGCGTTGATTTGGCTGACAACGGAGCCGCGTCTACAGGGGAGGGGCAGGGGTGGGAAAGAGCCCTCTGGACCCCGTTGGGCGCTTCCGGAGGAGGCACGGCGGGGCTTTTGGCGTGTGACACCAACCAATCTGGCGGTCTGGGCGCTTGGGGGATTCTATTTGTCCCTTGTGCCTTCGGTGGTGCGGGTGTCCCTTCACAGCACCTCTGCGTTGGTTGGGGGGAGTGTGGTGGCAAGCTTGACGGCAATGGGAACCCTGGCCGTGTTTACAACCCGGCGTCGTCCGTCGAACCGGGCCATGGTCGAAGGCCCCTTGGCGCTCGCCGCAGGGGTGAGCCTGTCTGTGGCCGGTGTCTCGGGGCAAATCCTGGGACTCGTCTATCTCGGGACTGCAGTCGCCGGTTTTGGCTGGGGCATGAGTTTCCTTGGGGTTTTGGGAAGCCTCGTTCCCCTGGTCGGCGCCAGGGATCGGGCCAGACTCATGGCCCTCTATTACGTGCAGAGCTACTGTGCCATGAGCATTCCAACGGTGGCCGTGGGGATGCTCGCGACAAACCTGGGCCTGACCATGGCGACCCTGGTCTATGGGACCGCCTTGATCCTGTTGGCTCTGGGTGCGGTCGGTTTGAGCCGGGGGGCGACAGGACAGGAGCAGGGCCTTCCGCCGAAGGGGGTGGCTTGTCCCGAAGAAACGTAAGGCTTCGTCACCAGAGCGCGAGACCGGGGCGGCGAAGAATTCCCAGACCAGCCGCCTTTCCCACATTTCCAACAAAGAGTATTGCTAGACGAATGTCTTTTTAACACCCACCTTGTGGACGGCGGCGGAATCGGACGGCTCCCACCGCCTTTCAAGGGTGACAGATCAAGGGATTCGTTTCATGACGCAGCTTCCGGCACGCGAATGGTGGACTGTCTTTAAGCGGGCTGGCTTTGGGCAGGCTGGAAACGGGGCGAGGTGGGCGGCTCGGGCTTTGGCCGGGGTGGTGATGCTGGGATTGGTTGGAGGGGCTGTTTATGCCCAAGCCCAGTCGGCTGCGCGTGGGGCGGATGTCGTCCCCGGGTCCCAGGCGCAAATCACCTTGACCTTTGCGCCCATCGTGAAGGCGGCTGCCCCCGCCGTGGTCAATGTTTTCACCCAACGGGTGGTCCGGGAGGCCCGGGTGTCGCCCCTGTTCAATGATCCGTTCTTCCAGCGGTTCTTCGGTGGTCAGGGTATGAATGTGCCCCAGCGGGAGCGGGTCCAACGGTCCCTGGGGTCGGGCGTGATCCTGGGGTCCGACGGGATCATCGTGACCAACGCCCATGTGGTCAAGGACGCTGAGGAAATCACCGTGGCGCTCAACGACCGGCGGGAATTCGCGGCGGAGCTGGTGGGAATCGACGAGCGGGTAGACCTCGCTGTCCTGCGGGTCAAGGCCGATACTCCCCTGCCGACCCTGCCCACCGCCGATGACCGAACCCCCCTGGAGGTCGGCGATTTGGTGCTGGCCATCGGCAATCCCTTCGGTGTCGGTCAGACGGTGACCAGCGGTATCGTTTCGGCCCTGGCCCGAACCACGGTGGGCATTTCCGATTTCCGCTCCTTCATCCAGACCGATGCGGCCATCAATCCGGGGAATTCCGGTGGCGCGCTGGTGGATGTTTCTGGCAAGTTGGTCGGCATCAATACGGCAATCTATTCCAGGGACGGAGGCAGCGTGGGCATCGGTTTTGCCATCCCGGTGGAAATGGTCAAGGCCGTGATGGCGGGGATTCTGGCCGATGGCCATGTGAAACGTCCCTGGTTTGGTGCCGACGGTCAAACGGTGACCCAGGATCTGGCCGGGCATCTGGGGCTCGACCGCCCCATCGGTGTGGCCATTACCGAAGTGACCAAGGGGGGGCCGGCGGCCAAAGCCGGGCTTGAGTCCGGTGACGTTGTGCTCTCCGTCGATGGCCGTCCGGTGGTGGATGCCGACGCCCTGAAATATCGTATCGCCGTGCGCCGTCCCGGCGATAAGGTGCCGGTGGATATCCTGCGGAATGGGAAAAAGAAGACTTTTACCCTGACACTGGCCTCCCTGCCGGAAACCCCGGCCCGGGACACCACGACGCTGGATGGCCCCAATCCCTTCGCCGGGGCCGAAGTGGCCAATATGAACCCGGCCTTGGCTGAGGAGGTCGGCCTGGATGAAGCTCGGCCTGGGGTGACGGTTCTGCGGATCCGCCAGGGAGCCGTGGCTCAGCGAGCGGGGTTCCGCCCCGGGGATCGGATCCTGGAGGTCAATGGGACTGCCGTTGACTCGGTGTCCACCCTGCGCAAGTTGGTGAAGCGGAAGCAACCGCGCTGGATCATTCTGCTTGATCGAAACGGCCAGACCCTTCAACTGGCCCTGCGCGGATGAGCCGAGGCAGCCTTTTCGACGCCCCCCCCAGTGCAGCGGGGGGGAACAGGGGTGGTTCGCTGTTCGAGGAGGGAGCCGCGCGTCCCCTTGCCGACCGTCTGCGCCCCCAGGTCGTGGCCGAGGTCGTCGGCCAGGACCATCTGGTGGGACCGGAAGGACCGCTGGGCCGCATGACGGCGGCCGGTCGCATGGCCTCGATTATCCTTTGGGGGCCACCGGGTTGCGGCAAGACGACCATTGCCCGCCTGCTGGCCCTGGGCACGGACCTGCATTTCGAACCCCTCTCGGCGATCTTCTCGGGCGTGGCGGAACTGCGGAAGGTCTTTGCTGCGGCCCGGGATCGGCGGGCCATGGGGCAGGGGACCCTGTTGTTCATTGACGAGATCCACCGCTTCAACCGCGCCCAACAGGACGGCTTTCTCCCCTATGTGGAAGATGGGACGGTGGTTCTGGTGGGGGCCACCACGGAAAACCCCTCCTTTGAGTTGAACGCCGCCCTGTTGTCGCGCTGTCAGGTTCTGGTGTTGCGTCGGTTGGACGATGGGGCTCTTGATGAATTGTTGACCCGGGCGGAAGGGGAGGTGGGGCGTGCCCTGCCGTTGACGGCAGATGCCCGCGAAGCCCTGCGCGCCATGGCTGATGGGGATGGGCGGTTCCTGTTGAACTTGGCCGAACAGGTCTTTGCCCTGCCCGCCGATCCCATCTTGGACACCACGGCCCTGGTGCGGATCGTCCAACGCCGCGCCCCCCAGTACGACAAAGACCGGGAGGGGCATTACAACCTGATCAGTGCGCTGCATAAATCCCTGCGCGGATCGGATACGGATGCCGCGCTCTATTGGATGGGGCGGATGATGGCCGGGGGAGAGGATCCCGCCTTCCTGCTGCGCCGCCTGACCCGCTTCGCTGTCGAGGACATCGGTCTCGCCGATCCAGACGCTTTGCGCCATGCCATCGCCGCTTGGGAGGCCTATGACCGTCTGGGTTCGCCGGAAGGGGAGTTGGCCATCGCCAATCTGGTGATCTATCTGGGGACGGCACCCAAGTCCAATGCGGCCTATACGGCCTTCAAATCGGCCATGAGTGCGGCCAAAAAGACAGGGTCGTTGATGCCTCCAGCCCATATCCTGAATGCACCGACGTCGATGATGAAGGACTTGGGGTATGGGAAAGGCTACAACTACGACCACGACGCCCCGGATGGCTTTAGCGGGCAGGATTATTTCCCAGAGGGAATGGGGCGGCAGACCTTCTATGATCCGCCCGAGCGGGGATTCGAGCGCGAGGTGCGCAAGCGTCTCGTTTGGTGGGACAAGTTACGCCGGGAGCGGCGATCGAAAGACGGGAGTGCATGAGGGACGATGTCGGGACGGATGCTTTTGGCCGTTGCCCTGGGGGGAGCTCTGGGAAGCGTGGGGCGGTATGTAACGGTGGTGATGGTGACTCGCCTGTTCGGACATGGATTTCCTTCGGGGACCGTGGTGGTGAACATTCTGGGCAGTTTCGCCATGGGACTGTTGGTGGAGGGTTTGGCCCTGCGATGGCATGTGGGGCCGGAACTCCGTGGGTTTATCACCGTGGGGGTCCTCGGAGGGTTCACCACCTTTTCCACCTTTTCCCTGGATATCGTGACCCTGTTTGAACGGGGAACCCCCGGAATAGCGGGCTTTTATCTGGCCGTGAGCGTGGCTGCGGGCATCATGGCCCTGGCTGCGGGCATGTCCCTAGGACGGATGATGTTTTCATGAGTGTTGAAGTGATCGCCGTCACCGACGACGAGGAAGGCTCCCGCTTGGACCGATGGTTCAAACGCCGCTGGCCGACCCTGACCCAGGGGCGGTTGGAAAAGCTGTTGCGCACCGGACAGGTCCGGGTCGATGGCAAGCGGGCCAAGAGCAACCAACGGCTTGAGGTCGGGCAGGAAGTGCGGGTGCCTCCGTTGGGCGACGCGGCCAGCGAACCCGCTCCCAAGCCCGATGCCCGCCCCGTGCCCGCCCATGAGGCCAAGGCCCTGCGCGACGCCATCTTGCACCAGGACAGGCATGTGATTGTCCTGAATAAGGAAGCCGGATTGGCCGTGCAGGGGGGGACGGGCATGACCCGCCACCTCGACGCCCTGCTCGATTCTTTGGCCGAACGGGGGGAGCGGCCCCGGCTGGTCCACCGCCTGGACAAGGACACCAGCGGGGTTCTGGTGCTGGCCCGCACGCTGGAGGCGGCGCGTAAACTCACCGAAGCCTTCCGCTCCCGGGACGCCATGAAGATCTATTGGGCCCTGGTGGTGGGGGAGCCTCCCTTGACCGAGGGAACCATCAAGGGGGCGCTGGCCAAGGCCGCGACGGGGCGGGGCGAACGCATGGAGATCAACGAGGAAGAGGGCAAACGCGCCGTCACCGACTTCCGCGTGATCGATCAAGCGTTTCGAACCTGTGCGTGGTTGGACCTGCGGCCCCGCACCGGGCGAACCCACCAGTTGCGCGTCCATTGCCTGGAAATGGGCACGCCCATTCTGGGGGACGGGAAGTATGGTGGGGCGGATGCCTATCTGGAGGGGACAGAATTGTCCAAGTCGATGCATCTGCATGCCCGCGCTTTGCGCATACCCCATCCTGGAGGGGGAATGCTGTCGGTCATCGCGCCGCCACCCCGCCATTTCGTGGACAGCCTGAAGACCCTCGGTTTTTCCCTGTCTGACGCATTGGAGCCCTTCGAGGGCTGGGCCGAGGATTAGGCGGCATCCGCGTCCGAGGCATCCGATTTGGATGGGGGACGCAAACACTTTGGATAGGATTTCATGAGAACGCCTTTGAAACTGGCCATTTTTGATGTGGACGGCACCCTGGTTGACAGCCAGCATAATATTGTCGCCGCCATGACCGATGCCTTCCTGGAAAACGGATTGGCTGAGCCGGATCCTGCGGCGGTGCGGTCCATCATCGGCCTGTCCCTGGTCGAAGCGGTGGAAGGCATTCTGCCCGAGGCCGAGCCCGACCTGGTGAATCGTGTTGCTCAAGCCTACAAGGAAGCCTTCTTCCGGCGACGGGTCGGGCCGGAATTCGGCGAGGCCCTGTTTCCCGGTGTTGTCGAGGTTTTTGATGCCTTGGAGGCCCGGGGCGTGTTGCTGGCCCTGGCCACGGGAAAGTCTCGGCGAGGCGTTGAGTCCTTTGTTGAGCGGCATGGGTTTGAAACGCGTTTTGTCGTCACACGATGCGCCGACGATGGACCGGGGAAACCCGACCCCTGGATGGTGCTCGACGCCATGGCTTCGGTTGGTGGGGAGCCGGGGTCAACGGTGATGATCGGCGATACCAGCTATGACATGGAAATGGCCGCGCGGTCCGGAGCCCTGGGCGTTGGTGTCGCCTGGGGATACCATGACTCACCGGCCCTGCTGGCGGCAGGCGCGCGGCTGGTGGTGGATCGATTTGACCAAGTGACCGAATTCCTGGATAGCCAATGGCAGGGGGAGGCCGAGGCATGACTTTCGGGAACATACTGAAAGTTGCGGGCCTTTTGGTTGTGGTCCTGGTTGTGGGTTTGGTGGCGGTGGTGATGTCCCTGGACGTCAATAGCCACAAACAGGCCCTGACCGAGGAGGTCAGCCGGATCACCGGACGGGAGTTGAGTATCTCCGGAGATTTGGGGTTGTCCTTGGGGTGGCACCCGGCCTTGACGGCCAATGGAATCACCTTTGCCAACGCCGATTGGGCGGGCAAGGAGCCCATGCTTGCTGCGGACCATCTGGAAGCTCAGGTGGCCCTGGGACCGCTCCTGTCCGGAAAGATTGTGGTCCAAAAAGTTGTACTGGATGGCGCGCGGATTCAATTGGCCACCAATGAACAGGGAGTCGGCAATTGGATGATGCCGACCCTCACCTCCAGCCCGTCGTCAACCGGGGAGGTCGTCGACAAGGGGGAGAGGTCGGACATAGCGCTGCCACAGATGGATGTGGGGCGGGTGGACCTGTCCAATGTCCTGATGACCTATAAGGATGGTCAGTCCGGAGAGCCGCCGATCTCTGTGGATCTGAAGCATCTTATTATTGAGTCCCATCAGGCAGACGATACCCTGAGTGTCGAAGTCGAAGGGACGGTTATGGATCAGGCTCTGACTCTGGCGGGTCATGTGGGATCCTTGCCGATGATTCTGTCCGGGGCCAACGTCCCGGTGAGTTTCCGTCTGGGAGTGGTCGATTCCAATGGCAAAGAAACCATGGATGGCACCATTGATGGTCATTTGCTCTCTCCCTTGTCACAATTGGGCGTAGACTTGCGCTTCTCCGCCCATGCTCCCGATCTGTCCAGTCTGTCCGATGGCACGTTTCAGTCCCAGCGGATGGATCTGTCAGGCCATATCTTGCAAGATGGCACGGCGTGGTTGATCCAAGATATTGCCTTGCGTTTGGGACAAAGCGCCATGAAAGGGTCATTGCGCTTCAACCCCGCGACGGCCCCGGCTCAGTTGACCGGATCGCTCGATTTTCCCTTGCTGGCTTTGAATGAGGTCCTGCCAGAAAGCAAAGGGGAGGGTGAGAAGGCCCAGAAAAACGGCGCGACGGTCATTCCTGCGACACCCATTGACCTGTCTGCCCTTCGCGATTTGCCCCTGTCCATCAATCTGCCGATTACTGCGGAGCGGGTTGTTTTGCCCAACAAGCTGGCTCTCGACAATGTGACGCTGGAGCTGAAGCTCGAACCCGGTGTCGCCGGACCGGCGAGGTATTCTGCTCAGATCGCCGGGGGGGTGGTTAATGGAACGGTGACCGTTACCTCAGGGAAAGAGGGTATCGTCGGGCTCTCTTTCGAGACCGAAGGGAAGGGGGTGGGTGTTGGCGATCTGCTGGATCTGGTCGGCGACGGATCCTCGCCTCTGACCGGTGGGGCTACGGATCTGAAGGTGTCTTTGAAAGGCAGCGGGACCTCTCCCCATGCGATCGCGGCCAGCTTGAACGGACGTATCTGGGTCAATATGGGCAAGGGCGAGGTGGATAGTGCCCTGGTCGACTTGGTGGGGGGAGATCTGGTCAGTCAGTTGTCCGATCTGGTCAATCCATTTGGTCGGAGCAGCCGCAAGACCAATCTCCGCTGTGTTGTGGTGAATACGCCGGTCAAGGACGGTGTGATCTCCTGGGACCGGGGGGTGGCCCTGGAAACGGATCGCATGACCGTCGCCAGTCTTGGTACGGTTGGCCTGGGAACGGAGACCCTGGATGTCGGCGTCAAACCGCGCCCAAGGGAGGGGATCGGACTCGAATCCGGGATCGGTAAGATTACCCAGTTGTTCCGCGTGACGGGAACCTTTGCCAAGCCGGAGGTGGACGTGGACCTGGGACAGGCTGTGACCACGGCAGCGGGGACTGCGGTCCAACTTGGCGCAGCGGTGGCGACCCTTGGGGGA
This sequence comes from Rhodospirillum sp. A1_3_36, assembly GCF_047263945.1. Classification (NCBI taxonomy): domain Bacteria; kingdom Pseudomonadati; phylum Pseudomonadota; class Alphaproteobacteria; order Rhodospirillales; family Rhodospirillaceae; genus Rhodospirillum; species Rhodospirillum sp. A1_3_36. Next base: position 857,321 of record NZ_JBLAVB010000001.1, on the reverse strand, counting down.
TCCGTGGCCCTGGAGGACATGGCTGCGGGGCTGCTCGGCGTGGAAGAAACAGACCCTGCACCCTGTGAAACGGCGCTGGGGAACAAGGAGCCTCCGAAGAAGGCTGCGACAGCCCCCTCCGGGGATGGGACGGTCAGGGACAGCGCTGTGGAGTCCGTGAAGGGACTGTTGAAAGGGGCTGCGGAGGAAGACAGCTCTGTTGGAGAGGCGACCAAGGGTGCCGCAGAGGCCGTGAAGAAGGGGTTGGGCGGTCTGTTCGGAAACTAGAGTGCTCCGAGATCAAGTTGGGCCATGTCTTGGCCCAACTTGATCTCGAAGGCACTCTAAAATCCATATATACTTTGTATCCTTGAAAATCCGGAAACCCTGCTTCGCAGTTGCTGGGCTCTGCCCAGACCCGCAAAGGGTCACGGACCCTTTGATCCCGAATGGGGGTCCGGGGCCTCAGGCCCCGGTGGGGGCCCCGCATTTTTCGGTTTTTCAAGGAGACGGGGTATGGTGATCCAGCTTCACTCTCATCTGACGAATTTTCGGGTGCCGTCGAGAAGTTCCACGGGGGGACCGGAGACGGACAAGGTCAACCCAAACTATATCGGTGCATTCTATCATCGTAGAGTAGAGGTTATGTTATGTCGTTGAAGAAGGTTACCCCCTCCATCGCCGTGCCTACCAAGGCTGTGGACAAGCCCCTGTCTGCCCAGACCCGCAGGCGGTTCTATAAAGCCGTCGGGTTGTTGGTTGAAGGGGAGGGATTCGGTCTGACCCTGGATGGGCGTGCTGTGCGAACGCCCGGCAGGCGCTCCCTGACTCTGCCCAATCGTCGCTTGGCCGAGGCGATCGCTGCGGAATGGGACGCTCAGGGGGAAACCATCGAGCCTGCCACCATGCCGTTGACGCAACTCGCCAACACGGCCTTGGACCGGGTGACGGAGGCCAGGGAGGCGTTGACTGACGAGTTGATACGGTACGCCGGGTCGGACCTGTTGTGCTACCGGGTCTCCTCTCCAGAGAGTCTCGTGACCCGACAGAAATCTGGCTGGGATCCTGTATTGGAATGGCTGAAAACGCGCCATGGGGTTGTTCTTACGGTGACGCAGGGGCTTATGCCCGTCGACCAACCCAAAGAGTCTCTTATTGCTGTTCGCCGGGTTCTGGAAGAGATGGATCCCTGGGTATTCGCTGTCGTACAGAGTGTGACAGCCATCTGTGGATCGCTGATCCTCGCCCTCGCCCTGGCAGATGGTTTGATGGGACCCGCAGAAACCTTGGCCCTAGCTACGATGGACGAAGGCCATCAGATGGAACTATGGGGTGAAGATCGCGAAGCATTAGAGCGTCTGGCGCATATCGGGGCGGAATTGGAGCAGGCCAACCGCTTTCTGTCCCTGGTGTCTTAGAGTGCTCCGCGACGAAACCACGATAAGGCGGTAACCAACCCGCACATCAAAGCTGGATCAACCGTCGCCATTACAGATCCCGTCCCCTGCCATGCCGGTGAAAACGGGCCACGGTATACGACAGTGTCTCGTGTTTTTTGGGCGATAGCCCAAGCCCATTTGGGGGCCAATGCCCCCAAACCCCCATTTTTCTTTTAAAAATAAAAGCTTGGGGTCTGGGGCCTTTAGCACACAAACTTTTCGACGCGAGAGTTTCTTTTGAAAAAGCATCAATTCAAAAGATACATAAGAGTGAAACGGGCTCAGCTTGAGTCAAGTTGGCCACGTTTCACTCTCATTCTATAGATTTTAGAGTGCCTTATTTTGTTATCATTCTTCACCCTTATACCAACGACAAGAACTATTGATCTGCATGATGCTGCCGATGACCTTTTGGGAGAAAGGTGGGTGAAATCAAGCGGCGGAGTCTGCCTTCCGCTTGCCTTCCTCATCTGGTGTTGTTGCCACTTGGTGGCGCAAGATCAAAGGGATCTGCAAGGCGCTGAACACCAGGGTCAAGGGCAGTATTCCCCAAACCTTGAAGGTTACCCAAGTATCGGAGTCGAAGTTCCGCCAGACAGCTTCGTTCAACCCGGCGAGCACCAGGAAATAGATCGCCCAGCGCAAGGTGAGGGCGCGCCAGCCTGCTTCATCCAGGGACATGGCTGTTTCCAGAATCAACTTCAGGAACAAACGCCCGGTGGCAAGTCCAACGATCAGAATGGCAGCAAAGAGCAGGTTGACGATGGTTGGTTTGATTTTGATGAAAGTGTCATCGCCCAAGAAGACGGTCAATCCACCGAAGATCACAACGAACACGCCACCCACCAGGGGCATGACGGGAACCTTGCGGCTTAAGATCCAGGAAATGCCCAGGGCCGCCACGGTTGTGGCGACAAAAATGGCGGTAGCGGTGATCAGATTCGTCCTCGCATTCGCGATGAAGAAGACGATCAGGGGCCCCGCTTCCAGGGCCAGTTTCATGACTTGGCTCATGGTGAAATGTTATAGTCCGTCGGAGTAACCGAGGAAAGGGGAGGATTGCCCATGAAGACGGTTCTGGCGCATATCGTTGGGATCATCGCCCCCTTTCGGCGGTGAAGCAATCCTGTCATACCAAGGTGCGGTGAGTTTGACACACCGCACCGTCCCCCAGTGGGGCCGCCCATCCCAATAGACTCCAAGTCCAAAAAGTCGTGTACCGTGTACCGTGGATCGGTAAATCAGGCAGGACACTCTAACCCAGCCAGTTTATGACGTTTGCTTTGGCGGGCAGGTCGCCCTCTGATCGGGTAAGGCGGGCGACCACCTCAACATGGTGAGACCAGGGAAACTGGTCTACCGGTGCCACCCACTCCAGGCGGTAGCCTCCGTCCAGGAGGGTTCGTATATCCCGGGCGAAGGTCGCCGGGGCGCAGGATACCATGGCGATTACCGCTGGACCGTCTTCGGCCAGGGCCTCGCATTGGGCACGGGCGCCAGCCCGGGGTGGGTCGACCACGGCGCCCACCAGATCGGCCAGCTCTGCACCGGCCAAGGGGGTCTTGAACAGATCGCGGATCGTGCTTTGGACCCGGGTTGTCCGATTCAGGGCGGCGATGGCCTCGGGCGTATTGTCCATGGCGGTAACCAGGAACCCCCGCTCGCGCAGGGGCAGGGCGAAGGTGCCCAACCCACAGAACAAGTCGGCGACCCGGCCCTTGCCCTTGGGCGCCCCCAGTGCTTCCAGCACCAGCGACGTCAGGGTGGCCTGTCCCTCCAGGCTCGGTTGCAGGAATGGGCCAGGGGGAGGCGCGACGGCCTGACCGCCCAGGGTCAGCTTTGGCGCCCGGCGGGCGGAGACGGGCTCGCCCGGCCCATCCTCGCTTCCCAGGGACAGGCGGGCAAGGTCCATGCGATCGGCCAGGGCTGCGAGCGCTTCCCGGCCTTCCAGGTTCGGCTGCTCGGGCAGGTTCAGCCGCAGGTCCACGCCGGTCTCTGTCTCTGTCATCAGGGCTGTGGCTTCGGAGCCGGGGGCCAGGACCTTGGACAGGGTTTCCCGCAGGGCTTCCATGACGGCCACCAGGGCCGGGGTGGCCAGCAGACAGCGTGGGGCATCGACCAAGCCGTGGCCGCCCCGTTCCCGGAAACCGCAAAGGGCCCGCTTGGCCCGGCCCCGCAGGGTGACCGAAAGGCGGCGGCGTGTGCCTTGGGGCATGGACAGGACCGGGCGCGCCGCTCCTTCGGCGATATCGCTTTCCTTGATCCCTCGGTGGGCCAGGGCACGGACGACTTTTTCACGCTTCCAGTCGGCGATGGCCGCGGGGGCGAGGTGTTGAAGGTCACAGCCGCCACATTGCTCCGCCTGGGGGCAGGGGGCCGTGACTCTGTCCGGCGCGGGAGTCTCGATGGAGATCAAGTCCGCTTCCCAGCCGTCTCCCTTGCGGGCTCCGGGGCGAAGCTGGACGGTTTCGCCAGGCAAGGCGCCGGGAAGATAGTACAGACGGTCTGCCTTGCTCTCGGGGGCGTCGAGGGGCCGGGCGAGGCCGTCGCCCCGGTCGCCGAGACCCTCGACCTTGGCGAGAATGGGCCGCGCCGGGCGGCTTGAGGGGCGGTTGGTTCGTTTACCCATGAAAGCTGGAAATCCACTGGTTTGGGGGGCTTGCTGCGAAGCCGGGAAAAAACGGGTCAGGCGTCCTTGACGGGGGCAGGGGGGAGGCGCACTTTACGACACCAATTTCGTAAACCCTTGGAGACTTTCATGCGCTCGCTTTTCTCGGTCGCCACTCTCGTCCTTGGTTTGGGACTGGCGTCCGTCTCCCCCGGTTGGTCTGCTGATGTCAAGCATGTCGCGATCACGCAGATCGTGGAACATCCCGCCCTGGACGCCGCCCGTCAAGGAATCAAGGAGGCTCTGGCAGAAGACGGTTGGATTGAAGGCGAGACTTTGAAGTGGACCTTCCAATCGGCGCAGGGATCCGTGGGGACGGCAGCCCAGATCGCCAAGACCTTCGTTGGCATGGCTCCCGATGTGATTGTCGCCATCGCAACCCCCTCGGCTCAAACCGCTGTGGCTTCGGCTGGAGGTTCTATTCCCGTGGTTTTCTCCGCAGTGACGGATCCCGTGGGGGCCAAGCTGGTGCGGTCCATGGCCGATCCAGGTGGTCCGGTTACCGGTACCTCGGACATGCTGCCCTTAGACAAGCATCTGGCTTTGATCAAGCGCGTTTTGCCCGGGGCCAAGACTGTCGGTGTTCTCTATAACAGCGGCGAAGCCAATTCGGTCAGCCTGGTGGAAAGCCTGAAGATCGCTGGGGCGGATGCCGGTCTTACGATTGTGGAGTCGACCGCACCCCGGTCCTCGGATGTGCTTGGCGCAGCCCGTAATCTGGTGGGTAAAGTGGACGCCATTTATGTCCCCACCGATAACACCGTCGTCTCTGCCTTCGAGGCGGTGGTGAAGGTGGGGATCGATAACCAGATACCGGTTTTCGCCGGAGATACGGCCTCTGTTGAGCGGGGCGCCGTCGCGGCTGTCGGTTTCGACTACCACGACCTTGGCCTGCAAACGGGCAAAATGGTGGCCCGAATCCTCGACGGAGCCGATGCGTCTACCATTCCCGTGGAGACGGTGCAGAAAACCGAACTGTTCGTCAATCCTGACATGGCAACCAAGATGGGTGTGACCTTGCCTGCAGATATGATTGCCGAAGCTGCCAAAGTCGTGAAGTAGGACCCCTTCTGTGAGCCTCATTGCCTTCCTGGGGGCTGTCGAGACCGGCCTTATTTTCGGTCTTGTCGCCCTGGGGGTCTACCTGTCCTTCCGGATTCTGGACTTCCCCGACCTGACCGTAGACGGTTCCTTTCCCTTGGGAGGTGCCGTGGCCGCCACGGCTATTGTTTCCGGTTGGAACCCCTTCCTGGCGACGGGGCTCGCCATGGTCTGCGGGGCCGGGGCTGGGGCGGTCACAGCCCTGCTCAACACCCGCCTGAAAATCCTTCATCTGTTGGCGTCGATCCTGACCATGATCGCGCTCTACTCCATCAATTTGCGCATTATGGGGCGGCCCAATGTGGCCTTGCTGATGGAACCAACGGTCTTTTCCATGGTCGAGGGACCGGGCATGCCGCCCCGGGCTTGGATGATTCCAGCAGCTCTTCTTGTGGTGGTCGTTGTCTGTCTGCTGGTGTTCAATCTGTTCATGGCCTCCCGGGCCGGTCTGGCCATGCGGGCCACCGGTGCAAACCCACGGATGGCGGGCGCCCAAGGGGTGGCTACCGGAAGCGTCATCGTATTGGGCATGGCCATGAGCAATGCTCTGGTCGCCTTGGCCGGTGCCCTGTTCGCCCAGTCCCAGGGGGGCGCGGATGTCACCATGGGCGTGGGGGTGATCATCATCGGTCTGGCCTCTGTCATCGGTGGGGAGGCAATTATGCCGACCCGGACGGTTCTGTTGGCATCCATTGCCTGTGTGTTCGGGGCGATTCTCTACCGGACGGCGGTGGCTTTGGCCTTGAACGCGGATTTCATCGGGCTCCAGGCCCAGGATCTCAATCTGGTTACTGCCGTGCTGGTGGGGCTGGCTCTGGTTCTGCCGAATTCCAAGGGATCCTTTGGCCGCTGGATGCGGGGTCGGGCTGGAGATAAGGGAGCCAAGCCGTGATCAGCGTCCAAGATGTGGAAGTCGTTTTTAACCCGGGGACTCCCCTGGAAAACCGGGCTTTGCGTGGGGTGACGCTGGATATCCCAGCCGGTCAGTGGGTGACGGTCATCGGGTCAAATGGCGCAGGGAAGAGCACCCTGTTGAACGCCCTATCGGGGGCTGCGCCGCTGCACGGGGGGAGGGTCCTGATCGACCATCAGGAGGTCACCCGTTGGCCCATCCACAAGCGGGCCGCCCTGGCTGCGCGTGTCTTCCAAGACCCCCTCGCCGGGACCTGTGAGGGATTGACTGTTGAAGAAAATATGGCCCTGGCGTTGCGCCGGGGAGGCCTTCGGGGACTGCGTCGTGCCCTGGTGGGCGGTGAACGGGAGACTCTCAGGGCGGGTCTTGCGCGCCTGAGTTTGGGGTTGGAAGACCGGTTGGACGACCGCATGGGTCTGCTGTCCGGGGGACAACGTCAGGCGGTCAGCCTGTTGATGGCGACGCTTGCTCCCATGCGGATCCTGCTCCTCGACGAACACACCGCTGCACTGGATCCCCGCACGGCGGATCTCATTTTGCGGCTGACCCGGGATTTGGTGCGTGAGCGCTCGTTAACGACGCTGATGGTGACCCATTCCATGCGCCAGGCACTGGACTTGGGCGACCGCACGGTCATGTTGCACGAGGGAAAGGTGGCCTTGGATATTCAAGGAGCCGCGCGCGAGGGGATGACCGTCCAAGGTCTTTTGGCTGAATTTTCCCGTCAAAGGGGGGAGGAACTGGACGACGATAAACTGTTGCTGGGATAGGGAAGGGTGCCGCCATGTTGAAGGACGCTTTGAAGGGAATGCGCGTTGTGGACATGGGGCAATACATTCCCGGTCCCTTCGCCACGCTTTTGCTGATCGACCTGGGAGCGGAGGTGGTCAAAGTGGAACCGCCGGGAGGGGATCCCATGCGGGTCTTCGGTCCCCTCGACCCCGACGGGATTAGCCCCCTTTATAAGGTTCTGAACGCCGGAAAAACCGTGGTTATCGCCGATTTGAAAAGCGAGACGGGTAAAGAGCAACTCTCGCGGCTGATCCGGAAAAGTCACATTTTGGTCGAGAGTTTCCGGCCCGGGGTTCTTGAACGGCTGGGATTCGGACCTGCGGCCCTCGACGTCATCAACAAAACCCTGACTCATGTGATGTTGTCCGGATTCGGCCAGACCGGCCCTTGGCGTTTGAAAGCGGGGCATGATCTGACCTATTTGGCTCTGACAGGCTCCCTGGCCATGCAAGGAACAGAGGAGACCCCGGTTATGCCTTTCCCCCCGGCGGCGGACCACGCGGGCGCTTTGATGGCTGTGATCGCTGTACTATCGGGGCTGTTGCGTCGTTTACGCACGGGACGGGGGGCGCATCTGGATGTCAGTCTGCATGAAAGTGCCCAGGCCCTGAACGGCCTTGGACTGGCCTTGGCGGAGCGTGGCGCGGATACGGGGCGGTGTCGGGACTTGTTGAATGGGGGAGCCGCCTACTATGGCATCTACCGGACCAAGGATGGTGGCTTCCTTGCCTTTGCACCCATCGAACCCAAATTCTGGGCCGCCTTTTGCGGGGCGGTGAAGCGTCCGGACCTGTTGCACCGACAAGCCGATCCGATGCCTCAAGCGGCCCTGAAAGCGGAGTTGGGAAACCTGTTTTCGACCAAGTCACGGGATGAATGGGGTGTGATTTTGGAGGCTGTCGATTGCTGTGTGGAACCGGTTCTCGACCCCCGAGAGGTGCCGGGTCTGCCTCAGGTGCGCGACCGTGGCCTTCTTCCCCTCGGTAGGTCGGGGGTCATCGACCCCCTTTTGCCGATTCTGCTGGAGGGGACTCCACCGATGCCCCGTGCGGCCATGCGGCAGTCGGAATTGGAGGATGTCATCGCCACTTGGTCCCAACGGGATTAAGGGGGGCAAAAGATCGGTTTGGATAACCGATTTTCTCCCATGGGTTGATATATCTAGCAGCTGCTATTCAGGGGTTTTAATATCGATATCAAAATGGTTAGGGGGAGTTTGATTCCAGCTTGAATTCTTTCGCGTTGCGAAATATTCTCCGTCTTAAGGTTATTTGGGTGAGTATGAAAATACCAACCTCCCAAAATTAATATAAACTTTTGGTCTGGTCCGTTCTTTTTTGGAGTTTTGGTATGGTTGAGCTTTTTCTTGTTGTCTTTTTGTTAGTGATGTTGGCCCGAATTATTGAAGAGCGGATGTCGAAGCGGCAAAAAAAGCTGAACAAAGCGTTTACACGAGCCCGTTATACTTCCATACGCAGCCCTCGGCGCATTTGATTCGTTTTTTTTCCGGTATGTTGTTCTTTCTTCTCGGGTCGCCTTCGTTTGATGATGCAGCGGGCTGCTTTTCAGTTTGTCCTCAATGGGGTTGGTCGGTCACTTTGACGCCATATTCTCTCTTTTAAGAGTATATGAGAGCGTTGGGATGGACGCCTAATCGGCATGGCGGTAAGGTGATAGGGCGTATCTGAAATTCTATAGTGGCGGCCTGTCTATGACTCGTATTCTCATGGTGGAGGATTCTCCTTCGAATGCCGAGCTTTACGCGACCTATCTGCGCGTTTCGGGGCTTGAGGTTGAGATCGCCGATACTGGGCACAAAGCTCTGGAGTTTCTGGAAGGGGCTGAAAAGGCCAACGGCTTCGACCTGATGGTTCTAGATTTGGGGCTGCCGGACATGGACGGTCTCGATATCCTGCGTCGCCTGGGTGGCCCCGGTGGCAATGTGCCATCCACAATCGTTCTGACCGGATCCGGTTCAGTGCGGAGCGCGGTGGCTGCCATGCGGGAAGGGGCGATCGATTTCCTGGTCAAGCCCTGCGCGGCGGATAAACTTCGGCAGTCTGTGGAAAGCGCCCTGGAGCGTCGGGCCGTGCGGGGTGCCACATCAACGGGGCCGAGTGGCTTGGCCCAGGGAACAGAGGAAGGGAAGACGCGGGGGCCATCGGGATTTCTGGGCAATTCTCCCGCGATGTCTAATGTTTTTAGCCTGATTGAGGCGGCTGCGGGAAGCAGTGGAGCCAGCGTGTTCATTACAGGCGAGACAGGGACGGGCAAAGAGCTTTGCGCCAATGCTATCCACAATTTGAGCGAACGCCGGAATGGACCTTTTGTTGCGATCAATTGCGGTGCCATCCCCAGGGATTTGATGGAAAGCGAGATTTTTGGCCATCGGAAGGGGGCGTTTACCGGTGCCGTAACCGACCGGGAGGGGGCGGCCAGCCGGGCCGACGGGGGAACGCTGTTCCTTGATGAGCTTTGTGAAATGGACCTGGACCTTCAGGTCAAGTTGTTGCGCTTCATCCAGACCGGTTCCTACCGCAAGGTGGGCGACAGCGTTGATCGGCCGTCCGATATCCGCTTCGTCTGCGCGACCAATCGCGATCCCCTAAAGGAAGTGCGGGAGGGGCGGTTTCGCGAGGACCTCTATTACCGGCTTTATGTGGTGCCCATTCATCTGCCACCCTTGCGGAGTCGAGGAGAGGATGTGGCCCTTCTCGCCCGTCGGTTTCTGGCAGACTTTTCCAAATTGGAATCCAAATCCTTCCAGGACTTCACAGCCGATGCCCTGGGGCGGATCCTGTCCTACTCCTGGCCAGGGAATGTGCGGCAGCTGGAGAACGTCATCCGTAATATCGTCGTTCTGAACAGTGGAAGCCTGGTTGAGGCGTCCATGCTCCCTCCCCCCCTGGACAGCCTGGAGACCGCAGTCACCCTTGGCGGCAGCGGACAAGAGGGAGAGGGGGGACGGTTGAGTTTGGATCAAATCCTTGCGCGACCGCTCGCGGAGTTGGAAGCCATGGCCATCGAGGCTGCTTTGCGCTTGTCTGACAATAATGTAACTCGGGCTGCCCGCATTCTGGATGTTTCCCCTTCGACGATCTATCGCAAGCATTCTGCTTATAAGTCCGGAAGCAGCTAGGGTTATGGTGTTTTCAAGGAATTCTGCGGAATAATCCGCGTATGGGGCTTGAAACAGGCTGCGGGACCGGGTCTTATCGAAGCGGTTGAGGTCTCTTAGAAGTGGTTTGGCCCGTCTGAGCGTATCGACCCCTCTGTGTGTTTCGAATAGCCCTAGGCTTTGTTCTTCCTTCCTCCGGGATTATCCGCCCCGATGCAGATCTATCTGCCCATCGCCGAGATGTCCGTGAATGTCCTGCTGGTCTTGGGCATGGGCGGCGTGGTTGGGTTTCTGTCTGGTATGTTCGGCGTTGGGGGCGGGTTTCTGCTGACCCCGCTGTTGATCCTCTATGGCGTTCCCCCAGCGGTGGCCGTGGGAACCCAGGCCAATCAAATTGTTGCCTCCTCCATTGCCGGAGTCCTGGCCCACATGCGCCGGGGCAACGTGGACTTCAAGATGGGCTTCGTGCTTCTGGTCGGCGGCTTGGTGGGATCGGTGGTTGGTGTCTGGCTGTTTGCCCTGTTGCGCCGTTTAGGTCAGATCGATCTGGCCATTTCGCTGAGTTATGTTGTGTTTCTGGGTGCCGTTGGCGGGCTGATGTTCGTCGAGAGCGCCTCGACCCTCGTGAAGCGACGCCGGTCTCCGGGCGGATCGTCGGCTCGGGGGCCTGGGCGGCATAGCTGGATGCATGGTTTGCCGTTGAAAATGCGGTTTCGCCGCTCGAAGCTCTATATCAGCGCCATTTTGCCCCTGCTCATTGGGTTCATGGTGGGTATTCTGGCCGCAATTATGGGTGTTGGGGGCGGCTTTGTCATGGTTCCGGCCATGATCTACCTGTTGGGAATGCCCACTCAGGTGGTGATTGGGACCAGCCTGTTTCAGATTATCTTCGTTGCGGCTTCCACTGCCATGCTGCAGGCTGCGGTCAACCAGACCGTGGATATCGTCTTGGCCCTTCTGCTTTTGGCTGGGGCGGTGTTTGGCGCTCAGGTCGGAGCCAAGGTTGGTGCTCGTCTGCGGGGCGAGCAATTGCGAGTCCTTCTGGCGGCGCTTGTGCTGATGGTTTGCGGAAAGCTGGCCTATGACCTGATGTCGACACCGACGGAAATTTTCTCCTTCGGTACCCTGCCCTTGAATTAGGGGATTCCGGAAAACAAGTCGTCATTTGTTGTGAAATCGTTGCGGTTTTCCTCCCTCCTTGCCATTTAACTCGGTATGACCTTCGTCTATGGGCCTTCAACGATAAGCGTAGCGCCCGGATCAACCGGGTCTCGACGCAGGCCACTCTCCAGCGTTTTGGTGGGAGGGGGTTTGTTCGTCTTGGCACTGGGGGGGGCTCTTGGCCCGGCTCCAGGCTGGGCGATTGAAGGAGATCCTGCGGGACCTGCAGCGGAGGAAGAGACAGGGGGAGGCATTCCCTATACCCTCACGATCACCGTAGACGGGGGACAATCCCAGACCAAGGCTCAGTCCCAGGCCGTAAGGGACCTGCTGGAGGGTGTCTCCCAGCTTCGCTCTCTGGAGGCCACGCCGCCTTTTAGTCGTCTGGGGCTCACACGTCGGATCCAGGCCGATCTCTCGCGGTTTCGCGATGCTCTTCGGTCCCGGGGGTACTACGCTGCGGACATTCAGCAATCCGTGGGAGAGGCCCAGGCCGGGCAAAATGCGGCTACTGGCAGAGGAGGGGGCGGCATTCCCGTGACTCTGACCGTGCGCCCAGGACCACAATATACCATCGGTGCCGTCTCCGTGGATTACGGCGCGTCTCCTGATGCCGGTTCTCTTCCACAAGGCGCTCAAGGGGTGGGGCTCGTTCTGGGGGCGCCAGCCCTGTCGTCTGATATTCTGGCCGCCCAAGAGCGCTTGCTTCTTTCCGTAAAAAACGACGCGCGCCCTCTGGCCAAGGTGACGGATCGCCGCGCCGTGGTGAACCACCGTACGCGGAAAATGGAGATCACCTTTCAGTTGGATGCGGGGCCACCGGCGACTTTTGGGGATCTGAAGGTCAGCGGATTGAAGACGGTCAAGGAAGCGCTGCTTCACCGGATGAGTCCCTGGAAGACGGGGGACCCCTACAACGAGGAAACCCTGCGCACGTTCCGCTCCCGCCTGTCCAAGAGTCGGCTGTTCGCCACCGTGCAACTGAGCCCGGCGGAGGCTGTTGGCGCCGATGGCAGGGTTCCCATCATCCTGGAGGTGACGGAAGCCTCCCATCGGACCGTCGCCGCCGGACTCAGCTATGCCACCGACAAGGGGCCCGGGGCGACCTTTCGGTGGGAACATCGCAACCTGCTGGGTTCGGGGGAGAAGTTCAGGGCCGACCTTGTGGGGGCCCTCTACGAACAGTCCCTGGAACTGTCCTTTCGCCGCCCCTACTTTCCGGATTCCCGGCAAAGTCTGATTGCGGGGTTTCGCGCCGCTCGGGAGGATGTCAGCGCCTATCGAGGTCTGCTGGGGGAGTCATCCCTGGGGATTGAACGGGAAATGGGTGAGCACTGGCGGGTTTCCGCCGCCCTGGCTGGGGAATATGCCAATCTGATCTGGTTCGGTGATGGCAATGGGGACGAGTCCCAAAACCATACCCTGCTTGGCCTGCCGGTGACGGCGGAGCGGGACGACACGGACAATCTGCTTGATCCCACAAAAGGCTCTCGGATTTCCCTGTCCTTGATGCCCTATGCCGGTCTGGTGGAGGACGAAGGGACGGCCTTCGCCACCATGGAAGCCGCGGGGTCAACTTATTATGAAGTTGCCGAGGATCGGGTGATCCTGGCGGGCCGGGTACGGGTGGCGTCCCTGGTCGGGGCGGATCTGAGCGTTATCCCTCCAAACCACCGTCTTTATGCGGGTGGCGGTGGATCGGTGCGCGGCTATGGATATCAAATGATTGGCCCGCTTGGAGCCAATGGAGACCCGGAGGGGGGCCGGTCTGCCGCAGAAATCGGCTTGGAGGCCCGGATCAGAGTCACCGATACCATTGGTGTGGTGCCCTTCATCGACGGGGGATTGGTGACGGAGGATCCTTGGCCCAATCTGGATGAAAATGTGCGTTGGGGGGCGGGGCTCGGGCTCCGCTACCACACGGATTTTGGTCCACTCCGCGCCGATTTTGCCGTACCCCTGAACCCCCGGCCCGAGGATGATTGGTTCCAGGTCTATTTCAGCCTCGGTCAGGCCTTCTGATATGGCGAACGACCCCCAGGTCCTGCGCCCCGACCCCCGGGATCGCGCTCCCAGCCCTCGGCGGAAAGGGCGTCTTGTCTGGCGCGTTCTGCGCTGGACCGGGGGGATCCTTGCGGCGGTGTTGGTCACTCTCTTGGGTCTGGGCGCCTATCTGGGCCGCACGGATGGGGGGCGGGCCTGGGTGCGGGCCACCTTGGAGGATCTGGTGACCGATCCAGAGGGACTCTCCATGAGGCTGGGGTCTCTGGAGGGGGGCCTTCCCGGTGAGGTGGTGCTGCGTGACCTCACCCTGTCCGATCCCCAGGGGGTCTGGCTTCGGTTGGCGGAAGCGCAGTTGTCCTGGGATCCCTTGGCCCTGTTTGGGGGGAGAGTGCGGGTGGAGAGCCTGACGGCCCGGGGCCTGGATGTGGTGCGCGCGCCGGTGTTGCCTCCGGGACCGGAGGAAAACGCCCCATCATCGTCCTCCCCGCCCGATCCCGGGCTATTGGGTCTGTTGACCCTGAAGGAGCTGGCGATCCGGGAGATCACCCTGGGGGCCGGATTGGTGGGCGGAACCGGGGCCCACCTGTCGGTGACAGGGTCCCTGGAGCCCGAGGGCGCGACGGCGGCCCGGGCGGTTCTGTCCGTTGTGCGGCAGGATGCGCCCGGGCATCTGGACCTGGGCGCGACCCTGGCCGGAGACCCCTTGGCCCTGGACCTGTCCTTGACGGCGGGAGAGCCCCAAGGGGGACTTCTTGCAACCCTGCTTGACCTGCCCGGTGCCCCGGCGGCCTCCCTCTCCCTGACCGGTTCGGGCCCCCTGGCCGGATGGACCGGGACCCTCGACGGTGGCTTTGACGGCATTGCGTCCCTCTCTGGACCCTTGCGCCTTGCGGTGGATGGGGAGGGGGGAACGGCGCTCGGGTTGGACTGGGCCCTACGCGTTCTGGACAATGCGCCACCGACCCTGGCCGACGTGGCGGGGCCGGAAACCACCCTGGGTCTGGATTTGGCGAGGAGTGAAGCGGGGGATATGACCCTCTCCCGGCTTGCCCTGGCCGGGCCGGGTTGGACGGGTGCGTTGTCTGGAACGGTCGCTGCCGCTGGGGACTTGGATCTGACCGCGAAGGTGGACCTTGATGGCCCCGGTCCCTTGGCCAGATTGGCCCCGGAGCTGGGGCTGGGCGGGCTGTCCCTGACGGCCCGGGGTGGGGGAACCCTGGAGCGGCCCGAGGCCCACCTGACCCTGACCGGCCAGGGTCTGTCCTATGCCGGGGATCTGCGCCTGACTGCCTTGAATGTGACCGCAGCGGCCATGCCGACCGGAGACGACATTGCCCTGAGCCTGGAAGCCCGACCCGAGGGGATGGAGCTGCCCGCTGGAGGCCCGGCGCTCCTGGCGCTGGTGGGAGGGGCGCCGGTATTGGTGCTCTCCGGCACCTTTGAGCAGGAGGCTCGGCGGGTGGTCTTGGACAGCCTGACCCTGGAAGGTGCAGGCACCCGACTGGCGGGGACGGGGGCCTTGTCCCTTGCCGAAAATCGGGTGGAAACAGCACAGGTGACCCTGTCCCTGCCGGACCTTTCCCTGTTGGATGGGGCGCTCGGTCAATCCATGGCGGGTGGCCTGAAGGCGACGGTGGAAGCGGGTGATCTTGGGCTGTCACCCTTGGCCGGGTCGGTGCGTTTGGGCGTCCAAGGGCGGGGCTTGTCTCTGGGGGCGGAGGCTTTGGATCATTTGGTCGGCCCCGAACCAAGCCTTGAAGCCCGCGCGACCCTGTCCCCCGATGGCAGTCTGGGCGAAGGCCAACTTGTTTTGAAGGCAGCCGGGGCTTCGGTGAAAGGACAGGGGGGGCTGTCGGCTGATGGAACCTTGGACGCCACCCTGCGGGCCGCATTGGCCGACCTGGGCGCCGTCTCCCCCGGCCTGAGTGGCGCGCCGGTCCTCGATGTGGTGGCGTCCGGTCCGGTGAGCGATCCGGGTGTGGTGGTGACTCTCTCCGCCGACGCTCTGGGTGGGGTGGGGCCAGAGGTGAAGGATCTGCGTCTGCATGTCACCGCCGGAACCCTACTGACCGGCGCCGCAGGGCAGGTGGAAGGCAATGCCCAGGTTGGCGGATTGCCCTTCACTCTGGTGGCCCCCTTTACCCTGGACGGGGCTTTCTCAACCCTGGATCTTTGGGACGGGCGCGTGGCCTTGGGGAGCACCCGTTTGGATCTGGGTGCCCATGTGGACCTTGCCACCTTCCTGACCGAGGGGAAGGTCTCCCTGAAGGCGCCGAACCTGCGGGACTTGGGAGGTTTGGGTGCGCCTCCCCTCTCCGGATCCCTGTCGGGCAGCTTGACCCTGACCCGCAGGGACGGCGAGCAGACTGCAGCCCTTGACCTGACGGCGCCGGGGCTGGTTCTGGATGGCTTGGATCTGGGGCGCCTGTCCCTCTCCGGATCCGTAGCCGATGCCTTGGGCGCGCCGGGTCTGGATGTGAGCGTGGTCTCGACCGGTGGGGATGTCGGAGCGGTCCAATGGTCGCGGCTGGCCCTGGGCGCCAAGGGCGGTTTGGCCGATCTCGGGGTTCGCCTGGATCTGGACGGGCAATGGGACCCTGGAGCCTTGACTGCCAGGACGCGCGCGCGGATCAACCTGGAGGCCGGACCGACCATCCGCCTGGAGGCTCTGACGGCGGAAACCGGGGGGAAAACCCTCTCTCTGATCCATCCGGCGACGCTATCCCTGGCGCAGGGTGCGGAGGTGGATGACCTCGCCTTGGATCTGGACGGGGGGCAGATGGGACTGCGGGGTGGTTTGGTCAATGGCGCTGTGAAGGCAAAGGGCAGCATCGCCGCCTTGCCTTTGTCGCTGGTCAGTCTGTTCGTTCCCGATAGCGATATCGCTGGCGCCCTGGATGCCCAAATCGCGTTGTCTGGAAGTCCGGATCAGCCCAGGGCGACCGTTGCGGCAACCCTTTCGGATGTTCGGTCCGACGCCACTATCGGCCATAGGGCGCTGTCCGCCCAGATGGACGCGACCCTCTCTCCCAAGATGCTGGACGCGACCGTGACCTTGGGGGGATTCGGTGCAAACCCGGCCAGGCTCACAGCCCGTTTGCCAATGGGGCCGGGACCGCGCATCCGCAGCGAATCCCCGCTGGAAGCCCGGATGGATTGGTCGGGCTCGGTGGCGGACCTGTGGGAGTTCTCTCCCCTGGTGGAGCACCGGCTGGCGGGTCAGGGGGTGGTAGATTTGCGGGTGTCTGGCACCATGGACGATCCAAAGGTGGCCGGTGGGCTGACCGTCACCGATGGTAGCTATGAAAATCTTGTCACCGGCACGGTGTTGAAAGCCATCGCCCTGCGGGTTCAAGGGGATACGGGACAGCGGGTGAGCGTCGATCTGAAGGGCACGGACGGGGCCGCGGGGCGGATTGCGGTCGATGGCGAGGTCACCCTGGAGGATCTGGACCGGCCAGTGGGAGCGGTCTCGCTAAAGATCAATGATGCGACCTTGGTTCGCCGCGACGATGCCCTGGCCAGTTTGTCCGCCGATCTCGCCTTGAACCTGACCGACGAGGGCGCGCGGTTGGGAGGACAGGTGACGACCAAGGTGGTTGATATCCGTTTGGTCGGTGGGTTGGGACCCTCGGTTTCAGACCTGGCTGTCATTGAAGTCGGTGGCACAGGGGAGCCCGCAACGGTTCAGGAGGCCTTGGCCGCTCGCAAGAAGGCCCTCGCCGAGGCGCCGCCGCCTCTGCCCATCGACCTGGATCTTCGGGTGTCCATGCCCAATCGGGTCTATGTGAAGGGGGCCGGAGTGGACTCCGAGTGGAAGGGGAATTTGACCGTCAGTGGTCGCGCCAATCAGCCGAAGGTGGTTGGTCAGGTGACGGGATTGTATGCCAATGCGACCTTCCTGGGGCGGAGCTTTAGCCTGCGGCGCGGGGAAATCCGCTTCGACGGGGGGCGTCGGATCGACCCGCAATTGGATGTCACCGTGGAGAACGACGCTGGCGATGTGGTTGCCTTGGTGAACGTGAGCGGATCCGCGTCGAATCCTGAGCTCTCCTTCTCCTCCGAACCGGCGCTGCCAGAAGACGAGGTGATTTCGCAAATTCTGTTCGGCAAGACCTCTGGCGAGTTGACCGCCTTCGAGGCCGTGCAATTGGCCCAGGTGGCTGGGGAATTGGCTGGGTTCGGCGGGGGGCGGGGTTTCATCGAAAAGCTGAAGGACTTCACCGGCCTGGATGTTCTGCAACTGGGTGAAGGCGCATCCGGTGGGACCACACTGGAGGCGGGGACCCATCTGCGGGAAAATGTCTATGTGGGGGTGGAACAGGGTCTGGGGCTGAAGGACAGCGCCGTGGAGGTCCAGGTGGAACTGACCCCCGAAATCACCGTGGAAACCAAGGCGGGGGTGACGGGAACGGGCGAAGCTGGAATCTTCTGGAAAAAAGATTACTAAGTGATTTTCGGCAGTTGCGGGGCGGGGTCGTTCCGGCCCTTGCAATCCCCGGTCAGTTGACTCATAACCGTATGAGATTCAACGCCATTCAATTCCGCCATGGTGACCCCGGAGACCGGCTTTTCCCGCCGGAATCCGTGTGATTTCCAGGCCGGGCGGAGGGGCGAACCTGGGTGAACCGATGAGCGCGACCAATCTGGCCTTGATGCTACGGCATCCCGAATTGAAGAGTTTATACGCCAAATGGTGTGATCTGCGGGGCGAGGGAGAAGTTCCCATGGCCGTGGATCTCGATCCATCGGATCTGCGTCCCTGGCTGTCCCATCTTGTGGTGATCAAGGTGGAGGGAGAGGGCCGCTTTGTCTACGGCTACTACAGTGCCGAATATGCCGAGACCTTCGATGGGGACCGGGTTGGCCAATCCATTGATTCCCTTCCTGCCATACAACGGGATATCCTGAAGCGGGAATACGAACAGGTGCGGGCCGAACAGATTCCCGTTTCCCGGGTCTACACGGGCCTGTTTGATGGGGAAGAGCAAACTTGGGAACGGTTGGTTTTGCCCTTCCTCGCTCGGGATGGCGAGGTGGAAAAGCTCATGGTTGCCGCCTTCCGCCTAAGTTAAACGAGGTTTTTTGATGATTGGTCAGCCTTTGAAGTCGGACGCGTCACACGTTTCCGGAGCCGTGGAGGAGTCCCAAATGGAAAATGAGGCCCAAGCAGGACCCATTACCTCGGCCCAGGGAACGAAAGCGGAAGAGTTTAATCTCTGGTGCGCGATGAACGACCGGCCCTTTGCCCTGCGCCTGTCCGATTGGGAGGATGGTATGCGGGAATGGTGTATCGAGGCAGACCGGGGTCGTCCCGAGGCTGCCGTGATCTGGGGCTCGGGCACCGACCATGAAGCCACGGCGACGGCCATCGCCTATGCCTTCGTCGCCGGGATCGAATGGGTGGAAGCGGAAATCGCCCTGCGTGAAGCCGAAGCCGAGGAGGAGGGGGAGACCCAGACCAAAGTTCAAGGCGCGCCCAAGCCCGTATCGGGGGGGACCTTCTCCGTCTCCGACCGGGAGGTGGAGTGGCTGGATGAGGATGAGTACGAGGAACGCCAAAGGGCCTTCCGTCCGCCCTTGTCTGCCAAAATCGGCGGTGGCACGGTCCAAGGCCAGATCACCACGGGTGTGTCCGGAGGTTTGGACGAAGGCGAGGAGGCCGATTCCCAGGCAGACGCTCCGGAGGAGGGGCAGGCTGAAGCAGAACCCGGGATTGATGTGCCCGAGGATGGCGATACGCCTCTTGAGGTGGATGCGGAGACGGAAGCCTTCGTCGACGGACCGGAAGCCGAAGTCGAGGGAGACGATATTGGCGACGGGGAGCCGAAGGGTGGGCAGGAGGCCGACCCAGAAGCGGAACCAGAGACCGAAGCCAATGCGGAGCCTGTCGCGCCCCCACCCCCGGTACTCTCTGCCGAAGGGCCGGTTCAAGGGCCGGAAAACCCCGTCGATATGGAATCTTACGCTCTACCTGCGGTGAAGCTGTTGGGCGGGCCCGCCACCTTGAAGGAGGAGGAAGAAGAGGGCAACGAGAACGAACTGGCCGAACAGGCGGGCAAACTGGAAACGGTGCTGCGCAATTTCCGGATCCGGGGCGAGATTATGGAAGTCCGCCCGGGTCCTTGCGTGACCCTGTTCGAGCTGGAGCCCGTTCCCGGTACCAAGTCCTCGACCATTATCAATCTCGCCGATGACATTGCCCGCTCCATGAGCGCGGTGACCGCCCGTATCGCCCTGGTGCCGGGCCGGAGCGTGATCGGCATTGAACTCCCCAACGATGTCCGCGAGACGGTCTATCTTAAGGAAATCCTGGATAGTGACGAGTGGCGCTCTTCCCAGGCCAAGCTGCCCATGGCGCTTGGGAAGGACATTGGCGGTGTCCCTGTTGTGGTCGATTTGGCCAAGATGCCCCATTTGCTGATTGCCGGAACCACGGGGTCGGGCAAGTCGGTGGGGATCAATGCCATGATCCTGTCCCTGCTCTACCACCTGCGGCCCGAGCAGTGCCGGTTGATCATGATCGACCCCAAGATGCTGGAGCTGTCCGTCTATGATGACATTCCCCATCTGCTGACACCGGTGGTGACCGACCCCCATAAGGCCGTCGCCGCCTTGAAGTGGGTCGTGCGCGAGATGGAGACCCGCTACAAGGCCATGGCCCTGTTGGGTGTGCGCAACCTGGGGGGATACAACGTCCGGGTCACCGAGCTCATGGAAAAGGGCGAGCAGGTCACCAGCCGAGTCCAGGTGGGATTTGATAAGGAAAAGCGGGAGCCCATTTTCGAGGATCGCATCGTCACCCTCGTGCCCCTGCCGTTCATCGTCGTCGTGGTTGACGAGATGGCCGATTTGATGCTGGTGGCGGGTAAGGAAATCGAGACGCTCATCCAGCGGTTGGCCCAGATGGCCCGGGCTGCGGGCATCCATTTGATCATGGCCACCCAGCGGCCCTCCGTCGATGTCATCACGGGTACCATCAAGGCCAACTTCCCCACCCGAATCAGCTTCCAGGTCACCAGCAAGATCGACAGCCGCACCATCCTGGGCGAGTCCGGGGCGGAGCAACTGTTGGGCCAAGGGGACATGCTGTTCATGCAGGCCGGTGGCCGCATCAATCGCGTCCATGGCCCCTTCGTCGCCGATCACGAAGTGGAGGAGGTGGTGGCCCACCTGCGCGTCCAGGGCCAGCCCGACTACGTCTACTCGGTGACCGAGGAAGATGACGACGATGACGGGGAGTACGGCGGCCCCGGTGGCGGTATGGACGACATCCCCGAGGATGGGGAGGAGGGCGATCTTTATAGCCAGGCTTTGGCGGTGATTCTGCGGGAAGGCAAATGCTCCGTCAGCTTCATCCAGCGTCATTTGCAGATTGGCTATAACCGGGCGGCCCGTCTGGTGGAACGCATGGAAAACGAGAACGTGGTGAGCCCGCCCAACCATGTGGGAAAACGGGAAATTCTGGTGAGCGCGCGACAATATTTTGCCTCCCGGGACGAGGACTAGATCGTAATTCTAGAATGATCTTGCCTTAATCAGCTCACGGTAGACGACAAGGGGTGTTTTCCCGTCACGGGGCTTTGCCCCGTCCCCCACTGGGGCCGAAAGGCCCCAGACCCCGGGCTAAAAAAAGGGGGGGGGGTGGGCAATCGCCTAAAAAGGACGGGACACTCCGATGAGACGGTGATCCATCGGTCAAAAATCCTGGGGAGTCATGCGTCCGAGTCGAACCCCTGGGAGGCGCGGCCCTTTCTCACGTCTTCCCTTCTTATTGTTTGCGATATCAAGGGCCTCCTGGCACTCTTTGGAGGCCGACCATTTATGGAGAAGATCTCCCCAAATGGTTGAGGATAAGGCAAAAAATAAGATCTGGGAGCGAACATGGTGAGGAAATTTCTGGGGGCGGCAACCGCCTTGGTTTTGATGACGGGTCTGTCCCAGGCGGGGGATTACCCCGAGCGGGAATTGCTCGGGGTCGTGATGTGGGGAGCCGGGGGCGCGACCGATACGGTGGCCCGCTCCGTGAATCCCGCCGCAGAGGAGGCCCTTGGCAAACCCATCGTCGTTTTGAACAAGTCCGGCGGCGCGGGCGCCATTTCCATGGCTTATGTCAACGCGGCTCCGGCTGATGGCTATACCATTCTATATGGAGCGGAGAACCCGCAGCTCCACCCGGTGATGGGGGTGTCGGATCTGGATTACTCGGGGTTCTACCCGGTCAATATCCTGGGGCGGGGCGTGGCGGTCATCACGGTTCCCGCCGATTCCAAATATACGTCGATGGCCGACTTGATGGCTGATATCAAGGCCAATCCGGGGACCGTCAAGATGGGGTCCACGGGACCCGGCGGCCTGCCCAGTACCGTTGGCGCCTTGATCAAGAACTCCGCCGACTTCGATGTCATTCCCATTCCCTTCGGTGGGGAAGGTCCCGGTTTGACGGCCATGTTGGGACATGAAGTCGATTTTATGCCTGCGGGTATTTCCGCCGCAGCGGAGCAGGTGAAAGCCGGGACCTTGCGCGCCCTGGCGGTGGTCAATCCCGAGCCGGTGGCTGCCATGCCCGATGTTCCGGCGATCACCGAGACCATCCCCGGTATGGCCAAGTACCTTCCCTGGGGGCCGTTCTATGGGGTCTTCGTCAAGAACGAAACGCCCGACGACGTGAAGGCGACGCTGGTCGCGGCTTTCGATAAGGCGGCGAAAAGCGAGGCCTTCACCACCCTGATGGCGAACAAGGGCAATGTTCTGATGGGAATTTCGGGCGAGGAGGCCAAAACCTTTCTGACCAAGTGGCAACAGGTGACGACCTGGGCCCTGCAGGATATCGGTGCAGCCAAGGTGAGCCCTGAGACGCTCGGCATTCCGCGCCCCTAAAGAGGCATTTGGCGACCGGGTGACCGGTCGCCTTTCTTGACCAAGCTCCGGTTCGTTGGCCGACCTCGAACCGAAGGAAAAGCAAGACGGAAAGGGTCGGTCCATTTCTGAAGTGGGAACGAGAGAGTGTCCATGGAACGGGGTCGCGCGCGTCGGCCCGGAGAGCGCGCTTTTGCCGTCTTGGCTGTTGTTTTTGCGCTTGTCGCGTCTTGGCAGGCCTATGGGATTTCCGGTTTCAGTGGCCTGTCCACCGCAGGTGTCTTTCCCATGCTTGCCGCCGGAGTCATGACCCTTGCCGCCCTGTCGGTTCTGTGGTCGACCCTGCGGATGCCCGAGGTGGAGGAAGGGCAAGGCCGGACCATTGGGGGCTTCCTGCGCGAGGTCTTTCCCGCCCGGCAGCAGGTGATGGTCCTGATGGTCGTCGTCTATATGCTGGTCTTGCCATGGATCGGCTTCGTCCTGTCCTCCAGCCTGTTTCTGTTCGCGGGGATTCACTATCTCTGGCGGAAGCGGATTGTAATCACCATTGGTTTGACGGTCGTCACTATGGCCGTGGTGTATGTCGTCTTCCGGGTGGTGTTCCAGGTGGTCCTGCCCCAGGGCATACTCCTGCGGGGGCTGTTCTGAGATGGCGGAGACCTTTGCCTCTCTGACCATGAGTTGGTTTGATCCCTGGCTGCTGTTTCTGACGGCGGCGGGGACCTTCGCGGGGATCTATATCGGTGCCATTCCGGGCCTTTCGGTCACCATGGCGACCTCGATCTTGATCTCTTTCACCTTTAAATGGGACGTGAACCCGGCGCTGGCGTTGATCGGCGGTGTGTTCATGGGCGGCGTCTATGGGGGATCGCGCACGGCTATTTTGCTGAATATTCCCGGCGCGCCCAGTGCTATCGCCACGGCCCTGGAAGGCTATCCCATGGCCAAGCGGGGCGAGGCGGGGGAGGCCATCGGCCTGACGACGGTCATGTCGGTGTTCGGTGGCTACATCGGGATCCTCGCCCTGGCCCTGTTCGCTCCGGCGATTTCCAGCTTCGCCATCCTGTTCAATTCCCGGGACTATCTGCTGTTGGGGCTCATCGGCATCTTGCTGGTGGGAAGCCTGTCCGGCGAGAGTTTCGCCAAGGGCGTCTTCGCCGGAGCCCTGGGGGTGCTGATCGGCATGGTCGGGCTCGATCCCATGACCGCGGAGGGGCGCTTCACCTTCGGATCGATTTCCTTGATGGGGGGCATTCCCTATGTGGCGGCGATGATCGGCTTCTTTGGCGTGGCCGAGGCCTTCATGCAGCTCCACAGCCTGGATATGCCCGTCGTTAAACAGCGCATAGACCGGATCATTCCCCGTCTTTCGGATATCAAGCGGTATTTCTGGCTGGCGGTCCGATCTTCCGGCATTGGCACGATTATCGGTGCCTTGCCCGGGGCGGGCGGGGATATCGCCGCCCTGCTGGCCTATGACTACGCCAAACGGACGACCAAGGACCCCGAACGGCCCTTCGGCGAGGGCGCCAAGGAAGGCCTGATTGCGCCCGAAGCGGCCAACAATGCTGCGGTCGGCGGCGCCTATATCCCCATGCTCACCCTTGGGATTCCCGGGGACGCGGTGACGGCGGTGATCATCGGAGCGCTGTTCATCCACGGCCTGAAGCCCGGCCCCCTGATGCTGGTCGAAACGCCGCATTTGTTCTGGTTCACTGTGGGCAATCTTGCACTGGCGAACCTGTTCCTGCTGATCTTCGGCCTGACGGGGATCCGCATCTTCACCAAGATCATCGAATGCCCCAAGGCCATCCTGATCCCGCTGATCATTATTCTGTCGGTTGTCGGAACCTATGCGATCCAAAATAATCCGGTGGATATCTATTGGATGCTGCTGTTCGGCGTCGTTGGCTATTTCATGAAGGTCTACGGCTTCGAGGTTGGACCGGTCATTCTTGGCGTTATTCTCGGCCCGATGATGGATTCCAACTATCGGCGGGCGATGATGGGCGCGCGCAATGATATCGGGACCTTCGCCTGGGATTTCGTCTCCCACCCGATCTCCCTGGTCCTGACGGTGTTTCTTCTGACGCTTCTGTTGTCGCGTACCCCGCTTTGGGGCGTTTTCATGGGGCGCATTGCGGCATTGCGGGGAGAGAGGCGGGGGCGGGGAGCCGACGGATAAGACGCTTGGGGAGAACCGCTAGATCACGATGAAATCATATAGTTAGAGCGGAATGAAACGGAAAACCGCACACACTTTTCCCCGTCACGGCTCCGGTCCCTTGAGCCACTCCGTTGGGCTGCAGCCCATTTCCTGGCGGAACATATAGGTAAATGCCGAAGGCGAGGCGTAGCCCAGATCCAGGGCGATCTCGGTCACGCCGCGACCGTTGCCGAGCCATTCCATGGCCTTGAACAGGCGCAGGCGCTGTCTCCAGGCGCGGAGGGTCAGCCCCGTTTCCCGCTGAAAGCGGCGGGTCAGCGTGCGCGGGGTCAGGGCCAGGGTTTCGGCCCAGGCCTCCAGGCTCCGGGCGTCGTCCGGGGCGGCGGACAGGGCGTCGCAAAGCCGTTGCAGGGCCGCGCTCCGGGGCCAGGGCAGATGGAAATCCTGGGGCGTCAGGCGGCGCAATTGCTCCAGGATCAGGTTTTGGATCTGTGCCCCATAGGCCGGGGGCTCCCCTCGGTGTTCCAACCCGGCCAATTCCTGGATCAATTCCCGCAGCAGCGGCGTCATGGCGGAGACCGCGCAGCGCCGGGGCAGGCCCAGCGCGGGATCCTCGACCACGTAGAGGTTCCGGAAAGCGGCTCCCTCCGGCGCGCGCGTGTCATGGAGGATGCCTGTGGGGACCCAGATGGCTTGCTCCGGTGTGATCACATGGCGGGCCCCCTCCACGGAGACCTGAAGCGTGCCCGAGGTGGCGTGGATGAATTGATTCCAGCGGTGAACATGGTTGGGGAAGGCGGAGTGAGACGGCATCTCCTCGAAGCGGGGGACGACGGGGCCGGGGAGGCGCTCCATCTCAGGCACCCGAAGCGCCGTCCATCCTGGATCCACGGTCATGGGGGCGTTCTCCCGCTCTGGTCTCGCTCCGGATTGTCATTTTGTCGATGATTTTCGTCAAACTATCGAAAGCGGAGGGGCGGGGCAAGGGCTACCCTCGCCAGACTGATTTGCCCCTTTGAAAGGACCGAGCCCATGGCCGGGATGTCATATAGTGCCACGTTGAGCGGTGACTGGGAGCGTTTGCGGGTTATCTCAGCGGGGATCTGTGCCCTGATCCTGACCGCTGGGATTGCCCGCTTTGCCTATACACCGCTGCTTCCGATCATGCGCGACGAAGCGGGAATGAGCGCGCTGACCGGGGGCTGGTTGGCGACGGTGAACTATGTCGGCTATATCTTGGGGGCTCTCATCGCCTCCTCGATCCCGGCGCTTTGGGTGAAATACCGGCTCTATCGGCTGGGGCTTGTGTTGGCGTTGGTGACCACGGTGGCCATGGGATGGACCACGGACCCGGTCCTTTGGGGCGTGCTGCGGTTCCTTTCGGGGATGTCGAGCACGACCGGACTTCTTCTGGCCTCGGGGATTGTCTTGAATTGGCTGTCGCAGCATGGACGCAAGCCGGAGCTGGGGCTCCATTTTATGGGTATCGGGCTCGGGGTCATGTTGTCGGGATTGGCGGTGGAGGCCATGGCGGGCCGCTGGGCCTGGGATAGTCAGTGGGAGGCCTTGGCAGTCCTCGGACTATTGTTCTTCGTTCCCGCCTGGATCTGGATGCCGGTTCCCCCCCGAGATGGGGGAAAGGGATCCGTTGGAGGGAATGGGACAACTCCGGACCGAACTTGGGTCGGCTTATTTTTCGCGACCTACTTATGCGCGGGGTTCGGCTATGTGATTAGCGCGACCTTTATTGTCGCCATCCTCGCCCGTCTGCCTGAGTTGACCGGGTTGGGTAACTGGATCTGGGTGGTTGTCGGATTCGCCGCCGTGCCGTCGAGTTTCCTATGGGACCGGCTGGCCGCCGTCATGGGGTCCCTTGGCGCCTTGGCGCTGGCCTATGGCATTCAAATCATCTCGATCCTGCTGTCGGCGCTGTTCCAAGGCGTGGTGCCTAATCTGGTGGGCGCGGTACTGTTCGGCGGGACCTTTGTGGGCATCGTCGGCCTTGCCCTGACGGTGGTTGGACGACGGTTTCCAACCAATCCGGCCAAGGCCATGGCCCGGCTGACCATCGGTTACGGGGTGGCGCAGATTGCAGCGCCGGCCTTCGCTGGTTACATTGCGACCGCGACGGGGAGTTATCGCGGCGCCCTGTTTCTCGCTGCGGGTATGATGGTGCTGGGGACGGTAATCCTGCTGGCAATGATCGGGCGGGAGCGGAGCGCGCGAGATGTGGCGCCGATGTCGGAATAGCAATCCTCACTCCGGGCCTCCGTCCTCTTGAGCATCGAGTGGACCGGAAAACCGGTCACAGTACACGACAGCGTCTTATCTTTTTTGGGCGATAGCCCAAGCCCATTTGGGGGCGATGCCCCCAAACCCCCCTTTTTCTTTTAAAAATACCAGTCTGGGGTCTGGGGCCTTTCGGCCCCGGTGGGGGACGGGGCAAAGCCCCGTGACGGGACAGCACGGGCTGTCGTGTACCGTGAGATTGGGGAGGGAGCACCTGTTGGCGCCGGGACCGATAGGTCGGCCGACAGGGGGGAGAGCCTGGTGGATTGGATGTCCAGGCGGTATCCCACGGAGCGGTTGACCAGACTTGCCCGGCCATTCCAGATGTTCGCTTCCGGGTGGTGAATCAACAGATAGGGTGCGTCGGTCTTGCGCAGGATGATCCGCCGGTCGCCTCGGACCTCCTCCACGTCCAGGGTTGAGGGAAGGCCAGATCGAACCAGGGTTTGGGGCCAATAGACCATCACCAGATCGGCGAGCAGACGCCGCCCCTCCACCCAGCTCGGCAGCCAGGAAGCCTGGGAGACATGCGCGCCCAGATCGGTCCAGGTGGCTGTTATCGCCCGTCGTCCAAGGTCGTCGAGCAGCAGGATTGCGGCACCCTGGGGACCCAGGGACAGGCGAGCTTGGAAAGCAATGCGGGTGCCGTTGGGCGAGGTTGCCTCTATGCGCTGCATGGCCTCAATGGGGGCCGCGTGATGGGGCCAATGGGGTGTGGGCAGGGCGAAGTTACCCCAGTCCTCCAGCCGCACGGCAAAGGGGTCTTTCAGGTTGAAGGGGTCCGGCCCTGCCGGTTCGGCGGCACAGGCGCCGGTCAGAAGCACGGCGAGGAGAAGGAGAATTTTCAAGCGCATAGGTCGTGACGCACCGGGAGGTGGCACGGTCGGGTTGACGACGACGAGGGGATTATCCCTGCTTCACGCATCCCCGGCCCAAACTGCGGAAGTGACCAGTAGGGAAGCAAACGTCCGTGTCGCACAAGGGAGTGGCAAGCGGTCGATCATGGGGTGATCCCCTTGGCAGCCAGCTTGTCGAGGAGAATTTGCGGACTGCGGAAATGCATGTTCCCGCTATCCTTGTCCACAGCCAGTTGGACGGTTTGGGCTTTGGTCAGCTTCTCTCCCGTGGCTGCATTGGTGATCAGATAGTCCAGTTTCAGGCGGTTCTCGAATTCCACCAGGGTTGCGGTGATGTTGACGGTTTGGCGAAACAGCAAAGGACGAAGGTATTTCACCTGCATGTCAACGATGGGCCAGAAGAAGCCCGATGCGCACATTTCGTCGTAATTGTAATTGATGTCATCAAGCAGGGCCGAGCGAGCTTTTTCCAGAAAGCGCACGTAATTGCCGTGCCATACCACGTTCATGGGGTCTAGGTGGTAAAATTCGACGGTTAGAGGGACCGTGGCTGTCAGCATGGAAGAAATTCCTCAGCGGAATAAAGGGACCAAGCGAGTTTGGCTGCAAATTGGCCAAAATTGATCTCGGAATATTCTCGTCTTTTGGTCTCTATTGGCGCCATGTCTACCCTGTCCCCCCAAGAGAGCCTCTCACCCTTTGGCCTTCTTCGCCCCGATTTTGCTTTCCTCGCCCTTGAGCAGGCGGCGGATATTCTCGTGGTGTCGCCCCCAGGCCAGCAGGGCCAGGGCGGCAAAGGTCCAAACGTGGCTTTCGCTGGCCAGCCAATGGGCCAGAACCGGCGCGACGGCCAAAGCCACCAGGGCCGACAGTGAACTGTAGCGGAACAGCACGGCCATCAGGAGCCAGATGCCGCAGGCGGCGAGTCCGACCGGCCAGGAGGTGGCGATCAGGGTGCCCAACGTTGTCGCCACACCCTTGCCCCCCTTAAAGCCTAGCCAGACGGGAAAATTGTGGCCCAGCACGGCGAAAGCCCCAGCGGCCAATGCCGCCGTTTCAGTGCCAACCAACCAAAGGGCCAAAAGAGCGGCGATGGCCCCCTTGCCGGAATCCAGGATCAAGGTCAGAAAGGCCAAATCCTTCCGCCCCGTCCGCAGGACATTGGTGGCCCCGATATTGCCCGAGCCGATGGACCGGATATCCCCCAGGCCCGCCACCCGGGTGATGACCAAGCCGAAGGGAATGGCGCCCAGGAGGTAACCCCCGAATGCACTGGCGGCCAACAGGAGGGGGGCGGTCTCAAGCATGGGCGGATGTCCGGGAGTAGACGGAGCGTCCATCTACCACCGTGCGCAGCACCCGGCCTTGCACCGGACGCCCGTCGAAAGGGGAGTTCTTGGACTTGGACAGGAATTTGTCCGCGACGATTTGCCAGGGGCGGTTGGGGTCGAAAAGCACCAGATCGGCCTTTGCCCCCTCCCGCAGGCGACCGGCCTCCAGGCCCAGCAAGTCCGCAGGCGCGCTGGTTATCCGGGCGAGCATGTCGAGCAGGGAGAGCTGGCCGTTGTGGACCAACTCCATGGAAATGGCCAACAGAGTCTCCAGCCCCACGGCACCAAAGGCCGCAGAGGAGAAGGGCAGGCGCTTGGTGTCCTGGTCCTGGGGCGAATGGTCCGAGGCGATGCAGTCGATTGTGCCGTCGCGCAAGCCTTCGACAACGGCCTGCCGGTCCGCTTCCGACCGCAGGGGCGGAGAGAGTTTGGCAAAGGTCCGGTAGTCCCCCACGGCCAGTTCGTTGAGCGCGAAGTAGAAGGGGGCGGTGTCACAGGTCACGCGCAGACCATTGGCTTTGGCCTGACGGATGATCTCCACACCTTCTGCGGTGCTGATATGGGCCGCGTGGTAGCGGCCACCGGTCATGGCGACCAGCCGCATGTCGCGTTCCAGCAGGATGATTTCCGCTTCCCGAGGGATGCCTGACAGGCCCATGCGGGTGGCCAGATTGCCGGCGTTCATGACGCCCCCGGCCAGGGTCGGTTCCTCTGGATGCTGCATGACCAGCAGGTCGAAGGTCGCGGCATAGGCCAGGATCCGGCGCATGGTCTGGGCGCTGGCGATGGCTTTCTGACCATCGGTGAAGGCGAGTGCTCCGGCGTCGGACATGATGCCCAGTTCGGCCAGTTCCTCGCCCCTCAGCCCCTTGGTGCAGGCGCCGTAGCAATAGACCTTGGCCAGTTCGTTCAGGCGGGCGCGGCGGGCGACGAATTCCAGGGTGGCTTCGTCGTCCATGGGCGGGTCGGTATTGGGCAGGCAGACCATGGAAGTCACGCCACCGGACACGGCAGCCCGCCCGGCGGAGAGCATACTTTCTTTGTGCTCTTCTCCCGGTTCGCGAAGCTGGACGCGCATGTCGATCAGGCCCGGGGCGAGACAGGCACCGCCACAGTCCACGACATCGGCTCCCTTGGGGAAATGGCCGTTGGCGAAGAGCCCCTCGCCGAAATGGATGATTTCCTCGCCTTCGGTGAGAAGGCCGCCCGGGACATCAAGGCCGGAAGCGGGGTCGAGAAGGCGCGCGTTCACATAGGCCACGCGGCCCGGTTTGGGAACGGCCATTATCGCTTCTCCAGGGTGCTGGTCGACTCAGTATGGTCCAGGTTGGCCGCGAGGATTTCGAGCACGGCCATGCGGACGGCGACACCCATTTCCACCTGTTCGCGGATCACGCTGCGTTCGAAGTCGTCGGCTACGTCGGAATCGATTTCCACGCCCCGGTTCATGGGGCCGGGGTGCATGATCAGGGCGTCAGGCTTGGCCAGGGCCAGCTTTTCCCGATCCAGGCCAAAGTAGCGGAAATACTCGCGGACACTGGGGAAGAAGTTGCCTTGCATGCGCTCCATCTGGATGCGCAGCATCATCACCACGTCCACGTCCTTCAGGCCCTCGCGCATGTCGTAAAAGACATCCACGCCCAATTCCTGGGCGCCGGAGGGGATCAGGGGCCTGGGACCGACCAGACGCACATGGGCACCCATGACGTTGAGCAGATGGATGTTGGAGCGCGCCACCCGGGAATGGAGCACATCGCCGCAGATGGCCACCTCCAGCCCGCTGAGTTTGCCCCGGCGACGGCGGATGGTCAGGGCGTCGAGCAGCGCTTGGGTGGGATGCTCATGGGCGCCGTCTCCGGCGTTGATGACCGCGCAGTTCACCTTCTGGGCGAGCAGCGCGGCGGCTCCGGACTCGGCATGACGAACGACCAGCACGTCGGGGTGCATGGCGTTGAGGGTCACCGCAGTGTCGATCAGGGTTTCGCCCTTGGCGACGCTGGAGGACCCGACCGTCATATTGATGACGTTGGCCCCCAGGCGATGGGCGGCCAACTCGAAACTGGTCCGTGTGCGCGTGGAGTTCTCGAAGAACAGGTTGATGACCGTGCGCCCGCGCATTTCCTCGCTGAACTTGTCAGGGGAGCGGTTGCGTTGGGCGTAGATCTCCGCCCGGTCCAGCAGGGCCGTGACCTCGATGGGAACGAGGCCCTCGATGCCGAGGAGGTGCCGGTGACGATAGTCGGGGAAGGGTATCGTGTTCATAAGGGGGGACTATAGGGGCAAACCGATCCAGAGCAAACCGGATTTGGTGGAGACGCGTGATGGTTTTGTGGCGGTGAGAAAAGGAGTGGTGGGACGGTGCTTGCCCCTAAGGGCCTATCTCGAAAAGGTGTCTGCGGACCTTGGGTTGATGCATAGCATGGTTTGCTTCGGTATGCTGGCGTTCTTGCCTCTGGGCGCTGGACTTAATACCAAGGTGCGGTGAGTTTGCCTCACCGCACCTTGGAAGCGGCCAAGTGGCCGCCGCGCCTTATGGCGCGTAAAAGTCCGCGTGGCGTTTGAACGCAAGAAAAGCGGCGTGGGTTTCAACCCGCGCCGCTTGGTATAAGCCGTTGAAATGCTACATGGGGCGAAGACCAACCTGTACACGGTACGCGATAGGGAGTGTTTTCCAGTTACGGGGCTTTGCCCCGTCCCCCACTGGGGCCGAAAGGCCCCAGACCCCAAGCGCTTACGCGTACCGTGCAACCTGTACGTCGCCGGGTCACAAGAACTGAGCTCGGCAAGGAAAAGAGGAAAGACGTCATATGCCGTATTTGGCCAACGACGAACGTTACGATCGCATGACCTACCGCCGCTGTGGGCGGTCTGGAATAGATCTGCCCGCCATTTCGCTGGGGCTCTGGCAGAATTTTGGTGGGGAGGATTCCTTCGAGACGGGGCGGGCCATCCTGCGCCGGGCCTTCGATTTGGGGGTGACCCATTTCGACCTGGCGAACAACTACGGTCCCCCGCCCGGATCGGCAGAGGAAATGTTCGGGCAGGTGCTGACCAAGGATTTCAGCCCCTATCGTGATGAAATGATCATCTCGACCAAGGCGGGATGGAACATGTGGCCGGGTCCCTATGGTGGGGTTGGCGGAAGCCGAAAATATCTGCTGGCGAGTCTTGATCAGTCCCTCAAGCGGATGGGACTCGACTATGTCGACATCTTTTATTCCCACCGGGTCGATCCGACCACGCCGCTGGAGGAAACCATGGGCGCGCTGGTCCAGGCCCATCGCCAGGGTAAGGCGCTTTATGTGGGCATTTCCAGCTACTCGCCCGAATTGACCCGTCAGGCTGCGGCGATTCTCAAGGAAGAGCGCGTCCCCCTGTTCATCCATCAGCCGAATTATTCCATGTTCAGTCGTTGGATCGAGGATGGCTTGCTGGACTTGCTGGAGGAGCTGGGCACGGGCTGTATCGCCTTCTCGCCCCTGGCCCAGGGTCTGTTGACCAACAAATACCTGAATGGCGTGCCCGACGATGCGCGCGCCAGCAAAGGGGTGTCGCTCACCGAAGACAGCTTGGGCGATAAGATTGACCGGGTTCGCGCCCTGAATGGCATCGCCGAGCGACGCGGTCAGTCTTTGGCGCAAATGGCCATCGCCTGGGTCCTGCGCGATTCGCGGGTGACCTCTGCCCTGATTGGGGCGCGGACCGTCGCGCAGTTGGAGAATTCCCTGGGCGCGCTGAACGGACTTTCTTTCTCTGCCGAGGATCTGGCCGAGATTGACCAGTATGCGACGGAAGGGAATACCAACAAGTGGGCGGTCTCTTCCACCATTCAACGTGTGGAAGGGTAGGGCTTCCGACGAGAGTGCTCCGAGATCAAGTTGGGCCACTTTGTGGCCACAGTACACGACAGTTGGTGCTTTCCAGTCATGGGGCTTTGCCCCGTCCCCGACTGGGGCCGAAAGGCCCCAGACGCCAGGCAGTTGCGGCCGAAAGGCCTCAGACCCCAGTCTGTTATTTTTAAAAGAAAAGTGGGGGTTTGGGCTATCGCCCAAAAAGACGAGACACTGTCGTGTACTGTGAGGGCGGTTTGATGTAGGGCGTGAACAAAGTAAAACCCGCCCATCGGGGTGGATGGGCGGGTTTGAGGGTCCGATTGGAAGGGAGGCGGCCAATCGGACGGTGTCCGGGACCCCGGGTGGGGGTTGGGGGTCAGGCCCCGGACAAGCTCTTGTTCTCTCGGGATACTATCTCTGGCGAATGCGGCAACATATAGGCCGTCACACAGGGAGCCACGGTGATTGGCATTGCCTGACCCGTGGCCAAGCCGGTCAGAACCTGTTCGCAGGCAAACGGGTCTGGGGCGCTCAGGGTTCCAACCAAGGTGTTGTTGAACAGTTCCGCAGCGGGGTCCTGACTGGTCAGCTCTTCCCGACCCAGACCGCTCACCAGCAGGTAGCTTTCGATACAGGGGGCGCCGGACAGGGGCACCGGGGCGCCGATGGCCACGTTGTTCAGGACATCGTCGCAGCTCAGATTCGCCGCTTCATCGAAGGAGAAGGTCACCTCCGGAGCAGGCATGGTATTGGCTGGACGGAGGCTTTCCTGAGCGGCAGTCACTCGGGCGGACTCGTTGGCCTGCTCTGCCAGGGCCGCAGGGAGTGCGGCTCCAAGAATGGCGGCGGCGGCTGTAACACCCAGAATTTTGCGCAGTTTGGACATAATCTCTGTCCTCCATTGGATCTCTTATGAGGGAAACGGATGAAGCGTCGGATCGTTGCCAGTATTGGTAACCGCTTCGTTGGTTGCCTCGTCGGCCTCGCCGATCCCGTTTCCAACCATTGATAAATAATTAACCGAGTCCCCGGCTCGGTGCTGTGACGGGCATCACCGGAGGGCTGATTCAGGAAAAAATGTCGAGAATGGGGCGTTCAGGGCGCAAAAAAACCGCTGAGAATCACGGAAATAGAAGGGTAACTCGCAAGCCTCCCAGGGGGCTTTTGTCCAGGGTCATGGTTCCGCCGCGCAGGTCGACAAGATCGGAAACGATGTCCAACCCCAGGCCGTGGCCCGGTTTGGCGTCGTCGAGCCGCGCCCCTCGGGCCAAGGCTGCGTTCGCTTCCCCCTCCGGTAGTCCGGGGCCATCGTCCTCCACGGCGAGGAACAGGCCGCCATCGGCCTGGAACGCGGTGACGAGAACCAGGGACTCCGCCCACTTCCCACCGTTGTCCATCAGGTTGCCGAGAATTTCCATCAGGTCGTCCGCATTTCCGGGGAAGCGGGCGGACTCGGTGATCTCCAGGGTCATGGTGACTGGTCGGGGGAGGAGGGCGGCGAAGGTGCGTTTCAGGCGTTCCGCCGTCTCCCGCACCGGGACGCGGGAGCCCAAGGAGTCGGCCGAGCCTGCGGCGGCCCGGGCGCGGGCCAGATGCCGGTCCACCAAGCGGGCCATGATGGCCGTTTCCGCCCGGACGGTGGCTGCGGAAACCGTTTCGCCTTCTCCGGCTGCGGCGTTGAGCACGGCCAGGGGAGTCTTCAGGCCATGGGCCAGATTGCCCACATGGGTGCGTGCCCGGTCGATCAGGGCCGCGTCGTGGTCGAGCACCCCATTCAACGCCCGGGCGAGGGGGGCGATCTCGGTCGGTTGGTCCTCGCCGACCCGGGCATCGGGCTCCTCCCGCAAGCGGTCGAGGGTGTGACCCAAAGTGCGGAGCGGTCTGAGGCCATAGGTGACCTGGGCGATGGTCGCCGCCAGCAGCCCGCCGCCCAGGGCCAGCAGGCAGAGGGCCACCAGAAGGCGCAGGCGCGTAATGTCCCCGTCGATCTCCGTTCGGTCGGCCGCTACGGAGACATGGACCAGCCCCGGAATGCCCGGGGGTTGGATATCGCGTTCCACCACCTGCAGCCGCCGCCCCCTCGGTCCGGTCGTCCGGTGGGTGTGGAGCTCTCCATCCGGATCCAACTGGGTTTCGAGCACAGTGTCCCAAAGGCTGCGGGACCGGACGATGGTCTGCCCTTGGCTCACCTGCCAATACCAGCCCGAATAGGCCTGTTCAAAGCGGGAGTCTGTTGGTGGACGGGGGACGGTGAAGGCGGGATCCGCAGGGCTCCCCGGTCCAGACCCGTTTCCTGGGTCAGTCCCTGGGTCAATTCCCGCAGCCAAGCTATCGACCAACCCGGCGAGTCGATCCTGGAAGGCGTGATTGAGGGTGTCGGCGATGGCCCAGGAGAGCAGCAGATAGGCGGTCGTGACACCGGCCATCAGCCAGAGACTGCCAGCCAGCAAGAGGCGCCCCCGCAAGGACCGGGGTGTTACCCGGATCATGGGGGGGGAGTGTCCAGGCGGTAGCCCAGGCCGCGCACGGTGGCAATATAGCCTGGGCCAAGCTTTTTGCGCAGTCGGCCGATGATGACGTCGATGACATTGGAGTCCCTGTCGTAGTCCCGGTCATAGACGGTTTCGATAATATCGGTGCGGGTCACCGTTTGCCCTTGCCGCAGAGCCAGGGCGGCGAGGATTCGGTATTCCTGGGCCGTCAGATCGAGGGGGACACCGGCGATAGCAGCCTTTTGGGCGTTGGTATCGACCCGCAGGGGACCAATGGTGATCTCGGCGCTGGCTTGACCTCGGGCGCGGCGAGCGAGGGCTTTCAGGCGGTAAACGACCTCCTCCATCTCGAAGGGTTTGGTCACATAATCGTCGGCACCTGCCTCGAACCCGGCGACCTTCTCCGACCAAGCCCCCCGGGCGGTCAAGATCAGGACCGGCGCATCCATGGCCCTGGCACGCCATTGGCGCAGCACGCCGACGCCATCCAGTTTGGGCAGGCCCAGATCCAGGACGATGGCGTCATAGGGTTCCGTTTCCCCCAGGAAGAGGCCCTCTTCTCCGTCGTAGGCGATGTCTACGGCGAAGCCCGCCTTCTCCAGGACGCGACTCAAGGTCGTGGCCAGGGTGGGTTCATCTTCGACGATCAGGACGCGCATGGCTCAGTCGTGCCCGCCGACACGGCGTTTGAGGATCGCGCCGGTGGCCGCGTCCACATCCAGGCGTGTGATCCGGCCCCGGTCGTCCATGATTTTTATGTCGTATATCAAAGTGTCGTGTTTGCCCTCCAGTTCCACTTCCAGGAAGCGACCGGGGACCTGGGTCTGGATTCGCTCCAGGATCTCGGTCAGGGGCAGGATATCCCCCCGGCGCAGAGCGGCCCGGGCGCGGTCATGGTCATGGTCATGGTCGTGATCATCCCCATCCGCCCAGGCCGGGCCGGAGATCAAGAGGGCGGGGCCAAGGGTGAGTGCCAGGGTGAGGATCAGAGCTGGGACGCGGATTGGCCCCTGCAGGGGATATATCGATTTGTTTGACATCCTTCAAACATAGCGGGCCGAACATGAATGGCAAATGAACAGCGGCGTCACGGTGGGTTCATGGAGGGGAGGGCAGATTGGGAACCATGGACGGGGGATGGATCCCGTCTTGCATCGACGACAACGGATGAAAGGGACCTTTTCCCATGATTAAAAAGCTGTTTTCCCAGGGATTGATGGGTATCGCTGTGGTGGCGCTGTCGGCCCTGTCCTGGAGTGTGGCCCGGAGCGCCGAGGCGCCCGTTTTAGACTTGGCTCCACGGACCCTTTCCGCCGCTGTCGCCCCTGCCGACCCCTTTCATGGAGTGGACCAATGAGGATCCCCTTTTCCGGCAACTGGAAGGTTGCCCTGTGGCGGCTGTGGCACGGATCTATCGTCGGTTCTGGTGTCGTGGCCTATCTGACGGCGGATGAGGACACCTTCTTCATGCACCAGTTTTCCGGTTACCTCTTCGCTGGATTGGTCGGGGCGCGGCTGGTGGCTGCGGTCCTGGCCCGGGGCAAGGGGCCCTTCGCCCTTCGCCGCCTCGCCAAACCCGGTGTCGAGGCCATAAGCGGACGCGGCCCCCTGATTCGTCTGGTCATGCCCTGGATGGCGGCGATCATGCTGTTGGGCTTTGCCCTGGCAGGCTATAGCGGTATCGCCGCAGACTGGTTCCACTCTGCCGAAGGCCTTCATAAAGCGCTTTCCGAGGCAGCGCCTTGGCTGGTGGGCGGACATGTGGCCCTGGTTTTGGGGCTGCTCTGGCGGCCCAAGGGTGGGGTGGTTGCCCTGCTTGGCACAGCCCTCTCCCGTTTGGGGCGGATCGCATCTCTGCTCGGTCGACGCGTGGGCGTCGCTTTCGGTGCCGCTGTTCTCGTTGCCGGGTTGGGAGTCACTGCGCCCGATCCCGCCGCGGCCGGATCTCCCCAAGACGCGGTCATGGCCGAATTGCTGGCCCGTGCTCAGGCTGAGGATCCGGCGGTTACCGCCTTTGATCCGGCGCGGGGAGAGGCCCTTTACCTTTCGCGGAATACGGTGGACGCAACCCGCCCCTCCTGTTCCGCCTGCCATACCCCGGACCCGCGCAATCAGGGGGAGCACGTCAAGACCGGTCGGGTCATTGACCCCATGGCCGTCTCTGTGAACCCGGAACGGGTTTCCGACCTGGGCCAGATGGATAAGCGCTTTGGCCGGGATTGCCCCGCTGTTCTCGGCCGGGATTGCACAGCCCTGGAACAGGGCGACTTCGCCGCCTTCCTGTTAAGCCGATAAAAAAGGAATATGATCCATGACTGTCATGCGTAAAGCCCTGATCCTCGGCGCCCTGAGCGCAACCCTTGCCGGGGCGCCCCTGCTGGCTCAAGGGGAGGAACGGATGAGGCCCGTGACCGATCCCCTGACTCTGAAGGAATGCGGAGAGTGCCATATGGCCTTCCCACCAAGCCTGCTCTCCCCAGGTTCCTGGGAGGTGATCATGGCCAACCTGGACAAGCACTATGGTGAAAACGCCAGCCTGCCAGAGAAGGATACTGCAGCCATCACCGCCTATTTGACGGCCAGCGCCGGACGGTGGGGCTCCCCTGGCGTGTCTGGGACTGGCGGGACCGAGGTCACGCTTCCCCGGTTCACGGAAAGCCGACACTTCGCCCATGAACACAGGCGCTTCACGCCGGATCGCCTGGCTCGTAAGGGCATTAAGTCCATCCTCGATTGCGTCGCCTGTCACCGGGGGGCGGAACAAGGATATTATGATGATGATGACTGAGGGGGCCTATTGCCGGTGAGATCTGATTGACCTCAAGCGGCTCCAGGCAGAAAGAGGACAATCAAGGGGATGGTGGCGGCGGACAGGAGAGTTTGAACGGTGATGATCGACGCCATCAGGGGCGCGTCGCCCCCCATCCGCCGGGCCAGGACGTAGGACGAGGCCGAACAGGGCAGGGCACCATAGATCACGGCGACCGTGGTGGTTATGGCGTCCAGCCCGGCAAGCAGGGCGCCCAGCCAGATCAGAAGGGGAATGACGACCAGCTTCGCCAAACTCGAAAGGGCCAGGGGAAGGGTCCGGCCCTGGAGCCCCTCCAGCGCCAAACCAGCCCCCACGGCGAGCAGCCCGATGGGTAGGGCCGCCCGCCCCAGGATGTCCAGGAAGGGACCGATGACGGGGGGCATGCCGATCCCCGTTCCGTTGAGGAGGATTCCCAACAGGCAGGCCAGGATCAGCGGATTGGTCAGAATACCCTTCGCAAGATTCCAAGCACCAGCCGATTGCCCATGCCCCAGGGTCGACAGGCACAGGACCGCCAGAACATTGACCAAGGGAACCACGACGGCGATGCAGATGGCGGTCAGGGTAACTCCAGGACTCCCATATAGGGCGACCGCAACGGCTAGCCCCACATAGGTGTTCGGACGGATTGCCCCTTGAAAGGCGCTGGTGAAGGAGGGATCAGTGGTCCCGCGGGCTCGGAGGTGGTGGCGCAGGGAGACCATCAGCCCGGCCGCAGCCAGGACCGCGAGGGCTTCCACCACCATCAGCGATTCCCAGGCAAGTTCCCCCATTTCCGCCTTGGCGAGGTTCGCCGTCAGCAGGGCCGGAAAGGTCACGAAATAGGTCAGTTTCTCCGCAGGCTGCCAGAATGAGTCGGAAACGAACCGCCCCCGACGTAGGACTAGACCCAGCAGGATGACCAGAAAGACGGGCAGGACTGCCCCTAACGTTCCATTCATGGGGCTGGGTTTACGACGGAGGTCTGTTCAGTGCAAGGACAAGGTTCGATTCGCCATGAGGGAGCCAGGCTGCTTGGTGACTGCTTCTCCAAAGGGAAAATTTAAATGGATGATAAATATTAAAGATTCAATTTTGAGTTATAATGAAATTTAACCGATTGATAATCTATTTAAAACTTGGAAAAATAGCCACCAAAAAATAATACTAAATTACTAAAGCGTCCGTTTTAAGAGAAATTTGTGTTATCAAGAGAGAAGAAAAGCTCTAATAAGAGTATGGGGTTCATGGAGGAAACGAAGGTAATGGAAGATCAATCTGTGACTCATGTTCTCTTTCATTCATTTGTGGAATTTTTCAGTGCTCCCACGCTCTTGCTCGACGGTTCCGACGTCATCGTTGGAGTGAATACCGCAGGCCGGGCGGAGCTGGATCGGGGGGAGTTCTTGAATAAAGACGCTTGTGAGCGTCTGCATTTAACCTCTCCTATTGGGGATCAGAAGTTGACGATGACTCTCCT
This sequence comes from Rhodospirillum sp. A1_3_36, assembly GCF_047263945.1. NCBI lineage: Bacteria > Pseudomonadati > Pseudomonadota > Alphaproteobacteria > Rhodospirillales > Rhodospirillaceae > Rhodospirillum > Rhodospirillum sp. A1_3_36. Next base: position 818,047 of record NZ_JBLAVB010000001.1, on the reverse strand, counting down.
CTCGGTACGGCAGGCCATGGAAAAGGAGCCGGGGCGGAACAAGGCCTCGTCCTTCTTGGTGCCCGCCGATGGGGGCTGTCCGCGTATGATCGTTCATGTTCTGGGGTTGGGGGGGACGATCGACACCGTGGCGGTGATGGTCCCGACAATTGTGCTTAATCAGAACGCGGACCGAATGCGGTCGCTTTTGTCCGAACTGTATGGCTTGACACCTGCGGAAGCCCGATTAGGGACGGCGATGCTGGCGGGGCATAGCAGCGCGGCAGATCTGGCGCTTGCCCTGGGTCGCAGCGAATGGACGGTGCGGTCACAGATCCGAACCTTGTTTGTCAAGCTGGAGGTGTCAACGAAGACCGAGGCTATCAATCGGATGAGCCTGGAGGTGTTACCCTTGAATCTTGATCATTCCCTGACGGGGCGTCTTTGACCCTCTCCTCGCTCGCATAGATTCCTGTTACCCGACCTGGGACAGGAATTGCTCGGACCATTCGGCGTATTCCCGATCATTGGGGTTGTCGACAAACCGTTGTTGAATCGCTTCCACCTCCTGTCTGTGGTTCATAAAGACGTCGACACAATCGGGATGGAATTTTTCACCCCCATGACGGGACAGGAAAGCGAAAGCGTCTTCGGTGCTCCAGGCTCTTTTGTAGGGGCGGGCACTGGTCAGAGCGTCGAAAACATCGGCGACGGCGACGATGGCCGCTTCCAGGGGGATGTTCCGTCGGCTGAGTCCATGGGGATAGCCAGAGCCGTCCCAGGCCTCATGGTGGTGTTGGATGATATTGCGTAACATCCGTCCCTGGCGGGGTGACACAAAACCCAGGGAATTGAGCAGTCGGTCACAGATCTCCACGCCCTTGTCGGGGTGGGTGCGCATGATTTTCAGTTCCTCCGGGTCAAGCTTGCCGGGCTTGAGCAGGACATGGTCGGGAATGGCGACCTTGCCCAGATCGTGCAGGGGGGCGAAGAGGAAAATCATCTGGATGAATTCATCGTCCAGCTCCTCTTGATTGGCCAGATGTTGGGCGATCAGACTGGCGTAATTGGCCACCCGGTCCAGGTGGGCGCCGGTTTCTTCGTCCCGGTAGTGGCTGATGTCCTTGGCTACGCTAATGGAGTTGGTGAGCATTTCCACAGGTTTGAGGGTTTCCATGACCAGGGCATGGGCCAACTCTGCAGCCAGGGACAGGGCCTGGCATCGGTCCTTGGTAAAATAACCCTGCTTTCGGGAATTGAAAAAGATGAAGCCGGCGAAGTCTTCCCCCTTATAAAAGGGGACGGTCAGGCTGGAGCGATATTCGTCGCCAATGGCATGGGTGTGATGTCCACTGCCAGGGCTGGACAAATCGATAAGATTGTTGACTGTGCGGATTTCCCCCGACTTTGCCAGAATTTTGAGTGAGGGGACCTCCGAAAGGCAGATCTGGTAGTTGTCCAGGGGGTGTCGGCCCTCGCTGGAATGGGCGAAGGTTCGCAGTCGATCTGTTTTGGGGTCGTAAAGCGCGATAGCGATCCGGCTGACATCCGGATGGTTTAGGCGTGTTGCCTTGTGGATATCAACCAGACGATCACTGATCGACCCAGTGCTGATTGATCCGGGCCTTTTAAAAAATGCAGTGCTCATCTCAACAGAGTCCCCTTTCCCTATTGGGCGGGCGTTGACTGTTCCCTTCGGCTGGATCGATAGGATCGAAGGGTGATCCGGCGCAGGCCGGGCTATGAAAGGCGATCTCTAGTCCCGAGTGCATCGGGCGGACCGGTGTCCCGGCTCCATCGATACCCGCAGTATATTTGGGTGAAATAGAAATGTCTTTTAGACGAAAGGCATAAGTTAAAAGGCTGTATTTTGGCTCGTTCAGCGTTTTGGCAGGGCATCTAAAACCCCTTGCAGGATATAGGCGGCTGCAGCGCGGTCGACCACCTGGGCGCGCTTGGAGCGTGTCAAGTCCGCCTCTCCGATAAGGAGTCGCTCCACCGCCGCAGTGGACAGGCGCTCGTCCCACAAAAGCAGGGGCAGGTCGCGCAGGGCCAAGAGGTTTCGGGCAAAGGCTTTGGTTGCTTGGCAGCGGGATCCCATCGTTCCATCCATTTCGACGGGCAGGCCAAGGACAAGGCCGATGATGGCCCGCTCGTCGATCAGGGCGAGGAGTGCCTGGGCGTCGATGGTGAACTTCTTACGCTTGATAGTGGTTACAGGGCTGGCGATCATTCGCCGGGTGTCACTGGCCGCCACGCCGATGGTCTTGGTTCCCAAGTCCAGGCCAAACAGGGCTCCGTCCCGGGGGAGGGCGTCTTGGAAGGCATCTCGCTCAAGGATAGGCATTGCGGACCTCGTTGGGCATCGTTAAACAAAGGTCTCTTACATTAGTCGTAGGCGGCCAGGGGCGACGGGCTCCGGGGCCGGAGACGAAAAACAGGACTTGGAGATCCATACCCCATGGCGTTGGACAAGACCACAGTCGCCAACATCGCCGTCCTTGCCCGCATTGACGTGGAAGAGGACCGCATGGAGGCCCTGGCCGGAGAACTGTCAGGCATTCTGAACTGGATCGAGCAACTGGGCGAGGTGAACACCGATGGTGTGCCGCCGATGACCAGCGTTGCTGATTTGGCTTTGGCCTGGCGCGAGGACAAGGTAACCGACGGCGGATACCCGGACCGCGTGCTGTCCAACGCGCCCGAGCAACAGGACGGCTGCTTCCTGGTTCCCAAGGTGATGGAGTGAGCGGCATGAGCGAATTGACCAAACTGACCATCGCCGAGGCGCGCGATGGTATGGCCAAGGGTGCCTTCACGGCTGTCGAACTGACCCAGGCCCATCTGACGGCCATGGAGGCGGCGCGGGCACTGAACGCCTATATCACCGAAACGCCGGAAGTGGCGCTCGCCCGGGCCGGAGAAAGCCAAGCCAGGATTGAGGTCGGCAAAGCGGGACCCATGGAAGGCATCCCCGTGGGGATCAAGGACCTGTTCTGCACGGAAGGGGTGAAAACCACTGCGGGGTCCAACATCCTGGGCAATTTCGTGCCGCCCTATGAAAGCTTCGTCAGCCGCAAGCTGAAGGATGCCGGGGCCGTCATGTTGGGCAAGACCAACCTGGATGAATTCGCCATGGGTTCGTCCAACGAGACCAGCGCGTCCGGCTCCTGTGTCAGCCCCTGGACCCGGACCGGAGACGACACCAAGCTGGTGCCCGGCGGCTCCTCCGGCGGTTCGGCATCTGCCGTGGCGGCGCGCATTGCCATGGCGGCGACGGGTACCGATACCGGTGGGTCGATTCGCCAGCCCGCGGCCTTCTGCGGCATTGTCGGCCTGAAACCGACCTATGGGCGCTGCTCCCGTTGGGGCATCGTGGCCTTCGCCAGTTCGCTGGATCAGGCCGGACCCATGACCCGCACCGTGGGGGATGCGGCGATCATGCTGCGTGCCATGGCCGGACATGACCCCATGGACAGCACCAGCGCGCCGGTGGAAGTGCCCAACTTTGAGGCCGCCCTGACCGGGGACATCCGGGGGCTGAAAATTGGTCTGCCCAAGGAATACCGGCCCGAGGGGCTTGATCCGGAGATCGCCGCCCTTTGGGACCGGGGCGCGGAGATGCTGAAGGATGCGGGCGCCGAGGTGGTGGAGGTCAGTCTTCCCCATACCAAATACGCCCTGGCGACCTACTATATCATTGCACCGGCGGAGGCGTCGTCGAACCTCGCGCGGTACGATGGTGTGAGATACGGCCTGCGGGTGGACGGGGACAGCCTGAATGACATGTACTGCAAGACTCGGGCTGCAGGGTTTGGCGAGGAGGTGCGGCGGCGTATCCTGGTGGGAACCTATGCCCTGTCCGCCGGCTATTACGATGCCTACTACCTGAAGGCCCAGAAGGTCCGGGCGCTGATTGCCGAAGACTTCAAGACGGCGTTCAAGACCGTGGATGCGATCCTGACACCGACCACGCCCACCGCCGCCTTTGGTTTGGGCGAGGAGGTCAGTGATCCGGTCACCATGTACCTGAACGATGTGTTCACTGTGCCCACCTCCTTGGCGGGACTGCCGGGCCTGTCGGTGCCGGTCGGTCTGTCCTCCACCGGTCTGCCCCTGGGGCTGCAACTGGTAGGGCGCTATTTCGACGAGGAAACCGTGCTGAACGTGGGATCGGTGCTGGAAAAGGCTGCGGGCTTCTCCGCCGTTCCCAAGGGCCTGGAGGGCTAACGGACATGACCTATCTGATCGAAGGTGAAACCGGCACCTGGGAAGTGGTGATCGGCCTGGAAGTGCACTGTCAGGTGATCAGCCAGTCCAAACTGTTCTCCGGATCGTCGACCACGTTTGGGGCCGAGCCCAATAGTCAGGTCTCGCTGGTGGACGCGGCCATGCCGGGTATGTTGCCGGTGATCAACGGCACTTGCGTGGAACAGGCTGTAAAGACCGGTTTGGGGCTGCGTGCCAAGATCAACAAGCATTCCGTCTTCGCCCGGAAGAACTACTTCTATGCCGACCTGCCCCAGGGCTACCAGATCAGCCAGTACGAACAGCCCATCGTGGGCGAGGGCAAGCTGGTGCTCGACATGCCCGATGGGTCCTCGCGCGAGGTGGGCATCGAGCGTCTGCACCTGGAGCAGGATGCGGGCAAGTCCATGCACGACCAGCATCCGAGCAAGAGTCTGATCGACCTCAACCGGTCGGGTGTGGCGCTGATGGAGATCGTGTCCAAGCCGGACCTGCGTGAGCCAGAGGAAGCGGGCGCCTACCTGCGCAAGCTGCGCTCCATTCTGCGCTACCTGGGGACCTGTGACGGCAACATGGAGGAGGGCTCCATGCGCTGCGACGTGAACGTCTCCGTTCGTCCCCAGGGGAACGACGAGCTGCGCACGCGCTGCGAAGTGAAGAACGTGAACTCCGTTCGCTTCGTCATGCAGGCCATCGAGGCCGAGGCGCGGCGCCATGTGGAGGTTTACGAAAGCGGCGGCGAGATCGTGCAGGAAACCCGCCTGTTCGATCCGGCGAAGGGCGAGACCCGGTCCATGCGCTCCAAGGAGAACGCCCACGACTACCGGTATTTCCCGGATCCGGACCTGTTGCCCCTGGAATTCGACGACGCTTTCGTCGAGAAGATCCGTGACGCCTTGCCGGAACTGCCCGACGATAAGAAGGCGCGCTTCATCTCGGACTTCGGGTTGACGCCCTATGACGCCAGCGTGCTGGTGGTCGATCAGGCCAATGCCGATTACTTCGAGGCAGTGGCCGACGGTCGAGACGGCAAGATCGCGGCGAACTGGGTGATCAACAACCTGTTCGGTGCCTTGGGCAAGGCAGGCAAGTCCGTGGGGGAAAGCCCGGTTTCGGCTGAGAACCTGGGCAAGTTGCTGGACCTGCTGAAAGAAGATGTGATCAGCGGCCGCATCGCCAAGGATGTCTTCGAGATCATGTGGGAAACCGGTGGGGACCCCGAGGTCATCGTCGAGGAAAAGGGCCTGAAGCAGGTCACCGACACGGGCGCCATTGAAGCGGCGGTGGACGCGGTGATCGCAGCCAACCCGGATAAGGTCGCGGACGTGCAGGGCGGCAAGGAGAAGCTTCTGGGCTGGTTCACCGGTCAGGTGATGAAGTCCACCCAGGGCAAGGCCAACCCCGGCATGGTCAACGAGATTCTGAAGAAGAAGATCTTGGGGTAGGATACGCCGCACCAGACGCCGACGGCATGGGCCGGAAAGGAGGTGTTCCGGCCCTTTATCTGATCTGGGACTCTGCCCGGTTTTACTTGCTGGGGCCGCTGGGCCTCAGACCCGAATCCCATAGAGCCCAACCCAAAAGGCATGCCGTGAGTTCAAAAGGCTCCGTCATGCCTGTGAAAACGGGCATCCAAGGTTGATTTCGGTGTCGGCGCTCTTACGCACTGGCGTGGCGGGATGTGCCTCCGGTGCCTGCTCCCACCCCGGATCTCCGATTGCGCGGGAATGACGACTAAGGTGTTGAAATAATGAGAGTCATTCAGGTTGGGTTCTTAAGAAGCACAGGACACGACCGTGTCTCGTGTTTTTTGGGCGATAGCCCAAGCCCATTTGGGGGCCAATGCCCCCAAACCCCCATTTTTCTTTTATCAATAAGAGCCTGGGGTCTGGGGCCTTTCGGCCCCAGTGGGGGACGGGGCAAAGCCCCGTGATGGGAGAGCAATTACTGTCGTGTACCGTGAGCGGAAAACCGGTTGTCCGCTCCGCGTTCCATGCGGTCCCCACTTTTTCGCTCGATGCTCTAAAGTGAGGGCAGATCGTTTCCTTTTTACTCATGGCGAAAATGCACGAGTCATTTCTATCCCATGACGTACGACTAAGGGGGATTGCGGGCTCCGATGGGTCCCGGACAGCCGGAAACGGTCCTGTCATCGTTCTCTATCGGCTGGGATCTCTGGGGGATACCATCGTGGCCTTGCCGTGTATCCACGCGGCCCGACGGACCTTTCCCGATGCGCGCTGGGTCCTTTTGACCAATCATCCCGTTTCCGAAGTGGCTCCCTCACCGGCTTCAGTTCTCGGCAGCTCATTTATCGAGAGAGTCATCGAATATCCCCTGGGAACCCAATCCCTTCCGACCCTTTGGACCTTGGCGAAGGTGCTTCGGTCTCTGGGCTCCGACACCATGATCTACATCCCGGCGAAACGGGGGGGCTGGGCAGCTTGGAGGGATTGGGTGTTTTTTAAGCTGATTGGATTTCGTCGCATCCTGTGCTTTCCCCGCTCTGTGGACTTGCAAACCCATAGACAGGAGAGCGGAACGGGTAACGTGGAGCGGGAAGCCTCTCGTCTGGTGCGCTGTTGCAGGGCGGACTTCGGTCCCATCGACCTTGAGGCCAGAGAAAGCTGGGACCTGCGTTTGACGGCGAAAGAATGTGCCCAGGGGCGGGCGGTGTTGTCGTCGGCGGTTGGGCGTTCCGTGATCGCGGTCAATATGGGGGGCAAGACTCCTCTCCAGGATTGGGGCGAGGAAAACTGGCGTGTCTTGTTTCAAATCCTTGCTCCGTCACGTGGTGAGTATGGGTTGGTCTTCCTTGGGGCTCCCGAAGACCGGGAGCGGGCGGAGAAGGTGGCCGTGGGGTGGCGGGGTTCGGTTCTGAACGCTTGCGGCACCCTGTCCCCTCGGGAATCTGCGGCGGTCTTGGCAGGCGTCGATCTGTTTGTTGGACATGATTCCGGGCCGATGCACCTTGCCGCGAGTCTGGGTGTGAACACATTGGGGTTGTTCGGCACCAAGGATCTTCCGCCTGGCCAATGGTATCCCACGGGCCCCCGGGTTACGGTGCTCCAGGCCACGGATGGGATGCAGTCCCTATCCGTCGAAAGCGTGGTCGACAAGGTCAACGCCCTTTTGGACTCGGACCAGTAAACCATAGGTCTCGTCCTGTGGAATACCTCTCTGTCCATCTTCGGGCCACTCGTCAGATCTTCGCCGTTGTCGCCACAGGAAGAGCGGCAGGTCTCCATTCTGGAACGGAAACCTTTGAAATCACGGTATGAATTTCGGGTTGGGCTCTTATAGCTGCGAGTCGCTTGCTTTGTTGTTACGTTATTTGGATAGTCTGTCTAGTATTTTTATTGATATCAAGGAGTTAGCTAATTTTCTAGCGGAGGACTGGAGCATTCGTCTTGTCTTCGCATTCGCAATATAATTTCAAAATTGACAGAAAAAACATGCTGCTTAATGTTCGCCTTTTTTCCGTCACAAGGGAGTGTTACCGTTTTCTTGTCTGCAAACGAGGTTAGGAGGTCTCTTCCATGGGTCAAGACGCTCGCAAAGATGCTCTTCAGTTCCGTCACGCTGAATTGGAGGATCGTTTGGACAATGAATTCACCCGCCCTTCCCCCGACATGTCAGCCATCGCCGAGTTGAAACGGCAAAAGCTGCGTATCAAGGACGAAATCGCACGGATGGGGACCAGCTGAGCGAGGCCCGATGATCGAATGGGGAGGGGAAATCCTTCCCATTCTTTTTTCGCTTTCGCGCCGCGTTTCCCAGCGCGGCCACACCGTAGTCTAAGAGGACTAAAAGTCGTCTAAGAAGACTGAAAGTGCGGCAATCGTGCTTTTTGAGCCCCGTCCCCGATCTCGGGAGCGGGGCTTGGTGTTTTCCAAGGGATTCTTCTGCTGGCCGCTGCACCTGAGGGTTGCTCGAAAGGTGCGCTCCGGGTAAATATCAAATCCAAGACGCTAAATCTAAGAAGAGTGCGTGATCATCGCACCTACGGGGGGCCAAAGGGGCCCGATCATGCCGGGGAGGGGCATTACCGCGCGGGGGCCACCGCGCCTGAACTGTTTTTCCCAGAGCGAAGAAGAGAAGCGGGGACGGTCCGGGAATTCGGACCCATGAAACGCAAACAAGAGAGAGGGCGCGCCCCTCAGGCGCGCAAATTAGGGGAAACGCCATGGGCAACGCTTACGAAGAGGCATACGCGCTTTCTATCCAGGATAAGTCCGCTTTCTGGGGCAAGGCTGCAGAGGACATCGTCTGGACGAAGACCTGGGACAGTGTCCTTGATGAGTCGAATGCGCCGCTTTACCGCTGGTTCGCTGGCGGGGAAATGAACACCTGTTATAACGCGGTCGACCGTCATGTAGAGGACGGTCGCGCTGATCAGGCCGCCATCATTTACGATAGCCCGATGACAGGGGTGAAGACGACCACCACTTACGCCGAGTTGAAGGATCAGGTGTCCCGCTTTGCCGGAGCCATGGCGGCAAAGGGCGTGACCAAGGGCGATCGGGTCATCCTCTATATGCCCATGATTCCCGAAAGTTTGGTGGCCATGCTGGCCTGCGCTCGCCTCGGGGCTGTGCATTCTGTCGTCTTTGGCGGTTTCGCCCCCCATGAATTGGCGACCCGCATCAACGACTCCCAGCCCAAGGTGATCGTTGCCGCCTCCTGTGGCATCGAGCCGAACCGGGTGATCGCCTACAAGCCCCTGCTTGATGAAGCCATTGAACAGGCAGACCATAAGCCCGAGCATGTGATCGTCTTTCAGCGCGAGCAGGCCAAGGCCGAGTTGACCGCTCCCCGGGATCTGGACTGGGAGGCCATTGCGGCGGAGGCGGAACCCCATGACTGCGTTCCGGTGGCCGCGACCGACCCCCTGTACATCCTGTACACCTCTGGCACCACCGGCCAGCCGAAGGGCGTCGTCCGCGACAATGGCGGGCATGCGGTGGCCCTCAAGTGGTCGATGAAGGCGATCTATAACATCAACCCGGGCGAAGTTTTCTGGGCCGCGTCGGATGTGGGTTGGGTCGTGGGGCACTCCTATATCTGCTATGGCCCATTGTTGCAGGGCGCGACGACAGTGGTTTTCGAGGGCAAGCCTGTGGGAACGCCAGACGCCGGGACGTTCTGGCGGGTGATCGCCGAACACAACGTGGTAACCTTGTTCACCGCTCCGACGGCCTTCCGTGCCATTAAGCGAGAAGATCCGGATGCCGCGTTCCTCGAAAAATATGACATGTCCAAGTTCCGGGCTCTGTTCCTGGCGGGCGAACGTTGTGATCCGGCCACCATCGAATGGGCCGAAGCGGTCCTGAAGGTGCCCGTGATCGACCATTGGTGGCAGACGGAGACAGGGTGGTCCATCGCGGCCAACTGCTTGGGTCTGCACCTGTTTCCGGTCAAGCATGGCAGCCCTACCCGGGCCGCGCCCGGTTGGGACGTCCGCGTCCTGGATGACAACAATCACGAGGTCGAACCGGGCCAAATCGGCGCATTGGTTTGCAAGCTCCCCCTGCCGCCGGGTACCTTGCCGACCCTTTGGAATGCCGAGGCGCGCTTCCGCCAAGCCTACCTCAATGACTTTCCGGGATACTATAAGACCGGTGATGCGGGCTTCATCGATGATGACGGCTATATCTACGTGATGACCCGAACGGACGACATTATCAATGTCGCAGGGCACCGCCTCTCCACAGGCGCTATGGAGGAAGTTCTGGCCGGTCACCCCTCGGTTGCGGAATGTGCCGTCATTGGAGTTGCCGATGACCTGAAGGGGCAGGTGCCGCTTGGTTTCGTCTGCCTGAAGACTGGGATCAATACCCCCGCAGAACAGATCGCCAAGGAATGTGCCTCTCTGGTACGGGAGCAGATTGGACCCGTTGCCGCCTATAAGCAAACAGTGGTCGTGCACCGTTTGCCTAAGACCCGGTCGGGCAAGATTCTACGGGGGACCATGCAGAAGATCGCCGACAACCAGGAGTTCAAAATGCCCGCCACCATCGATGACCCCGGTATCCTGCCGGAAATCGAGGAGGCCCTGGAAAGCATCGGTTTGGCAAGGAAGCGCTCAAACTGAGGGAGCTGATCATCCACCAAGGCAAAGGGCTCTGAATCTTGGGATTCAGAGCCCTTTGCTACTCTGCAGACGTGGTCTGCTGCCCATCAGCGGGAGACCCACTCCACATCGTCGTCCTGCTCGACCTTCCCATAATCGGCTAATTGGCGGACCATCTGTCGCGCCAAACGGTCCGGGGCAGCCATGGGGTCCTCGGGCGAGCGGTCAACGGATCCCTGAACCGCCGTATACACATGTCCACCTGAACAGAGGGCGGCGAGCATATGGATACGATCCGGGTCCGCAGTCCCGGCTGTTTTTGGGGCAAGGCTTCCAGTACAGAGCGGAGCGGGGTCCGTCCCCGAGGATGCGTCCATCAGCCAAACCATGTGATTAGAGGGAAGGGGATCGAGCCCCCGACCGTCGACGACTTTGGCCGGGTACCAAGTGATTCCCGTCGTTACGGCATGTTCGATCAGAGCAAGGCTTTCGTCAGCGGTGGCGCCGGGATAGGCCGCACCAATGACTGTTACCGGAATGGGGCCACCTTGCAGCGCCGTAAGGACTTGGGGCCAGGCCCCACCCGTTGCGCTGAGTACGGTCACACTCCGGGGAATGGGGCCACAAGCGGTCAATGTGGCTGCGAGCAGACCAAGGGCGACGAGGTGTTTCATGGGGCTTTGGCTCCGGTGTGTCTCTAATTCTTTGGGGGTATCTCGGGGGTGGAAGGAGTGGGGTCAAGGGGGGCCGGGTTAAGGGATAGGGCAACCCGAGGTTCATTCTACGGAAAGAAACCACAAAACTTCGATCTCCGCGTGCGCGGGGATGACGATAAAAGCGTTTTTTCCGCACCCTGTTAAAGGGGGGCCAGAATGGAAAGCGACTTTTCATGGGGGGCGGGAAACAGGTGCAGGCTGCCTTGGGAATACCCAGATTCAGGTTTTCCGCATATCCTTTCAGGGTGGTATCTTCCCGAAGGGTTCCTCCAACCGGAGGGACGATGCACATCAAAAGCGAGAGGACGTAGGTCATGAAGGGTAAGAGCGCGCTGGTTACCGGATCCACCAGTGGTATCGGCTTGGGCGTGGCCAAGGCCTTGGCGGCCCAGGGCTGCGACATTGTCCTGAACGGCTTTGGCGACAAGGACGAGATCGAGAAAATCCGCGCAGGCATCGAGGCTGATTACGGTGTTCGCGCCGTTTACCTTTTCGCCGACCTGTCCAAGGGCGACGCTGCCCGCAAGTTGGTGGAGGACGCCATCGAGGCGTTCGGAAAACTCGATATCCTGGTCAACAACGCCGGAATCCAGCACACCGATTTTATCCCAGATTTCCCTGTGGAGAAGTGGGATGCGGTGATCGCCATCAACCTGTCCGCCGTCTTCCATTGCTCCGCCGCTGCCCTGCCGGGCATGCAGGAACGGAACTGGGGGCGTATCATCAATATCGCCAGCGCCCATGGGCTGGTCGCTAGCGCCAAGAAGGCTGCCTATGTGGCCGCCAAGCATGGTGTTGTTGGACTGACCAAGGTTGCAGCCCTGGAAAATGCCACCAGCCATGTCACCGTTAATGCCATCTGCCCGGGTTGGGTGCACACGCCCCTGGTGGAAAAGCAGATCGAGGCACGCGCCGAGGCCGAGGGCAAGTCCATTGAGGAGGCCAATAAGGAGTTGTTGGGTGAAAAACAACCGTCCCTGCGTTTCGTTACACCCGAGCAGATCGGCGGTATGGCCGTCTATCTTTGCTCCGAAGCTGCAGATACGGTGACCGGCGCCCACTTTTCAATCGATGGCGGTTGGACAGCCCAATAGGATTTGGGGATATCTTGATACTTCGGGGGGCTTCTGCCCCCGTTCCACCGAAGGTGGACATCGTAACACTCGGGGGGCTTCTGCCCCCGTTCCACCGAAGGTGGACATCGTAACACTCGGGGGGCTTCTGCCCCCCGTTCCACCGAAGGTGGACATCGTAACATTCGGGGGGCTTCTGCCCCCCGATCCCCCCGACCGGGAAGCACAGCTTCCCCGACCCTTCAGTCTTTCCCAGGTTTTTCATGCCCAAACACCCAATCGAACAGCGCAGCGCCTTCCGCTATTTCACACCGATCCAAATCCGTTGGGGAGATCTCGATCCCTTTAATCACGTTAATAATGTGCTTTATTACCGCTATTTTGAATTGTCTATCGTAACCTTCCTCGCTACTGAAGGGGGATTGGACCTTACCGGGGATTCGCCCATCGTAAGTTTCGCCGCCGAAAGCCGCTGCGTTTTTAATAAAGCCGTCGATTTGTCTGGTTTCGGCCCCCAAGGGGTCATGATTGATGGCGCCGTCAGGGTTGACCGTCTCGGGTCATCCAGTGTCACCTGGGGACTGGCCCTGTTCCGCCAGGGAGAAGAGGACGCAGCAGCCCAAGGGAGTTGGACCCACGTCTTCGTGGACCGGCAAACCACCCGGCCCACTCCCATTCCTGACGATCTGCGAGCTGCCCTCGAACGCTATACCGTTTGATTGCGAGCGGTCAATTGTACTGCCATTGCTGGATTTACCTCCGTTATCTGTTTCCACCCTGGATTCCCGCGTACGCGGGAATGACAGATAATCTATTGAAATAATGAGAGCTATTTCGGGTTGGGTTCTTTGGCCCCGTTCAGGCTTGTGCTCCAGTCTGCATACCAATCCTTGAACAGCTTGTACTGCGCTTCGGCGTAATTGCGTTGGGAGTCTGTCAGGGCGTCTTCTTCGTAGAAGTGGAGCCCGTATTCGGCGTCCCCACCGAGAACCATCATATGCTTGTAGTACAACACCAGGTCCGGACCCTCATCAAAGGTGGAGAGCACATGCAGGGCCTCCTCCAGCTCCTTGGCTTGAACCCGTGCTACGGCATCTCCGGCGGCGGCCTTCTGACAGAGCGAGACCAGATGCAGAACCTCGCGCGGTAGCGCGTTGCCGATGCCGGTGATTGCACCTTTGGCGCCGCAGTTGACGTAACCATGGAACACAGTGGTGTCGACGCCAATCATCAGCGTGACGTTCTCGTCCTGCGAGGTGATGTTCTCTGCGGCATAGCGCAGGTCGGCAACCCCGCCGAACTCCTTGAAGCCGACCAGATTGGGATGCTCGGCTCGCAGGGCGAAGAACAGGTCGGCTCGGGTTGCAAACCCATAGTAGGGGCTGTTGTAGATGACTGCGGGAAGGTCGGGTGCCGCCGACAGGATGGCCTTGAAATGCGCCTTCTGCGCGGCGGTCGACGAGCCGCGGGAGAGGACACGGGGGATGATCATCAGTCCGCTGGCGCCAACCTTGGCCGCGTGAGCCGCATGGGCGATGGCTTGCTTGGTATTGACGGCTCCGGTGCCGACGACTGTTGGAATGCCTGCGGCGACCAGACGGCCGACGCCTTCTTGGCGTTCCTCGTCGGTCAATAGGGGCCAATCGCCCATAGACCCACAGTAGATCACTGCCGACATGCCGTGGGCGATCAACTCCTTGGCCTTCTTCACGAGGGCGTCGAAATCCGGGGTGCGATCCGGTTTACAGGGGGTCATGAGAGCTGGCATGCAGCCGGTGAAGACGGAATCAGCCATGGTCGTTTCCTTTGTGGGCTTTTCAGTCGATTTCGAATGGGTCCGAATAAGAACGTCCCGTGAATGGGGAAGCCCATAGGTCATATCTGGGGGCGATGGACTTCAGGGAGAATATACACGTTATCGGAGAATCGCTCGAGAAAGCTGGCATAGAAGGGTGAGCCTTCGGGAACAGATGTGGGATCTACCAAGTTATTTCTTGGGCCATGGCAGGCGTGCCCATGACCAGTATGGAAGCGATCAGCCCCCAGGTCTTCAAGCGAATAAACATTCCAATATTCTCCTTTGGTGCGGCGTGTTCCTTCTGAACGCGCGTGCCGAAAGGGAAGGGACCATTGAACATGACGTCGCGGCCCGGGACGTCGCCAATGGAGGAATGGTATGGGGATGAATAATTTTTGTCGACAATAAAAATACTTATAGTGGGAAGGTGAACAGGGGCTGATTTAAAATCCATTTTTTAAAGGAGTGTTTTGCGGGATACCCCCTCCAAGTGGAGGCTTATACCAAGGTGCGGTGAGTTTGCCTCACCGCACCTTGGAAGCGGCCAAGTGGTCGCCGCGCCTTATGGCGCGTAACAGCCCGCCTGGCGTTTGAACGCAAGAAAAGCGGCGTGGGTTTCAACCCGCGCCGCTTGGTATAAGGGTCTGGCAACGTGCAGAGGCGGTTGATCCATTCCTCGGAAATGCCCGGTACACGACAGGGGATGTTTTCCCGTCTCGGGGCTTTGCCCCGTTCCCCACTGAGGCCGCAAGGCCCCAGACTTCGGGGTCTTATGTGTAAAAGAAAAATGGGGGGGTGCGGGCATTTGCGCCCAAATGGGCTTGGGTAGTCTCCCAAAAAATATAAAAGACTGCCGTGTACCGTGTCGGAAAGGGTCTTGGAAGCGGCCCCCTTGATCTCGGAGCACTCTGGCATCACGGTGTCGGATGTTTACGCCAGATCCCCTCGGTCGAAGGCGGCGCGTCTAAAATGAGCCGATTGTCCGGTCCGTAAATTGGGTTTGGGGGGGTGGTCTGAACGCGAGCGAGGGTGAGGACTGGCTGGAACAGGTGAAATGTCGCCGTATCACTGAAGCGGAAGTGGCTGTTGCGCAAAACCAGAAGGCCTCCCGGCTTGATACAGCGCGCCAGATCCTCAATGCTTTGGGCGAAGTCCGCGAACCGAATTCGGTGATCACACCGTTGAGGATGCAGACCTTGAAGGTCACAGTGGCGAAATACGGCCATGGCGAGAACCGCGTCATAAGTCTCTGATGGCTCTGCTTTGGTCGATGACGCGACGGCAAAGGAAATTCGGTCTGCCCAGATAGGGGGCGTCGAAAGGCGCGCCTTATCAACAGCGCGACGGTTGATGTCGAGGCCCCGGACAGTGGCATCAGTCAATAAGCGGGCAAGACTAAAGACTTCTTCGCCCGTGGAGCACCCGAAAGACAGTAACCGTGGATTTTTCTGGTCTTTGAGTTCGGTGCAAACGACTTTGAAACAAATGGGGTAGCGGTCGCACGTGGTGTGACCATCGGGTTGGAATAAACCGGGCGGGGACCGCAACCGCAACAGGATGGTTTCTCTGTCCTTGGAATGCCGCAGCGCTCGCCAGAGGAGGCGCAACGGCTGGATAAAGGAGGAGTGCGTGAATTTTGTCCAATATGTTTTCATGTATGACTTAGGATCGGAGTGAAATCGTTAATGGGGGCAGTCACGCGGCAAAGCCCCGTCCCCCAACTGGGGCCGAAAGGTCCCAGACGTCAGGCCCATATTTATAAAAGAAAAATGGGGGTTTGGGGGCATTTGCCCCCAAATGGGCTTGGGCTATCGCCCAAAAAAAGACGAGACACTGTCGTGTATTCTGGTCCGTGTTCACGGGCATGACGGAACTCTTTGAATTTACGGGATGAATTTTGGGTTGGGCTTTAAGGTCCCAGGCAAGGGAGAAAGGATAGGAAACGCGGGTTAAGCCCACCCCGATCCCCGCCCGGTTTCAAACTGAATGCGCCGTTGGGCTATTTTCGTTTCCAGTCGACCGTATATAGATCGAACCGGCGGTCCTTGAGATTTTGCACCGTCCCTGAGTCCCGCGCGGCGTTTAGGTCATCCAATCGCAGATCGGCGAAGGCAACCATTTCTACGTTCGGCGTTGTGTCCGCAGCGATACCATCCCGCGCGAAAGGGGTGTCACAGGGGGTTAGAATGCAGCTTTGGGCGTATTGGATATCCATGTTCTCGACGTTGGGCAGGTTGCCCACGTTCCCCGACATGATGACATAGGCTTGGTTCTCTACCGCTCGCGCCTGGCAGCAGTAGCGGACACGCAAGTAGCTTTGCCGCTCGTCAGTGCAGAAGGGAACGAAGAGCATGCGGGCCCCCTGGTCGACAAGGTGACGGGCCAGTTCCGGGAATTCGCTATCGTAGCAGATCATCACTCCGATTGGGCCGCAGTCGGTCATGATGGTGTCGCTTTCGTTACCCCCTTCAATCCGCCACCAGTACCGTTCATTCGGGGTGGGGTGGATCTTGACTTGGCTGTGGATCGAGCCATCCCTCAGGCAGACATAGCAAATGTTCTGGATTGTCCCATCCTCCACTCGCGTTGGGTGGGATCCGCCGATGATGTTGATGTTGTAACTGACAGCCAGATCTGACAGCAGCTTCTTGAGGCGCTCGGTGTAACTGGTCAGATGGGCAATGGCTTCGTTGGCCGGAATCGGCTCGTTTTCGATGGAGAGTAGCTGGAGAGTGAACAGCTCAGGGAAGACCACGAAGTCAGCCTTATAATCCGCGACCACGTCCACAAAATACTCGACGTTTTTACCGAATTCTTCGAAGGAGCTGACCCGGCGTTGCTGATATTGGACAATGGAGACACGCACGGTGTTTGGCTCCCGTGCCGGTCGGCGACGGCGTCCAACGACCTCGGGCTCGACGAATGTGGGGTTCTGCCAGACCAGGTGGGCTGCGTATCCCAGACTTTCTTTGTCCGACGGCAGATAATCTTTCAGGATGCCGTGGACATCGAAGCCATTGCGTAATTGGAAGGAAAGGACAGGGTCGCGGAGGCGTTTTTCCACCACAGCTTTCACATAGCCCTCTGCGCCCCCGACTTTGGCGGCGCGTCGAACCAATCCCGGTAGGCGCCCACCGAAGATGATGCCGCGTAGCCCCAAGGACTCGCAAAGGGACTTCCGCGCTGTATACAGGCGCTGTCCCAGACGCAGGCCCCGATTTTCCGGATCGACGAAGACCTCCATACCGTAGAGCCAATCTCCCTCCGGATCGTGGCGGCTGGCGAACCCTCCACCCGTGATCTCCGTCCAGGTGTGCGGGGCGAGGGCGATCTCACCCGTGACCCGGAAGGTGGCGCAATAGCCGACAATGTTTCCCTCAAGCACGGCAACGAATTGGCCTTCAGGGAAGTTTTGAAGTTGGCCGCGCAACTGGGCTGTCGAATAGGGAGCCGAGTCGGCATAGACCTTTGCGCAAAGCTCTCGGATGGCCGGAATGTCCGAGAGGGTGGCGTGGCGGACAACCAGGCGGGGGGTGGATTCGTCGGTCATGGGGATCCTTTTCCAAGTTTTGCTTGGAATAATGGGTGTCGAGGGAATTGGTTCCCAAATAAGGTTGCAACCACGAGAGCATTTCAGGTCTTCGGCGTTACTCGGTCCAGAGCGTCTTCCCCTCTGGCATCGCGTCCCGCTCCAGCCCCCGCGCCATGAAGACGACCATGTTGCGGTTGTAAGGGGGGGGGAGGATACCGGGCCCATGCGATCGGTTTGATCAGGGGGAGGGGGTCCGAAAAGAACAGGATTTGCTTCCAGCTGTAGAGCTATTTCTGAGCGTCCTTATAAGGGTGGAAAAAGAAACGCCTTGGGGTTTTTTCTTCCCGTCGCGCCCAGACCGTGTTTGGAGTACTGTTTTAGTGGCCTGTGTGAGCACAAAAGGTGATTTGAGATCGGACAACTGGAGGGCAGGATGAAGGGCTGGTCCGTCGCCGCTCTGGCAGGTGTCGTCCAGAGCGGATGTGTTTTGGGCGTATTTGTTTTGAGCGTGGTTGTTTTGGGTTCGGTGGCAGGCAATGCCGGACCCGCTCGAGCTGCTGAGAAGCCTTTGAAGGTCCTGGTCTTCGAGCGACCTCCTTATTATGAGTCCAGAGCAGACGGTGGCTATATTGGTCTGGTGGCGACACCTGCCAAGATGGCTTTTGACAAAGCCGGAATTTTCTTTGAATGGGTTCAGACGCAACCCAATGGTCATCTCAGGGCCATTGAGGCCAATAGAGGTCCCCTTTGTGCCCTGGGGTGGTTCAAGCGGGCCGACAGGGAGGTCTTTGGCCAGTTTTCTGACGTGATCTATACGGATAAACCATCAAGGATCATGACACGTGCCGACAATGTCGCCGTTCAGTTCCATAAGACGGCTCAGGGAATGCTGGCGGATAAGAGTCTGCGTATGGGAGGCAAACTGGGCTATTCCTATGGGTCATATTTGGACGGTTTGGTTGCAGGCTTGGATCCACCCCGTGTGACAGTATCACAGGATGAAACGGGTATGGCCCGAATGCTATTGGGCGGTCGGTTCGACTATATGATCGTATCTGAAGTGGAGGCCATGGTTCTGATGGATAGCCTGGCCGCTGCGGCGGAAGACATCGTGCTGTTGACCATGTCCGACATTCCGCCGGGAAATGACCGGCACTTGATCTGTTCCAAGGCGACGGATCCTGGGCTGATTGCCCGCTTTAACCAAGCATTGGGAGATCTGCAATGACAGCGCCTTGTGGAAGGGCCTCGTTGAGGATCAAGCTGCTGGCGATCGTTCTCCCTGGCATCATTTTGGTTTTGATGTCTGTCTTCGCGGTTTTGGAAAGCCAAAATCATGCGGAGAGACTGGCGCAACTGCGGGAGCGGTTGGTCCGTTTCGCACAAAGCAGTGCTGTCGTCCTGGCGCAACCCGTCTGGACCTATGATGATGCTCTGTTGAAGGATTTTATTTCGGTGATGATGGCGCATCCGGAATTCAAGGGCCTGATCGTCCTGGATGCCGATACCCAAATCCTGGCGACCGGGGGCGATGTGAGCGCGATGGAAAGCGACCTGGATTTTGTCGTCTCCGAGCCGATCACCTATTACGAGGGAGAGAAGGCCCATCGGGTCGGCTTCCTGCGGGTTGCATTTGACCAACATGTCATCGACGCAGAGGTGCGATCCACGGTCAAACGTTACGCCATCACCGGGGTTGCCCTGGTTGTGCTGATGACCCTGATTATCTGGGTTGCGACGGACCGTTTGATCTTTGTGCCCCTGGAACGGTTGCGGCAAGCCATGCTCGCCAACCAGGATAAATCTGGAACGCGCCATGTCGATTGGACCAGCGGTGATGAGCTGGGTGAGGTGATCCGGACCTATAACCTTATGGAAAGCCGACGGAAGGAATTGGAATATAGCCGTTCCAAGATGATCGAGTTGGGCATTCTCATGGGGTCTGAGAGGAATGCCAAGCGGTTGATTGAAACCCTGCTGATGGCGGCAAAGGATATCCATGGGGCCGATGGCGGAACGGTCTATGTTCTCGATCCCGATCGGGAGGAGCTGACCTTCGGTATTATTCTGAATCAATCTCTGGGTATTCGGTTGGGCGGGGAGACGGGGGATGACATTCCCTTTCCGCCCTTGAAGTTGAGGAATCCGGATGGGACCGAAAATCATTCCCAATTGGCGACCCATGCAGCATTGACCGGGAACGTCATCAATATTCCCGATGCCTATGACTCAGCGCTTTTTGACTTTACCGGACCCAAGCGCTTTGACGAAGCCAATGGCTATCGCTCCATGAGCTTTTTGGTCATACCGCTGCGGAACCGGCAGGGGCAGGTGACCGGCGTCCTGCAATTGATCAACGCTTCGGACCCGGAGACCGGCGAGGTGATTCCCTTCGACGAGAGTAAAATCCCCGTGGTCGAGTCCATGGCCGTCCAGGCCGGTGTTGCCTTGGAAGTTCAACTGCTTATCGAAGCCCAGCGCGATCTCCTCGACAGCTTTATCGAGCTCATCGCTTCGGCCATCGATGCCAAGTCCGCTTATACGGGTGGGCATTGCGCCAGGGTGCCGGAAATCGCCCGCATGCTGACCGAGGCTGCCTGTGCTGAGACAGAAGGACCTTTCGCCCTCTTTGACTTGACCGATGAGGAGTGGCGTGAGCTGCATATCGCGAGTTGGTTGCACGACTGCGGCAAGGTGACGAGCCCTGAATACGTGGTCGATAAAGCCACCAAGCTGGAGACGATCTACAACCGCATTCACGAGGTTCGAATGCGGTTTGAGGTGTTGTGGCGCGACGCGGAGATCGGCTATCGGGACAGCCTGTTGGCCGGAGCCGACCCCGCCCAGGCCCGGGCGCGCATGGCGGAGGAGCAAGCCCGCCTGTTGGAGGAGTTCGCCTTTGTCGCAAAGACCAATATTGGCGGTGAATCCATGGATGATGGGGAGATCGAACGCCTAAGGGCCATTGGCGAGCGGACCTGGGTGCGTCATTTCGATGATCGGCAAGGCCTGTCCATTGCTGAAGAACAACGGTTGGAGGGTGTGCCAAGGATACCCGCTCCTGCTTTGGAGACTCTATTGGCAGATCGACCGAACCATATTTTCCATTGGCCGGATGGCAAGCCACCGCTTGAGGAGGAGAACAGGTACGGTATCCGTATGATGCCCCCTGCAGTCCAATATAATCACGGGGAATTCTATAACCTGTCCATTCGCCGAGGCACCTTGACAGAAGAAGAGCGCTACAAGATCAATGACCACATTACGCAGACTATTGTGATGTTGGAAAACCTCCCCTTACCGCAGGGATTGAAGCGGGTGCCTGAATACGCGAGCGGGCACCATGAGAAAATGGACGGGACCGGATATCCGCGAGGCATTAAGGCTGGCGAGATGTCCGTTCCTGCTCGGATCATGGCCATCGCCGATATTTTCGAGGCGCTGACTGCGGTGGATCGCCCCTATAAGACGCCCAAGACTATTTCGGAAGCGTTGAAGATCATGGCGAGCATGGTTGCGGGAGGCCATATCGACCCTGACTTGTACGCGCTGTTCTTGCGATCAGGGGTTTGGCGTGAATACGCGGAAAGTTATTTGCGACCCGATCAATTGGATGATGTGGATATCAGTGAGTATTTTCCAGGCAAACCGGTTGATGATCAGCCTAAAGCGGAACCATGATCGTTTGTGGGGTGTTTTTGGAAACGGCTGTTTTCCATTTGGTTGAGCTGGATACGATGTTTCCTCGTTTCGGAAACCACCCGCTTTACCCCGGATAACCCCTGGCGCCGGAGAAATTCCCCCAAGAAGACTTCAGCTTCAGAGAGGCTGACGTGGTTTGGTGTGGTAGCAAAACCTTACCGAGATTTCCCGGTGACCACCCCTCTTATACCAAGCGGCGCGGGTTGAAACCCAGGCCGCTTTTCTTGCGTTCAAACGCCAGGCGGGCTTTTACGCGCCATAAGGCGCGGCGGCCACTTGGCCGCTTCCAAGGTGCGGTGAGGCAAACTCACCGCACCTTGGAATTACACCACTATCGGGGACATGATCACGAACTGATGGGCGGTTTGCATGAGGTCTGGGTCCCAAATAGCAAACATGGGATCCGAGACCCTGGTAGGCTCGTATGTTCAACGGGAGAACCCGGACAAATGGGAGGATGAAAAAATGAGAAACTGGACGATTGCTTTTGCAGCTGTGGGGGCAGCCGCAGGATTGGTTCTTGCGTCGCACACCGCCAGGGCCGACAAGCCGGAGCCTGTGGCAGTCTTTGATATGGCTTTTATCAATTACAGTCAGGAGGTGGACTATGGGGAAAAGAACGAGGCCGAACACGCCCGGATCGCCATGCTTTCCGATTATTTCCGCCAGTTGCTGAGCGAGAGTGGTCGATATGGGGTTCAGGACATCTCTCCCCTGACGGGACGCATCGCAAAACAAGGGAACGTTTTTTCTTGCAATGAATGCGAGGCGGGTCTGGCCAGGGCTGTCGGCGCGGAGCGATCCTTCACCGGTGCGGTTCAAAAGATCTCTGTTTTGATTCAGACCGTTATCATCCGAGAGCGAGACGCGCAAAGCGGTCAGGTTGTGGCCCAATATCAAACGGATATTCGCGGCAACACCGACCAAGCTTGGCGGCGGGGCCTGAAATGGTTGGTCGAGAATCGGGTGTTGGCTCAGAAAAAACCTTAAGGGGCTTCAAGGCATCTTCTTTCAAAGACACGTTGAAAGGGCCGAACACTGCTCGGCCCTTTCTCCCCGTACACCGACGGCTTGGAAAGATTCATCTGACGGCGCAGGAGATCTGGTCCTATGCATCACCGATCCAAACTTCTCGTCTGGAGGATGCATGAGGGAGGTGATCAGACCGCCTAGGCGGCCTTGTTCTCGATGGCCTTAGCGCCCGTGCCCGAGGACTGAATGGCGACCTTGCGGGGCAGCTTTTCCTCGGGGACCAGACGTTCCAGGTCCACATGGAGCAGGCCGTTCTCGAGTGCAGCACCCTTGACCTGTATGTGATCAGCCAATTCGAACTTCCGCTCGAATGCACGGCCTGCGATGCCTCGGTGCAGGAACTCGGGAGCCTTGGATTCGCTCTCTGCGCGGTGAATTTTTCCCGAAATGATGAGGGTGTTCTCCTGAACGATAACGTCCAAGTCGCTCTCGCCAAACCCGGCAACGGCCATGGTAATGCGGTAGTCGTTTTCGCTCAGTTTCTCGATGTTGTACGGTGGGTAGGCGACGGCTTGGTCATCCAGGCGGGTCGCTGCATCGAGAATGCGGCTGATATTGTCAAAGCCGATGGCGAAACGGTGCAGGGGGGTCGGATCAAAAGTACGCATGGTCATATCCTCCATTGAGCGATACGAGTGTCACAACTTACAACGACGAACCGGAGACCGGCTTCATCGCTTTAGCGAGCGGGGAGACGACATCCGTCCGACGGGATGCTGCCAAGCTCTCAATAACCCAAGGCGAAAGGCCCGCAGGTGGCGCCGTTCCCCGTGACCGCCCCACAATGGGCCCGGTCACGGTTAGAATGTAAGTCTAAGAAATTTTGGGATCAAGGGGCCGATTTAAAAAATTAGACGGGATTTTCCGTCGGTTTGGGTGCCGTCTCCCCGTCGGTATGAGGGGGGCTTTCCAACTCGGCATTGGCCCCCGGGGTGGTGATCCCTTCTTCATCAGGGGGCTCCGTCATGTGGGGCCTGTCTTCTTGGTCAGTAATCGGAGCGTTGGAATCCCAGACGATTTCGTAGAGGCGTTGGGGGTCGGAAATTCCCTTTAGCTTGGCCTGTCCCCTGTCCAGGAACCTTAGGTCCTTGCCTTGGCTCAAGTCTCTGACCACTCCTGAGCAGAGGATAGACCCTCCCTCCGCCGCAGCGCAAATCCGTGCCGCCAAGGTGACCGCGATGCCATAGTAGTCATTTTCCTCGACCAGCGGTTCGCCTGCGTTGATGCCAATCCTCAGGCCGATGGCCAGGTCTGGTCGCCGGGTATTGTGAGTTGCCACAGCCCGCTGAATGTCTGCTGCTGCTTCCGCTGCCTGGGAAATGACCTGGAAAGTGGCCATGATACCGTCACCCGTGTGCTTGACCTCCCGTCCGTCAAAGCGGGAGAGGGCAGATCGAACAATGGTGTTGTGAACCCGTGTGATTTCCCGGGCCACCAAGTCCCCCACCTTGGAATTGATGTCAGTGGAGCCGACCATGTCGGTGAAGACGATGGCGATGGTGCTGGTCGTCGGCTTTTTGGCGATCGGGGTATTCCAGTCCGCCATGATCTGGGGGAGGGCACCGAAAGGGTCACTTCCTCCGGCAAGCTGAACCAGCATGGCTTCACGGCCCGCCTGCACCATCAGCATATAGCGGGGTTCCATCAGATATTCTTCGAGCTTCTCGATGAACATCAATGCCAGGGCAGGACGGGTCCCCATGACTTCCAGCATTTCCCGCAGAAGGCCGTGTTGAAGGCTTTGGGGGAAACCCAGGTGGCCCGCCAAGGCCTCACAGGCGCCCGCCAGATAGAGGTTCACGCCAAAGCGGGTGAAGACATCCATTTTGATCGAAATGCTCTTCAGTGCCGCCACCGTGCCCCCAAGGAAGGTCATGGCCGCAGTCCGGGCCAGATCGGCCTGGGGACTGTCGTCGTCGGTCTGACTGGCTTCTGCTTCTTCCGGATCCGGGGGGGGGGCATCTTCTCCCCGGGCCTTTTCGATTTCTTCCCGGGCTTTACGGAGTTTTTCTTCGGCTTCCGCCTTCCGTTTTGCGAGGCGCTCGGCGTCACGCTGCTTTTGCTGGTCCTTGGGATCGGGAGGCGGGGCGGGTTGATGGACCAGTTCCGCATGCTCGTCCATTAGGGCGATGGGGTCGAAGTCCGGATCTGTTTCTTCTCCGTCTTCATCACGGTCTTCAGGAGCGGACTTCCTGGTGTCCTGCTCCTTTGCGGCTGAGGGGGTGTATTTGCGTTCCCTGCGGCCCTTGGGAGTCGGAGCTTTAGCCAGGATTCCTGCAAAGGGGATGAGCTTGCGCCCGATGACGACGGTCGAAACCAAGAACAGGAATAAGAAAATCCCGAAAAGCACATTTCCCAAACTCCCAATGCCAATCTGTCCGCCGGCATTGAGAAGGTTGAGTACGGCTGGGACTAACGATGTGCCCATGGCTGCAAGGATAAGGCTGGCGGTTAGAACCAACAGAACCCGCCCCATTAAGTCTCCGACGGACTTTGCGTAGCGCCTGTCGGCCAATTCTTGCTCTGTATATTTGTAGTTGGAGTAGCTTTCCAACCCTTCGGGCATGCTGGCATGGGGGCGAGAGCCCAGGCTTTGGGCCTTCCCGGCCCGAGCTTGCTTGGCCTGATCCTTTACCTCTTTGAATCGCGGACTGATATAGACCACGTGTTCGTCGAACATGCCTGATTGTGGATTGTGGTATTCCCGAATAACCTTTGTTGGCATGCCCAAGTGAATTTCCAGCGATTTGGCTTCCTGAATAGCCGTCTCTCGCTCGGAACCAACGAAGCGTTGCTGAAGGGTCCAGTTGTGTCCTTCAAACGCGTAAAGCTCGTAGTGCGTGAGGGGAGGCATGACCCCTTGGTTTCCCTTCTTTTTCGCAGACGGCCATGTCTTGTGGAGGGGCTGTCTGTGACCCATCTTGGCTCCTTGAAGAGCTCATCCTATAGCATGTTTGGTGGTCTGTTGGTTAATTCCAACTGAATAATGATTGTTTTCATAAGTTGAAAAAAGCAAGTCGTGCAACCCAATCGAACGTCACTTTTGTCTAGAGTATTCCGAGATCAAGTTGGGTTGCTTCGCGAGCAAACTTGGCCTCGAAGATACTCTAAAACTTATAGAATGAGAGTGAAACGGGGCCAGCTTGACTCAAGCTGATCCCGTTTCTCTCTAGGGTAAAAATGAAAACGGCGACCCCAAGGGGCCGCCGTTTCTGACTAATCCAGTCTCAAATCCGCTGACTACTTTTTCATACCAAAGCCAGCGAACTTCTTGTTGAACTTGGCAAGCTGTCCGCCGCTGTCGATCAGACGGTGAACGCCGGTCCAAGCCGGATGCGACTTCGGATCAATGTCCAGGCGCAGGCTTTCGCCTTTGTAAGTAGAACGAGTGGTAAACTCGCTGCCATCGGTCATCACGACAGTGATCTCGTGATAATCCGGGTGAATGTCCTTCTTCATCGCCTAAATCTCCCGCGAAACGAGCGGCTCTTATACAGAACGGGTTGGGGGGGTGCAAGGGAAATAGGGGGTTTTTTCAAACCTCCACCCTCACCGTTGGTCGAGTTTCATTTCAATGCGTCGATTGCGCGCAAGTGCAGCTTCGTCGTCGCCTGGGTCAATGGGTTGATATTCGCCAAAACCAGCCGCTGCCAAGCGGTTGGGAGGGACACCCTGTTCGATCAGATATTTGACCACGGAAATGGCCCGGGCTGCCGAGAGTTCCCAGTTGGATTTGAAGTCGGAGGTGTAAATGGGGCGCTTGTCCGTATGGCCATCAACGCGCAGGATCCAGTCCACGTCATCGGGAATCTCCTTGGCCAGTTCAATCAGAGTCTGGGCCAAGCTGGCAAGGGTGCTCGCGCCTGCGGGTTGTAGCTGGTCCGATCCACTGGGGAATAGAACCTCAGACTGGAAGACGAAGCGGTCACCGACAACCCGGATGTCCTCCCTGTTGCCCAGGACCTCCCGCAGACGGCCAAAGAACTCCGACCGATAGCGTCGCAACTCCTGCACCTTCTCGGCGAGCGCTGCATTCAGGCGCTTGCCCAGGTCGGCGATGGTGACGTCCTGCTCGGCCGCGCGGGCCTCACTGGCATCCAGGGCGTCTTGCAGGGCGGCAAGCTGGTTCCGTAATTGTTCGAGCTGGGCATTGAGAAGGGCCGCATGGGCTCTGGCTTCGTCGGAAATTTTCCGCTCATCGGCGATTTGGCCTTCCTTCTCGGCCAGTTTTGCGCCCATCTCCTTGACCTGTTTCTCCAGTTCGTCCCGAAGGGCCTTAAGAGCTGCGACGTCCTGCTCGAGCTTGGCAACGGACGCCAAGCGGTCGCGGAGTTGGTCGTTCTCGAATGCCGTGTCCTTGGCGTCTCGCAGCTGGGCCGCCATGGCCTCGGCACGGGCATTGGCATCCTGAAGCTGGCCGGAGAGTTGGGAGAGGGAAAGGCGTAAGTCATCGTTGGCCTGACGCTCAAGGGAGAGCATGTCGGCCATTTCTGAAAGCTGGCGCGTCAGCCTGTCCAGTGCGGCCTCCCGTCCAGAGAGGGCTTGGCCCAGGAAGAACTGGGCCAGCACGAAGACCATCAACACGAAAATAATGATGATCAGCAGGGTAGCCAGAGCATCGACGAACCCCGGCCAAATGTCGAAAGCAGCGCGGCGCCTGCGGGAAAGTCCGGCCATTGTTCCGGGCCCCCGCTCAGCGCTCGCCGCGAGGCGGCTGTTGCTGGTTGGACGTGGCCGCTATGGTGCGCGCGAGAAGCTTGATCTCGGCCCGCAACTCCTTCAGCAACTGTTCCCGGCCTTGAACCATCTGGTTGGCGATATAGGTCACGGCAGCGTCCATGTTGCGGATGTGGGTGGGCGTGGGGTCATCGCTCTTGGCTGGGCCGCCCTTGGCCAAGCCTTCGGACAGGTCTCGCAGAACGGGGCGCAGGTCCGCCTGGGTTTCGGCTAGTTTCAACAGAACAGCCTGCTCCGTGCGCATCTGGTCAGCCAGCACGGCCATGGTCTCGGCCATTTCCCGGACCTGGGAAACATTGGTCTGGTTGCTTTCCTCGCCCCGGGCAATGGTCCGCTGCAGGTCGTCCAGGCTATCCGCCGTTTTCTCCAGAAGCGCTTGAATGTAGGCGGGGACCGATTGGTCTCCATCTCCCAGGTTTGAGCTGGACCCAAGCTTGGTACGGTCAGAAAGCCAATCCTCTAGCCCGTTGAAGAAGGCGTTTTGGGCCTGACCCGCCTGGAGGTCCAGGAAGCCCAGGATCAAAGAGCCTGAAAGACCGAAAAGAGAGGAGGAAAAGGCCGTGCCCATGCCAGAAAGCGGGGCCTGAAGACCGCTCTTCAGGTCCGAAAAGACCGTGCCGATGTTATCTCCGGAAATGGACAGGTCGCCAATGACATTGGCGATGGAGCCCACCGTATCCAGCAGGCCCCAGAAGGTTCCCAGCAGCCCCAGGAAAACCGATAGGCCGACGAAATAGCGGGAGGTTTCCCGGTTTTCATCCAGTCGGGCAGCAATGCCGTCCAACAGGCTGCGGGATGCGGTTGCCGAGAGGGTCAAGTGCCCCCGGTCTCCCCGGTCGCGGCCCCGTTCCTTGTGGTCGGAGAGCATGGTGGCCATGGGAGCAAGCAAACGGGGCATGGCCTTCGAATCCACCGCAGCACGGCCCTGGCTGAACTCGGTCAACCAACGCACCTCAGGCTCCAAGCTCGTCACATGTCGGAAGTTCAGCAGGATGCCGACAAGGGCGACCCCCAAGATCAACCCGTTCAAGGGAGGGTTCGAGAGGAAAAACTCGGCCATGGTTGGAGCAAGGGCGGCAACCACCGCGCCCACGGCGGCGAGGAAGATGGCCATGCGGAGCAAAAAACGGCGGGGGCGTCTCATGGGGCGAAACTCGTTGATTGGAACCGAGAGGGAAAGGTCCGGATGGCGGGGGGCATCCCCCTTGAAACAATCGGGCCTCGTCGCAGTGTCGGGTCTTCATATGGGGAAGTCTTTCCCCGGACTGCAGTCGTGGACGCTGGTGGTTCAACGGGAATCGTCCCGTCCCTGACCCTGAGGAGGGACTGGAAAGAAGGTAGGATCTGATACGAATGTCCCACGAGCTTGATCCATCACACAAATGGCGGAGAGCAGTCCGCGACCAAGGTTGGGCTGATCTGTGCCAGAGACAGTCTAGGGCGTCACACTGATATCGACCCTGTCCGGATTGGCACCTGCGCCCTGGCTGCCCATGGCCCGCACCTCTATGTTGGGGCTGCGTATCCCCTGCTCCATCAGATAAGCACGCACGTTCAATGCCCGGGTCAGGGAAAGGCGTTTGGCCTGATTGCTCGTGCCCTCTGCATCGTTCGCGTAGGCCAATATTCGGATGCGCTGACCTGCATCTTTGGAAAAGAGCTTCACGATCCGCTTCAGTCTGTCTTCCGAATCAGGTGGCAGGTCCGGTGTCCCTTCAGCGAAGGACAGGGAGACGACTCCGTCTGTTTGCACGACCGGCGCCGTTCGCGCGGCCACCTGGGGATCCGAGGCGGCTTGCGACGCTGCCGCTGGCTGGGGTACCGAGGTGGCAGGCGCTGCGGGCGTCTGGGTGACGGGTGGTGGAGGCGGCGGAGTGGCCGGTGCCGGAGCCGCCGCCGTTTGGATCGGCGGAGTCCGGACCGGAGCCGTTTTTACCGGCTCTGCATCGGCCACCGTAGGTTTCGGGGGCGCAGGTTTGACGGGACCGGATTTTGGCGCCGGAGCGGCTTGTTTCCGGGGGGCGGCACTCTCCTCGGGGACGCGAATGGGGCCTACGCCCGCGCTCAACCGGATCGGACCCTGTCCGCTGCTGAGGCGAACCGGAGGGGCGGCCTTGGGAGCTTCAACCACCTTTACCTCCTCGACCTCAGGCTTGGCTTTGGCCGGTGCCTCTTGGACGACGGGTGAGGGGGGCGGGGGCTCAATGACCGCAGTCTTGGTCGGTGGTTTGGGGATGCGTTTGGGTTCTGCCTGGACGGGTTCTGGGTCGGGTACGGTGATACGGCTCGGTTCGACCGTCGCGGCGCGCATGGGGGCGGGGCGGCTTTCGGTGCGTTCCACGGGAACAGCAGCCGGACGGCTGGGGGCGGGCGCCTTCGGTTCGGACGTTCTGGGAGGAAGGGCTGCCATGGGCGCCCCTCTGCCGACGGTGCCGCCAGGTAAATAGGAACGGGACACGGGGTTGCCCATGGCGTCGACCGGAGATTTCCCCGCCAGGGCACCGCCGCCGATGACCAGGGTTGGGCCATAGGACCGGGGGTAGGTGCCGTTGGGCATCAGCAGCCCATCGTTCATGCCCGCATTGTTCACGATCACGCCGGAGGAGGAGTTTTCAGCAAGATCTGACAGGTAAGCATAAGGGTCAGCGTTATTCGACGTTCCCGCGTAGGTATACCCTTGAGCCATACCCGTGGAAATGGACCCCGCCAAGAGCAGCAAGGTGCCGACTGCAGGATAAAGTCCCCGGACAGACGGGACACGGTGGGTTTGGCGAGCCTGACGCCCCATGGACGAACCTCCCGGATATGTTAAAGCGTCGGATATGCAGGGGAATACCGTTTTGCCACCCAACGCCCGTGAACTACCTTGGCTGCGGTGGCGTGGTCGCCTTGGCCCCGCGATCCATGGGAGGGCACTATACCATGACGAGGCAATGCGGCAAGGCCGGCGGCCACCTAGCTCAATCCGCCCTAAATCGGAATCGATTGAGGGCGGATCATTTGATCGAGACTCATAGGGTTGAAGCATCACGTGGAGCGGAAAACCGGTTGTCCGCTCCGCCTTCCCTGCGGCCCCCACTTTTCCGCTCAATGCTCTTGAAGAGGGGAACGGAGTTCATGCGCCTTGAACGGCTTCCGCTTCTTTGGTGGTGCGGATGAGTTCCATGAGTTGGGGGTGGAGATGCGTATTGGCTGCAACCACATTGCCTTTGTGTACGGGGTTGCCGACTTCGTCCGGTGTGGTGACGTAGCCTCCAGCTTCGCGGACCAGCAAGATGCCGGCGGCGCAATCCCAGGGGCTCAAGCCTTCTTCCCAGTAGCCGTCAACCCGGCCGGAAGCGACATAGGCCAGGTCCAGAGCCGCAGCGCCAATGCGTCGCACGCCAGAGGTTTTGGCCATGACAGCGGCGAGCTGGGTCACGAACCGGGCGTGACCGCCCTTGCCCTGGAAGGGGATACCCGTAGCGAACAGGCTGTCGGACAACTCTCTGCGGCCTGAAACGCGCAACCGCCGGTCATTCATGAAGGCCCCGCCCCCCTTTTCAGCGGTGTACAACTCGTCCAGGACGGGATTGTAGACGAGGGCGGCTGTGATTTCGTCGAATTCCTCCAGGGCCATGGAGATGGCGAAATGGGGGATGCCGTGCAGGAAATTGGTGGTGCCGTCCAAGGGATCGACGATCCAGCGGCGCTTGGTGTCTTCCCGTTCCTCGGTGCCGCTTTCCTCCATCATGAAGGAGAATTTGGGCCGGGCTTTCATGAGTTCGGCCTTGATGACCTGTTCGGCGCGAATATCGGCCGCAGACACGAAGTCGCTCGGTCCCTTCTTCGACACCTGGAGGTTTTCCAGTTCTCCGAAGTCGCGGACCAGACCGCGGGCGGCTTTTTTGGCGGCGCCGATCATGACATTCATGGTGGCTGAGCGGATGGCCATGGCCGGTTTTTCCTTCTTAGGTGGGCATAGGTGGGCTTAAGGCCCCGATAGGCATGAGACATGGTGTTCGTCGGAAAACGACGCCCCCCGCAGATGGGATCCACGGGGGGCGCTTTGGCGTCCAACGGCGCGAACCCCCAGGGTTACTTGGCGCGCTCAATGTAGCTGCAATCAACGGTGGACACGACGATCTTGGTCCCGGCCCCGATGAAGGGGGGGATCATGACCTTCAGGCCATTCTCCAGGATACCCGGCTTGTAGGAGGAAGAGGCCGTCTGCCCCTTCACCACGGCATCTGCCTCGACCACTTCCAGGATGACCTGGGAGGGCAGCTCCAGGGATACGGGTACGCCTTCGATGAAGGACACGGTCACCTCCATGCTTTCCTGCAGGAAAGCGGCCTGCTCACCCAGCAAGTCGGCATGCATGGTGAACTGGTCGAAGGTCTCGGTATCCATGAAGGTGAAGCCGCTATCGTCCTTGAACAGGTATTGGCAGTCATGTGAACGGACTTCAAGGCGCTCCACGGTATCCTGGGTGCGCCAGCGTTCGTTGGTCTTGTTCCCGGCGTCCAGATCGCGCATTTCCACCTGGATAAAGGCGCCGCCCTTGCCGGGCTGGACAATCTGATGCTTCAGGACGGACCACTTCTTACCCTGGTGCTCCAGCACCATTCCGGGCCGGATCAGGTTGGCATTCATTTTCATGGGGAGATCCCAAATAAATCTCTTGCGTTTCGGAAGGCCCGGAACCTATCAGGCTTCCCCAGCGCTGGCAACTGGCCTTGAAGCGGAGTGTACCCAACCATGCGTCCCCCCGTCCAACCCCTCTGGTTCCATCCGGACCGTCTTGCGGCAAAGCGGCCGACCCTGCGGGCCCGGGGTGCCATCATCCGCGCCATCCGGACTTTCCTGGAGAGCTTGGGCTGCATTGAGGTGGAAACCCCCGCCCTGCAGATCAGCCCGGGCCTGGAGCCACACCTGAAAGCCTTTAAAACCGAGCTTTTGGAGCCCTTCGAGGAAGAGGGGCGGACCCTGATGCTCCATACCTCCCCCGAATTCGCCATGAAGAAGCTTTTGGCGGCGGGAGAGACGGACATCTTCCAGATCGCCCGGGTGTTCCGCAATGGCGAGCGGGGACCGACCCACCATCCGGAATTCACGATGGTGGAATGGTATCGCGTGGGCTTGCCGCTTGAGGGGATGATGACCGAGACCGAGGAACTGGTCCGCTTGTCTGCCCGAGCCGCCGGGGCTGAGCTGCTGCACTGGGACGGAGTCGCCATCGACCCCTTCGTGCCCTGGGAGCGCCTGACCGTGGCCGATGCCTTGGATCGGTATGCGGGCATAGACCTTATGGCCGCCTTGGACGCGGGCGTTGCCCAAAGTGGCAACCTGATGGAGCCGGCCCCCGGCCCCCTGCGTGCCCAGGCCGAAGCCATCGGCGTGACCTGTCAGGACCACGACCGGTTCGAGGACGTCTTCTTCCGGGTGGTACTCGACCGGGTGGAGCCCAAGCTGGGGCGGGAGCGGGTGACCATCCTGCATGCCTATCCCGCCTGCATGGCCGCCCTCTCCCGCCGCGACCCCAGGGACCCGCGCCTGGCCGAACGCTTCGAGGTCTATGTGGGCGGTCTGGAACTGGCCAATGCCTTTGGGGAGTTGACCGATGCCGCGGAACAGGCCTCGCGCTTCACCCACGACATGGATGTGAAGGAAGCCCTCTACGGGGAGCGCTATCCCATCGACGGAGACTTTCTGGCGGCCCTGGAGCAGGGCCTGCCCGATTGTTCGGGAATCGCCTTGGGGGTCGACAGGCTGGTGATGCTCTGTACGGGGGCGAAGAGTATTGAGGAGGTGTTGTGGGTGCCGGTGGCGACTCCCGCGCTTCCCTCATCCCGTTGAGCGCGCCCGCTTGGCCCAGGCGCGTGGTCCGGCCAGGAAGCGGCGCATCCGACCGACCATGGGGGGCTCCTGGCGGCTGCCCTCCGGGTCGAGGGACAGGCCGACCTCGGTGATCAGGCCGTCGGCCCCATCGGCAACGGCCCGGACAATCAGATCGATGTCCCCCAGGTGCACCCGGTCCCCCCGGGTTGCTGTGCCTCCCAATTGACTGCCCATCCATGCGGCAATGGTCTTATCTTCGGCGTCCTTGGGCGTTTCGATGCCATAGGAGGCCGTGAGCGCCGTCATGGGGTGCCCGCCGTTCAGGGAGAAATCCCCGAAATAGGCCCGGTCCTCTGCGGACAGGGCCGTGGTTTTGGCGAAGAGGCGGTCGAGCAGGGGCGCGTAGGTGGGGGCATGGAAGATGTAAACTTGGTCGCCAACCTGGGGGCGCCCCGCCTCAGGCCCTTTCAGCGAGCGTCCCTCGCGGATCACCAGAGAAGGGCGGGCCCAACGGGGGATGCGTTCCCCTTCGGCCACGGGACTCCCCTCGGTCACCCGGTAGACCACCAATTCGTGGGTGCTGCCGTGGGGCAGGTCCAATTCCACCTTGTTGACCGGCCCCAGGTTCGGGGGGACCACCAGCCCCAGCCATTTCGCCATGGGTCGGATGGTCCAGCCCTGGATAACCAGCGAGAACAGGACGATGATGAAAGCCGCATTGAACAGGGTCCGGCTGGAATCCAGTTCGGCGAGCGCGGGCAAGATCGCCAGCAGGATCGAGACCGCGCCGCGCAACCCCACCCAGGCAACAAAGGCCGTTTCATCCCGGTTGAAGCCGAAGGGGAGCAGACAGATCCAAACGGCCAGTGGCCGGGCGAAGAAAATCAGAACAATGGCGACAACGGCGGAGGACACGGCCAGCGCCGGAAACTGCGAGGGCGTAGCCAGCAGTCCAAGGGTCAGGAACATGGTGATTTGCGCCAGCCAGGTCAGCCCTTCCTGGAACCGGCGGATGGTGGTGCGGTTCGGATGGGCGCCATTGCCCACCACCAGACCGGCCACGTAAACGGCCAGGAAGCCGCTGCCTCCGCCCATGGAGACCGCCGCGAAAAGGCAAAGGGCCAGGCCCGTCAGCACCAGGGGGTGGAGTACGGCTTCCAGGGCCAGATGGCGCGCGCCCTGAAGCATGACCCAGCCTCCCAGAAGACCGGCCACCAGTCCCAGTCCCATCTGGAGGCCGAAGGCCTGAAGGAGCATGACGGGGGTCATGCCCTCACCCAGGCCACCGGCTCGGACCAGTTCCACGAGGGTTACGGTCAGGAAGATGGCCATGGGATCGTTGGACCCCGACTCGACCTCCAGCGTGGCGCGGACCCGGTCGCGGATGTTGATGCCGCCGACCCGCAGCAGAAAGAACACCGCCGCAGCGTCCGTTGACCCGACGATGGCGCCTAGCAGGAAGGCCTCCAGCCAGCTGAGGTCCAGGAACAGGTGGGCGAAAGGGGCGAGTAGGGCGGCGGTCAAGGCGACTCCCAGACTGGCCAGGGTCAGGGAGGGCCAGGCTGCGATCCTGAAGGACCGCATCCGGGTGCCGAACCCACTGTCGAAGAGGATCACGGCCAGCGCAATGGAGCCGATGAAATAGGCCGTATGGCCGTCGTCGAAAGGGATCTGTCCGGGGCCGTCCTCACCGGCGAGCAGGCCGATGACCAGGAAGACCAACAGCAGGGGTGCGCCCACCCGGAAAGAGATGAGGCTGGTCAGGATGGAGATAACAACCAAACCCGCGCCGACAAGGATTACGGGAAAGAGGGATTCGATCACAGGCTGGGCTCCGGGAAAAACGGGGGCGTTTCTTGTCCTTACATGTGGGGTGGGAGAGGGCGCCGCCTCAATGGAGGAAAGGCATTTTCCGTCACATGGTTGGCGGTGGGGACGGAGGAGAAGAAAGGGCAGTGGCGAGGAGGCGGAGGTGATCGCGCGCGGCCTTTGGGCCTGTCAAGATTTGGCTCCGCCCCTTGTGGGACGCGAGAGCCTCCATCAGGCGCGGTCTGTGAACCCGATTGTAGGTCCAGATATAGGCCAAGAATGGGCCGTCGATTCGCTCGACGCAGCCCTGTGTCATATCAGCACGGGTTTTTCCCCAATTCCGGGCTGTCCGCCAGACGACGCGGGCCAGCGCTCGGGTGCGAGATACGTCCAGGATATAGACCCTGTCCGCCCGTTTCAGGCGAAGGTCTAGAGTTCCACCGTAGTTCCCATCCATGATCCACTTGTCACGGTCGGCGAGGGTGGCGACCCGCTCTCGCCATTCAGTCGTCTCTGGTTCGACCCATCCCGGTTTCCAGTATTCCTGGTCGAGGCGGATGACAGGCAATCCGGTTAAGGTGGCGAGTTGGTCCGAGAAAACCGTCTTGCCCGCACCCGCGCATCCCAGAACCAGGATGCGCCGCATGGCTGTGATTTCGGGTGTGGCCATCAGGTCCGGTCATCCTCGATCTGGTCGGCCATGATCGCCGAGACTTCCCGGTCGGGCAGGGCATCCCGGGCGTAGGTGAAGGTGCCGTCCTCCAGGATTTCCCGGGCGGCACGGACCAGGGCGCCGAAGGCCGCGCGGGCCAGGGATCCCCCCAGGCTGACTCGGGCCACGCCCGCTTCGGCGAGGGCCTCGACGGTATAGGTCGCCCCCTGGAGCCCCATGACCACGTTGACCGGCTTGTCGACCTCTCGGCAGACCGTACGGATGGTCTCCAGATTCGGCAGGCCGGGGGCATAGAGGACATCCGCTCCGGCTTCCGCATAGGCTTGCAGACGGGCGATGGTGTCGGCGAGGTCGGGCCGCTCCCACAGGTAATTTTCTGCCCGCGCCGTTAGCACAAATCCGCTGGGCCGTGCGGCTTCCGCTGCGGCCTGGATGCGGTCGCGGGCCGAACCCAGGTCGAGGATGGGAGAGGCGGTTGCGCCAACCGCATCCTCAATGGAGCCTCCGGCCAAGCCCGCAGCGACCGCTTGGCGGACGGTCTCCGCGCAGTCCTCTGGGGTGGGGCCGAAGCCGTCCTCCATGTCGGCGGATACGGGCAAATCTGTGGCTTCGGCGATGGCGTGGGCGTTGTCGAGGATGGAGGTCCGGGACAGCCCCCGGTTGGAGTCCTTGATGCCCAGGGAAAAGGCATGGCCCGCGCTGGTCGTAGCCAGGGCCGAAAACCCCATTGTGGAGAGCAGACGGGCACTCCCCGCGTTCCAGGGGTTGGGCATGACAAACAGGGCGCCGGAGGCATGCAGCTTGCGGAATTGGGCGATCTTGTCGGGGTGAGCGGAATCCATGGGGAGGGGCCTCGGTCCAAAACGTAGGGAGGAGGAAACTATGGGGCGTCTGGAACAGAATGGCAACTTCCCTGGGCCGCCGTGCTTGCGTTCTTGCCTTGTCACGGTACACGACAGAGTTTCGTCTTTTTTGGGCGATTGCCCAAACCCCCATTTTTCTTTTAAAAATAACCGCCTGGGGTCTGGGGCCTTACGGCCCCAGTGGGGGACGGGGCAAAGCCCCGTGACTGGCTCCCCCTGTCGTGTACCGAGGCCGAGAAGTGGCCCAACTTGGCCTCGGAGCACTTTAAGGCACCGGCGAAACCCACTCCCTTGTGGCCTTGGGCACCTGCGGAGTAAGTTGGGCGGTCCTGTCCTTCGAGGTCCCTTTTTCGTCCATGCCGCCACGCCCTCCTACCCGTTTTGGTCTCGTTTTGGCCCTAGCCTTAGCCCTTGGGGCGGGGGTGTTGGTTGCGACCTATATGGTGGCCGATCATTTTTACACCGACGCGGCCCTGCGCCGCGCCGGGGAGAGGGCAGAACTTTACAAGGCCTCCCTTATTTCCTCCTTGGAGCAATACGAGCATTTACCCGCCATTCTCGCCCGGGATCCCTTCGTCATTGCTGCCGCCGAGGATCCCGTCCCCGCCCGTGTGGATCCCTTGAACCGGCGTCTGGAGGCCTTCGCCGCCATGACCGATCTGAACGCCATTTACCTGATGATCCCGTCGGGGTTGACGGTGGCCGCCTCAAATTGGAACCAGGACCCCAGTTACCTTGGGGAGAATTACGGCTACCGGCCCTATTTTACCCAGGCTATGCGCGGGGAGCGCGGGGCCTATTTCGCGATCGGTGCCACCACCAAGCGACCCGGGTATTTCATTGCCGCGCCCGTGCGGGGAGAGGGCGGGGCGGTGGCCGCTGTCATGGCCGTGAAGGTGGAGTTTGACCGCTTGCTCGAGTCCTGGCGAAATGCTGGAGAACAGGTCTACGTGACAGACGCCAATGGAGTGGTTGTGCTCGCGACCCGTCCCGCTTGGGAATTTGCCACCACGGTGCCCTTGGGGGAACAGGCACGACGGGCCATGGATGCCCACCGGCAGTTCCTGGATGAACCTCTGCCACCGCTTCCCCTCAGCAAAATGGGAGGCTCTGCCGTCACCCTGGAGGGTCGGGAATACCTGCAGCAGGCGCTGTCCGTTGGGCACCTGGGGTGGACGCTTCACTACCTTCTGCCCCGGCGGGATGTGGTGGTTCGCAATGGGCAGGCAGTGCTCTATGTGGCGGTGCCGATCGTTTCCCTCTTGGCTTTTGCGCTCTTGCTGTATGCCGCCCGGGTGCGTCGTGCCCTGGGGGTCTCCCAGGATGCCCGGCGGGAACTCCGGTTGCTCAACCGGGATCTCGCCCGGGAAGTGGAGGAGCGCAAAGCGGCCGAGGAACGCCTGGAGCGCGCCCATGCCGACCTGCGTCGCGTAGGCAAATTGGCGGCCTTGGGCCAGTTGGCAGCTTCGGTTTCCCATGAACTGGGGCAACCCATTGCCGCCATCCGTAACTACCTTGCTGCCGCAGACCTGCCCGGTGGTCAAATGGACGACGACACCCGGGTCATCCTGTCCCATGTGGGGCGGATCACCGATCGCATGGCCCATATCACCAAGCAGCTCAAGTTCTTTGGCCAGACCCGGGAGACGGTCTTCGCGCCCTTCGACGCCCGGGACGCGGTCCGCGATGCCCTGGAGTTGATGGGAGCCGACACCATGGCCACCCGCCTGGATCTCCAGCTGGATCTGCCCGACGATCCCGTTCCCCTGCGGGGCGATAAGGTGCGGGTGGAACAGGTTCTGATCAACCTGATCCGCAATGGCCTGGACGCCATGGGCCGGATGGAGCGGCCAAGGATGCGCATCACCATTCGGATAGAAGGGGCGGAGGGCAAGTCCTGGGTGGATATCCTGGTCGCTGACCGGGGCGAAGGGTTGCCGGAGGGGCAGGGGGATCAGGTCTTCGAACCCTTTTTCACCACCAAAGCCTCCGGTGACGGGCTGGGTTTGGGGCTGGCCATTTCCGCGTCTATCCTGGAGGATCACGGAGGCAGCCTGACCGCCCGGGACCGGGAGGATGGGGGGGCCGAATTCCGTGTCCGCCTGCCCCTGGACCATGACGAGACAGTACAAGGACCGCGCGGCCATGACTGAGGGCCCCAAGCAAGCAAGTATCCATGTCATGCTGGTGGATGACGACCGGGAAATGCGGGAGTCCCTGGGATTGTTCCTGACCCGTTCGGGGTGTCTGGTTTCGGCCTTTGATCGGGCCGAACCGGCGTTCTCCGCCCTGGAAGACCAACGACCGGACGTGATTGTTACCGATCTGCGTATGCCCGGCCTGTCGGGATTGGACCTATTGGCCAAGGTCCGGGCCATCCCCGGTGCGCCGCCTGTGGTCTTGGTTTCTGCCCATGGCGATGTGCCCATGGCGGTGGAGGCGATGCGCGATGGGGCCTATAATTTCCTGGAAAAGCCCTTTGAGCCGCGCCGCCTGCTGACCATTCTGACCCATGCGGCCGAAGCCCATGCCCTGTCCAACCAGAACCGCCGCTTGCGCGCCCGCCTCGCCGATCTGGTGGGCCTGGACCATACGTTGCTGGGCGAATCCCGGGTGATGAAGGACCTGCGGGAGGACATCCTGGATGTCTCGGACACCGAGGCACCGGTGCTGATCCTGGGGGAGACAGGGACGGGCAAGGAGGTCGTCGCCCACGCCCTGCACGACCTGAGTTCGCGGGGGGCGGGGCCCTTCGTTGCCGTGAATTGTGCAGCCATCCCGGAAACCCTGTTCGAGGCCAGTATGTTCGGCCATCTGGGCGGGGCTTTCACCGGGGCGACGCGGGCCCAGGATGGCTATTTCGTCGAGGCCCGGGGCGGAACCCTCTTCCTTGATGAATTGGGAGCCTGTCCCTTGGAACTCCAGGCCAAGTTGTTGCGGGCGATTGAAACCCGCGAGGTTGTGCCCGTGGGCGGCACCCGTCCCCGGAGTGTGGATATCCGTTTGGTTTCTGCCACCAATGAAGGCCTGGAGGAGGCCGTGGCGGCGGGCCGGTTCCGGGAGGATTTGTATTATCGTCTGAACACCGTGGAGCTGTTGTTGCCCCCCCTGCGGGACCGGCGGGAGGATATTCCCCTGTTGTTCACGCACTTCCTGGAATGCCATGCGGCGACCTATGGGCTTGAACCACCGGCCTTGACCACCGAGGACATGGCAACTCTGATGGCGCACGGCTGGCCTGGCAATGTGCGGGAATTGAAACATGCCGCAGAGCGGCGGGTGCTGGCCGCCCGCCGGGGCAGGGGGGTGGGCGTTCTCGGGTCCGCCAGCGGGGCTCGGATGGGGGAGGGGGGCGGTCGGCCCTTGAAGGAAGCCATGGCCGTCTATGAACGGACCTTGATCATCGAGGCCTTGAAGGTTCATGGAGGGGGGATGGATGCTGCGGCCGATGCCCTGGGGATTGGGCGGCGGACGCTGAATGAAAAGCTGGTGAAGCTGGATATTAATCGGCTGGATGTCGTCGGCAGACAGGAATAGGAGGGGAAGCCTTGCGTGTTGTCGTCTCCACCATTGGACGCTTCCATAGTTTCGATTTGGCTCGTCAGCTTCTTAAGCATGGGGTCCTGGAAGCCATCTTTACAGGGTATCCCCGCTTCAAGCTGAAAGAGTGTCAAATTCCTGCGGGTCGTCTGAAGACGTTCCCCTGGATCCGTGCCCCTTATATGGCGCTTGTCGAGAGGGCTTGGTTTCAGCAGACCCTGGAGCGACCTATGGCCCGTTATGCTGCGCGAACCCTTGACGCCTATGTGGCCCGGGTTTTGCCCGATTGTGACGTGGTGTCCATCCTGTCGGGGGCTGGTGGGCGGTCCGGTCTCGTGGCCCAGGCCCGGGGGGCGCGGTATGTCTGTGACCGGGGATCAAGCCATATTCGCTTTCAGGATCGGATTCTGAGAGAGGAATTTGATCGTGTTGGCTTGGTTTGGCGGGGTGTGGACCCTGATGCCATCGTCCGGGAACTCTCGGAATATGCGATTGCGGATGGAATCACTGTGCCCTCCACTTTCGTGCGGAACAGTTTTCTCGCCGAAGGCGTGTCTGCGGACCGACTCATTCAAGTGCCCTATGGCGTGGACTTGTCTCAATTCTATCGGCGGGTACCCCGGGATCGGGAATTTCGGGTCCTCTTCGTGGGAGGTTTGTCCGTGCGCAAGGGGCTTCATGACCTGCAGGAAGCCTTCCACCGGGCCGACTTGCCCGGAGCCCGTCTGGTTTTGACGGGAGGGGCCATGCTGGAAACGGCCACCCTGCTCGCGCGACGTCCCCTGACGGCCTTGGAGCGCACCGGCCACCTGTCCTTGGAGGGGGTGGCGCGGGAGATGTCCAGGGCCAGCGTCATGGTTTTGCCTTCTTTGGAGGAAGGGATGGCCACGGTTATGGCTCAGGCGATGGCTTGCGGCTGCCCTGTTATCGCCACGGAGAACACTGGTGCCGCAGACCTGTTTACCGACGGGGTGGAGGGCTTCATCACACCCATTCGCGATCCCGACGCCATCGCCGACCGCTTGACTCGTCTTCATGCTGACCCTGAACTCCTGGATCGCATGTCCAAGGCCGCAGAGGAGCGGACCCGAACCCTGGGAGGGTGGGATGATTACGGTCGGCGAATCGTTGCCGCTTTCGAAGCCCTGTGCGGATAGCAACTGTATGAAACTGGACTGGTTTGAGTCAAGCTGGCCCAGCTTCACTCTAATTCTATAGACTTTAGAGGGCCTTCGAGGCCAAGTTGGGCCAAAAAGCACGGTACACGTCACGGGGCTTTGCCCCGTCCCCCACTGGGGCCGAAAGGCCCCAGACCCCATGGCCTTATTTGTAAAAGAAAAAAAAAGGGGGTTGGGGGCATTGGCCCCCAAATGGGTTTGGGCAATCGCCCAAAAAAAGGACGAGACACTGTCGTATACTGTGACCAAAAAGTGGCCCAAGTTGTTTATTCAGGAGCATAAAACGCTCCAGATCCCCGCATTCGATCACTGGAGCACACGATCCATGACAGGCAGGCCTAAGACCGTCGAAGGGCGGCTCGCGCAAAATCCTCACGCGGTGCGCGAGAACAAGGAAAAAAATCTCGAAGTGGCGATTGGTCGACAGGTCCGCGATCTGCGCAAGCACCAGCGCATGACCGGGTCGGATCTGGCAGCAAAAACGGGGCTGTCCGTGGGCATGTTGTCCAAGATTGAGAACGGGGTGATCTCGCCCTCGCTCACCACCTTGCAGACCTTGGCCAACGCATTGAACGTCCCTCTGGTCCAGCTCTTCTCCGGATATGAGGAAACCCGAGGCGCCATGCACGTCAAGGCAGGCGAGGGGGTGGAAACAGAGCGGGCGGGCACGCGCGCCGGGCACCAATACCATCTGTTGGGTCATATCGGTTCGAACAATTCCGGTGTGGTGGTCGAGCCATATTTGATGGTTCTGGATGATGCCAGCGACCGCTTCCCCGCATTCCAGCATGATGG
Organism: Rhodospirillum sp. A1_3_36; assembly: GCF_047263945.1. Taxonomy (NCBI): domain Bacteria; kingdom Pseudomonadati; phylum Pseudomonadota; class Alphaproteobacteria; order Rhodospirillales; family Rhodospirillaceae; genus Rhodospirillum; species Rhodospirillum sp. A1_3_36. The sequence continues at coordinate 776,479 of NZ_JBLAVB010000001.1, read as the reverse complement.
CATCGAGATGCTCTATATGTTGGAAGGTGTCGTCGACTACCGCCATGGCGACCGGGTTTACCGGTTGGAGCCGGGTGACAGCCTCTTGTTTGACTCGGATGCTCCCCATGGTCCGGAGACTCTGGTGACATTACCAGCCCGCTATCTCTCCATCATCACATATCCACAGGTAAAATAAGGGATTTTCGCATAAAAAAGCGCCAAAATTTTGCCTTTCGACCCCGAAAATCGCCTAGAGATTGGGCGATCTTTTCTTTGCTGGCGAATTCTATTCTCTCAGAGAAAAATGTCTTGAAGAGCAATTTAGTTTCCTGTTAGTCAATTCTCTGCGGCGCGGAGCCGAATTGAAACGGAGATGACTATGTGTGGCATCGTTGGCCTTTTCCTGAAGAAGGAAGATCTGCGCCCCCAACTGGGCGATCTGCTCACGGATATGCTGATCACCATGACCGATCGCGGCCCGGACAGTGCCGGTATCGCGATCTATGGGGATGAGGCGCCTGGGTTGAAGATGACGATCCAGTCCGATACCCCCGAGGAGACTTTTGCCGGTCTGGATGAGGCTCTGGCGGCGGCCTTGGGGGCGGCCGTTCCCCTGCGTGTGGCCGATACCCACGCCGTGTTGACCCTGCCCGAAGGTACAGAGGCCGCAGCCCGCGCCTTTATGGCCGAGAAGGGGATCCGGGTGATGGGTACGGGCCATGCCATGGAGATCTTCAAGGAAGTGGGGCTGCCCAAGGATGTGGCTGCGCGCTTCGGTCTGCGCAGCATGGGTGGCAGCCATGGCATTGGCCATACGCGGATGGCGACGGAAAGCGCCGTGACCACCCTGGGGGCTCACCCCTTTTCCACCGGCGATGACCAGTGTCTGGTGCACAACGGCTCTCTGTCGAACCACAACCATATGCGCCGGAGCTTGACCCAGAAGGGGTTCCCGCCCTCCACCGAGAACGATACCGAAGTGGCCGCTTGCTACATTTCCTCCCGCTTGGCCGAGGGTGTGAGCCTGGGCGAAGCCCTGGAGGGAACCCTGGACGATCTGGACGGCTTCTTCACCTTCGTGGTGGGAACCAAAAACGGCTTCGGTGTCGTGCGCGATCCGATTGCCTGTAAGCCCGCCGTTATGGCGGAAACCGATGATTATGTGGCCTTTGGCTCCGAATACCGGGCTTTCGCCAACCTGCCGGGCATCGAGGACGCCCGGGTTTGGGAACCCGAGCCCGCCACCGTCTATTTCTGGGAGCGTTGAGACATGCAGACGATTGATATGGCCACCACGCCCCTGCGTGCGCTGAATTCAGCCCTGCAGGCGGCTGCGGCCTCCGGCGAGGGACAATGGGAGGTCGTCAACCCCAAGGGCTCCCACGCCGTTGCCGTTGGCCTTGATGGTCCCATCGCTGTCACCATCAAGGGCTCCACCGGGTATTATTGTGCGGGAATGAACAAGGCCGCGACGATCCACGTGACCGGATCCGTGGGACCCGGCGTGGCGGAGAACATGATGTCCGGTGAGGTCATCGTCGAGGGGGACGCCAGCCAATATGCGGGCGCCACCGGCCATGGTGGCCTGCTGGTCATCAAAGGAAATGCATCCTCCCGGTGCGGGATTTCCATGAAAGGCATCGATATCGTCGTCCATGGCAATATCGGCCATATGTCCGCCTTCATGGCGCAAAGCGGCAATTTGGTTGTCCTTGGGGATGCCGGGGACGCTCTCGGCGACAGCCTGTACGAGGCCCGGTTGTTTGTGCGTGGTTCGGTCAAATCCCTGGGCGCGGACTGCATCGAGAAGGAGATGCGGCCCGAACATCTCGAGATCCTGCGCGACCTGCTCGAACGCTCCGGTGCCGACGCCAAACCCGAGGACTTCAAACGCTACGGTTCGGCCCGCCAGCTGTACAACTTCCACGTCGATAACGCCGGCGCTTATTGAGGAGTCCATCGATGGACAAGACCCCCACCATTCCACCGCGGAACAGCTGGACGTTCAGCCCCGACGTCAACGCGGAAATCCGCCGCGCCGCAGCCACGGGCATCTATGACATTCGCGGCGGTGGCGCCAAGCGCCGCGTCCCCCATTTCGACGATCTGCTGTTCCTGGGCGCCTCCATGTCCCGCTACCCCCTGGAAGGGTACCGGGAGAAATGTGGGACCAACGTCACCCTGGGCACGCGTTTCGCCAAGAAGCCCATTGAGCTGAAGATCCCCATCACCATTGCCGGCATGAGCTTTGGCTCCCTGTCCGGACCGGCCAAGGAAGCCCTGGGACGGGGCGCGACGATGGCGGGCACCTCGACCACCACCGGTGACGGGGGCATGACCGAGGAAGAGCGCGGCCATTCCCAAACCCTGGTCTACCAATATCTGCCGTCGCGCTATGGCATGAATCCCGACGACCTGCGCCGGGCCGATGCCATCGAGATCGTCGTCGGCCAGGGCGCCAAGCCCGGTGGTGGCGGCATGTTGCTCGGCCAGAAGATAACCGAGCGGGTCGCGGGGATGCGCAATCTGCCCGAGGGGATCGACCAGCGGTCGGCTTGCCGTCACCCGGATTGGACCGGTCCCGACGACCTGGAAATCAAGATCCTCGAACTGCGTGAAATCACGGGTTGGGAAAAGCCCATCTACATCAAGGTCGGTGGCGCCCGTCCCTATTACGACACGGCGCTTGCCGTGAAGGCTGGCGCGGACGTGGTGGTGCTCGACGGCATGCAGGGCGGCACGGCGGCCACCCAGGATGTCTTCATCGAACATGTGGGGCAACCCACCCTGGCCTGTATCCGCCCGGCGGTGAAGGCGCTTCAGGACCTGGGTATGCATCGCAAGGTGCAGTTGATCGTCTCCGGCGGCATCCGCACCGGCGCCGACGTGGCCAAGGCCCTGGCCATGGGCGCAGACGCGGTCTCCATCGGCAGCGCGGCCTTGATCGCCATCGGCGAGAACGATCCCCGCTGGGGCAAGGAATACGATGCCATTGGCACCACACCGGACGCCTATGACGACTGGCACGAGGGCAAGGATCCGGCGGGCATCACCACCCAGGACGCCGAGTTGATGAAGCGGGTCGATCCCGTGGATGCGGCCCGTCGGCTGCACAATTACCTGTCGGTGCTGACGCTGGAATGCCAGACCCTGGCCCGGGCATGCGGCAAAAGCCACGTGCACAACCTGGAGCCCGAGGATCTGTGCGCCCTGACCATCGAAGCTGCGGCCATGGCTGGCGTGCCGCTTGCAGGGACCAGTTGGATCCCTGGTCAGGGCGGTTTCTGACCCTGACAGGTGTGTTGCTCGAAAGAGTGGCCGACCGAGAAAACGGGCGGGGCCGGGGGCTCCGCTCCCGACCCACCCTCCGGATCCAATTGAGGACCGAACGCATGATAGATCTCGCAGCCTACGCCCGGGAAAAAGGCGTCAAGTACTTCATGATTTCCTACACCGACCTGTTCGGTGGACAGCGGGCCAAGCTTGTCCCGGCTCCGGCAATCTCAGGCATGGTGGAGGATGGGGCCGGTTTTGCGGGTTTCGCCACGTGGCTTGACATGACACCGGCCTATCCGGACATGCTGGCCGTGCCCGATACGGATACGGTTATCCAATTGCCCTGGAAGCGCGAGGTGGCCTGGGTCGCGGCCAATTGTGTCATGGAAGGCGAGGAGGTCGATCAGGCCCCGCGTAATGTCCTGCGCCGTCTGGTTGCCGAGGCCGCCAAGGAGGGCCTGCGGGTCAAGACGGGTATCGAGGCAGAATTCTTCCTGCTCACGCCCGACGGCATGGCGATCTCCGACCCCGCCGACACCGCAGCGAAACCTTGTTACGACCAGCAGGCGGTGATGCGTCGCTACGATGTGATCGCGGAAATCTGCGATTACATGCTGGAGCTGGGCTGGGGTCCCTATCAGAACGACCACGAGGACGCCAACGGCCAGTTCGAGATGAACTGGGAGTTCGACGACGCCCTGGTGACCGCCGACCGGCACAGCTTCTTCAAGTTCATGGTCAAGTCCGTGGCCGAAAAGCATGGCCTGCGCGCCACCTTCATGCCCAAGCCCATCGAAGGGTTGACCGGCAACGGCTGCCATGCCCATGTCTCGGTCTGGGACATGGAGGGCAAAACCAACGCCTTCGTCGACGCCACCAAGGAACTCAGCCTGTCCGACAAGGGGCGGGCCTTCCTGGGCGGCATCATGAAGCATGCCTCGGCCCTGGCTGCCATCACCAACCCGACAGTGAACAGCTACAAGCGCATTAATGCCCCCCGGACCATTTCCGGCGCCACCTGGGCCCCCAATACGGTGACCTGGACGGGCAACAACCGCACCCATATGGTCCGCGTGCCCGGACCGGGCCGGTTCGAGCTGCGCCTGCCCGATGGGGCGGTGAATCCCTATCTGCTGCAGGCGGTCATTATCGCTGCCGGCCTGTCGGGCATTCGCTCCGATGCGGATCCCGGCCCCCGCTATGACATCGACATGTACGCAGAGGGCCACAAGATCGAGGGTGCGCCGAAGCTGCCGTTGAACCTGCTGGACGCCATCCGGACGTTCGATGGCGATAGCGCGTTGAAGGCCATGCTCGGAGAGGATTTCTCGGCGTCCTACATGAAGATGAAAATGCAGGAGTGGAATTCGTTCGTTTCCCACTTCTCCCGGTGGGAACGCGAGCACACCCTCGACATCTGATCGCTCCCGAAGAGGGCGCCAACAGGCTGTGGAAAAGGTCAAACCCTCCCATGTTGCGTCGTCCCCGCTCATGCGGGGACCCAGGGAGGGACAGGTGACGGAAGCGTTCGGCGCAACGGGTGCGCAGGTCGCCGATGACACTGAAATCAACCCTGGAGTCCCGCTTGCGCGGCACTGACGAAAAGTTTGTTTTCCACTCGAACCGTGCTCTTCCCATTGTTCGGCGTTTTAGGAAAGACCCGCGCCATGCGCTTTTCCGGTTTTCGTGTGTTCAAGGAAGCGGTGACCGGCCATAAGGGCTGGAAACCCCTGTGGCGAAATCCAGACCCCAAACCCGCCTATGACATCGTTATTGTCGGCGGTGGTGGGCATGGGTTGGCTACCGCCTATTACCTGGCCAAGGTCTTCGGTCAGGCGCGGGTCGCTCTGCTGGAGCGGGGATGGTTGGGATCGGGCAACGTGGGGCGGAACACGACCATCATCCGTTCCAATTACTTGCTGCCCGGGAACCAGCCCTTCTATGAGTTCTCCATGAAGCTATGGGAAGGGTTGGAGCAGGACTTCAACCTGAACGCCATGGTCAGTCAGCGGGGAATTCTCAACCTGATTCATACTGATGCCCAGCGTGACGCCTACCGGCGTCGGGGCAATGCCATGATTCTGTCCGGGGCTGATGCGGTTCTACTGAACCGGGATCAGGTGCGGGAGATGGCCCCGTTTCTGAACTTCGACAACGCCCGCTTCCCCATCAAGGGCGGCTTGCTGCAACCCCGGGCGGGCACGGCGCGCCATGACGGCGTGGCTTGGGGCTTTGCCCGGGGCGCCGATCTGGGCGGGGTGGACATCATCCAGAACTGCGAGGTCACCGGCTTCCGTATCGAACAGGGGCGGGTCAAGGGGGTGGAGACCTCCCGCGGATATATTGGTGCGGGCAAGGTCGGTGTGGCCGTTGCCGGATCCTCCAGCCGGGTCATGTCCAAGGCGGGGATGCGGCTGCCCATCGAAAGCCACGGCCTGCAAGCCTTCGTCTCCGAAGGCCTGAAGCCGACCATTCCGGGAGTGATCACCTTCGGTGCCGGGCATTTCTACGTCAGCCAGTCCGACAAGGGCGGTTTGGTCTTTGGCGGCGATATCGAAACCTACAAAAGCTATGCCCAAAGGGGCGGTCTGCCGGTGATCGAGGACGTGGTGGAAGGCGGCATGGCCCTGATGCCCATGATTGGCCGGACCCGTCTTTTGCGGGCTTGGGGCGGTGTCGCGGATATGTCCATGGACGGCTCGCCGATCATCGATCGGACACCGGTTGACGGCCTCTATTTCAACGGCGGCTGGAGCTATGGCGGGTTTAAGGCCACTCCGGCGTCCGGGTACTGCTTCGCCCATTTGCTGGCCACCGATACCCCCCACGACACGGCCAAGGCCATGCGCCTGGACCGCTTCGAGCGGGGGTATGTCATCGACGAGAAGGGCGTGGGCGCCTCGCCCAACTTGCACTGAGAGAGCATCATGCTGATCCCGCATCCCCTGCTTGGCCCCCGCGACGCGGGGGAGTTCACCTACCTGGGTGACGCCCGTCTGTTGGAGCGCCCCGATGGCATGGACGAGGGCGCTCCGGCGGCCTTCCACGATTATGTCTACCTTCGGGACAACATTGCCGGTGTTCAACGCGAACTGTGGTTCCATGAACAGGGCGACCGGTCCTGGCTGGTGGTCACACGCAACACGCTGACCCATGAGATCCTGAAGGCCGAACTGGCCCGGGATGTGGTCCTGGCGCGGAAGGAGGCCGGGAAATGACCCGTTTATCCGGTGGGATGATCGACCGCTCGCGCACCCTGTCTTTCACCTTTGATGGGCAAACCTATCAGGGTCATCCTGGGGACACCCTGGCCTCGGCCCTGCTGGCCAACGGCGTCCGCCTGATGGGGCGCAGTTTTAAATATCACCGGCCCCGGGGCGTTCTGTCTGCCGGGTCCGAGGAACCCAATGCCCTGGTGGAGCTGCGCAGCGGTGCCCGCCAAGAGCCCAACACCCGGGCCACCGTGGTGGAGTTGTTCGACGGTCTTGAGGCCAAGAGCCAAAACCGCTGGCCCTCTCTGTCGTTCGATGCCTTGGCGGTGAACGACCTGTTCGCGCCCTTTTTCGCTGCGGGTTTCTATTACAAGACCTTCATGTGGCCCAAGGCCTTCTGGGAGAAGGTCTACGAACCTGCCATCCGTCGCGCTGCGGGATTGGGGAGTCTCTCCATGCTCCCGGATCCGGACGCTTACGATAAGGGCTTCCTCCACTGTGACCTGCTGGTGATCGGCGGTGGTGCGGCGGGGTTGAGCGCTGCCTTGACGGCGGCCCGGAGCGGCGCGCGGGTGATCCTCGCCGACGAGGATTTCCGCCTGGGCGGGCGGCTATTGGCCGAAAGCGCGCCCTTCACGGACCAATCTGCTGGGGAATGGATCGCGGGGCTGGAGGCTGAATTCGCCAGCTTGCCGAACCTGAGGGTCATGCGCAGGACCACGGTCTGGGGCGCCTACGATCACGGGATTTTCGCTGCCCTGGAGCAGGTGGCCGACCACCTGCCGACTCCGGGCGACGGGGTGCGGCAAACCCTCTGGCGGATCACCACCAAGCGGGCCATCCTGGCGGCGGGCGCGACGGAGCGGCATATCCCCTTTGCCGACAACGACCGTCCGGGGATCATGCTGTCTGGTGCCCTGCGCGCCTATGCCAACCGCTGGGCGGCCTGCCCGGCGGAGCGGGTCGCGATCTTCACCAACAACGACGATGGGCACCGGACGGCCCTCGACCTGCGGGCCAAGGGGGTGGAGGTGGCCGCCGTGGTCGACTCCCGGGCCGAGGCCAAGGCCCTGGGGGATTATCCCCTGCTGGCGGGCGCCCTTGTGACCGGCTCGAAGGGACGCTTGGGGCTCAAGGAGATCCGGGTTGCCCAAAACGGGCGGGACCAGTGGATCCCCTGCGGGGCGCTTGGCGTGTCAGGGGGGTGGAACCCCAATGTGCACCTTGCTTCCCACCACCGGGGGCGTCCGGTCTGGGACGAGGCCCAACAGATCTTCCTGCCCGGGGAGGAAGGGCCCCCGGGCCTGATCCCGGCCGGTGCTGCGGTGGGCGAGGGCTCTACCCAAGCAGCTCTGATGTCCGGCGCCCAGGCTGCGGTCAAAGCCCTGGAGGCCTTGGGGATCAAGGCCAGTATGCCGGACCTGCCCGAAGCCGAGGACCGGCCCTTGGGTCTGAAACCCCTGTGGCATGTGCCGGGTAAGGCGCGGGCCTGGGTGGACTTCCAGAATGACGTGACGGTCAAGGATATCCGCTTGGCCCACCAGGAGAATATGCGTCCCGTTGAGCATCTGAAGCGCTGGACCACGCTCGGCATGGCCACGGACCAGGGCAAGACGGCCAATGTCACCGCGCTTGCGGTGATGGCGGAATTGACCGGCAAGACCATTCCCGAGACCGGGACGACCATTTTCCGCCCGCCTTATACGCCGGTGTCGCTCTCGGCTTTGGGCGGGGGCAATACGGGGATCCATTTCCGCCCCCGCCGCCTGACACCCACCCACACCTGGGCCGAGAGCCAGGGAGCCGTCTTCGTCGAGGTCGGGCAGTGGATGCGTGCCCAGTACTTTCCCCGTCCGGGAGAAAAGACCTGGCGCGAGACGGTGGATCGGGAGGTTCTCGCCACCCGCGCGGGCGTGGGCATCTGCGATGTCACCACGCTCGGGAAAATCGACGTGCAGGGCAAGGACGCCGGAGCCTTTCTCAACCGGATCTATTGCAACGCCATGGGATCCCTGAAAGTGGGTATGGTCCGCTATGGCCTGATGCTGCGCGAGGATGGCCAAGCCTGGGACGATGGCACCTGTGCCCGTCTGGCGGAGGACCATTACGTGGTCACCACGACCACCGCTCAGGCCGGGCCGATCTATCGCCATATGGAGTTCTGCCGCCAATGCCTTTGGCCGGAGTTGGATGTGCAGCTCATCTCCACCACCGACGCCTGGGCCCAGTTGTCCGTGGCGGGACCGAAGGCCCGGGTGCTGCTGGAGCGGATCGTCGACGGCTTTGATCTGTCCAACGAGGCCTTCCCCTTCATGGCCTGCGGGGAATTGACCATCGCCGGAGGGCTGCGGGCGCGCCTGTTCCGCATCTCCTTCTCCGGTGAGCTGGCCTATGAGATTGCCGTGCCTGCCCGCTACGGAGCGGCGCTGATGGGGCGCTTGGTGAGCCTTGGCGCCGATCTGGGGGCGACTCCCTATGGCACAGAGGCGCTGGGTGTGATGCGCATCGAGAAGGGCCATGCTGCGGGCAACGAGCTCAACGGCCAGACCACGGCCCAAATGCTGGGCATGGGGCGCATGGTCAGCGTGAAGAAGGACTCCATCGGCGCGGTTCAGTCGCGGCGGGAGGGCATGGTCGCCGATACCAGACGCCTTGTGGGACTGGTGCCCGTCACGGCCACCGATCCGGTGGTTGCGGGCTCCCACCTGTTCACCGAGGGGGCCGTTCAGAATACCGGAACGGATCAGGGCTGGATCACTTCGGCCTGTTATTCCCCCCATGTGGGCTCGGCCATCGGTCTGGGTTTTCTGACCGATGGCGAGGCGCGCCAGGGTGAGGTCATCATCGCGGCCAACCCGCTGGAGGGCCAGGCGATCCGCCTCCGTGTCGTATCCCCCCATTTCGTCGACCCTGAAGGAGGACGGCTTCGTGTCTGACCTGACCCCCTTGACCGCCTTGGGTGGTGCGGAACCCGCCCGCCTGACCCTTGGTGCCCTGACCCTGACGGAAAACGCGGACCTTGCCCTTGCCTCCCTGGCCTTGCGGAGAGATTCAATCGTGGGGTCAGGACGTCCTGCCCCCCTGGGGCTGGACCTGCCCGACCCGGGCGGTTGGGTCGGACTTCAGGGCGTGGGCGCCTTTTGGACCAGTCCCGGCCAATGGATGATTGAGGCCGAGGAGGCCGCAGGTGGGGATTTTGCGGCCCTGGTCAAAACGGCGGCTCCCGATTGCTCCGTTACCGAGCAGACCGATGCTTGGGTGGCCTTTGAAGTCACGTCCTCTCAGGGGGCGGGGCCGCTGGTTGGCCTTTTGGAAAAGCTGGCCAACCTGGATGCGGACCTTTTCGGCCCTGGCCAGGCGACGCGCACAGCCATCGAGCATATGAGCTGCTATATCATTCGCCGTGCCGAGGATCGTCTGGCTATTCTCGGCATGCGAACGCTCGCCAATTCCCTTTGGCACACCCTGACCCAAGCCGCGTCGCGGCTTCAGCGCGCCGCGTAAAGGCACTGCCCGCCTTTTCGCGCGCCACCCTAGAAGGAGAACGACTATGACGACCACGATCATCGACGGCAAAGCTTTCGCGGCGAAGGTGCGCGGTCAGGTGGCGGGTTATGTGGCGGGTCTGAAGGAACGAGGTATTATCCCAGGTCTGGCCGTCGTTTTGGTGGGCGAGGATCCTGCCTCCCAGGTCTACGTGCGCAACAAGGGCAAGCAGACCGTCGAGGTCGGCATGAACAGCTACGAGCATAAGCTGCCGGTTGATACCTCGGAGGCGGATCTGCTCGCTCTGATCGCGCGGTTGAACGCTGATCCCGCCGTCCATGGCATTTTGGTGCAGCTTCCCCTGCCGGGACATATGAACGCCGATCTGGTGATCAACGCCATCGACCCTGCCAAGGACGTGGACGGCTTCCACATCTCCAACGTCGGTCTGCTTGGCACGGGGCAGAAGGCCATGGTGCCCTGCACCCCCCTGGGCTGCCTGATGATGTTGCGGGACCACCTGGGCTCCTTGTCCGGGTTGAACGCGGTGGTCGTGGGCCGCTCGAACATCGTGGGGAAACCCATGGCCCAGTTGCTTCTGGGCGATAGCTGCACGGTGACCATCGCCCATAGCCGCACCAAGGACCTGCCCGAGGTCTGTCGGCGGGCCGACATCCTGGTTGCCGCCGTGGGGCGGCCGGAAATGGTGACTGGCGCTTTCGTGAAGCCCGGCGCCACGGTCATTGACGTGGGTATCAATCGGATCGAGCGGGACGGCAAGATGAAGCTGGTCGGCGACGTGCATTTCGAAAGTGCGGCGGCTGTTGCGGGCGCGATCACCCCCGTTCCCGGCGGCGTCGGCCCCATGACCATCGCCTGTCTGCTCGCCAATACGGTGACCGCTTGCCATCGGGCGAACGGTCTGCCGGAGCCGCAGGGCCTGACCGCCTGACGGTTCCTTACCGGCTTCACCGATCCATCCTTTGCTAGAGTATTGCGAGATCAAGTTGGGTCGCTTCGCGACCAAACTTGGCCTCGAAAATACTCTAAAGTTTATAGAATTAGAGTGAAACGGGGCCAGCTTGTTCCAAGCGGATCCCGTTTCACTCTAGATCCAGACTTTCGGCGCCAGGGAGCCGGGACCGGAAGAGGTCCACCTTCAGCCGCCGTCCTCTGATTGGAGAGTTCCATGAGCAAGTATTGCCTGACCGTCACCTGTACCTCCACCCGTGGAGTTGTTGCCGCCATTGCCGGGTATCTCGCACAGAATGGCTGCAACATTACCGACAGTTCCCAGTTCGACGATGTCCAGACCGGCGGCTTTTTCATGCGGGTGAGTTTCACATCCGAGGAAGGGAAGGATCTGGCCTTCCTGTCGAAGGGGTTTGAGGAGACGGCCAAGGCGTTCAATATGGTGTCCAAGTTCCATGATGAGGCCGAGAAGATGAAGGTCATCATCATGGTCTCCCGCTTTGGCCATTGTTTGAACGACCTGTTGTACCGTTGGCGGATTGGCGCCCTGCCCATCGATATCGTGGCGGTGATTTCCAATCACATGGATTACCAGAAAGTGGTCGTGAACCACGACATTCCCTTCCACTGCATCAAAGTGACCAAGGAGAACAAGCCCGAGGCCGAGGCCGCCCAGATGCGCATCGTCGAAGACTCCGGGGCTGAGTTGATCGTCCTTGCCCGATATATGCAGGTTCTGTCCGATGCGATGTGCAAGAAGATGTCTGGCCGAATCATCAATATCCACCATTCCTTCCTGCCGTCTTTCAAGGGGGCCAACCCCTATAAGCAGGCGTTTGAGCGGGGCGTGAAGCTGATTGGCGCCACCTCCCATTATGTGACTGCGGACCTGGACGAGGGTCCGATCATCGAGCAGGACACCATCCGCGTCACCCATGCCCAAAGCCCCGATGACTATGTGTCCCTTGGACGAGACGTGGAAAGCCAGGTGCTGGCCCGGGCCATCCACGCCCATATCCACCACCGAGTGTTCTTGAACGGCAACAAAACCGTGGTCTTCCCCGCCTCGCCGGGCTCTCACGCGTCCGAACGCATGGGGTGATTGCGGGGGAACGAGCAGGGAAGAGTTGGAATGCAGGCCAATACGGTACACGACAGTGTCTCGTCTTTTTTGGGCGATAGCCCAAGCCCATTTGGGGGCGAATGCCCCCAACCCCCCCTTTTTCTTTAGCCCGGGGTCTTGGGCCTTTTGGCCGCAACTGCCTGGGGTCTGGGGCCTTTCGGCCGCAACTGCCTGGGGTCTGGGGCCTTTCGGCCCCAGTGGGGGACGGGGCAAAGCCCCGTGACGGGACAAAACCCCCTGTCGTGTCCCGTGATAGGCCAATCGCCACCAAGCGGTTTCCCTGTATTCCAACTGGATTTTCAGAGCGAACAGGGGCTATGCTTTGGTCGCCCAAACCGGGTGTGATCAAAGGAATGCAACGTGCCCGTATTTTTCGGACGTTCCTCGGCGGCGACCCCGGCCGAGACCGTCGTCGGTTCGACGGTTCAATATGTGATTGATACGCTGACCCGGCGGATCGTTTCCCAGGAGTATGGGGTCGATGAGCGGCTGCCGTCGGAACGGCAACTCGCCCAGGATTTGGGCGTGGCCCGGAACACCCTGCGCGAAGCCCTGGATCAACTCGAGGAGCGGGGGATGATCCGGCGCCGGGCGGGCTCTGGGTCCTTTGTCACCTATGATCCCAATGGCATTGCCGAACCCCTTGCACCTGTGGCTGCAGAGACGGGGCCCCTTCAGTTGCAGGTGGTTCGTGGCATTCTGGAGCCGGAAATGGTGCGGTTGGCGGTGATCAATATGCCTCCCCGGGCGATCGAAGCCCTGGGGGAGACCCTGTCGCGGATGGAGACGGTTCAAACCGACGCCGGTGCGTTTGCCCGGCTGGAGGAGGAATTCCATCGTCAGATCGCCCAGGGGACAGGAAACCCCCTGCTGGTCGCCTGTTACAATTTGGTCCTGGAGGCCCGTCACCAGTCCTTCCGGGCGGCCATGTACCGCCGTCACCTGACTCCCAATCGCATCGCCTCCTACCAGCGGGGGTATAACGCCCTGTTCAACGCCATCGCCGCACGGGATATCGAGCAGGCGACCGAGTTCATGAAACTCACCTTGATCGAGGACCAAAAGCTTCTGCTCCAGGAAGAGTAGATGGTGCGCGGCTTTACTGCCTCAGACTGGGCAGGAGACGTTGGTGCCAAAGTTGTCCCATAGCCTCCAGGTGGCGGGAGAGCAGGGCGCCATGTTGGTTCAGCCAGTCGAGAACCGAGCCGAACTCGAGAATGCGCGCCCGCCCCTCGCGGATTCCAACCACGGGCCAATCCCCCACTAGGGCATTGTCGATGCCGAAAATCTCATGCCCCCACCATTGGGCCAGCCCGAAAACGTGGGACATTTGCCGGGCTCGCTTCATGGCCGAGAGGACGGAGATTGGAGTGATGGAGTTGGCCTGTTCCACGGCCCCATGCCACAGGTCGAGCATGGACGCATATTCCCAGCTCACCGCGCTCCAAGCTTCGGGAAAGCGGGCGTTGTAGCTGTCGAAGAAGGTTTTCGGCTGGTGAAAGAAGAACACGGTCTCGGACAACATGGGATCGTCGAAATCCGGAAACTGGAAGGTGTAGCGTTCCATGAACGCCGCTGAGGTCCGCTCGATCATGCGCGGATAGTTGTCCGCCGTGCAGGCGATGATCCGACCGGTGAACCCCTGGGCGTGGGCAGCTTCCGTCAGGGCCTGCATCATGGGGGGAGGGGAGGAACACCAGCAGAGGACATCGGGCTGCTCAGCCACCATCGCAGCGACGATTTCCTTGGCGTCCCCGCCTTCGGGCGGATAGCGCACCTCCTTGACCAGATCCAGTCCCTCAGCCTCGAAGGCCGCCCGGAAAACGGCGATGGAGGACAACCCAAGGCTGTCGGTCTGGCCACAGAGGGCGACGCGACCGGCCTGCGGATGGGTCCGGGCCAACCAGGACACCCCGGTGACATTGAACAGGGGATGCACCTCCGAAAGCGCAACCAGAGTGGGGGTGTCCGGTGACAGGTCGGTTGGCAGAAGAGTTGCGACCAGGACCCGCTGGGCCATCAGATAGGGCAGGGCGGGGCCGAAGCTGTCGCCTCCAAGGGTGAGGATCAGGGGTGTCTTTCCCCGTTCGACCATGTCCTGTGCAGCGGCCAGGGTGGCATCCGGGTTGATGCCGCTGTCCCGGGCGATGATTTCGATGGGTCGCCTGGATCCGGCCACCATCAGTCCGCCGTGCTTATTGATCCAATCAGACCACAAATGGCAGCCATCCAGGCCGGGCCGCCCCCAGGCTTCTTCCGGCCCGGAAAGGGGGGTGAGGACGCCAATGCAAACCGGCTCGCGACTCTGTGTTGCGATTCGGGGCAGTGAACCAGTGACTGCAAGGCGTTGGGCAAAGGAAGATCTGCTCATAAATGCGTCCTTTTGCTGTTCAAATTTTAGAAAATAGTCCAAAAATTAGCCAATTATATTCCGGTGAAGAAAAATAATTGACTGCTAGGGCGTATGGCGAGAATCATTGGTTCAGTCCAAGGGAACCAGTTTACGCAAATGAACCGGACCGGAGTGAAAGAGATAACCATGACCAAACGCGTTGCCATCATCGGAGCAGGCCCTTCTGGTCTCGCGCAATTGCGGGCTTTCCAATCCGCTGCGCAAAAGGGTGCGGAGATACCGGAAATCGTCTGCTTCGAAAAACAGTCCAATTGGGGTGGGCTGTGGAATTACACGTGGCGCACTGGCGTCGACGAGAACGGCGAGCCTGTCCACTGCTCCATGTACCGCTACCTCTGGACCAATGGTCCCAAGGAAGGGTTGGAATTCGCCGACTACTCCTTCGAGGAGCATTTTGGTAAGCAAATCGCCTCCTACCCTCCGCGTGAAGTGATGGTCGATTATATCGAAGGTCGGGTGCTGAAGGCCGGTGTCCGGGATTGGATCCGCTTTTCCTCAGTCATCCGTTGGGTTGAGTTCAACGAGGCCACCCAGGACTTTACGGTCACCGTCCATGATATGGTCGAAGACCGGGTCTACAAAGAGCAGTTTGACACCGTTATTTGTGCGTCCGGTCACTTTTCCAGCCCGAATGTTCCCGAATACCCCGGTTTCGGGCAGTTCAACGGTCGCATCGTCCATGCCCATGATTTCCGGGACGCCCGCGAGTTCTCGGGCAAGGATGTTCTGCTGCTGGGCGCGTCCTATTCGGCTGAGGATATTGGCTCCCAGTGCTGGAAGTATGGTGCGAAGTCGGTCACGACCTCCTACCGTACCGCGCCCATGGGCTTCAAGTGGCCCGAGAATTGGGAAGAAAAGCCCGCCCTGGAGAAGCTTGAGGGCCGGACGGCCTTTTTCAAGGACGGCTCCTCCAAGGAAGTGGATGCGGTCATCCTGTGCACCGGGTATCGCCACTATTTCCCCTTCCTGCCCGACGATCTGCGCCTGAAGACGGCCAATCGGCTGGCCACCGCCGATCTTTATAAGGGGGTGGTCTATGTCAACAATCCGAAGATGTTCTATCTGGGCATGCAGGACCAGTGGTTCACCTTCAACATGTTCGACGCCCAGGCTTGGTATGTGCGCGACATCATCCTGGGTCGCATCGCCGTGCCCGAGGACAAGGAGGTCCTGGTTGCGGATGTGAACGAGCGCGTGGCCCGGGAAGATGTCTCCGATGACGTGAAATATGCCATCCGATATCAGGGCGACTACGTCAAGGAGCTGATCGCCGACACCGACTATCCCAGCTTCGACGTGGATGGGGCCTGCGAGGCCTTCTACCAATGGAAGAAGCATAAGGCCGATGACATCATGGCCTTCCGCGACAACTGCTACCTGTCGGTGATCACCGGCACCATGGCACCCAAGCACCACACCCCCTGGAAAGACGCCCTGGACGATTCCATGGCCACCTACCTGCAAAACTGAGTGTTGCAGGCGCCCTTTTCTTCCTGGGAAGGGCGCCCGTTCCTTTCGTATCCCCCCGAGAGGTTTTCGTGTAATGACGTCTGTGTCGCCACACCCCCTTGTTCTCAATCCTTTTCGCGCGGGTCCTCCCCGGCCGACCCGTCCCCGCCGGGCTGCTGCCTTCTCCCTGGGGTCGGCGGAGGAACGTTATACCGTTCCGGGGCGGGGTGTGCTTGTCGTTGAAGTGGCGCCGGGGGATGGGATCGAGATCACCAATGCCGAGGGAGGGCAGCGCTGCGAATTGCTCGCCGCCCATGACGACGGGCGCCTGGATGCGGGGATTCTCGGCCTGAATGCCGATATCCCCGCTGAGGGCCTGCAAACTCTGTTGGCGTCGGGCGAGCCCAGTCTGGCGCGGGTGGCTGCGGGGCTGACAAAGCGGAAGATCGATCTGGCCGGAGCCCGGGCCGTTGGTCTGTTCAGTGCCAATACCAAGGCGGGGGTAAAAGCCTGTTTCGCCGCTCAGGCGAGGGGATGGGTGGTGATCGCTGCCCCTGGCGGAGTGATGGATTTCCTGGCTCAGGACACCACGACGCCCTTGACCGTCAGACTGATCCGGGCCAAGCCTCGCCAACAGGAGCAATTTGCTCTGCCCGACCCCCTGGCCGATCCGTTGTTTGACCTGCGGGTCCATTCGGGCACTGCCGAGGCCTATCTGGTGAAGGCCGGTCAATTCATCCAGATCATGGACGTGGATGGCCGTCAGTGTACGGATTTTCAGTGCTTTGACGCCCGCAAGCTGGACCGGGGTCTCGTTCACCCCCTGGATGTGACCACCACCCGCACTATCCAGGGCCATGCCTATCCCATGCCCGGTCTGCACGCCAAGTACCTGGACCAGGAGATGACATCCCTGGTGGAAGTCGTCCAGGATACCTGCGGTCGCCATGACGCCTTCGCCCTGGCCTGCGCGGCCAAATACTACGACGATATTGGTTATCCGGGGCATGCCAATTGTTCCGAAAACTTCAACACCGCCCTCGCGTCCTACGGAGTTCCGGGACGAGCGGGCTGGATGGCTGCCAATTTCTTCTTCAATACGGCCATTGATGCCCATGGGGTCATGGTCGCGGACGAACCCTGGTCCCGTCCAGGTGACTATGTGCTGTTGCGGGCCCTGACGGACATTGTCTGTGTCTCCTCTGCCTGCCCGGACGACACCTCGCCCGCCAATGGCTGGCATCCCACCGATATCCATGTGCGCTGTTACGACGCGGAGGAGCCTTTCCGGCGCTCCGTGGCTTGGCGCGCCACCCCCGACGCGGAGCCTGTCATGACGCGGGAAAGCGCCTTTCACCAGAATTTCGCCGCCCTGACCCGGGATTTTGTCGAGTATCGCGGCTTTTGGCTGCCCAATTCTTTTCCGGAATGTGACGCGGTCGAAAGCTATTGGGCCTGTCGCGAAGGTGTCGTGGCAATGGACCTGTCGGCTCTGCGCAAGGTCGAGGTCACCGGACCGGATGCGGCGGCCCTGATGGACTGGGTTCTGACCCGGGACGTCAGCAAGCTGGGTCACGGCCAAGTGGTCTATTCCGCCATGTGCTATCCCCATGGCGGCATGATCGACGATGGCACCCTGTTTCGTCTGGGCGACCAGAATTTCCGCTGGATCGGCGGCTCGGACGAGGGTGGCGTCTGGATGCGCGAACAGGCCGAGGCTCTGGGGCTGGAGGTCAGTATTCGGTCTTCCACCGACCAGATGCACAATCTGGCCGTCCAGGGACCCAAGTCCCGGGAGCTGATGACCGAAATCCTCTGGACCCCGCCCCATCAACCCGCCGTCTCTGACCTGGGATGGTTCCGCTTTACGGTAGGTCGAATCGGCGGGGCGACCGGGGCACCGGTGGTGGTGTCCCGCACGGGCTACACCGGCGAGCTGGGTTACGAGATCTTCTGCCACCCCAAGGACGGAGATGCGGTTTTCAAGGCGGTCTGGGCCGCAGGCCAGCCCCTGGGCATCCGTCCCATGGGGTTGAGTGGGCTGGACCTGGTCCGCATCGAGGCTGGGTTGATCTTTGCGGGCTATGACTTCTCCGAGGAGACCGATCCCTTTGAAGCGGGCGTCGGCTTCACCGTACCTCTGAAATCCAAGGCTGCGGATTTCATCGGGCGGGAGGCGCTGATACGGCGGAAAACCTCCCCCGCCCGCAGGTTCGTGGGTCTCAAAATCGAGGGGCAGGAGCCAGTTTGGCACGGTGATTGCGTAAGAATAGGTCGTGCCCAAGTGGGTGTGGTCTGTTCGGCCATGCGCTCGCCCCGAACTGGGACCTGGATTGCCTTGGCCCGGATTGATGTGACCCATGCGGAAATCGGAACTGCTGTCGAGGTGGGACGTCTCGACGGACAGATGAAGCGGATCCCGGCGACCGTCAGCGCTTTTCCGCATTACGACCCGAAAAAGGAA
This sequence comes from Rhodospirillum sp. A1_3_36, assembly GCF_047263945.1. NCBI lineage: Bacteria > Pseudomonadati > Pseudomonadota > Alphaproteobacteria > Rhodospirillales > Rhodospirillaceae > Rhodospirillum > Rhodospirillum sp. A1_3_36. Next base: position 758,102 of record NZ_JBLAVB010000001.1, on the reverse strand, counting down.
CGTCCCCGGTCTTGACCGGGGGTGACTGTCCGGGGGGGCAACCCCGGTAGAGCCCGGAAATCCGGGCAAATGAAGGCGAGGAAAGACCCGTAACCGCCCCATTCCACAGCCATAAGGAGCTTTGACGTGGAACAGGACCTTGCGACTCTAGCCGCCACGGTGGCGGATTTGAAGGCGAAGGCGGATGCCACTGGCACCACCTTCTCTGAAACATTCTATTTTTTGACGATCCCGTTGATGATTCTGATCCATGCGGGATTCCTTGCCTACGAAATGGGCGCCTCGCGGTCGAAGAACGCGCTGGCGTCCGGCATCAAGAACATTCTAGCCTTCGCGTTGATCGTTCCCTTTTTCTACTTTATCGGCTGGTGGATCTATTGGGCCTTCCCCACGGGGTTGGACCTGTCCGAAGGACCCATGGGGATTTCGGGCTTGGCTTACGCCAACGATGTGGCTCTGCCCTGGAGCCCGGCCATGGGGCCAAACCTGGATGACCGGTCATCGGGTGTTTTCTGGGGCGCCTTCGTCCTGTTTGCGGCCACCACTGCCTCCATCCTGTCGGGTTCGCTCATCGAGCGGATCAAGCTGACCGGCTTTGTTGTTCTGGCCATCGTCCTGGGCTCCTTCGTCTGGATCCTGGCCGCGGCCTGGGGCTGGCATGCTGACGGCTGGTTGGTGACCAAGTTTGGCTATCATGACTTCGGTGCCGCAGGCGTCGTGCATATGATCGCCGGCTTCTTCACCCTGGGCGTGGTGATCAATCTCGGACCGCGTATCGGCAAGTTCAATCCCGACGGGTCCGCCAATCACATCCCCGGCCACTCCATGCCCATGACCTTGATCGGGCTGATGTTGATCATCGCCGGGTTCTGGGGCTTCCTGATGGGCTGTGTCATCGTCCCCGGCGAAGCCTGGAGCTGGTCCTCCACCATCGAGGGCACCATCTATGGCACGCCGATGACCCTGGCGGGCATGAGCTTCAACACCCTGATGGGCTTCGCCGGTGGCATCATCGGCGCCTGGATGATCACCCGGGATCCCTTCTGGATGATGTCCGGCGCCCTGGGCGGTATCATTTCCTGCGCCGCTGGCCTGGATGTCTGGTATCCGCCGATGGCCTTCGTGATCGGCTTCCTCGGCGCCGTTGCCATGCCGTTTGTTGCCTCCTTCATTGAAAAGCGCGGCATTGATGACGCCGTTGGCGCCTTCGCGGTGCATGGCTTCCTGGGCATGTGGGGGCTTCTCGCCGTCGGCATCGCCGCCCAGGGCTATCCCGCCATGTTTGGCGAGGACGTCATCGAGACCTCCTTCACCGGCCAGTTGGTTGGCGCCGTCGTCATGGGCGCGCTGGGCTTCGTCCCGGGCTATGCCATTTCCTGGATCCTCAAGGTGACAGGTCAGCTGCGGGTGCCCGCCGAGGCGGAAGTCCAGGGGCTGGACAAGACCAAGGTGCCCGCTTCTGCCTATCCCGAGGGGCTGCAAGCCTCCGTCAGCCCCGCCGAGTAAGGCGGTCCTCTCCCCTATCGAAAGGTAAAACCCATGGAAGCTCCTTTTGACGCGACATCCTGGGACGGCATCACCGGTGCCATCTACGCCGGATACGGCTCGGTCGAATGGCTGTGGATCCTGCTGTCTCTGGCCTGCGTGGTGGTGGCGATCATCGGTGGCTGGCGCCACGAGAAGCACGCCTACGAGGCCGCCACGAAAGGCCAGAAGTAATCGGGGTTCCCGGGCGATTTAGCCTCGCCCGGGATCCAATCGACGACTGAAGGGGGTCCCGGGACCCCCTTCGGTCACCGACCTCAAAGGAAAGGACCATCATGACCGCATCGTGGAGATTTTCGGCGTTGGCCGACCGGCACCGGGCGCTCGGCTCCGCCCTGGAAGACTGGAGCGGAATGGGCACCGCCTGGACCTATGACAAGGACCAGCTCGAGGAATACATGGCTATCCGGACCAAGGCGGGGGTCATGGATGTCTCGGGCCTGAAAAAGGTCCACATCATGGGTCCCCATGCCAGTCATGTGATCGACCGGGCCGTGACCCGGGATATCGAGAAGCTGAAGCCGGGCCGCTCGACCTATTGCTGCATGCTCGATGACCGGGGCAAGTTCGTTGACGATTGCGTGGTCTATCGGATGGGACCCCATAGCTTCATGGTTGTCCATGGCTCCGGCAGGGGCCACGAGCAACTGACCATGGCCGCCACCGGTCGCAATGTGACGGTCCTGTTCGACGATGACCTGCACGACATTTCTCTACAGGGGCCGCTGGCCGTTGATTACCTGGAGAAGCATGTGCCGGGTATCCGGGATGTGGTGTACTTCAGCCATATTCACACCACCCTGTTTGGCAAGCCGGTCACCATCTCCCGCACGGGATACACCGGTGAGCGCGGCTACGAGATCTTCTGCCGCCGCCAGGATGCCGTGGAGATCTGGGACACGATCGTCGCCGAGGGCGCCGAGATGGGGATCATCCCCACCCGCTTCACGACCCTGGACATGCTGCGGGCGGAAAGCTACCTGCTGTTCTTCCCCTACGATAATTCCGAGATGTACCCCTTTGAGGACGAGCCTTGCGGAGACACTCTTTGGGAGCTGGGCCTGGACTTCACCGTCTCTCCGGGCAAGACCGGGTTCCGTGGTGCCGAGGAGCATTACCGCCTGAAGGGTAAGGAGCGTTTCAAGATCTACGGCGTGAAGCTGGACGGAACCGAAGCGGCTGCGGAGGGCGCGCCGATTCTGAAGGACGGCAAGCCGGTTGGTGTCGTGACCATGGGCTTTTATAGCCCGCTCAACAACCACAATGTCGGTATCGCCCGTATGCCCGTGGACTGTGCCGTGGAAGGGACCCCGCTGGTTATCCAAAACCCGGACAAGACCATCCCGGCCATCGCCCACCCCATGCCCTTCTACGATCCGGACAAGAAGCGTCGGACCGCCAAGGGCTGAGACGCCGTGAAAACGGGGCGGCGCGGAAGCAGCGTTGTCCCGTTTGTTCCATAGGACAGGACACCGCTATGCCAAGTACGGAATTTTCCCCCTCCATCACCACCCGTCCGGTCTATGCGGACTTGGTGTCCCGGGGCCCGGCCCCCGCGATCATGTTGGCCGACGGCGTCGGCGCCGAGGCCTTGATCGACCTGGCCACCCGGGACGCTTCGGTGATGGAGCAGGCCCATGTGATGTTCATCCCCTTGGGGACGGACCACGGTGCCCGGCTGAAAGCCCTGGGCGCCGCCAGCTATCACGAAAGCCCCAGCTTCGCCGCCTGCCTGGAGCGGTTCCAGAAGGCCCTGGCCGATGCGCGCATGGGCACCAGCCTTTACCTTGCCGGGACCGAGGGGCTGATTGGTCAGGCCGTGGCCCTGGCCGCTGCCGCTGGTTTGCCTTCGGGCGCTATCCAGGCCGAACACCGGGGCTCCATTGCCCGGCGTATGCAATGTGTCCACTGCAAGGGGATAACCGAAAACGTCACCACGGATCCCTTCGTCTGCTCCCATTGCGGGTTGACGCTGTTCGTCCGCGACCATTTCTCCCGCCGCCTGGGAGCTTTCCAGGGTGTCTGCGTCGATGCCGAAACCCCGGGCGTCGTGCCCCCCACCCAGGAGATCCAACCATGACCAGCCTGATGCTGCGCGTGGCCGAGGTGGAGGCCCTGACTCCCCTGGTCAAGCGGTTCCGTTTCGAACACCCCGAGGGCAAAACGCTTCCGTTGTTTTCCGGTGGCGCCCATGTGGTGGTGGAAATGCAGGATGGCGAAACCCTGCGTCGCAATGCCTATTCCCTGATTTCCGACCCCCTGGACGGTTCCGGCTACGAGATTGCCGTGCGTCGGGAAGATCGCGGCCGGGGCGGCTCCCGCTTCATGCATACACAGGTGTCCGAGGGGGATCTGCTGCGCATCAACGCGCCGGTCAACCTGTTCGCCCTGGACCTGCGGGCGCGGAAACATGTGCTCATTGCCGGAGGCATCGGCATCACGCCGTTTCTGGCCCAATTGCGCCAACTCACCCGATTGCAACAGCCCTTCGAGCTGCATTATGCCGCCCGCTCCCGAGCGGAGGCTGCGGGCCTCAAGCTGTTGCCCCAAGCCCCGATGATCAAGATCCATCTGTCCGAGGAAGGCAACCGCATGGATCCGGGGGCGATCCTCGCCCACCAACCGCTCGGCACCCATGTCTACACCTGCGGCCCCGAAGGACTGATCGCTGGCGTGGAGGACGCGGCCCAACGCCTGAACTGGCCGAAGGACGTGCTCCATTCCGAGGCCTTCCTGTCCCCGCCGCCGGGCAAGCCCTTTACGGTGACCTTGGCGCGCTCCGGCCTGACCCTGACCGTCGGTCCCAACCAGAGCCTGCTTGAGGCCTTGGAGGACGCAAAGGTGGAGATCCCCTGGAGCTGCCGGGGCGGGGCCTGCGGGCGCTGCGAGACCGAAGTGCGGTCCTGCAAGGGCCGGATCGCCCACCACGACCATTGGCTGGAGGACGACGAAAAATCCGCCCAGACCAAGATCATGCCCTGTGTTTCGCGCTTTGAGGGCGAAGAGCTCCTTTTGGATCGATAGGCCACCGCCATGACCATGCAGTTCAATGACGAGACCTTCCGGGACGATTACACCTACCGCAATTCGCCCGAGGCCATCCGCCGCTTCCCCTTTCCCTTTGACCAGGACAGTTACATGTACTCGGTCAATCTGGAGCCCCACGCAGGCGGACGGGAGGGCACCCCGTTCAACAAGCGCTTCGACGTGGACGAGCACTATGTTTCCGAGATGCGGGACCGGGCCATCACCCTGGCCGAGGACCCGCTTCGCTGCCAATCCCTGCCCCATATGGAGCTGGCGGGCTGGGATTTCCTAGAACTGGTGATGGAGTCCAAGGCCGAGGATTATCCGGACCTGTTCAGCCTGACCAAGGACGGCGACCGCTGGCACTGGATCAACAAACCCATGGAGATCGAGCAGCGCTTCACCTTCCTCGACCCGACCACGCTTCCATGCGGTCCCCTGGAGTACATCACCCGCCAGACCCAGGGAGACCACGCGCTGCTCGATCAGCGCGAAGACAACCTGTGGATGGATGCGGGCATGGTCACCAGTCAGGCCGATTGGTCGCTCGACTTTGACGTGGGCATGAACTTTTATGAATGGCACGCCCCCGTGCCCAAGGCCCACGAAATGGGCATCTTCCAACGGGCCCTGAAATTCCTGCTGGCGCTTCCCCTGGGCAAGCCGTCGCGGCGCCTGAACTGGACCATGACCGTCAATCCTCGCCTGGATACCAGCCCGGAGAACTACCACAAATGGGGTCCGGAAAAGCGCACGCTGACACCGGAAAATGTCGGCAGGAAGCAAAACCTGCGGGTGGAGTTGCAAACCCTGTGGCGTCTGCCCCGCTCCAATGCCATCGCCTTCCCCATCCGGGGCTATCTGGCCTCCCTTGAGGACCTGACGACCGTGCCCAAATGGGGCCGTCGTCTGCACCGGGTGATCCGGGACCTGCCGGACGAGTTGTCGGATTACAAGGGCTTTACGGTGAACCGGCCGATGATCGTCGACTACCTGTCGAAATTTGATGACGGCCTGCCCACGTCGGCGGGGATTTATCCGGACGAGACGGGGTTTTAGGAAGGGGAAAAACGCGGGACGCTGTCCCGCCCCCTGCCGGGGCCGAAAGGCCCCGGACCCCAGTCCTTGGTGGGGAGGAGCGAGGTTGCACGCGAATAGAGCCAACGTTTTGTTTGCGTTCGGCATTCCCCGCTCCTCTCCCCGTCATCCCCGCGTAGGCGCTAAGGGATGCACGTTTCTCGAGTTCACTGTGGCGCGGACGTAACGTTTTGTTTTTACTCGTCATTCCCGCGTACGCGGGAATCCAGGGTGGGAAGAACCAGCGGCGGCGATTGACGTATCCTGACGCGCAAAGCGCCCATACCTGAATAAACAGTTGCCCGTTTTCACGGGGATGACGAAGGAAAACACCGTATTCTTTAACTTTGGTGCGGCTCAGAGAAACGTGAATCCCACAACGCATATGCGGAAATGAGGAACCCTGAATATGGACAGGCATGAGTCCCGCCAATCTGCGGGGAACAAATTTTTTGCCACTCGTCCACACCTCTCGCCTTGTCCGGGATCTGAATAACCGTTTAACGTGCTGCCCTTGGGGATGATGGGATTCCGGGGGCAAGCGTGCGGGTCAAGGAAGTTACCGATTACATTCGGACGGCGCGGGATATCACCTTCATCATTGGTGCGGGCGCGTCGAAGTCTGCAGGGATCCCTCTCGCATGGGAACTGGTGGAGCGGATCAACGCCGAGTACGGCCATTGTTTGGGGCACTTGAGCCCGGATGACCGGAAACACTACGGCAAGGTCATGCACGCCCTCTCCCCCCGGGTTCGGCAAGATCTGATCCAGCCCTATCTCGACGGCTCCCGCATGAATTGGGGGCATATTGCTCTGGCTTGCGTTATTCAGGCCTCCCAGGTGCGGCGGATTCTGACCTTTAACTTCGATTTCCTGTTGGAACGGGCGACCGCGCTTCTGGGGGACCACCTGCCCGTCTACGATTTCGGCGTCTCGCCCACCCGGGAAATTCAAAACCTGTCGGACAAGGCGATCTTTCACTTGCACGGACAGAGCTATGGCTTGAAGCTCCTGAACTCCGAGCAGGAAACGAAGGCACACGCCGAGGCGATCCGTCCGGTGGTCGAGGACAGTATCCGCCATCACCTCACCATCGTGATTGGCTACAGCGGAGAGGCCGACGCCGCCTTTGACGTGATGGCGGAGTCGTTTGATTCCAGAAACGATTTCATCTGGCTGGGGTACGACAAGGAGCCGAAACGGCACCTAAAGCCACTGCTCGATAAGGACTACACAGCTTATGCCGGCGGCTGCGATTTCGACCGCACCATGATCAAAATCGCTACGGGTCTGGGGTGCTGGCCACCTCTGATCCTGACCAATCCTCCCGCGCATGTTCTCGGGCAGTTGGCGCCCTTGCCGGACTATCCGGTGAGCGATGATCTGGGCGTGGATACGCTATCCGATACTCGGATCCGTCTCGAGGAAGACGCGAACACATGGGAGAGGGGCCGGTCGGGCGTGGGCAACGCGGCGGAGGATCTGATGTCTGGTCTGTCGTCGGGTCAGGCGACCCTGCCAGAGGACATGACGGAGGAAGAGCGGATCCTGCGGGCTTGGATTTTCGTCGAATACGGAAATCGACTCTTTGACGAGGCCAGAGGTCTGAGTGGTGAGGCCCGGGCGGCCAAACTCCGAGAGGCTGGAAAGAAGTATACCGCTGCGATTGCTATCAAGCCGGATATGCATGAGGCCTTCAACAATTGGGGGAATGCGCTCTCGATGGAGGCCGAAGGTCTGAGTGGGGAGGCCCGGGCGTCCAAATTCCGTGAGGCTGGGGAAAAGTATGCTGTTGCCATTGGGATCAAGCCCGATGAGCAGGAGCCGTTCACCAATTGGGGGAATGCGCTCTCCGAAGAGGCGCGGGGGCTGAGTGGGGAGGCTCGGGTGATCAAATTCCGAAAGGCCTATGAGAAGTATACCGCTGCCGTAGGGATCAATCCGGACGAGCAAGAGCCCTTTTACAATTGGGGGAATGCGCTCTCCGAAGAGGCCAGAGGTTTGAGTGGGGAGGCCCGGGCGGCCACATTCCGAGAGTCCTATGAGAAGTATGCCGCTGCGATTGGGATCAAGCCGGATCTGCATGAGGCCTTCAACAATTGGGGGGCTGCGCTTTCGGATGAGGCCAAAGATCTGAGTGGGGAGGCTCGTGTGGACAAATTCCGAAAATCCTATGAGAAATATACCGCTGCCGTCGAGATCAAGCCTGATTACCATGAGGCACTCTATAATTGGGGGAATGCGCTCTCGGAGGAGGCGCAGGGTCTGAGTGGAGAGGCCCGAGCGGCCAATTTCCGAGAGTCCAATGAGAAGTATGCTGACGCTGTCGGGATCAAACGAGATAAGTGTGAAGCATTCTCTAATTGGGGGACTGCACTCTTGGAGGAGGCGGGGGAGCTGAGTGGGGAGGCCCGCCTCGATAAATTACGCGAGGCGGAAGAGAGAACGCGAGAAGCAAGCCGTCTATCTGGAAAACCGAATTACAATCTCGCTTGCCTATTCGCGCTACGGGGTGAAACGGAAGATGCGTTGGATATCCTGGAGGACTGTGCCGCACAGGGAACACTCCCGGATGCGGAGCATCTCGCCAAGGATGCCGATATGGACTCCCTCCGCTCCCATCCCCGCTTTCAGGCTTTGGTGGAGGCGGTGGCATCCAAAGCCTGACGCGTCGCGCCATTTGGGTTTTTCCCCCATTCGCGGTACCATCGCGCCCTGATCGTCGAGAACCTGGGCGGTCGGAGTGCGGCGTGGGGTGAGGGAAGGGAGGGGAGCCTATGGCAGAGGGACCGGCGACGACTCCGAAGACGGTGGCCCTGGCCACCATGAAGGGGGGGAGTGGCAAGAGCACTCTGGCGGTCTGTCTAGCTGCGGCCTGGGGCGCGGCGGGAGAGCGGGTGGCTCTGATCGACGGCGATCGACAGCGACCTGTCACCCGATGGCGGGCGGCGGGGGAGGCTTTGCTCCCCATTCCTCTGATCGAGACGGATCCCCATGGCGTGCCCGAGGCGGTGCGGCTGGCCCTGGTCGATGGCGCCATCCGGGCGGAGGTGGATGCCCTTTTTGCCAACCCTGTCTAGGATGTGGTGACCATGGTGAAGACGTTACCTGGATTGAGGCGTCGCGCCCCTGGCGCGCAAACGAAGACCGCCCCTGGCGCGCAAACGAAGACCGCCCCTGGCGCGCAAACGAAGACCGCCCCTGGCGCGCAAACGAAGACCGCCCCTGGCGCGCAAACGAAGACCGCCCCTGGCGCGCAAACGAAGGCTGCCCCTGGCGCGCAAGCGAAGGCTGCCCCAGGTGCACAGACCAAAAGCGCCCCAAAGGGGGGGCAAGCTCCTACTGCCGACGGGGGAAATCAGATGGAATCGGGAAAGGGAAAAGATCAAACCATGGATAAGCAGGGCGAGACGGCTCCCCATATGGAGCGCGACGCATCGGCCAGGGGGGAGGATGGCGTGGATATCCGGGCCGAGGTTCTCTCGCCCACCGGTGAGACCGAAGGGGGACGGGCGTCCCGTCTGGGGCAGGCTCAGGCCTTGGTGGCGCGCAAAGTCAATTGGGCGACCTTGGGAGGCGCGGTGCCGGTCCCCTTCTTGGACGCGGCGGCCATCTCCGGTGTTCAACTCTCAATGCTGGCGGACCTGAGCGCCCTTTATGAGCGGCCCTTCGATGAAAACGCCGCCCGTGCCATCGTGAGTAGCCTGGTCGGTGGGTTTGCGCCCTATGCTGCGGGTGTCGGGCTCGGCGGACTGGTCGCCAAGGCCGTCCCTCTTCTGGGGGTTGGGGTTGGCGTGGCCACCGTCTCCCTACTGGCCCGAGCCTTCACCCGGGTCTTGGGGCACCTGTTCATTGTCCATTTCGAGTCCGGTGGTGCGGTTCTCGACTTTGACCCGGACGCCATGCGGACTCATTTCAAGAGGGAATTCGAAAGGGCGAAGGCCTGAAACCAGATAGGGCAAGGGAAAAAAGACCAACTCAGAAAAATGGGGTTTTCCTTTTCCATTGACCATGGGGTTTCAAGGGTTATGGTCGGCGATTGAGAGTCACTATCAAACGCGCCGTTCTCTGGGGCGCCTTTTTCCTGGATAGGTCCGCCATGCCGTCACTTTCTGCCACCGGAATTGGTCCGGTTTTCGCCCTGACTTTTGGACTTCTTGCCGGTTTCAGTGGCGCCTTGGTCGCCCCCGCCCTGGCGGACGAGGGATTCAAGACCAAGGAAGCCTTGGGAGAGGCCCTGTTCCATGATGTTGCCCTTTCCAAGAACCGAACCGAGGCCTGCGCCACCTGTCACATGCCGGATAACGGTTTTGTCGATGCGCGCGGTGCAGAACCCGGCGGGGCCGCGTCTCTTGGGGATGATGGGGTGTCCCTGGGCAACCGAAATGCGCCAACGGCGACCTATGCGGCGCTGACTCCCCCTTTCACGAAACGTCCGGATGGAACCTATATGGGCGGCCAGTTCCTGGACGGTCGGGCCTCCACCCTTGCGGATCAGGCCGTGGGACCGCCGTTGAACCCTGCGGAAATGGGCATGCCCGATGCGGCATCGGTGGTGGCGCGGCTGAAGGAAAACGCCGCCTATGTCGCGGCCTTTGACGGGCTGTTCAAGCCGGGTGTGCTGGACGATCCGAAGGCGGGCTATGCCGCCATGGGTGAGGCCATCGCCGCCTACGAAGGAACGGAGACCTTTTCCCCCTTCGATTCAAAATATGACCGGGTCCTGCGTGGCGAGGATCACTTTACCGACCAGGAAGAGTTGGGGCGGACTCTGTTCTTTTCCCAGCAGTTCACCAACTGCAATCAGTGCCATCAACTCAATGATCTCCCTGGCAAGGAGAGGGAACTTTTCACCGACCACAGTTATCACAACATTGGTGTTCCGGCGAATAAGGCCTTAAATGCGGCCCGTCAGTCCGATGTCGTAGACTTGGGTTTGTTCGAAAACCCCGAAGTTGACGATCCGGCCATGAAGGGTCAGTTCAAGGTGCCCACCCTGCGCAATGTGGCAGTGACGGGTCCTTATATGCACAATGGCGTCTTCAAGGATTTGCGAACGGTCATCCTTTTTTACAACAAGTACAACAGTCGCAATCCCGCCCGTCAGATCAATCCGGAAACCGGCGAGTCTTGGAGCCCGCCAGAAGTGGACGGGACCCTCTCCCTGAAAAAGCTGGAAATGGGTCCGGCCTTGGATGATCAGCGGATCGACGCTCTTGTGGCCTTCCTCAAAACCCTCACTGATCGGCGATATGAGCCGTTGCTTGGAGAGTAAATTCGGTATTTCTTTGTGCGTTGTCTTTCGTGAGTTGCCAAATTGTGCAGGTCTGTTATTGCGGTTGGACGAGAAGCGGAGCAGCTTGGTGTGTGTTGAGGAAAGCTGGCTCTTGCCTTTTTCACCGGATAGGCTTCACGAGAGTGAAACTGGATCAGCTTGAGTCAAGCTGGCTCAGTTTCACTCTATTTATATAGATTTTAGAGTGCTCCGAGATCAAATTGGGCTAAGAAGCGGCCCAATTTGATCTCGGAGCACTCTAGGGTCTTTTATCAGTCGGCCCGAATTGTGATAGTTTGGGCTGACCAAAGACGCTTAGCAAGGACGGAACAGCCCGTCTTGTCGCTGGCAAAGAGGACAACCACGTGCGATCAGGGGAAGCGAGGGGACGACTCGCCGATAGAGAAAGTCGAACAATCCTGGCCACAGGTGTCTGTTTCGGACTGGTTGTTGCGGGCCTCGCTGCTTTTTGGGCTTGGTCCTCCTTCCAAGACTCGATCGTGCGGACCAAGGCGGTCACCCAAGGTTTCGCCCTGACCTATAAGTCTTTTACCGAGCAGGTGATCCAACGGATTTCGGCTTCCGTGACGGAAGTCGCCGTGTCGCAGAAGGGGGGGCAGGGCTCTTCCTTCGACGTTCAGGCGGCGATGCGGCAGGTGGTCGATGGCAACGATTTGATCCTGGAAATGTTGATCCTGGACGCCTCGGATCGCGTGGTCAATTGGACACGCCCCCTTCCCATGTCCGGGACCGAAGTCTTCAGCGAGGCGAAGGCCCTCTCGGCCCTGCGGGACTCACCTCGGGCCGTGATCTCTCCCCTGTTCCGATCTCCAGATGATGGTGGGCGGTGGGTCTTTGCTGTCAGTCATTCGATCATGACGGCCAATGGGAGCTATGGCGGCGCGGTGGTGGCCCTGATCGACCAGAAAAGCTTCGCCGACGCCTATGGGGCGATCCTGGAAAATCAGTCGGCCACGGTTGCGTTGTTCCATGCCAGTGGCATCCTGATGGTGCGGGTTCCGGAAATGGGGGTACGCATTGGGCAGGTGGTCCCGAGTATTGTGAACCGGCGCGGCGTGATTGTAGACCGCCGGACAGCCGAGTTGAGATCACCCCTTGATGGCATCATACGCATCTATTCCGAACGGCGGATTGAAGGCTTTCCCCTGATTATCATGGTGACCATTGCCCGGGATGAGGCCCTGTCGTCCTGGTACCGGTCCATGGTGATGGTTGGCCTGTTGGCGCTGGTGGTTCTGGCGGCCGATGGGGTGGTTACCGGGAAGTTGCTTCGCATGCTTGAGCGGCGGCGGGAGGAAGAGTCCCGAACCCGCTTACAGAATGTGCTTCTGGCTGCCCAGCGGGAAACCTCGCCCGACGGCATCCTGATCACGGACCAGAATTGGCGGGTGATGTCCTGGAATCAGCGCTTCCTTGATATCTGGCGCATTCCTCTGACGCTGGCCGGCCATGGGGATGGGCGGGAGCTGCATCGGGTTTTGGAACCCATGGTCAAGGAAGGTGATGCCTTCATGCAGGAGGTGGAGCGGCGGATGATGTCCCCAGAGCTGAACGACGAGGGGACTGAGGTGGTTTTGTGGGATGGGCGGGTCCTGGAACGGTTCTCCCGGGGGTTGGCCGATGATGAGGCGGTTCACTGGGGGCGGGTCTGGTTCTACCGCGATGTGACCGGACGCAAGCGGGCGGAAGAGGCCTTACGCCGAAGCGAAAGGCGCTATCGGGCGATTTTTGAAAGCGCTACCGATGGGTTACTTGTCCTGGACGAAGACAGCCGGGTCATTGACGGCAATCAGGCGGCCTTCCGTATGCACGGCATGGATGCGGAAACCATGACCGGAGAAAAATTGGTTGCTTGGCTCGAACCCGAGACCGGATCGGCTTTCATCGCCTTTCTCAAAAAGGTCAAAGACAGTGGTGCGGGGCAGGTGGAGACCCGTCATCGGGTGCCGCAGACGGGGCAGCGCTTTCTGGCTGAAACCAAGGCTGTTCCCTTTGAATATGGTGGCCGCCCCCGTCTGCTCGTGACTTTGCGGGACATCACCGACCGGCGTGAGGCGGAGGATGCCCTGCGCAAAAGTGAACAGCGTTTCCGCGATGTGACCGATTCCGTGGGCGAGCTCATTTATGAAGTGGACGAGAACTTTGCTCTGACCTTTATCACCGGTCGGGCTGTCGACCAGTTGGGGATCGGGGTCGTGGACCTGATCGGTCGTGGACTGTTTTCCATCATGCATCCGGAAGACAGGGAGCGGGTCGAGCCTCTTATTCGTTCCCTGGCTGCGCGCGCGGTCCGCTTTTCCGACATTGCCTTCCGTGCCCCCCTGCCCGAGGGGAGCTATTCCTGGCAGCTGCTGTCCGGTATCCCGGTTTTGGGACCCCATGGTCAGATGCAGGGATACCGGGGTGCCTGTATGGACATCACTCAGTCCCGCCGAAGGGAAATGGCCCTGCGGGTGGCCAATGACAAGCTGGAAGTCCAGGCGCGGGAAATGTCGAATTTGGCGAGCAACCTGGAAAGGTCGAGGGCCGAGATTCTAAGGGTTCAGGAGCGGTTCGACCTGGCTGTTAGGGGGGCCGACGATGGCCTTTGGGACTGGGACGTGCTTCGGGACCGCCTGTACCTGTCCCCCCGCAGCAAGGAAATCCTGGGTTATGAGGACGGGGAAATTGGAGAGGATCCCAAGGAGTGGCTCGCCCTTGTCCATCCCGATGACCTGGAGGAAACCCGGGCGGAGGTGGTCAAGCATCTGGAGGGGCGGAGCGAGCAGTACCGGATGGTCCTGCGATTCCGCCATAAAATGGGGCATTACGTCTGGGTGCTGGATCGGGGGCGGGCGCAACGGGACGACGGGGGGCAGGCCGTTCGTATGGTTGGCACCCATTCGGACATTACGGAGATGCGCCGATATGAGGAAGCCCTGCGTGCGGCCAAGGTGGAGGCGGAAACCGCCAGTCGGGCCAAGTCCCAGTTCCTGGCGGTGATGAGCCACGAAATCCGTACTCCCATGACCGGTATCTTGGGAATGGGGGATCTGTTGTTGTCTTCGAATCTTGACAACGACCAGGAACGCTATGCCCGCACGCTCATGCGCTCGGCCCGCACCTTGCTGGGGTTGCTTGATGATGTTCTCGATTTTTCGAAGATCGAAGCCGGGCAGTTGGAGATGGAAATTGTCTCTTTTCATCCAGCGGAATTGGTTGACGACGTTGTGGAGCTGTTCCAGCCGAAGGCTTCGGAAAAGAGCCTTGTATTGGAGGTCCTTGGTGACCGCCCGACGGATCTTGTTACCCGAGGGGACCCAACCCGTTTGCGTCAGGTTCTGTTCAATCTGGTGGGCAATGCGGTCAAGTTTACTGAGCGGGGGCGGATTGGCGTGTCTTTGAATTGGGAGGACGCCGGCGGGGATGCGGTCTCCCTGACCTTTGCCGTGACGGATACGGGAGTCGGTATGGGTGAGGAACAGATGTCTCGCCTGTTTACCCCCTTTACCCAGGCCGATGCCTCGACCACGCGAAAATTTGGGGGCACAGGGCTGGGCCTTACAATCTGTAAGCGTCTCGCAGAAATGATGGGGGGAGTCATTTCCGTCGATAGCCGGGTGGGGGAGGGGGCGACGTTCTGGGTTCGGCTGACCTTGCCGCTGGGGGATCCTGGGGAGTCGGTTACCCTCGACAGCAGCCCATCGCCCTGGCCCCTGGGAGAGGTGGTGGCCGGGGAGGGCGAGGGCTGTCACGTGCTGTTGGTGGAGGACAATGAGACCAACATGCTGCTGATCGCTACGGTTCTGCGCCGGGCGGGACATGTGGTCGATACGGCTTGCAATGGCGTCGAGGGTGTGGCCCGTGTGAAAGCCTCCGTGGAGGAAAGTGTTGGGGAGGAGGGGCGGTACGATCTGGTGCTTATGGATATGCAGATGCCCGAGATGGATGGGGCCGAGGCGACTCGACAGATCCGTGCCATGGGGGGAGAGATGGAGACCCTGCCCATCATTGCCTTGACCGCCGATGTGAGCCTAGAGGATCGAGATCGCTATTTGTCCAGCGGGCTGACAGATCTGTTGACAAAACCTGTGGATTGGGGGCGTTTGCACGATGTGATTGATCGGGTGAGTAAGGGCAGGGAGTCGGTACCCGAAAAGGCGTCAGACCAGCCCTCCCCTGATCCAGAAGACCAGCCCCCTCCCGATCGAGACCCCTTACGGTTGCCCGACCCGAACTGGAGGGAAGCCCCCGACTTTGATGGGGCGATTCTGGACGGATTGATTAATCAGGTTGGAGTGGACAAGGTTCGCCCCCTGCTTCGGTCTGCTTTGGATAACATGGAGCGCTATTTGGCGAAGGTGGAGGCTCTATCCCTTGATGGATCGCCCGAGGATTTGCGCCGGGCAACCCATGCTTTGAAGGGAATGGCCGGTCAGTTCGGTGCCACCCGTGCCCAGTTGCTTGCCACGGTTATTGAGGATCAAGCGGACGACCAGGCAACTCTGGCACCCTTGGTTAAAGCCCTGCAGGACAGCATTGGCCTCGCCAAGGAGGGGTTGGAGCGACGTCTGGATGAATAGGTCTTATACTAAAGTACGGTGCGTTTGACGCACCGTACTTTGGAAGCGCCGCCGCTTGATCCAGGAACACGATAGCTGGGGTTTTCCAGTCACGGGGCTTTGCCCCGTCCCCCACTGGGGCCGAAAGGCCCCAGACCCCAGGCCGTCAAATGGGCTTGGGCTATCGCCCAAAAAACATGAAGCCCTGTCGTGTAGCATGTCGATATCCCAGTACCGCAACACAAGATATCCGCGTTTAGGAATTGCTCGGAGTTGCGGGGCGGGGCGGGGCCTCCGGTCGGCTGACGATGAAGACCCCGACGAAAGCCAGGATGATACCCTGGCCCAAGGCGGCCAGAGTGTTGCCGGTCACCAGCCAAGTGACCAGGCAGGACAGGGTCATGGCGCTTAAGGACAGGATTTTTACCCTTCGACCGATCACGCCATGTTCGTGCCAAGCCCGAATCCCCGCGCCAAAGCGGGGATGGGTCCACAACCAATGGCGCAAGCGCGGGCTGGCGTGGCCATAGGCCCAGGTGGCGACCAGCAAAAAAGGTGTGGTAGGGAGCAAGGGCAGGAAGGCGCCAATGATACCGAGGGCCACACAAAGATGACCCAGCCCCAAGAAGAGAATGCGCTTGCCAGTGTTCATGCATCCTTCCTTTCTCGGTTTCGGGCCATTCACCCGCTGAATCCCCCGCTCATGCCAAGGCGTCGATTTCCGCGTCGGTCAGACCTCCAGGTACGACGGTGATGGGCACTCTTAGCCGACCAGCATAGCGTCCCGTCAGGTCACGAACCAGGGGGCCAGGATCGTCAGTGTTGTCTGCGGCGCCGAGAACAAGAATGGATATCCCCTTCTCTTCTTCAATGAGCTTGAATAGCTCCTTTCTGCATTCCCCCTCACGGACATAAAGAACGGGAAGTTGGCCGCAGACGGTTCGAATGACCGAGGCATGCCGATTGAGCTTGTGCTCGGCTTCCTCTCGGGCTTCTTCCCGAATCAGATTACCGACGAACATCCAGTGGTCGAATTCGGCTGGCGCGATGGCATACATCAAGGCCACTCGGCCCCCGGTATTCTGGGCCCGACGGGCGGCGAAGCGGATTGCCGCCCGCAGCTCCGTCGTATCATCGACAACCACAAGGAATGTCCTTTGGTCGCCTTGGGAATATCCCTCCTTCGTGCGGTGTTCAGCCGACGTGTTGGAGCGAACAAGCATCTCCATTTCCTCCCGAAGTGAGCCGACCGTTGTTTGGGTCGTGCTTTTTATTCAGGGAAATGATGGGCGGGGAATCGGCGGAAGACAAGAAAACCTGTCACTGCATTGCAACAATTCAATGGACTCGTGAGGTTGCCTGGACGCAAGGGAAGGGCTTTAGTCCTGAATGATAGGGCCACCCGCCTGATGCCATGCCGCGATTCCCCCGGCCATGCGGTTCAGGGTGCCCTTGAAGCCGGTCAGGCGCATCATTTCCGCAGCATGGCCGCACCGCACGCCACTTTGGCAATGGAAGACCAACTTTTTGTCGTCTTCGACGCCGCCCTCGGGCAAGAAGTTTGGATTGAACTGGGATAGGGGGTTGGAGATTGCCCCTTCGATGTGGAAGCTGGCGAATTCGTGGGGCTCGCGGACGTCGACAACGACGGCTTTGCCTTCTTTGACCCACTCCAGGACCGTGGTGGGGTCGACCATATGGACGGTGATAGCGGACAACTGTGTTCTCCTTGAAGCCTGACTTGCGACTGGTTTTGGGGGACCCTTACCCTTCATATAGGAATCCGATTGCACCCGCCATAGACCGAAAAGCATGATTGGAGAGCGAGAACCGTGAGCACATCGACAGCCGACAAGAATATCGATGATACCCTGGATGCCCGGGGATTGAGCTGCCCCTTGCCCGTGCTGCGGGCGCGCAAGACCTTGAAACGCATGAAGGCGGGTCAAGTGCTGGAAATCCTGGCGACCGATCCGGGATCCCTGAAGGATTTCGTGAGCTTTTGCGCCCAAACCGGGGATGAATTGGTGTCTAAAGCGACCGAGGAAACCCCCAACGGGCCCTTGTATCGATTCCATATTCGCCGAGAGGGTATATGAGAAAAAGGGGGCTTGCCCAACATCCCCTGCGGGAGGGGGCGCCCCAATCTGGGCCTGATCCGTGACAGCCCGCGCAACTGTAAAGGCCAGCCGATCCCTGGAGTGAAACTGGATCAGCTTGAGTCAAGCTGGCCAGGGTACAGGACAGTGTCTTATATTTTTGGGCGATCGGCCAAAGCCCCAATTTTCTTTTATACTCTGTCTCCTTGAAAAACCGAAAAACGCGGGGCTTTGCCCCGCCCCCCACCGGGGCCTGAGGCCCCGGACCCCCATTCATTTTTTTACCAATGGGATCAAAGGGTCCGCGACCCTTTGCGGGTCTGGGCACAGCGCCGTGACGGGAAAACATCCCCTGTCGTGTACAGTGAGGACAGCGAGTGAAGATATTCGAACGTGCTGTAATGTTTTGGAAGGCCTATTGATCTCAGATATCAAGGAGAGAAATGTTCGACATTTCCTCGGCAACGGTATGAATGACCGAAGCATAGGCTTCCATAGCTTGCCACTGAATTGAACTGCTGGAAGCGCACCCAAGCTGTGACGCGATTTTGTTCGGTTGGAAAAGGCTTTAGGCTTCCAGCTTTTCTGCTTCTTCAGCACTGATGTACAGAACCCGGTCGCCGCCGTTGGCCCGGGCCCGGTCCATGGACATGTCTGCACGCTGGTGAACGGTATCGAAGATCACATCTTCGCGGACGAAATGGGTGGCACCGATGCTGACCTTGGGCAGGGGAGGGGCTCCTTTCAGGGCTTCTCCTGCCACTCGAGCCAGTTCAAGCACCAAGCGTTCGGCCAGGATCATGCAGCCGTCATGCTCCGTTTCCGGCAACATTACCGTAAATTCCGCTCCGGCTGTCCGCCCGACGAAATCCGTGGTCCGCAGGGTGTGCAGGGCTGCGGCACCCATGGCCTCCAGTGCCAAATCACCCTTTTCACTGCCATGGACCTCATTGGTGATTTTCATGTTGTCCACGCCGATGACCAGAATGGCCAGGGGACGCTTGTACCGGCGCGCCCGACTGATTTCCTGGTCGGCGATATCCATGAAATGGCGTCGATTGAGGACGCCGGTCAGGCTGTCCATGGTCGACAGGCGCATGACCTCGTCCTGGCTGGTCCTGAGGTTATCCTCGGTGATACTAAGCATTTCACGAAGGCGCGAGAGCTCAGCCTTCAGGCCATCGATCGTCTTGGCGTCCTGGGTAGTCATTGATGGAACCGCTCCTGCCGAACCTGTGGAATCGCCTCAATGGCGATCCTCACGCATCTCAATAAAACACAAAAACCTCCGCGCGATCGGCGGAGTATTAGATCCAGTTTTACCGATATCCCATGAATCGACCGGCTCCAAGCCCTTTTGCGTCAATTTCGGGATTTGTTTGTGTCAATAGGGCTGAAAGCAGCTTTCCAGAGCCGCAAGCCATCGTCCAACCCAATGTTCCATGGCCTGTATTGAGGTAGAAATTATCTAGGCCTGGAACAGCGCCAATGATTGGGGCGGAGTCGGGCGTTTTAGGGCGGAGGCCGCACCAGGCCGTTGCCGTCGTGTAATCTCCGGCTTCGGGGAACAGGGCTTGGGCTTCGCGGATGATCAGGTCAACCCGGGACTGGGTTAAGGTCGTGTCCCAGCCAGTGAGCTCTGCCGTGCCCGCAGCCCGTAGACGATGTCCCAGGCGGGAATAGACCATGCGTTGACCCTCGTCCGTTAGGGAGATTTCCGGTGCGGCGGCGGGATTTGCAACGTCCAATGTGAGGGAATAGCCCTTCGCCGGATAAACCGGCAGGCGCAGGCCAACGGTCCGGGCGAGGAAAGGGGAATAGCTGCCCAGGGCTAGAACCACCCGGTCGGCGCGCAGAAGGCCCTTGTCCGTGACCACACCGGTGACTTTCCGACCGGAGGACTCCAGGCCAAGGATGGCGTGATTTCCTAGGAAGGTGATGCCCAACTCCCTGGCCTTGTCGAATAGGGTTTTGGTGAACAGATGGGCGTCGCCGCTTTCGTCCTCGGCGGCCAGGATGCCCCCTACGAGTAGATTTTCAGACCGTGCCAGGGCCGGTTCCAGGGCCACGCATGCGGCAGGATCAAGGGCTGTCTGGTGGAGACCCCACTCTTCGGTTCGGGCCATGGCTGTCAGCCCCTTCTCATAGTCCCGGGGATCCCGATAGATCTTGAGAATGCCTTTGGTCTTCTGGTCGTAGTCCAGGTTCAGTTCGGTACGGAGGGCTTTCAGAGTCGCACGACTATACAGCGCGAGTCGGACTGCCCGCTCCATGTTCCGGTCATAGGCCCCGGTGGTGCAATTGGCCAGGAAGCGCAGTCCCCAGCTCCAGAGCGCCGGATCCCAGCGGCTCCAGCGGATGGCCAGCGGAGCATCGGGCCGTCCCAGCCATCGCAGGGCCAGAGCCGGGGTTGAGGGATGGGCCCAGGGCTGGGTATGGCAGGCGGAGATCTGCCCACCATTGGCGAAGCTGGTTTCCAGTCCCGGTCCGGGCTGGCGGTCGACAACCGTGACCTTCTCGCCCGCCCTGGCCAGGAAATAGGCGGAGGTGACTCCGATCAAGCCCGCTCCCAGCACCAATACCGTCACCGTCTCCGCTCCTTGATTGCCTTTGGCGGGATTCGTTTTTCGGTCAGAATGAGAAAGGCGGGTCCCGGTTTTCCGTCCTCATGCCGCCATGACCGACGAAGCTTGATCCAGGGCATAGGGCCTTCGGGCCGTGGGAGCAAGCCTGTCACGGCTTCTGTGCGTTTTTCGGGGGAGATGATTCGCGTTGTCTGCTGGACGTCGGGGCAATTTCCGCTGCGGCCCAGGCCCAGTGGACACTGTGGCAAAGGATGCACTCATGGGAAATTCAGGAGACGAAACCCGTTGGTATGACTCTGGCTTCGCCCTTTATGACCCGCCTCAAAATTGGCTGCAGGACATCAGGGTCACGAAGACAGACAATTCCTCCGACGAACGGGCGTTTCGTCGGAGAAACTTGCCTGGAACCGCTTGCTTTATGCGAACTTGGCTGCCGAACACTGAGCGAGCATGACTTGCTTTTGGTCGTTTGGCAGGCGGATTTTTGTAAACCCGGTGAATGTTGTTTCCGGATTGGTGGCACCCGTGTCGATGGAATAACCGAACGTAACTCCATCCATATAAACAGTGTTTTTTCCAGTATCCACCCTGTATACGGAGAATTTAGTTTTCAGTACTCCGTTGTTTCTCCTGCTTATCTCAGTTGGTATGTCGGTTATGGTACCTCCTGTGGCGCCATTGAAGATCAGGCAAGCGGAATCCGGAGAAGGTTTCAAATGATTGTCGACATTCCATCTGCCCGGGATATTGGTACCTACCGCTGTCGCCGGATAAATTAACTGGCTGAGTGGCAGTGGAGACTTTGTTTGAGTCACCGTGAAATCCATTCCGAACTGAATATCTGCGTGCGGGTCGGCATTTGTTCTAAGCGTATAGGTGATCGTGAAGTTTCCTACTGTCGCAGTGGGCATTGTGTTTTCCTCCGGAGTTAGGAATTCGCCAAAAAGGAGACATTTTATGTTGGAACGCCACATACTAGAAGTACTGCATCTTTAAAGTGTTGTAAATTAAGATCGTCAATTAATAATTGTGGATTGTTTTGCATTATGCTCTGTCTCCTTGAAAAGCCGGAAAACGCGGGGCTTTGCCCCGCCCCCCAACCGGGGCCTGAGGCCCCGGACCCCCATTTGGGATCAAAGGGTCTGCGACCCTTTGCGGGTCCGGGCAGAGCCCAGAAACTGCGAAGCAGGTTTTCCGGATTTTCGAGGAAACGGTGCATAATCATGCCCCCTTGCGGAAACTTGTTCTTTTATCTGTGTCTGCGCGGGGGAGGGGGCAGATTTTGTGTTGCTTGTCAGGGCTCACCCGCAATGGGTAGTCTGTAAACGACACCGTATCTGGCTTCCCGTTGTCACGCCGACGGCGTGAGGTCGCCTGTGGGAACCACGAAATACGGCAAGGTTCGGACTTTTCCGTGGGAGCAGGTACGTCATGACCGATACGCGTTTTTCCGGTAAGAATCCGGTTCACCTGTTGGATGTGGCGCGCATGGGGGCCGCAGATCAAGCTGCCATGGCTGCGGGGGTTTCCGGACCCACCTTGATGGCCGCAGCGGGCTGGGCTGTCGCTCGGGAAATCCGTGCGCGTTGGCAACGCCGTCCGGTTCTGGTGCTACGTGGCCCGGGCAACAATGGCGGCGATGGTTATGTCGTGGCCCGCCTGTTGGCGAAGAAAGGGTGGTCCGTACGTTTGATGGGGTTGGGGGATCCAGAGCGGTTAACCGGTGACGCTGCAGTGATGCGCGATCTCTGGCGTGGACCCGAGGAGCCCCTGGACCCCTCGGCCTTGGATTCCATCCGGTGTCCCCCCGATCTGCTGGTGATCGATGCCCTGTTTGGCGCTGGGCTCGCCCGCTCCTTGGAAGGCGCAGCCCTTGAGGTGATCACCCGCCTGACCCGCGGGGTGGAGGAGGGGCGGTTGACTTGTGTGGCGGTGGACATGCCCAGTGGCCTGCATGGGAATACCGGTCAGGTTCTCGGGGCTGCGGCGCCCTGCGCCCTGACCGTCACCTTTTTCTGCCCCAAGCCTGGCCACCTGCTCCTGCCCGGGCGGACTCTGCTGGGTGAGTTGGTTGTTGCCGATATCGGGATCCCGGAGTCGGTGCTCGCCCCCCTGGCCCCCGACTGCGCGGCTAATACCCCAGGGCTCTGGCGTCTGCCGCAGCTGAGGGTGGCGGGGCATAAATATCAGCGGGGTCATGCTGTGGTGATGGGCGGGGCGCGAATGACCGGCGCGGCTCGTCTCGCCGCCCGGGGTGCCCGCCGAGTGGGGGCGGGATTGCTGACGATTGCCTGTGCGGAAGAGGCCTTCGCCCTTTACGCTGGAGACCAGCCCGGAGCCATGGTTTGGTCCCTTGATCGGGACGGGGATGTGGAAACCCTCCTGGCAGATCGGCGAAAATCGACCTATCTCCTCGGTCCAGGATATGGCCGTGGATCGGAAACTGCCGACTTGGCCCTGACCCTGGCCCGTTCGGGTCGGGGGCTGGTGCTCGACGCCGACGCCCTAAGCAGCCTGTCCGGGCGCTTGGGAGAGCTGCGCGAAGCCCTGACCGGTCCCCAGGCCGGTCCCCAGGCCGCTCCTTGTGTTGTCACGCCCCACGACGGGGAATGGGCCAGCCTGTTCGGCGGAACGGAGGCGGGTGGGGGTGATCCGTCCGCCGACCGCCTGACCCGAGCCCGCGCCGCAGCCCGGGCCGGAGGCATGGTGGTTCTGCTCAAGGGAGCAGATACGGTGATCGCTGCGCCGGACGGTCGGGCGGCTATCACCGCCAACGCTCCGCCGGATCTGGCCACGGCGGGCAGTGGGGATGTCTTGGCCGGGATGGTGACCGGATTGCTTGCCCAGGGCATGCCCGCCTTCGAGGCCGCCTGCGCCGGAGCATGGCTCCATGGGGCGGCGGGCCAGAATGTTGGGCCAGGCTTGATCGCCGAGGACCTGCCCGAAGCCCTACCTAAGGTGTTGCAAGCTCTAGATACAACAGGTTGAGCATCGCGTGGGCCGGAAAACCGGCCCCCACTTTTCCGCTCGATGCTCAAGGGAAGTCAGAAGGGCAGGTATGAGGCGGGAGAGCTTGACCCGATCGGGGCCAACGTGTTTCCGTCATCCAAGCAAGAGAGAAAAATGCTGAGGTTACAAGACGATGACAAGTAACGCGGTACCAGCCTCGCCGGGGCTCATGGCCCGGTTGTCAAGCCTGTGGCGAGACATTCCCTGGTCCCGGAATGGACCGTTTCTGGAAAACCTGTCCCCGGATCTCCCCGATGGGGAGATGGATGGCGTCCGCAGTCAGCTTCATGATTGTCTGGAAGGCAAGGGGGGCGAAGTCTCAGCCCGGTCCCGGGCCGCAGCCCTGGGGCGGGCCTATTTGGCCCTTTCGCCGGTGGGGAGATTGCGGTTCCTCACTCTGCTCGCCACGGAATTCGCCCCGAACCGGGGCCGGATTGAAGCGGCGGCCCGGGCCCTGGCCGATCTGCCAGCCGACGCGGATCCGGAGGTCGTTGATCGGGCCGAGGCCCGCCTGCGTCGGACCTTGGTGGCGCCCCGCCGGACCCTGTTGACCCAGTTTAATGCCCTACCCGAAGGGGTGAAGTTTTTGGTGGATATGCGGGGGGAACTGTTGCGTCAGATGTCGGGCGATCCAGCCCTGAAGGGTCTTGAACGGGATCTGCGGGATCTGTTGGCCGCCTGGTTTGACGTGGGCTTTCTCGAGCTGAAGCAGGTGACCTGGCAATCCCCAGCGGCCTTCCTGGAAAAGATCATCACCTATGAGGCCGTCCATGCCATTCAAAGTTGGGAGGATCTGAAGAACCGGCTGGATCGGGATCGGCGCCTTTATGCCTTCGTGCACCCGCGTATGCCCGACGAGCCGCTCATCTTCGTGGAAGTCGCTTTGGTCCATGGTATCAGCGAAAGGGTCGGCGATCTTTTGGATTTAAAGGCGCCGGTTCTGGATCCCAGCACAGCGGATACGGCGATCTTCTATTCCATCTCCAACGCCCAGGCGGGGCTGGCGGGGATTAGCTTCGGCAACTTCCTCATCAAACGGGTGGTGGAAACCCTGCGCCGTGAATTGCCAGGCTTGAAGGCCTTTTCCACCCTGTCTCCCGTGCCCGGTTTCCGCCGGTGGCTGGAGGAGCGATTGGCCCAGGGGGACAAGGCCCTCTTGTTGCCCGCAGAACGGAAGGGGTTGAAAGCCACGGGTGAGGCCGGACCGAAGGGGACCCTCAAACGGTTGGTGGAAGAGGGCGCGTGGATTGATGATGCCGAGGCGGAGGAGGCTCTGAAGGCCCCCTTGACCCGCCTTTGTGCCCGATATCTGATCCAGGAACGCCGCCCTGCGGATCCGGATCGGGGTCGGATCGCGCGCGCTCTGGATCCGGTGGCTCATTTCCATCTGACCAATGGCGCGCGGGTGGAGCGGATCAATTGGCGGGGGGATCTGTCGAGCAATGGCCTGCGCCAATCCGTTGGAATGATGGTGAACTACCTGTACAAGCTTGACGATATCGAGCGGAATCACGAAGCCTATCAGGACAAGGCGACCATCGCGGCGAGTCCCGCAGTCAGGGCTCTGGCCAAGGGATAAACCCGGGGCTGTCATCCGTGTGTGGGGGGACTTCCCTTTACCCTCATCTCGGCAAGAGCCGCTTCCAGGACGGTATTCAAGGGGGAGAAGCGTTTCCCTTGCAAGCTGCGCCGTGCTGTGGGATAAGGCGCGCTTGCCGTCGGTAAGGACGACATATGCGGGCGTGGTGGAATTGGTAGACACGCTGGTTTTAGGTACCAGTGGCTTTAGCCATGGGGGTTCAAGTCCCTCCGCCCGCACCATGTCTCACACACGGCGCCGGTTTCATGCCGGACCTGCTGGCGCCTCCCTCGGTTTCCGAAAGTGGCGCGAGTCAGTCCGCGTGTTTCGAATACTCTGGAGACCAATTGATTGGGGTCGCCGGAGAGTCGACTGTCACCCTTTTCGAGATCCCAAATGGATGTCGGAAAAGGCGTCTCAATTTCCGCCCTGCGGACAGCGTCCGTTTTTGGGCGGCCCGTCGAACGTCGGGTCATCATGCAAGACCGTTGGATCAAAACGCGCTGGCTTCTGTGGCGTGCCCCCTTGATCCTAGGTTGGGAAGGCAGAGGGACCGCGTGTCCCATTTGCCGCTCCGTCCGGGCATGGTGATCTGGATTCTGGTATAGTTGCGGCAGCGATGTGGAAGACCGGTACCCACGTCACGGCTCGCCGCCTTGAACACGCAAGGTCGTTAGAGATCAGCCGATGCAGGTCACCGAAACCCTCAATGAATCCCTGAAGCGGGCATATAAAATCGTCATCCCCGCGACGGAAATCGACACCCGCACCACCCAGCGGCTGGAGGAGCTCAAGGATCAGGTGCGCCTGCCCGGCTTCCGGCCCGGCAAGGTGCCCATGACCTTGATGCGCCAGCGCTACGGGAAAAACGTCCTCGGTGAAGTTCTTGAAAAGGCAGTTCAAGACTCCATCACCGAGGTCATCGAGAGCAATGCCCTGAAGCCCGCCATGCAGCCGAACATCGATCTCGTCAGTGAGGTCGAGGCTGGCAAGGATCTTGAGTTCACCATGGCCGTCGAAGTCCTGCCCGTGATTGGCGAGTTGGACTTCTCCATCGTCGCCCTGGAGCGCGAAGTGGCCGAAGTGGCCGCCGAGAAGGTGGACGAGGCCCTTGAGGATCTGCGCCAGCGGAGCAAGACCCATGAAGCTGTTGAAGGTCGGGTGGCCGAGACTGGCGACATGGCCAATATCGACTTCCTGGGCAAGCTGGACGGCGAGCCGTTCGATGGCGGCGCTGCGGAAGGCTATGATCTGGAGCTGGGTTCCGGCTCGTTCATCCCCGGCTTCGAGGAGCAGCTTATCGGCCTGAAGGCCGGCGACGCCAAGACTGTCGAGGTTTCCTTCCCGGAGGATTACCCCGCCGAGAACTTGGCTGGAAAGCCGGTTGCCTTTGAGGTGACCGTCAAGGAGGTGAAGCAGGCCATCCTCCCTGAGCTCGACGACGAGCTGGCCAAGAAGTTCGGCAAAGAAACCGTCGACGAACTGAAGGAAGCCGTGCGCGGTGACCTGCAGGGCGAATACGACGAGGTCTCCAAGGCCAAGCTGAAGCGCAAGCTGCTTGACGCCCTCGCCGATGCCTACAGCTTTGAAGTGCCCGAAGGGCTGGTTTCTGCCGAGTTCGATGGCATCTGGCAGCAACTCCAGCAGGCCAAAGAGCAAGGGAGCCTGGAGGACGAGGACGCTAGCAAGTCGGACGAAGAGCTGACCACCGAATACCGCTCCATTGCCGAGCGTCGGGTTCGTCTGGGTCTGCTGCTCGCCGAAGTGGGGCAGCGCAACGAAATCAATGTTGCCCAGGAAGATCTGAATAAGGCCCTGATGCGCGAAATGCGTCGGTACCCTGGTCAGGAGGCTGCGGTTATCAACTACTACCGCAACAACCCCCAGGCCATGGAGAGCCTGCGTGCTCCGGTGTTCGAGGATAAGGTCTGTGACTTCATCCTGGAACTGGCCAAGGTGACCGACAAGCCCGTCGACGTGGATGCCCTTCTGGCTGATCCGGATGCGAACGCCGCCGAGGTCACGTCCGAGAAGTAGGCTGCCAAGAAGACTCGCGCCAAAAAGGACGAGGAGAGCTCCGAGGAGGGCTGGTTTCGCCCTTTTCGGCCTCCGGGTTCCCAAATTTGGAAGCCCCGCCAGCCCAGAGCTGGCGGGGCTTTCCATTGACGTAGAGGCCTTTGATCAAGGGGTGTCGAACGGTGCCTCTGGACAGGGGGGGCGCGAACGACCTATGTAGGTCCACGGGTCCCGCCGCGTTTGTCGCGAACCCCTTGGGCCGGCTCTCCCCGACCGGTTCCGTTCGCGGCCTTCTTCCCCCCGGGATTTCCAGTCCGTCGGCCAATTCCGGCCAAGTCAGTTCACAGTAAGGGAGGTCCCAAAGCTACGGTTGCGTCAAGTCATGCATCTTGAAGGGATGCGGGAGTTGGTGTCGACCGTTCGCAGATTGGGGCGCTCCCCGCCAAGGGATAGCGAGACCAGCCCATGATCGACCGTGATCCGATCGAAGTTTTCAACAATACCCTTGTTCCCATGGTGGTGGAGCAGACCAACCGTGGGGAACGGTCCTATGACATCTATTCCCGTCTGCTGAAGGAACGGATTATTTTCCTGACCGGTCAGGTGCATGATGGGGTTTCCAGCCTGATTTGCGCCCAGCTCCTGTTCCTGGAGTCGGAGAATCCCAACAAGGATATCGCGTTCTATATCAACTCTCCCGGTGGTGTGGTGACCAGTGGCATGGCCATCTATGACACCATGCAGTACATCCGCAGCCCTGTGTCGACCCTGTGCATCGGTCAGGCGGCATCGATGGGATCCCTGCTGCTCTGTGCGGGCGAAGCGGGAAAGCGTTTCGCCACCCCTAATGCCCGGATCATGATCCACCAACCCTCAGGAGGGTTCCAGGGGCAGGCTGCGGATATCGAGATCCAGGCTCGGGAGATTCTGGCCCTGCGCGAGCGTCTGAACCGGATCTATGTGAAACATTGCGACAAGCCCCTCGAAACGATCGAGAAGGCCATGGACCGTGATAACTATATGACCTCTGAAGAAGCCAAGTCCTTCGGGTTGATCGACGAAATCGTCGAGCGCCGTCCCAAGGACGCCGACGAGGCTGACGATAAGTCCAAGGACTAAAGCTTTTCGTGTTTGGAAGGTCTTAGGCCCCCATCTCGTGCCCTTGGGCGAGCCGGGGGCCGGTTGACCGGACGAATTGGTGTGACGGTTCGGGGAGAAAAGGCCGTTTTGCCATTGTGTGGAACTTCCGTGACCGGCTAACATGCCCATTATTGACGTGCCAAGTGCCTGGAAAGCTATTAAGCCCTCTTTTCATGGTATCGCGTCAGGGCCAAACGGAACCGGCGAGACCAAGCCGGGTTCCGGACCTCCGGCGGGTTAGGGCGTGACGCGCGGGTGGATTTGGGACCCGTGCCGGGGAAGACGAAGGAGTTTGTACGAGATGTCGAAGTCTTCAGGCGGTGATTCGAAGAATACCCTCTATTGCTCTTTCTGTGGAAAGAGCCAACATGAGGTCCGCAAGCTCATCGCCGGGCCGACGGTGTTCATCTGTGATGAATGCGTCGAGCTCTGCATGGACATCATCCGCGAGGAACATAAGACCAGTTTGGTCAAATCCCGCGACGGCGTGCCCTCGCCCAAGGAGATCCTGGGCGTTCTGGACGATTATGTGATCGGCCAAAAGCACGCGAAAAAGGTGCTGTCAGTGGCTGTTCATAACCACTACAAGCGCCTGTCCCATTCGGCGAAGAATGGGGAAGTGGAACTGGCCAAGTCGAACATCATGTTGGTGGGACCCACCGGTTGTGGCAAGACTTTGCTGGCTCAGACTCTGGCCCGTATTCTGGACGTGCCCTTCACCATGGCCGACGCCACAACATTGACCGAAGCCGGTTATGTGGGCGAGGATGTGGAAAATATCATTCTGAAGTTGCTGCAGGCTTCGGACTACAACGTGGAGCGGGCCCAGCGTGGCATCGTCTACATCGACGAAATCGATAAGATCTCTCGCAAGTCCGATAACCCTTCCATTACCCGCGACGTGTCGGGGGAGGGTGTGCAGCAGGCTCTGCTGAAGATCATGGAAGGCACGGTAGCCTCCGTTCCGCCCCAGGGTGGTCGGAAGCATCCCCAGCAGGAATTTCTGCAGGTGGACACCACCAATATCCTGTTCATCTGCGGTGGCGCCTTCGCGGGTCTGGAAAAGATCATTTCGTCGCGCGGCAAGGGGTCGTCCATTGGTTTCGGTGCAGACGTGCGTGACGAGGAAACCCGTCAAACCGGAGAGGTTCTCCGGGCCGTGGAGCCGGAAGATTTGTTGAAATACGGGCTGATTCCCGAATTCGTGGGTCGGTTGCCGGTTTTGGCCACCCTGGACGACCTGGATGAGGATGCCTTGGTCGACATCCTGACCTCTCCCAAGAACGCCCTGGTCAAGCAGTACCAGAAGCTGTTCGAGATGGAGAGTGTGTCCCTTGAGTTCAAGGAAGACGCCTTGCGGGCCATTGCCAAGAAGGCCATCGCCCGTAAGACCGGTGCCCGTGGGCTGCGGTCGATTATGGAAGGCATTTTGCTGGATACCATGTTCGATTTGCCCGGAACCGATGGGATCGAGGAAGTCGTGGTCAATAAGGAAGTGGTCGACGGAGGCGCCAAGCCCCTGGTGATCTATTCAGATCAGCGTGTTCCCGCTGAAGGGACCAATGCCTGACCGCGCGTGACTGAGCCTTTGATGGGCCGTTCCTCCACCCCATGGGCCTCCATCCCATGGGGTTTGGGTACGGCCCGTCCTATTTGGTGCGTGTCGCATTTTCAGAATAGGGCGGTCCCAAAGGTGATCGGGGAAGATGTTTATCCCTTGATCTGTAAATCTTCCGGACCCACGTTAACCTTTAAGGTGGCTTTGTTGGAGCGGACGTCGGATGCGCGAAAGGCGGTCCGGTGTTTCGAATCGAAGTCGACCATGATCGATGTGTCGTGCCGTTCCCCCCGGGCGCACGTCCTCTTTATTGAAAGGAAGGCCCCGTGAACAGCGGTTCCACGCAAGTCTTTCCCGTCCTGCCCCTGCGGGACATCGTTGTGTTTCCCCATATGATTGTGCCCCTGTTCGTCGGGCGCGAGAAATCTGTGAAGGCCCTGGAAGATGTCATGCGGGAGGATAAGCAGATCCTCCTCGTTGCCCAGAAGAACGCCTCCCAGGATGATCCCGGTGCCGACGATATCTATGACGTGGGCACGATCAGCACCGTTCTTCAGCTCTTGCGCTTGCCCGATGGCACCGTGAAGGTGCTCGTGGAAGGTGGCCAGCGTGCCCGTATCAAGAGTTATTCCGATCGCTTGGACTTTTTCGAGGCAGAGGCCACGCCCCTGGACGAGGATGAGCTGGATAACCCGGAGATGGAAGCCCTCTCCCGGTCGGTGATTAACCAGTTCGAGCAGTATATTAAGCTCAACAAGAAAATTCCGCCTGAAGTTTTGGTCTCCATTAACCAGATCGATGATCCGGCCAAACTGGCTGACACCGTAGCTTCTCACCTTGTTCTGAAGATCGCCGACAAGCAGGAGTTGCTGGAAGTCGCGACCATTGGTGAACGGCTGGAGCGGATTTATTCCCACATGGAATCCGAAATCGGAGTCCTGCAGGTGGAGAAGAAGATCCGCAGCCGGGTCAAGCGTCAGATGGAGAAGACCCAACGGGAATACTATCTGAATGAGCAATTGAAGGCGATTCAGAAGGAGTTGGGTGAAGGCGAGGACGGCCGTGATGAGACCCAGGAACTGGAAGATCGCATCGCCGAGACAAAGCTGACGGCGGAGGCCACGGAAAAGGCCATGGCTGAGCTGAAGAAGCTGCGCAACATGAGCCCCATGTCCGCCGAGGCCACGGTGGTGCGCAATTATCTCGATTGGATTCTGGGAATTCCCTGGAACAAGCGAACGCGGGTCAAGAAGGATCTGACAGTCGCCGAAACGGTTCTGGATACGGAGCACTATGGGCTGGATAAGGTCAAGGAGCGGATCCTGGAATACCTTGCCGTCCAACTGCGCACCAAGAAGCTGAAGGGGCCCATTCTCTGCCTTGTGGGACCGCCGGGCGTGGGTAAGACGTCATTGGGCAAGTCCATTGCCAAGGCGACGGGCCGGAATTTTGTCCGAATTTCCCTTGGTGGTGTGCGCGACGAGTCCGAAATTCGCGGTCATCGGCGGACTTATATCGGGTCTATGCCCGGTAAGATTATTCAGGGTATGCGGAAGGCCAAATCCTCCAATCCCTTTTTCCTGCTTGATGAAATAGACAAGCTGGGGGCCGATTGGCGGGGGGATCCGTCTTCGGCGCTGCTCGAGGTGTTGGATCCGGAGCAGAACAACACCTTCAATGACCACTACCTGGAGGTGGATTACGACCTGTCTGACGTCATGTTCATGACCACAGCCAACTCCATGCGAATGCCCCAACCTCTCTTGGACCGCATGGAAATTATTCGTCTGTCTGGATATACCGAAGATGAAAAGGTCGAAATTGCCAAGCGCCATCTGATTTCCAAGCAGGTGGAGGCCAATGGCCTGCGTGAGGGTGAATGGTCTATTTCTGATGAGGCGCTGCTGGATCTTATCCGCTATTACACCCGGGAAGCCGGTGTACGCAGCCTGGAGCGGGAATTGGCGAATTTGGCGCGGAAGGCCACCAAGGAAATCTTGCTGAGCAAGGGCGAGAAGGTCTGTGTAGAGGTAACAAGCGCCAACCTGGATAAATATGCGGGTGTACGCAAGTTCCACTATGGAGAGGCCGAACGGGAGGATCTGATTGGCGTCGTGACCGGTTTGGCTTGGACCGAGGTGGGAGGAGAGCTTCTTTCCATTGAGGCGGTCATGATGCCGGGCAAGGGCGCGGTGACGTTGACCGGCCAGTTGGGGGACGTGATGAAGGAATCCGTTCAGGCCGCCCGGTCTTTTGTGCGATCTCGTGCTGTGACCTATGGCATTAAGCCGACACAATTCGAAAAGCGGGATGTCCATGTCCATGTGCCTGAGGGCGCTACGCCCAAGGATGGGCCGTCGGCAGGCGTCGCGATGTGCGTTTCGATTGTTTCGGCCATGACCGGAATCGCCGTGCATAAGGACATCGCCATGACGGGGGAAATCACCCTGAGGGGCCGAGTCTTGCCGATCGGTGGTTTGAAGGAAAAGCTCCTCGCTGCTCGGCGGGGAGGGATCAAGACGGTCCTTATTCCCAAGGATAACGAGAAGGATCTGACCGAAATTCCCGATAACGTGAAGAAAGGTCTGACGATCATTCCCATTACCCACGCCGATGAGGCTTTGGAATTGGCTCTGACCCAAGCACTCACCGCTATCGAGTGGACCGAACCGGCAGACGACGCACCGGTCGCCGCCCGGAAAGATGGGGATGCCGCCGAAGGGGACTTGGTGACCCATTGATCTTTCGGGTCCTGCTTCGACTTGATCCGTTTGACTCCGTTTAATCCAAGTGATCTGGCCGCCTCGGTTGTGTATTGAGGCGGCCTTTCTCTTGACTGGCGTTCATGATTTTTTCCCGCCTGATGATTGGGATAAAAAAGCTCAAGGGAATCGAAGAGGTGCCGAGCCGCTGTCTCTTCGGATTCGGGTAAGAAATTCTTTGAAAAGGTGAGGGTGGTGTGAGGCAATTTTCTTAAATTTTAGGGAAGAGCTCTCCTAAGTCCATAAAACGTTCCGGAATGGGTTTGGAACCTTTCGGCTGGGGTGTTTTGGCACCGTGTTGCAGGCGCAAACCGGCATGAATCCTGGCTTTTCCGCGCAAGAGGAATTGACGGAGACCGAAGGCGCTTCTAGACTCCGCGCCATCCAATTCGATTGGGTCCTTTAAAGTTTCCGTAACGCACTATTAACGCGAACGAGGGGGTTGTCCCGTGAATAAGAACGATCTGATTGCTGCCGTGGCCGAGAGCGCTGAGCTGTCCAAGGCGGATGCCGCCAAGGCTGTCGATGGTGTCTTTGATGCCATTACGGTGGCCCTGAAGGACGACCAGGAAGTGCGTCTGGTCGGCTTCGGTACTTTCGCCGTGACCAAGCGCGCTGCCACAGAGGGGCGCAATCCCCGTACCGGCGAGAAGATTAACATTGCGGCCTCCAAACAGCCGAAGTTTAAGCCCGGTAAAGGTTTGAAAGACGCTGTCAACTAATCTTCGGCAGGTCCAATCGGACGGGACACGGGCGGCGGAAGGAATTCCGGCGCCCGTTTGTCTCTCTCTTTTTTCGTTGCATCTTGGGGCGGTTTGGTTAAAGTCCCGGTCTCTTGGGGCGGTTAGCTCAGCTGGAAGAGCATCTGGTTTACACCCAGAGGGTCGGCGGTTCGAACCCGTCACCGCCCACCAATGAAAAACCCCGCTAACTCAATGAGTTGGCGGGGTTTTTGTTGGGGCGAAGAGAAGAACAAAAGGGGATTGTCAGAGTGGTTTCTTCTCGGACGTCCGAGAATACTCGGACAAAGCGTGGGACAAAGGAAGAACGCCCTTTTATGCGTCAAAGTGAATTGTCCCGCACGATGACAATGGGACATGGTGCCCCTATTGGACCAGATGCGGTCCCACCCCCGGGGACGGGCGACGCGGCCCAGGACGAACAGCCAATTGACCGGGCGCAGTCTCCCTGGTGAGCTCTCGCAGGTGGGGACCTAGGGGGTCAAAGCTTATAGCCCATCCGGAGTCCCCCCCAATGGCGGCCCTTGACGGTGATGGGGGCGCTGGCGTCCTTCATCATGATAAACTTTCCGCCCCCCATGTCTCTCCGGTAGGTCTGGACCAGGAAGGGGCGTGTGTTGCGTCCCGCGTTCAGGCCTGTCCGGTCGTTGAAAATGCGCCGGTTCCGGCAATTCGCGTTGTTCCATGTGGGATCGGACCCCTGGGGTTGGGAGAATTTGCGATTGTGGGTGGGGAGGTAGGCGTTGCGGTCTACCGCTGCGCAAAAAACGATTTTGTCGTCCGTTCCCAATAGGGCCTCCTGAACGGGAGGGAAGAGGGCGTCCGTCAAGGCAGTGAACGGAGCCATTGCCTGTTGTGGGTCTGTGCCTGAAATGGGTGTGTAGGTTTCACTGAACAGGGCTTGCATCGTAATTCGCCCCTTGTCCAAGGCGTCCTCCAACAGCTGACCGAGCTGCTCCGCGCCCCGACGAACGGCTTGAATGTATGGGCTGTCCGGTGTGTCCACCTCGCTGTCGAGGATCCGGGCAATCAGCTCTTCTCCTAGAGAAACCAAGGAGAGGACCCGCTTGTCCGCAGCCTCCAAGTTTCTGCCAGTGGCGGAGACACCTTCGGCGGCGGCATTGATTTCCTGGACGATGTCGGCGCAGTGATTTTTTGTGGTGGTGGTCGCTCCCGCGATTTCTTCTACGTGACTGTCCACTGTGGTGATGGAGTCCTGAAAGCCACTTACTGCCCGATTGATGACCCCGATCCCTTGGTTGGCGTCCTGGGCCGTCGCAACGATGGTCGCGCTGTTCTGGATGAGCTCGTCCAGCCCCATGGACAAGTCGTTGATGGTCTTCTGGATTCCCTGTGCCGCGCCGTGGGATTGACTGGCCAAAGTTTTGACTTCTTTGGCGACAATGGCGAAGCCGCGACCGGCCTCCCCCGCATGAGCAGCCTCGATGGTTGCGTTCAGGGCCAGGAGGTTCGTCTGTTGCGCCACGGTGCGGATGGTGAGAGAGGAGGCGTTCACCCCTTCCAGGCTCTTCTCAACGGCCGTCAGGCGGTCTCCCATGCCTGATACGGATTGGGTGAGCCCAGCGATGCTCTCAATGGCCTGGTGGAGCGCTTGGCTTGATTGGCGCATGCTTTCGGCCGCATCTTTTGTGACCGCATTGGTGGATTGTCCGGCTCCATCAATCCGGTCAACTGCGGTTTGTACTTCCCGTGCCAGAATGACGAGTTGGGAAAAGAGGATTTCCTGTTTTTTAACGAAACCATGCACGGTCGCGATGTCCCCGGCCACATCGGCCAATTCGATGGACATGGCTTCAATGCGATGCAGGACGTCCTTCACCAGGGCGTGTAGGGCTGACTCGGCCCCTTGCCCTGTGGGTGTGGGCTCGACCAGCGCCGAGTCCCGAGCTTTCATCATATTCACCTTGGGCGATCCTCTCTCTCTTTCCGGCTTTTTCCCGGTTCACCGTTCCTTGACCTACCCCATCAAGTGGAAGAGGTGGCGCGGCTTGATGGCTCTTATTGGCTTACGATATTTTGATAAAAGTGTGCCCCGTGCCCTGGGTCATTGCAAGGACCACGAGGTCAGCCATTCTGTCTCGGCTTGGGGCCTGTCGTGGTTAAGACTCCGACCGGTATCGGCGACTATGGCGAGGGAGGAGATCCGGTTCTCAGGTAAAATGGTCCGCCGGGGCTATTCCTTTCGTCCATCGGGGAGGGGCGCTACGGAAGAAAGGTGCGGCCCGTCCCACCCGACAGGATTTATTCGGTTGGTCAGGCTCGAGAACCTTGAAACCCCAGGAATACAAAGGGTCAGAGGGCCTTGGCTGATGCCGAGCATTGGGATAGGCGGGGACGCCTCTTGCTCAGGCAACCCCCTCTTTTTCATGGGAATGCCGCGTCGCGAAGGGTGGCGACTTGACTTGGGCCGGAGCACTGGGCTACATCACGGCCATCCCACGGCGACGGCCCTGGCGCGGCAACGCGGACCCGGTCTCGCTAACTCGCCTTTTCCAAGGGCTTTCATCCTTTAGGAGCGCAGTGGATGCTAGACATGCTCCTCGAATACCTGCCGGTGTTGATTTTTATCGCCATCGCGACTGCGGTTGCCGCGATCGCCATCGGCGCGTCCTATGTGGTCGCTCCGCGCCATCCGGACAGCGAGAAGGACTCTGCCTACGAATGCGGGTTTGAGGCCTTTGACGATGCCCGGTCCAAGTTCCAGGTCCGGTTCTATCTGGTGGCCATTCTCTTCATCATCTTTGACCTTGAAGTGGCATTCCTTTTTCCCTGGGCGGTCAGCCTGGGTGCGATCGGCATGTTCGGTTTCTGGTCCATGATGGTGTTCCTGGGCGTGCTGACCATCGGTTTCATTTACGAGTGGAGAAAGGGAGCGTTGGAATGGGAGTAACCAGTTCCATCCCCGCCAGTCAGGGCCCCGCCAACCAGGGCATTCCTCCCGGTCCCGAACAGGACGCGATCCTGGGCCAAGTGGCCAAGGAGATCGAGGAGAAGGGTTTCGTCCTAGCCAATGTCGACAGCTTGGTCAATTGGGCGCGGTCGGGGTCCATGTGGCCCATGACCTTCGGTCTGGCCTGCTGTGCGCTGGAGATGATTCACTCTGCCTGTGCGCGGTATGACATCGACCGTCTCGGTGTGGTCTTCCGGCCCAGCCCCCGTCAGTCCGATGTGATGATTGTCGCTGGGACGCTGACCAACAAGATGGCGCCAGCCCTGCGGAAGGTCTATGACCAGATGGCAGAGCCCCGCTGGGTGATCTCCATGGGCAGTTGCGCCAATGGGGGCGGCTACTACCACTACTCCTATTCGGTGGTGCGTGGATGTGACCGCGTTGTGCCCGTGGATATCTATGTCCCCGGTTGCCCGCCGACATCGGAAGCCCTGGTGTACGGCATCCTGCAGCTGCAGAAGAAGATCAAACGCACCGGCGCCCTGTACCGGTGATTTCCTTTTAGCCTTCTTTAACGGAACGGCACGGCATGACGAGCGAAATCGAGGAACGGATCGAAAGCCTCAAGGAGCTTGGGGCGCGGATCGAAGCCGCCCTGCCCACCGAGGTGATTCGGGTGGAAATGGCCCTGGACGAGCTGCAGGTGATCGCCCAGCGTCCATCCATCGCCAAGGTTCTGACCTTTCTGCGCGATGACAGCGCTTGCCAGTTCAAGCAACTGGTGGATCTGTGTGGGGTGGACTATCCGGAACGCGAAGAGCGGTTCGATGTGGTTTACAACTTGCTGTCGATCTACCAGAATCATCGTATTCGGGTGAAGGTGAGCGCGTCTGAAGACACGCCCGTTCCGTCGGTGACCGGTCTGTTCAATACGGCCAACTGGTTCGAGCGGGAAGCCTGGGACATGTACGGGATCTTCTTCTCGGACCATCCGGACCTGCGTCGGATCCTGTCCGATTATGGGTTCGAGGGTCACGCCCAACGTAAGGACTTCCCCCTGACCGGGTACAAGGAGCTCCGCTACGATGAGGAGCTGAAGCGGGTGGTCTACGAGCCGGTGAAGCTGTCCCAGGAGTTCCGCTCCTTCGACTTCCCGAGCCCGTGGGAGGCTATGGACCAGCAGATCGCCAGGGTTCTGCCCGGCGATGAGAAGGCCGAGGGGAACGCGTAAATGGCCCAGACCGAAATCAAATCCTACACCATGAACTTCGGGCCGCAGCACCCCGCAGCCCACGGCGTGCTTCGCCTCGTGCTCGAACTGTCGGGTGAAGTGATCGAACGCGCCGATCCCCATATCGGATTGCTCCACAGGGGCACCGAAAAGCTGATTGAGCATAAGACCTACGTTCAGGCCCTGCCGTACTTTGATCGCCTGGACTATGCCTGCCCGCTAAATCAGGAACATGCCTATGTCCTGGCGGTGGAGAAGCTGCTGGGTATTGAGGTGCCGCCCCGTGGTCAGTATTTGCGGACGCTCTTTAACGAGATCACGCGGATCATCAACCACATTATGAACACCACCTCCATGGCTTTGGATGTGGGCGCGATGACACCGTTGCTCTATGGCTTCGAGGAGCGCGAGCACCTTTTGGAGTTCTCCGAGCGCGCATCCGGTGCGCGGATGCACGCTGCTTGGTTCCGCCCCGGTGGGGTTGCCCGGGATGTGCCGCCGGATCTGCTGGAAGATATCCTCAAGTTTTGCGACAGCTTCCCCAAGTACATGGATGACGTGGAAAGCCTGCTCGACGAAAACCGGATCTTCAAGCAGCGGACAGTCGATATTGGCAAGGTGACGGTGGAACAGGCCTTGGATTGGGGCTTCACCGGCCCGGTTCTGCGGGGCTGTGGCGTTCCCTGGGATTTGCGCAAGTCGCAACCCTATGATTGCTACGCTGATATGGATTTCGATATTCCGACGGGCTCCAATGGGGATTGCTATGACCGCTACTTGGTCCGCATGGCCGAGCAGCGCGAAAGCATCAAGATTATGCGTCAGTGCGTCGAAAAGATGCCCGACGGTCCGGTTAAGTCCGAGGACCATAAGGTGACTCCGCCATCGCGGAAGGACATGAAGCACTCCATGGAGAGCCTTATTCACCACTTCAAGTTGTTTACCGAGGGTTTTAAGGTGCCCGCCGGTGAGACCTATACCGCCGTCGAGGCCGCCACGGGCGAATTCGGCGTCTATCTGGTATCCGATGGGTCCACGCGCCCCTACCGATGCAAAATCCGTTCCCCCGGATATGCGCATCTGCAGGGCATGGACATGCTGAGCCGGGGACATATGCTGGCTGATATTACGGCCAACATCGGCTCCATCGATGTTGTGTTTGGGGAGATCGACCGATGAGCGGATCCGCCACCGAGGCGTTCCAGTTCACGCCCGAGTACATGGAACAGGCCAATGCTATCCTCGCCAAGTATCCCGAAGGTCGGGAACGCTCTGGCGTTCTGCCCCTTCTCGATCTCGCCCAGCGCCAGCTGGGTTGGGTGAGCAGTGGCGTGGTCGAGGAAGTGGCCCGGATCACCAAGACCCCCCGCATGAAAGTGCTGGAGGTCGCCACCTTCTACACCATGTACAAGCACTCACCGAAGGGGCGGCACCACGTTGAGGTCTGCACCAACATCGCTTGTTGGCTGCGGGGGTCCGATGAGATTCTGCGGGCCATTAAGGACGAATTGGGGATCGGAATAGGCGGTCAAACCGAAGATGACCTGTTCTCTCTGGCTGAGGCTGAATGTCTGGGTGCCTGTTGCAATGCACCGATGCTCCAGATTGGGGATGACTATTTTGAAGACCTGACTTATGAGAGCACCCGGGAATTGGTACGCAAGCTGAAAAGCGGCGAGCCGGTGAAAGTGGGCTCCCAGATCGGACGGATGGGATCCGAACCCGAGGGGGGGCCGACGACTCTCGCAGACTTCTGTACGACCAGCCAGGTTGGGGGGGCCGAGTGATGCTTCAGGATAAAGATCGCATCTTCACCAACCTTTACGGATATCAGGATTGGGGTCTGACCGGCGCCCGTGCTCGTGGCGATTGGGACGGCACCAAGGCCATCCTGGAAAAGGGCCGGGATGGTATTATCAATGAAATGAAGGCCTCCGGTATGCGGGGGCGCGGTGGCGCTGGCTTCCCCACCGGCTTGAAGTGGTCCTTCATGCCCAAGGAAGTCGGTGAACGTCCCCACTATCTGGTGGTCAATGCAGACGAGGGTGAGCCCGGAACCTGTAAGGATCGGGAGATCATGCGCCATGATCCGCACAAGCTGATCGAGGGCTGTCTCGTCGCCGGTTTCGCCATGTCCGCTCATGTGGCCTACATTTATATCCGTGGTGAGTTCGTTCTAGAGGCTCAGCGCCTGGAGGCCTCCATTGCCCAGGCTCGGGAAGCGGGGTTGTTGGGTCCTGATGCCTGTGGATCCGGGTGGGCCTTCGAGGTTTATGTTCATCGGGGCGCAGGGGCCTACATCTGCGGTGAAGAAACCGCTCTGATCCAGTCCCTGGAGGGCAAGAAAGGCCAACCGCGCCTGAAGCCGCCTTTCCCCGCCGGTGTTGGCCTCTATGGTTGTCCGACGACGGTGAACAATGTGGAATCCATTGCCGCTGCGCCGACGATCCTGCGCCGGGGAGGGGCTTGGTTTGCGGGGCTGGGCCGGGAAAACAATGCCGGAACCAAACTGTTCTGCGTCTCTGGTCACGTGAACAAGCCGTGTAATGTGGAAGAGGAGATGGGCATCCCTCTGAAGGTGCTTATCGAGAAACATTGCGGCGGCGTGCGCGGCGGTTGGGACAACCTGCAGGCGGTGATCCCTGGAGGCGCCTCGGTTCCGGTCCTGCCTAAGGAGATCTGCGACGACGTATTGATGGACTTCGACAGCCTGAAAGCGGTCAAGTCCGGTCTTGGCACCGCTGCGGTTATCGTGATGGACAAGTCTGCCGATGTCGTTGCGGCTAT
This sequence comes from Rhodospirillum sp. A1_3_36, assembly GCF_047263945.1. Classification (NCBI taxonomy): domain Bacteria; kingdom Pseudomonadati; phylum Pseudomonadota; class Alphaproteobacteria; order Rhodospirillales; family Rhodospirillaceae; genus Rhodospirillum; species Rhodospirillum sp. A1_3_36. The sequence goes on along the minus strand of NZ_JBLAVB010000001.1, from coordinate 718,199 downwards.
CGCCAGATTCTCCCGCTTCTACCACCATGAGAGTTGTGGACAGTGCACACCTTGCCGGGAAGGGACCGGCTGGCTTTCCCGGGTGATGCAACGCATGGTCACCGGTGAGGCCAGCGTCGAGGAAATCGATGTGCTGGAAAACGTCTCCCGGCAGATTGAGGGGCATACCATTTGCGCCTTGGGTGATGCTGCCGCCTGGCCCGTTCAAGGGCTTATTCGCCACTTCCGGCCCGAAATGGAGCGCCGCATTGCGGACGCTCGGGGTGGTCGTTCCGCGGCGGCCGAATAGGTCACCGTTTGAAACCGTTCAAGTAGGGGTTGGAGCAAGATATGCCCAAGCTGACAATCGACGGCATCGAGGTCGAGGTCCCCGCCGGAACTACGGTTCTTCAGGCGGCCGAGATCCTCGGGATCGAAATTCCCCGGTTCTGTTACCACGAGCGTCTGTCAATCGCCGGTAACTGCCGCATGTGTTTGGTTGAAGTGAAGCCCGGGCCGCCCAAGCCCGCCGCCTCCTGCGCCATGCCCGTGGCCGAGGGGATGGAGGTCAAGACCGACTCTGAAATGGCCCGCAAGGCCCGCAAGGGCGTGATGGAATTCCTGCTGATCAACCATCCGCTGGATTGCCCCATCTGCGACCAGGGTGGGGAGTGCGATCTTCAGGACGAGGCCATGACCTTCGGCAACGACCATTCCCGCTATGGCGAGATGAAGCGGTCGGTCACCGAAAAGGAAATGGGTCCCCTGGTGAAAACGGCCATGACCCGCTGCATTCACTGCACCCGCTGTGTCCGCTTCACCACCGAGGTGGCTGGCGTTCCCGATATGGGGATGTTGGGTCGCGGCGAGCATGCGGAAATCACCACTTACCTGGAGCAGGCGCTGGACAGCGAGCTGTCTGGCAACGTTGTTGATCTCTGCCCTGTGGGGGCCTTGACCAGTCGTCCCTATGCCTTTACGGCACGGCCCTGGGAGCTGCGCAAGACAGAAAGTATTGATGTTCTGGACGCCTTGGGCACCAATGTGCGGATCGACGTCCGGTCCGGTCAGGTGCTGCGGATCCTGCCCCGTTTGAACGAAGCGGTGAACGAGGAATGGTTGGCCGACAAGGCTCGTCATGCCATGGATGGTTTGCGTCACCAGCGCTTGGACACCCCTTACGTCCGGAAAAATGGTCAATTGGTTCCGGCGAGTTGGGAGGAGGCTTTTTCTGCCATCCGCGCCAAGGTGGCCGGGCTTGACGGGTCCAAGATCGCCGCGATTGTGGGAGATCAGGCCGATTGCGAGGCCATGACCACACTGAAAGATCTCATGACTGCTCTGGGTTCTGGCAACCTGGACTGCCGTCAGGACGGGGCCAAGCTGGACCCCTCGACCCGGGCAGGATACCTGTTTAATAGTAGCATTGAAGGAATAGACAGGGCCGACGCCCTGTTGTTGGTGGGGTCTGACCCCCGCTGGGAAGCGCCGGTCCTCAATGCACGCATTCGTAAGCGCTATCTGGCGGGCGGTTTTAAAGCCGGTCGCATTGGTCCTGCGGGGCGGGATTTGACCTATCCGGTGGAGGATTTGGGCGTTGATCCCTCGGTCCTGATCGAAATCGCAGAAGGGCGCCACCCATTCGCCGACGTCCTCAAAGGCGCCAAGGCACCGATGATTATTGTTGGCATGGGAGCTTTGACCCGGACAGATGGCGCCGCCATCCTGGCTGCAGCCCGAAAGGTGGCTGATACCACTGGTATGGTCACCGAGGACTGGAACGGTTTTAACGTCTTGCATACGGCGGCTGGACGGGTCGGTGGCCTCGACTTGGGTTTCGTCCCCGGCGTCGGGGGCATGGATACCCAAGGAATTGTGGCGGGTTGCGCTTCGGGTGCGGTTGAGTTGCTGTATTTGCTGGGTGCGGACGAAATTGACACAAATGCTCTTGGCAAGGCGTTCGTCATTTATCAGGGCTCCCATGGAGACGCCGGTGCACATCGCGCCGATGTGATCCTGCCGGGATTGGCCTACACCGAAAAGGAAGCCACCTACGTCAATACGGAGGGCCGCCCTCAACGGACGAAGGTGGCTGGTTTCGGTCCTGGCGAGGCTAAGGAAGATTGGAAGATCATCCGAGCGCTGTCCGGTGCTTTGGACAAGACACTGCCGCTGGATAGCGTGACTCAGGTTCGGGCACGGATGGCCGAGATCAATCCGGTCCTCGGGACTTTGAATGCGGTAACCCCTGCGAGCTGGGGAGCCTTCGGTGCCGAGGGTCCGGTGGACACGGCGGCGTTCAAAACGGCGATCTCCAATTACTACATGACCTGCCCGATCAGCCGGGCCTCCCCCACCATGGCGGAATGCACGCGGGTCTTCATCAACGGCAACCAAGAGCGGACGGGAACCGATGGCTGAGTTCTGGACGGGCTACCTCTGGCCCACGCTGATCATTGTTCTCCAATGTTTGGTCATCATTCTGCCGATGTTGGCGGCCGTGGCCTATTTGACCTACGCCGAGCGTAAGGTCATTGGTGCCATGCAGATGCGCAAGGGTCCCAACGTGGTTGGCCCCTTTGGCTTGTTGCAGCCGCTGGCCGATGGCCTGAAACTGTTCGTCAAGGAAACGGTGATCCCGACCGGGGTTAGCCGCGCTGTTTATATTCTGGCGCCGATGCTGACCTTCATCCTGGCTTTGATTGCCTGGGCGGTCATTCCCTTCAATGCGGGATGGGTGATCTCCGACATCAATGTCGGCGTGCTCTATCTCTTCGCGGTTTCGGGTTTGGGTGTCTACGGAATCATCATGGCCGGTTGGGCGTCGAACTCCAAATACGCCTTTCTGGGAGGCCTTCGTTCTGCGGCGCAGATGGTGTCCTACGAAGTGGCGATGGGGTTGATCATCATCTCGGTGATCATGTCCGCCGGTTCCATGAACTTGACGGCCATTGTCGAAGCCCAGCGGGATGGGATGTGGTATTTCATCCCCCACTTCCCGATGTTCGTTATGTTCGTCATCTCCATCCTGGCTGAAACCAATCGTGCCCCCTTCGACCTTCCGGAAGCGGAAGCGGAGTTGGTGTCCGGGTATAACGTCGAATATTCGGCCATGCCGTTTGCCCTGTTCTTCCTGGGTGAATACGCGAACATGATCCTGATGAGCGGGATCGCCGCCATCCTGTTTCTGGGTGGTTGGTTACCGCCCTTCGATATCGCGCCGTTCAACTGGATCCCGGGTATTATCTGGTTCTTCATTAAGATTGCCGCGATCCTCTTCATCTTCCTGTGGGCTCGGGCCACCTTCCCGCGCTACCGGTATGACCAGTTGATGCGGCTGGGGTGGAAAGTCTTCCTGCCCGGTTCCCTGATCTGGGTCGTGATCACCGGTGGCGTATTGGTCGGCTTCGACCTGCTGCCCCAATAACGAGAGGAGCCAAAGCCGATGTCCTCCATCGCTCAAGTCATTCGCTCCTTCGCCCTGTGGGAGTTGGTCTCCGGCATGGCCTTGACCTTCCGCTACATGCTGAAGCCCAAGGTCACCATCAACTACCCCTACGAGAAGAGCTTTCTGTCGAACCGGTTCCGTGGCGAGCACGCCCTGCGGCGTTACCCTAACGGGGAAGAGCGCTGCATCGCCTGCAAGTTGTGCGAGGCCATCTGCCCGGCCCAGGCCATCACCATTGAGGCCGAGCCCCGGACCGATGGATCCCGTCGGACCACCCGGTATGACATCGACATGACCAAATGCATCTACTGTGGCTTTTGTGAGGAAGCCTGTCCGGTGGACGCGATTGTCGAAGGACCGAACTACGAATTCGCGACCGAGACCCGTGAGGAGTTGCTCTATAACAAGGAGAAGCTGCTCGCCAATGGGGATCGGTGGGAAGAGGAACTAGCGATGCGCCTGGCCAAGGACGCACCGTACCGCTGATCCGACCATCCGGAGTTTTCTGGCTCCGGGTGACCCGGGCCACCGAACGGGGGAATGTTCGGATGGCCGGGCGGAACCGTATTGCATAAGGGGGGAGGTCCTCCCGTCCATCTAGGTTTTATACCCGGATAGTCCCTTCGGGCTGTCCGCTTCCGGGAACACGAACGATGCACCGCACGCACTCCAGCGCCCCCGGCACGGCCGGGAAGGGGGACGAATGATCGTACAAGGTCTCATCTTCTACATGCTGGCCGCCATCATGGTGGCGTCGGCCTTCATGGTCGTGACCAGCCGCAATCCGGTCCATTCCGTGTTGTGGCTGATCTTGGCTTTCGTGAACTCGGCGGGCCTGTTCCTCCTCCTTGGGGCGGAATTCGTGGCCATGCTGGTGGTTGTCGTCTATGTAGGCGCGGTCGCGGTCCTTTTCCTTTTCGTGGTGATGATGCTCGACATCAATTACCTGAAAGTTCGGGAAGGGTTCCTGACCTACTTGCCCATTGGCGCGGCAATAGGCGTGGTCCTGCTCGCGGAGATCGCCGTGCTGGCAGGGGGCTGGACCATGGCGCCAGAGGCCATGGGCCTTCGCGCTGTACCGGCGCCCGAGCCGGGTACGATTTCCAACTCGCAGGCTTTGGGGCATGTGATCTACACGGATTACGTCTATCTGTTCCAGGCTGCGGGCTTGGTCCTGCTGGTGGCGATGATCGGTTCGATCATGTTGACCCACCGCAGCCACCCGAATGTGCGTCGCCAGAAGGTCGCCGATCAGATTGCTCGGCGGAAGGAACGCACCCTGAAGCTCAACAAAGTGCACACCGGCAAGGGGATTTCGTGATGGAAATCACGCTGGCCCACTATCTCACCGTCGCTGCGATGCTGTTCACTCTGGGTGTCTTTGGCATCTTCGCGAACCGCAAGAACGTGGTGGTCATCCTGATGTCCGTCGAGCTGATCCTGCTCGCGGTGAACATCAACATGGTGGCCTTCTCCGCCCATCTTCAGGACATGGTGGGGCAATTGTTCACCATGTTCATCCTGACCGTGGCCGCCGCTGAAGCGGGCATCGGCCTTGCGATCGTCGTCGTGTTCTTCCGGAACCGAGGCTCGATCGAGGTCGAAGACATCAACCAGATGAAGGGGTGAGGGGGACACCATGATGTACGCCGCCATCGTCTTCCTGCCGCTTCTCGGCGCCTTAATCGCGGGCTTTGGCCGTCACGCGTTGGGCGACAAGGGATCGCAGTGGGTTACTTGCACAGGCTTGGGCATTGCCGCCCTTTTGTCCTGGTACGCGTTTTTTGAGGTTGCCGTGGGGGGTAATCCGACGACGGTCACTCTGTTCACTTGGGTGGCCTCCGGGGATTTACACTTTGATTGGGCGCTGAAGATCGACACCCTGACGGCGGTCATGCTGATCGTGGTCACGACGATCTCCTTCATGGTGCATATTTATTCCGTTGGGTATATGCACCACGATCCGAGCATCCCCCGGTTTATGGCCTATCTGTCCCTGTTCACCTTCGCCATGTTGATGTTGGTGACCGCGGACAACCTGGTGCAGATGTTCTTCGGCTGGGAGGGTGTCGGTCTGGCTTCCTACCTGCTGATCGGCTTCTGGTATGAGAAGCCCTCGGCTAACGCTGCGGCCATTAAGGCTTTCGTTGTCAACCGGGTGGGGGACTTCGGGTTCTCTCTGGGGATCTTCGGTGTCTTCGTGGTTTTCGGGACGGTGGGGTTGGACGCGATCTTCGCCGCCGCGCCCCAGTATGCGGATACCACGAAGACCTTCTTTGGGGTCGAGTGGCACGCCATGACGATCCTCTGTGTCCTTCTGTTCGTTGGCGCCATGGGCAAGTCGGCCCAGCTTGGTCTGCACACTTGGTTGCCGGATGCCATGGAGGGTCCGACGCCCGTTTCTGCTCTGATCCACGCCGCGACCATGGTGACGGCTGGTGTGTTCATGGTTGCGCGCCTGTCGCCGCTGTTCGTCCTGTCAGACACGGCCATGGCCATCGTGACCATTGTCGGTGCCTCGACCGCTTTCTTTGCCGCGACCATCGGCTGTGTGCAGAATGACATCAAACGGGTGATCGCCTATTCCACCTGTTCTCAGTTGGGCTATATGTTCTTCGCCCTTGGCGTCGGTGCCTTCGGAACCGGTGTCTTCCACCTGATGACCCACGCTTTCTTCAAGGCCCTTTTGTTCCTTGGTGCCGGTTCGGTCATTCACGCCATGTCTGACGAACAGGACATGCGCCGCATGGGCGGCATCTGGAAAATGGTTCCCTGGACCTACGGGTTCATGTGGATTGGCTCTTGGGCTTTGATGGGGCTGCCGCCGTTCTCCGGCTATTTCTCCAAGGATATGATCCTGGAAGTCGCCTATGCCGCCGATAGTGGAGTTGGACAATACGCCTTCTGGCTCGGCGTCGCCGCCGCTTCCCTGACCGCGTTCTATTCCACCCGTTTGCTCCTGATGACCTTCCATGGGACGCCCCGTGCCGACGATCACGTGATGGGTCATGTGCATGAAAGCCCCTGGATTATGCTTGCTCCACTGGTTGTTCTCGCTTTGGGTGCGATGATCGCCGGTGGCCTGGGGGCAAATTTGTTCATCGGCGAGGGCCGGGAGCAGTTTTGGGGCGAGGCGGTGAAGGATATGGCTGTCACCGAACATGCCCACCATGTGCCGGGTTGGGTGAAGCTGTTGCCGCTGGTTGTGACTGCTGCGGGGATTTTCTTGGGCTGGGTGTTCTATGCGGCCAAGCCGAAATGGCCAGTTCGTCTGGCTGAGGCCCAGCCGGGAATCTACAAGTTCCTGCTAAACAAGTGGTACTTCGACGAGCTCTACGACCGCATCTTCATCAAGCCGGCTTTCGCCTTGGGACGTGCGTTTTGGAAGGGGGGTGACGGTGCGCTCATCGACGGGATCGGTCCCGACGGGATCGCCTCGGTCACCCGTTCCATGGCGGCGCGCTTCGGCAAGATGCAATCCGGTTTCCTTTACCACTATGCCTTCGCGATGATCATCGGCGTTGCCGGAATCGTCACGTGGTTCATGGTCACCTCCGCCGGGCATTGAGAGAGGCCACGATGAACGATCTTCCGCTGCTTTCGATCATTACCTTCCTGCCGCTGGTCGGCGCACTCTTCATCTTCATGGTGCGGGGTGATGAGGAGGTCGTGGCGCGCAACGCTCGCAATGTGGCGCTGCTGACCACTGCTTTTACCTTCCTGCTGTCTCTGGCCCTTTGGTTCGGCTTCGATCCGACCAATGGGGGCTTCCAGTTCACCGAGAAGGTGGAATGGTTGCCTGAATACGGCATTAACTACCAGATGGGCGTGGACGGCATCTCCGTGTTGTTCGTCCTGCTCTCCACCGTGCTGACGCCGCTGTGCATCCTGTCGTCCTGGACTGCTATTACCAAACGGGTGAAAGAGTACATGATTGCCTTCCTCATCCTGGAAACGATGATGGTTGGCATGTTCTGTGCTCTGGATTTCGTGGTCTTCTACATTTTCTTCGAAGCCGTCCTGATCCCGATGTTCCTGATCATCGGCGTCTGGGGTGGGGCGCGTCGGGTATACGCAGCCTTCAAGTTCTTTCTGTATACCTTGGCGGGTTCGGTGCTGATGCTTCTGGCCCTGCTGACCATGGCGATCCAGGCGGGCACCACGGACATTCCGTCCCTGATGGCTTTCCACTTCGCTCCGGCTCTGCAGACCTGGCTGTGGTTGGCTATGTTCGCCAGCTTCGCAGTGAAAGTGCCGATGTGGCCGGTTCACACTTGGTTGCCTGATGCCCACGTGGAAGCGCCGACGGCGGGGTCGGTGATCCTGGCAGGCGTGTTGCTGAAAATGGGTGCATATGGGTTCCTGCGTTTCTCCATTCCGATGCTGCCGATTGCCTCGGCGGACTTCACGCCCTTCATCTATGTCCTGTCCATCGTCGCGGTGATCTACACCTCCCTGGTAGCCCTGGTGCAGCAGGACATGAAGAAGCTGATTGCCTATTCATCCATCGCGCACATGGCCTTCGTCACGGCGGGAATCTTCGCCATGAACGAACTGGCCGTAGAGGGTGCCATCTTCCAGATGCTGTCCCACGGTGTGGTGTCCGGGGCGCTCTTCCTATGCGTCGGCGTGGTTTACGACAGGCTGCATACTCGGGAGATCTCCCGTTACGGCGGTCTGGCGAACAATATGTCCCGCTATGCCCTGTTCTTCATGTTGTTCACCATGGCTTCTATCGGCTTGCCGGGTACGGCCGGGTTCGTGGGTGAGTTCATGATCATGCTGGGTGTCTTCCAGGCCAGTAGCTGGGTCGCCTTCTTCATTGCCTTCGGTGTGATTCTGGGCGCGGCCTACATGCTGTACCTCTATCGCCGGGTGATCTTCGGGAAGCTGGAAAAGGAGGACCTGAAGGCTCTCCTGGACCTTTCGCCCCGCGAGGTTGCCATCTTCGCTCCGCTGATCGTTCTGACCTTGTGGATGGGTATTTATCCCTCCAGCTTCCTGGACGTCATGCATGCATCGGTGGGTGACCTTGTGTCCAATTACCAAACCGCGCTCGTCGCGGCCGGGAAGCTCCCGGCCGAGGCCCTGGCGTTGGCTCAGCGCTAAGAGCACGGGGGAGTAGATCAGATGATGTCTCAATCGCTTGTCATGGGGCCCGCCCTGCCGGAGATCCTCCTGGCTGTCCTCGCCTTGGCCATGTTGATGGTGGGTGTCTTCCGTAAGGGAGACAGCACGGCACTGGTGGGGTGGATCGCGATCGCTGGCTTTGTTGTGGCTGGTGTTATGACCCTGATGGGGTCTGGCCACGATACCGAATTGGCCTTTGGCGGCCTGTTCATCAACGATGGGTTCGCCCGGTTCACCAAGATTCTGGTGCTGCTTGGCACCATCATGACCACCGTCATGGCCCTATCCTGGATGAAGCGGGAAGGGGAGGGCCGGTTTGAGTTCCCCGTGCTCATCATCCTGGCCACCGTTGGCATGATGATGATGATTTCGGCGAACAGCCTCATCTCCCTGTACATGGGGCTGGAGCTGCAGTCGCTGGCACTCTACGTGATAGCGGCCTTTCAGCGCGATAACCTGCGCTCCACCGAGGCGGGCCTGAAGTACTTTGTTCTGGGTTCCTTGGCGTCCGGCCTGCTGCTCTATGGCATGTCTCTGGTCTACGGATTCGCCGGAACAGTGAGCTTTGACGGTCTCGCTGAAGTGGCCAATGCCGGAGAAATGTCCACCGGCGTTCTGGTGGGTGTTATCTTCATGGTTGCGGGTATGGCCTTTAAGGTGTCCGCCGTGCCCTTCCATATGTGGACTCCTGACGTGTATGAGGGGGCACCAACCCCGGTAACGGCCTTCTTTGCTACAGCCCCCAAGGTTGCAGCCATGGCCCTGTTCTGCCGGGTCATGATGGGTCCCTTTGAAGCCTATGCTCCGCAGTGGCAACAGGTCATCGTCTTGATCTCCATTCTGTCCATGGTCCTGGGTGCCTTCGCCGCCATCAATCAAACCAATATCAAGCGTCTGATGGCCTATTCCTCCATTGGTCATGTCGGCTTTGCCCTGGTTGGCATTGCGGCAGGAACGACGGAAGGCATTCAAGGGGTCTTGGTCTACTTGGCCATCTACCTGTTCATGACCGTTGGCACCTTTACGATCATTCTGGCCATGCGCCAGAAGGGCCGTGCGGTGGAGAACATCAACGACCTGGCGGGTCTATCAAAGACCAACCCTCTGATGGCTGCGGCGATGACAGCCTTCATGTTCTCTATGGCGGGTGTTCCTCCGCTGGCTGGTTTTTTTGGTAAGTTCTATGTCTTCATGTCGGCGGTAAATGCCGGATTGTATACCCTGGCCGTAATCGGTGTGCTCTCTAGTGTGGTGGGTGCCTTCTATTATATCCGCCTCATCAAGGTGATGTACTTCGATGATGTGGTGGAGCCACTGGATAGACTCTCTGGCACCACGCCGAAGGCTTTGTTGGCCATTAGCTCTCTGGTGATTCTGTTGTTTTTCCTGACGCCTGCTCCGCTCGTGGACGGCGCCATGGCGGCGGCGGAATCCCTGACTGGCGGGACAACTGCTGTGGCCTCCAGCCATTGAGGCGGTCTCTGTGATCGCGAAGGGCTCCGATGGAGCGTATGGGGAGAGGACCGGACCGGTCCTCTCCCTTCCCTTCGGGTGGGTGCTGGATGCCCATGACAGCCTGTCGAGCACGAATGCGACTGCCAGGGATCATGTTTTGGCAGGAACAGCTCGCGAAGGTCTGATTGTCTGGGCGGGTGAGCAGACCGGTGGTCGCGGGCGGCGCGGACGGGTTTGGCATAGCCCGAAGGGCAACCTGTATCACAGCTATCTGTTTCGCTCTGGCTCTGCTCCGGCAGTGAATGCCCAATTGTCTTTCGTTGGGGCCATTGCCTTGAGTGAGGCGATCGAGGCACTCTGTGCCTTCGCGGATCCCCGATGTAAATGGCCCAATGACATTGTGTGTCATGGGGGCAAAGTTTCTGGCATGCTCCTAGAACAGGTGGAGAACCCACAGGGAGGCGCGCCTTGGGTGGTGCTCGGAATCGGGGTGAATGTCACGACTGCTCCCATCACCGGTGCCCTGTTTCCGGCCTTGGCATTGGCCGATCTGGGGTGCGGGATGACTGTGGAGGGGTTGCTGGAGGCGATTGCCCGGTCCGTAAGCAAATGGGTGGGCAAGTGGCGGACGGATGGCTTCACGCCTATACGAGACGCATGGCTCGCCCGGGCATTGGGTGTGGGGCGGCCGATTGAAGCTCGACTTTCAGAAACCGTGACTCTGTCCGGAATTTTTGAAGGGTTGGATGGGGATGGACATTTATGTCTTCTGGAGCCTGATGGTAGGCGGCGGCTGATTTCGGCTGGCGACGTTTTCTTTCCAGGTCTCGAGGAGCCAGGTCTTGAAGGATCCGATCTGGATCCGTTGCCTGGGAAAGGTCCCGTTTCCTGAATTGGAGCACTGGGATTTTTTTGTGATTTGGGATTTGCGGACACGATGCTTCTAGCCATTGATGCGGGTAATACCAATACCGTTTTCGCTGTTTATGACGGGGAAACGCGATCGGGAGAATGGCGTTCGGCCACCAATCAGAATCGCACCGCCGATGAAATGGGCGTCTGGCTGTTCCAACTGATGTCCCTTGCCGGGATTGATCCCAAGGCTATTGATTCCTGCATCATTGCCTCGGTCGTACCGGCTGCAGTTTTTAATTTGCGGTTGCTTTGCCACAATTATTTTCACTGTCCGCCTATGGTCGTGGGCGAGCCCGATGTGAAGCTGGGCATAGACGTCCTGTTGGACCACCCGGAAGAGGTCGGGGCGGACCGATTGGTTAATGCGGTCGCCGCCCATCAGGCCTATGGTGGACCACTGATCGTCATCGACTTCGGTACGGCAACGACCTTCGATGTGGTGGATGGCAATGGCAACTATTGTGGCGGTGCGATTGCCCCGGGGGTGAACCTGTCCCTAGAGGCCTTGCACATGGCCTCGGCCAAATTACCCCGGGTCGCCATCGGACGGCCTCGGACTGCGATCGGTAAGTCAACCATACCGGCCATGCGGTCCGGTATCTATTTGGGCTACGTTGGCTTGATTGAGGGGCTCACCCGTCGCATATCGGAAGAGTTCGGTGCGCCCATGCGGGTGGTTGCGACGGGCGGGCTCGCGCCCTTGTTCGCTGAGGCCACTGATGTGATGGAGCATATTGATCCCGATTTGACCCTTCGCGGCTTACTGATTATCCATCGCCTGAATACATGACTTCTCTCGGATTTCCGCTCAGTCGGGTCCGCCGTTTTTTACATAACCCCTTGTTCGACGGGATCAATCCGCCCCATGGCCGATACTAAGACACCGGTTCCCCCACGCTTCCATAAGGAAGGCCTGTATTTCGTACCCCTGGGGGGCGCCGGAGAGATCGGCATGAACCTCAACCTTTACCGCTACGAAGGTAAGTGGTTGATGGTCGATCTGGGGATCACCTTCGGCAATGACACCACACCCGGTGTGGATGTGATTCTACCCGATCCGTCTTTTATTGAAGAGTTGAAGGCCGATCTGGTTGGTTTGGTGATCACCCATGCTCACGAAGACCATTTGGGGGCCGTGCCCTATCTGTGGCCCGATCTGGAATGCCCGGTCTATGCCACCCCCTTCTCCGCAGAATTCCTGCGTCATAAACTGCGGGAAGACGATTTGGTGGGGGAGGTTCCCCTGACGGAAATTCCACTGGGTGGTCGGTTCACGGTGGGACCCTTCGATCTGGAATTCATATCCACTACCCATTCCATCCCCGAGCCCAACCACTTGGCCATTCGGACCAAATCCGGGGTGATTCTGCATACGGCGGATTGGAAGCTTGACCCCGAGCCCCTCGTGGGCGGGCCTGCTGACCTGGATGCGTTGAAGCGCCTGGGTGACGAGGGTGTGCTGGCCATGGTCGGCGATAGCACCAATATCTTTTCCGATAAGCATTCCGGGTCGGAAGGCGACGTCCGGCGCTCCATGATTGAGCTGTTCGGTCAGTTCAAGACCGGTCGCATTGCCGTGGCCTGCTTTGCCTCGAACATTGCGCGAATGGAAAGCATTGCCATTGCCGCAAAGGCCAATGGACGGGAGGTGGCGCTGGCGGGCCGGTCTCTCTGGCGCATGCATGATACGGCGAAGACCTGTGGGTATCTGAAAGATGCGCCAAAGTTCCTGACGGACGAGGAGGGCGCGCGCCTACCCCGGGACAAGGTCCTGTTCATTTGCACTGGCTCCCAGGGTGAGCCCCGGGCCGCTCTGAAGCGTATCGCCAGTGATAGCCATCCCCATGTGTCATTGAGCAAGGGCGACGTGGTGATCTTCTCCAGCCGGATCATTCCCGGCAATGAGCGGTCCATCCTGCAGCTTCAGAACCAGATCGCTGCCCTAGGGGCGAAGATGATCACTTCGCGCGACGCCCTCGTCCACGTTTCGGGCCATCCGGGAGCGGATGAGGTTCGGACCCTGTATGAATTGACCCGGCCCCGGATTTCCTTGCCCGTGCACGGGGAGTTCATGCATTTGGATGAGCATTCCTCCGTCGCCCGGGACATGGGGGTCAAGCAGGTTGTGACCATCACCAACGGTGATGTGGTCCGCTTGGACGGGACCGAGCCGGAGGTGGTTGGCCAAGTTCCGACGGGGCGTCTCGCACTGGACGGTGACCGATTGATTCCCTTGGACAGCGAAGTGGTTCGCGATCGCAAGCGCATTGGTTTCAACGGGGCCGTTGTGGTGTCCCTGGTGCTTGACGGCAAGGGGCGGCTGATGGCAGAGCCGCGCATCAGTGCCCGTGGGCTGTTGGATGTGGAAGACGATGCCGATGACCTGGAGGATCTGTTGGATCTGGTGAGCGATGCGGTCAATGGGATGCGATCGGCAGACCGGCGGGATGATTATCCCGTGGAGGAAACAGTGCGTGTGGCGGTGCGTCGCGCTTTCCGTCAGAGCCAGGGCCGCCGCCCAGTGACGGATATTCACGTTTTGCGCGTTTGATCCGCTGTGGTGAGGATTTATAGTGATTTATAAATCCTCACTATGGATATGGATAGAGAGAGAAACACCATGATTGGACGTCTGAATCACGTGGCCATCGCCGTTCCCGACCTTGAAGCCGCCGCTGCGGACTATCGGGGTACTCTGGGCGCCAAGGTATCCGACCCGGTTCCCCAGCCCGCCCACGGCGTGACTGTGGTCTTCGTTGAATTGCCCAATTCCAAGATTGAGCTGCTTCACCCTCTGGGGGAGAAGTCCCCTATTCAGGCGTTCCTCGACAAGAACCCGTCCGGGGGGATCCATCACGTCTGTTACGAGGTGGAAGACATCATTGCCGCCCGGGACAAGCTGAAGGCCGACGGCAAGCGCGTGTTGGGCGACGGGGAGCCCAAGAACGGAGCCCATGACAAGCCCGTGCTCTTCCTGCATCCCAAGGATTTCTATGGCACCCTTGTGGAGCTGGAACAGGCGTAAGGGGAGGCTCTCGCCTGGGTGACAGAGTAGGATAGTGTGGGCTCCCGCCCACACCCGGCTGGGGAGTTTCACTCCCCAGACCCCTTTTGAGTTGGTTGCTTCCGGGAAGGGGATCTCTTTGAAAAAAAGGAGATTGGTTTGGGAAGCTCTGCTTCCCAATTGGGGGGTATAGGGGGCGAAAGCCCCCTCTTGTTTTGAAGGAGAATCGCTCCATGTCTTGGTACTGTGACGTGGCGCCGGGGCATCCGGAGCATGGCCCCTACCACGACACCGAATACGGTTTTCCCACCCGGGACGAAACGGTCCTGTTCGAGCGCCTTTGCCTGGAGATCTTCCAGGCGGGTTTGTCATGGCTGCTGATCCTCAAGCGTCGCCCGGGGCTGAATGCCGCTTTCGATGGCTTCGACGTAGACACCGTCGCGGCCTATGGCGAGGAAGACGTGGCCCGTTTGTTGGGGGATGTGCGGATTATCCGCAATCGGTTAAAGGTTCATGCGATCATCCATAATGCACAGGTGCTTCAGGGGCTGCGGGCAAGTCATGGTGGGTTCGCCTGCTGGATTGATGCCCATACGCCCCGAGATCTTGACGAGTGGGTGAAACTGTTCCGCAAAACCTTCCGCTTCACGGGCAAGGAAGTGGTCAATGAATTCCTGATGAGCACCGGAACCCTGCCGGGCGCCCATCGCCCCGATTGCCCGGTCATGGTGCGGATTGCAGACGCCAAGGCCGCAGTCTCCTCTGCCAATTCTTCCTCCACCAGCACCTCCAGCGCTTTGTGATCGTGATGGCCGTTCTCCCCCCCGTGACCCTCACCCGATCCGATTTCCTCGACATGGATCGCTTGGCTGAGGCCTTGGCGGTCCGGTTGGAACCGGGGGACGTGATCCTGTTGGATGGTCCCGTTGGCATGGGCAAAACCTATTTCGTCAAGGCCGTAGCTCGGGTATTGGGGTCGGAGGACGAAGTCACCAGCCCCACCTACGCTTTGGCTCAGGTCTATAAAGGAAGAGAAGTGGATATCCTGCATGTGGATGCCTACCGCCTATCCGGTGTGGGAGAATATCTGGACATGGGTATGGAAGCCTATTTCGACGAGGCGATGGTCTTTGTGGAATGGGGCGAGACTGTTCGGGGTGCCCATGACGATCCACTGACGCTGCGCATTGCCCAGGCGCCCTCCGGACCCGAGGCGCGGAGCGTGACCTTGGAGTGGGAGGCCGGACCCTGGGACAACAAAGTGGCGGCCCTTCTGGCCGATCTGGGTCAGGGAGGCGCCGTATGACTCTCGCCCTCTGCATTGATACCAGCGATGGCCATTCCCATGTGGTTCTGGGAAACGAGATCGGCGTTTTGGCCACCCGTGACCGGGGGCGGGATCTGGATACCGCCATCTTCTTGCCGCAGGCGACGCGGGAGGTTTTGTCTGAAGCCGGGCGGACCTTGGCGGATATTGATCTGGTCGCGGTCAACATCGGCCCCGGGGGGCTGAGCGCCACCCGCTGTGGGGTCTCCTTCACCAATGCCTTGGCCTTTGCCCTGGGGCGGCCCATTCTCGGGGTCGACCATCTTATCCTTTTGGGATCTCGGACGCGGGCTTTGGGGGCTGCACCGGTGGTCTGCTTGAAGCGGGCGGCGAACGCCCACGCCTATGTGGGGCTTTACGACGGCCAAACCCTGTCCCATCTGGTCTTTGGCCCAGCGGGCCCCGCCGTTGCCCATGTGTTGGGTAAGGCTGGGGACGGGGCGGTGCTGTCCGGTGACGTCCAGGTTTTGAAGGATCCGGCGTTGACGGCTCGGGCTCCGGTTTTGGGCGCGGAGGAGAGTGCTCTCGCGCCGCGTTTCCTCCAGCTGGCGCTGGATGGGGCAGAGAAAGCGGGACCGGATCCGGTCGAGCCCCTGAATGAACTGGATCCCCGATTCATCCCCCTCGACCGCGTTTGACGAGGGGAGGGGGAATGGCGAGCAAAGAGCAAGACATCAATGGCCCAAGCCGTGACTGAAACCAAGATCGAAACTGTCGCCGCCTGCCTGCGAGAGGGAGGAGTGGTTCTGCTGCCCACCGATACGGTCTATGGCTTGGCAGTCTCGCCGGAGTATCCGGAAGCGGTGGCGCGCCTGTTCGCCCTGAAACAGCGCCCGGCTCAGAGAAACCTGCCGGTTATGGTCGCGGACCTGGAGGCGCTTGGTCCGCTTGGGTTGGAGCGCACCCCGGTTATGGATCGTCTGGCTGCGTCCTCCTTTGTTCCCGGTGCCCTGACCTTGGCCGTGGGATTCTCGGAGAGGCCTCGCCCGATCTGGCTTGAGGGGCGGGAAGAAGTGGCCTTCCGCATTCCAAACCACCCATTTCTGCTCGCGCTGCTGCGGACAATGGGCCCTCTTTTGGTGACCAGCGCCAATGGCCATGGGATGGCGACTGCCGAACGGGTCGAAGGCATCCTGCCTCAACTGTCCGGTCGGCCGGATCTGGTGATTGATGGCGGTACGCTGAGCGGGGATCCCTCCACCTTGGTGAATTGCCGGGTGGATCCACCTCGGGTGGAGCGAGAAGGGGTGATCCCTGAAAAGACGATCCGGGAGCTGTTGGCATGAGCCCTTTTGATGGGATGGATGGCGGGGTGATTCTTGGGGTCGAATCCTCTTGCGACGATACGGCCGTGGCTCTGGTGACTGCCAAGGGGGAGGTTCTGGCCTCCCGCAAGGCGACCCAAGAGGAGATCCATGCTGAATTTGGTGGGGTGTATCCGGAATTCGCCAGCCGCGCCCATGTGAAGTCGATCATTCCCGCCGTCGAGGGCACTTTCAAGGAAGCCGGAATCTCGCCCCGAGACCTGCGGGCCATTGGTGTGACGCGGGGGCCAGGGCTGATCGGCTCCCTGCTGGTGGGCATTAATACGGCGGCGGGGCTGGGGTTGGTCTGGGATAAGCCGGTGATCGGTGTCAATCACTTGCGGGGCCACCTGCGCAGCGCCGACCTGGAAGAGGCGCGGATCACCTACCCAGCCCTGATTTTCCTGGTGTCCGGCGGCCATACGGTGCTCGCCCATATGCGTTCGACCACGGATATCCGGATTGTTGGCAAGACCCGCGATGACTCCGTCGGCGAAGCCTATGACAAGGTCGCGCGCATGCTCGGCCTCGGCTATCCAGGCGGACCGGAGATCGACCGACGCGCCAAGGAGGGGACCGCTACCCTGCGCTTTCCCCGCCCCTTGATCCGCGAAGGCCTGGAGTTCTCTTGGTCTGGGTTGAAGGCTGCGGTGGGGCGCCATGTGGATCAGAACGGGCCGGAGCCCGTCAACGACCTTGCCGCCTCCTTCGTTCGCGCGGTTCTGGATGTGATAGAAGCCAAATGCCGTAAGGCCCTGGAGGACTACCCCTCGAGCTGCATGGCCGTGGTGGGCGGCGTGGCGGCGAGCCCCCAGATCAGAGAGTCGCTCGAAACGCTGTGCGCCGAGAAAGGGGTGGCGCTTTGCCTGCCTCCCTTGAAGTGGTCCACGGATAATGCCGCAATGATTGCCCTGGCCGCCTGGGATTACCTCGCCCATGATATCGCGCCCCCCCTGGTTGCTCAGGCGCGCTTGTCCCTTGAGGTGTTCTGAAGAGCATCCGGTCTGATTCACACTATGGGACAGGAGAGTGTCTCGTAAGTCTTGGACGATTGCCCAAGCCCATTTGGGGGCAAATGCCCCCAAACCCCCATTTTTTGTTCTAAAGCATGTCACGTGAAATGTGATTCACGAAACATGCTCTAGAAATAAGGGCCCGGGGTCTGGGGCCCTTCGGCCCCAGTGGGGGATATTATGCTCTCAGAAAAACGCGCCAGCCCCTTGGCTACTCCGGACAAGAGGACCCCCTATCGGGTAAGCTGTTCTCTTGCACAGCGACCGAGCATATCCCGCTCCAAACACTGGTCCTGTAGATAGGCCGCCCATTCGGTCAATCCGATCAATTCCCGGTCTTCCGGTCGATAGTCCGGGCGTGTCACACGGTTTGCTGCGTCAAGGAAATCCTGAATTTCAGCCTGGCATGTGAGGCATTGTGCGCTGACCAGCCGTTCCAGGTCATGGGCGACAGCGCGGGCTTTCTCGATCTCCTGTCCGAAGTCGGATGCCGTTGGCGAGTGGTCTGCGGTTGAGCAGACCTCTACCATATGTGCCAATAGGCATTGTACCGGACCCGTGGGGGTGTTCGCGTCCATGGTTTCGCCTCCCTCTGTGTACTTGTTTTTTTATCCCCTTTAAGAAAAGCCTCCATCTCCAACCAATTGACCAATACCATTCGATGAGATCACTCAACTCCTATCATGTCACTCAAACGGGGCAAAGCCTGATCTTGCTCGTTTAGCGTGGGACGTGACACCTTGACCAACCATCTTATTCTTGAACAATTCCATGGAATTCGTCAATTAATCTTAAATGTTAATATTTTGTTTTAATTTTCTATATTTTTCCGATGGACCTTTGGTGTCCGTGATTGTCGAAGGTGATGTCTTGGTAGACTGTTGAAGAACCTGGGATTTACAACCTTTCTGGATTTTCGATTGCCCATTGACGGGCTTCTCGTTCCCGGTGGCGCAACCATCGACTTCCTTGGTCGCGCAATCGCGAGACCATGTTATCCAGGCCTTCGGCAATAGGGCGTTCGCGGTGTGAGAGAAGAACATCGCATCCGAGTCGCCTTAAAAGCGCAGATGTGATGTCGTCCGTTTCCATCGCAAAGACAAACTGACAGCCGCCCAACAGACGTAGATGGGCTTCCCTGTCATTTGTGGTCAACTCGGATGCCTGGATCAGGTGAGCACCTTCCTCGGAGACCTCGTGGATGACCAGGCAAGGTGCTGAGAGGGGGAGAGCGTTTACATGGGCCAGGTCGGTGGTGGCGAAAGCGATGCGCATGGCTGGATCCTCCCAATGGATGGGGCGACGGTCGCATAGAGGCAGGCCTTGAAGCGGACGGCCCCTTGGGGGAGGGGGAAGCGAAGAAGAAAGGGGCCGCCAAAGACCTTTTAGATCACGATGAAATCAGGTCTGTCCGACCTGGTTTTATAAACGTGATCTAAATCATATAGTTAGAGTGGAATGAGACGGAAAACCGCACATGCTTTTCCTCATTCCGCTCTAGCTATTTGCCAATCATCACATCCGAGGATTTGATGAGGACGGTGACCGCGTCTCCGACCTTGAGGCCCAGATCTTTCACCGCTTCGTCTGTAATTGAAGACGTAACGGTCTGTCCTCCAATGTCAATTTTCACGGATGCGTTCACCGGCCCTTCGATCAAAGCTGTTACGGTTCCGGTGAGTTGGTTGCGTGTGCTGAGTTTCATGCTGGGTTCCCCTTTTTATGCCCGTCATCTGTGGCGGGAGTAATGCCAGACAGGTTCCTTTCTTAAGCATAAACATGCTTGAGTTTGTCTGTGCATAGCGAGCCTCGCCGAAAACCTCAGCGCTGTCAATCGCTTCGTTATGTCTGGTTATGCATATGAGGGCAGGGCTGGATATTTACCCTGTCTGCTATTCTGCCCCTTCTTCGTCGCCGTCGGCGAAGCGGCAGCCGGGGGAATCGGGGTCGCCTTGGGGGGCGTTCTCGTTGGATAGGGACTGCAGGAGAGCGATTTCATCGCCTGCGGCTTCTAGGGTTTTGCGTTCCAATTCCCGAAAGGTCGCGAGGACGGTCTCACCCATTGGCGTCAATTGAGCGCCACCTCCCTTGGCCCCACCGAAGGAAGTGGAGACGAGAGGGCTTTGAAAGGCTCGGTTCAATTCATCGAGCATGGCCCAGGCCTTGCGGTAGGATAGACCATTGGTCCGGGCTGCGGAGGAAATGGACCCTGTTTTCTTGAGGGTTTCCATTAGATCTGCCTTCCCTGGACCAAGAATGGCGAAGCCGCATAGTTTTAAGCGTAGGCGCAAACGTTGATGCGAGGGCATTGTCCCGTTTCCCTTTTCAGTCCCAATCGCGTCCCGCCTGTTCCGCTGGAATGCGCTATTTTTTGAACACGCCCTTCAGGCTGGCATCGAGCAGATCCGTGGAGCCCAGGATCTTATCGATCTCTCCCCCCTTGACGGATCCGCGTTTTTTCATGGATTGGATGTTCGTCACTAGTCCTGCAATGGCTTTGACGCCTTTTTCATTTTGGAACGGTCCTTCGAAGAAGGGGCGACCAAAGCCTTGCTTGTTCCAAAGGCCGTCCAGGATCAAAACAGCTTCTCCAAAGGACAGGTCGACGTTTGAATCGTCAGTGTCACCCCGGACAACGGGATTGTTTTCGGTCAGGTGCAGGGCCTTTACCATATCGGCCGAGGAGAAGTACTCTAAATAGCGGTCTGCCAGCTTCGCGATCTGGTCGTAGCGATCTGACCGCGCTGGCCCTGAGAGATGGCGGGTGGTGGCGCAGACCCGCCCAATGGCGTCGACCAGATCGCCGGGTCGTTCCATTAATACTTCGAAATGCTTGCCCAGGACATGGCGGACGACAGCAATGTCCGTCTCGTATCGTCGTCCTTTGAGTCTTTGTTTTCCCTGTTTGACGCGCTTGGCGTTCACTTGTTCGGTGATGTCGCGGATTGACCAGCTTCCGATGGAGCGGATGGTTTCCGAGCTCTTCACCGAAATGATATAGGGACCCAGATCCCGGAATTGTTCCACCACCTGAAAGGTATCGGCGATGGCATTCAGATAGTCCGGATCCCATTGGGTGACTTCAATGAATTCCTTGCCCATGGACTGACGGAGGGCATGGAGGGCATGGGGCTCGAGCCGGGCGAAGGCTTTCAGATGCTCCAGCTCCATGCCGAACATGATTTCTTCGAACCGGTTGCCAAAGGCTTCGCGCAGGTGGTCCAAGCGGAGGGCATCAAATTCCGCGATAATGCGCAGCTTTGGCAGGTCGGCCAGTCCTCCCAAAACGTCACCCACCTTTTCCAAGGCCATCTCATTGCCCGCGAACATATGTTCTGCCGCGATCATGACGAGGGCTTCCTCTACATCGTCCATGGCAACACCGCAACAGGCGGTTTCCAAACCATTTTTCCCAAAGGGAATGGGATCACCATCAAGATCCCGCAGGGTCACCAGACCCGCTTTCCAGGAGGCCTGGAAGACAGCCCAGCCCCGGTCGATCAGGTCCGGGTCGGCCAAGGCTTCGTCCAGGGGCACACCTTGAAGAAGAAGGGATTCGGGTTTCAGGACCTTGTGTTCCACGTTTTGGAGGCGCGGATACAACCGATGGAGCGCCCGATTTAAGCGCTTTCGGGTGGACCGGGGAAACATATTGGCCAAGCTCCGTCCCATCCCCTTGAGAAAGGAGGGGAGGGCCGCGACGATCTCACCGTCTCCTAATGTTTCGCCGATCACCGTCAGCCGTGTTTCCATGGTCCCTGGCGTCTTTCCTGGTCTGATCCGTTTGTTTTCGCCGGTTTTATCCGGTCCCGGGTAGGGGGAAGGGGGCCAAAATACACTCCTTTCTCCGGGTGTGGCGAGGGGGAATCCCATGCTTTCCGGTAGAGGGTCATTTCCAAGACGTTGGTTTACGTTAACGTAAACGGTAGATATTGACGTTAACGTAAACGGTAGATACAGTGAGATTGTTCGCAAGGGAGGAATGGACGAGCCGCATGCGACGAACACACTCTGAGAAGGAGTGGCGGTGGCTTGTTCTTGTTCTGAACTGTGCCAAGTGAATCCTATCAAGACGCCTCGTCTGGATAAGCCCGGAGCCATAATTCGGGAGCGGGTCGAGGTCAAGACGTCCAGGGAGGTGTCCGTGTTCGATTATCCGTCGTTGAATTTCGACCTTGGCGAGACCGCCGAGATGTTGCGCGACAGCGTGCGTTCCTTTGCCGAATCCGAGATCGCCCCCCGGGCTGCGGATATCGATAGGGAGAATGATTTCCCCGCCGATCTTTGGCGTAAGATGGGCGAAATGGGCCTGTTGGGTGTGACGGTGGAAGAGGAATTTGGGGGCTCGGACATGGGCTACCTGGAGCATACCATCGCCGTCCAGGAAATCAGCCGGGCTTCGGCCAGCGTGGGTCTCAGCTACGGCGCCCATTCCAACCTGTGCGTCAACCAGATCCGCCGCAATGGCACCGAGGCACAGAAACGGGCCTATCTCCCCAAGCTGGTCTCCGGAGAGCATGTGGGAGCGCTGGCCATGAGCGAACCCGGCTCCGGGTCCGACGTGGTGTCCATGCGGACTCGCGCGGACAAGAAAGGGGATCGCTATATCCTCAACGGCAATAAGATGTGGATCACCAACGGTCCCAATGCCGATGTGCTGGTGATTTATGCCAAGACCTCTCCCGAGGCGGGATCCAAGGGGATTACGGCCTTTTTGGTAGAAAAGGGATTCAAGGGATTCTCTACGGCCCAGAAGTTGGACAAGTTGGGGATGCGCGGCTCCAACACTTGCGAACTGGTCTTTGAGGACTGCGAAGTCCCTGAGGAGAACGTACTGGGTAAGGTGGACGGCGGCGTCCGGGTGTTGATGAGCGGTCTGGACTACGAGCGTCTGGTTCTCTCCGGTGGTCCGCTCGGCATCATGGATGCCTGTATGGACGTGGTCCTGCCCTATGTCCATGAGCGCAGCCAGTTCGGCCAGCCCATTGGATCGTTCCAATTGATGCAGGGCAAGCTGGCGGACATGTACTCCACCATGAATGCCTGCAAAGCTTATGTTTATGCCGTGGCCAAGGCCTGTGACCGGGGGGAGACCACCCGCAAGGATGCGGCGGGGGCGATCCTCTATTCTGCGGAAAAGGCCACTTGGATGGCCTTGGAGGCCATTCAATGCCTTGGCGGCAATGGCTATATCAACGAGTATCCCACGGGTCGGCTGTTGCGCGACGCCAAGCTGTACGAGATTGGCGCGGGCACCAGCGAGATTCGCCGGATGCTCATTGGCCGTGAACTGTTTGGCGAAACGGCCTGACGCCCGGCGAACCCATTCCGTTTCAGGAGAGAGGTTCCACCGTGTCATCCGTTCCGGTTCTTCCGCCCCCTCATTTAGCGCATCTCGATGCATCTGGCGCGCGGCGTGCCCTTGATGGGCTCGCCGCCGAGACGGGGGTGCGTCCGGTCCATGCCGTGCTTACAGGTCCCCTGGCATGGGGGCTCCCCTACGAGGACAAGACCGGGGCCGCCCCCCTGGTCTGTGCGGGCCTGTTTACCCATCCGATCCCGGCCTACCTGGGGTTGGTCGAGCCCGCAGATATCCTGCGCGACGGGGGCGAAGGGGATCTGCCGCCGGTTCTTCTATGGGATGCCCGGAAGGCCTTGCGCCTGTTCCTGCGATCCAATGCGACCGTCTGGGAGTGGATCTCCGCTTCGCAGGTGGTGGAAGAGGGAGGGGCGCCAATCGCCGCCTTGTGGGAACTGGCGGTCGCCGGGTTCTCCCGGGTGACCCTGCTGGGCCATTACCTGGGTTTGGCGAAGGCGGCGATGAACGCGTACTTCCAGGACACGCCCACGGATGCGGCCCGGATTAAATATATGCATACGGTTCGGGCCTTGATGGCGGTGGATTGGATCCTGACCCGCGACGAACCGCCGCCATCCGACTGGATGACCCTGCGTGCCGGGACGGAGCTGCCATCGGAGGTGGCCGAAGTGCTTGACGCCCTGGCCCTGGCTCCCCTGGAGCGCCGCCGCCATCCGGCGGTGGATGCCTGGATCGACGCCATCTTTCAGGCCTCCCGGGATAAGGGGGAAGGGCTGTCTGATAGCCATCCGACCGCCGACCAGGTGGATCCCCTGTTACGGGACCTGCTTGGACCTGCTGCCAAACACATCTGATCGGGACCTCTTGGTCCATCGCGTAGAGGGAATAACCCATGTCCGAAGCCAATAAGGATCCCATCGTCATCGTTGGCGCCAAACGCACCCCCATGGGTGCCTTCCAGGGGGCTCTGTCGTCCCTGCGCGCGCCAGAACTGGGCGGGGCGGCGATCAAAGGCGCTCTTGAGCAGGCTGGTGTGCCCCCGGAGAGGGTGGGCGGCGCCTATATGGGCTGTGTCTTACCTGCCGGTTTGGGGCAAGCGCCCGCCCGCCAAGCCGCCCATGCTGCGGGGCTGACCTGGGATGTCCCCTGCACCACGGTCAACAAGATGTGCGGGTCGGCCATGGAGGCCTCGATCCTCGCCTATAACGCCATTGCCGCCGGTCAGGTGGAGGTGATGGTGGCGGGCGGAATGGAAAGCATGTCCAATGCCCCCTACCTGCTTGACAAGGCCCGGGCGGGCCAACGCCTGGGTCACGGCAAGGTTCTCGATCATATGTTCCTGGACGGGCTGGAGGATGCCTATGATCGGGGTCGCCTGATGGGCACCTTCGCCGAGGATACCGCCGAAGTCTACCAGTTCACCCGCGAGGAGCAGGATGCCTATGCCATCACCTCCCTGACCCGGGCGCGGGCGGCGGTTGACGGCGGTGTCATGGACCGGGAATGTGTAACGGTCTCCGTGCCGGGACGGAAAGGCGCCGTCGATGTCTCCCGGGACGAGACCCCGGGCAAGGTTGATCCGGACAAGATTCCCCTACTGAAGCCCGCCTTTCGGGAGGGGGGCACGGTGACTGCGGCCAATAGTTCCTCCATTTCCGATGGCAGTGCGGCCCTGGTGATGACCCGGGCGTCGGTTGCCGAGCGGCAAGGCTGGGAGCCTCTGGCCATCATGCGCGGCCATGCTGCCCATGCGCATCAGCCCAATTTGTTCACCACTGCGCCGGTGGGAGCCATGTCCAAGCTGATGGACAAGGTAGGCTGGTCCAAGGAGGCGGTGGACCTGTGGGAAATCAACGAGGCTTTTGCCGTGGTCTCCATGGTGGCCCTGCGCGACCTGGATCTGGACCCTGAAAAGGTGAATGTTCACGGGGGCGCCTGTGCGCTGGGCCATCCCATCGGCGCCTCTGGGGCGCGGATCATGGTCACCTTGATGAATGCCCTGAAGACCCATGGGCTGCGCAAGGGGGTAGCTTCACTGTGCATCGGTGGCGGAGAAGCCACTGCTGTTGCCTTGGAACTCGTGTAACGGAAAGGGAGGAACGGAGCCATGTCCACCGTCTTGATCACCGGCGCCAACCGAGGGCTTGGCCTCGAATTCGCTCGTCAATACACGGCCGATGGCTGGGAAGTCATCGCCACCTGCCGGGAGCCCGACAAGGCCGAGGATCTGGCCGCCCTGGGATGTACGGTGGAGAACCTCGACGTGTCCAGCCTGAGGGATATCCAGCGGTTTGGCGGTCGCATGGTTGGACAGGCGATCGATCTGTTTATCAACAACGCCGGAACCTATGGCGGCAAGGGGACTGAACAGATCCTTGGGAAAGTGGATCCCCTCGTCTGGGAATATACCCTGCGAGTCAACAGCGTCGCCCCTCTGAAGCTGCTGGAAGCCCTGTTGCCCTGCCTGGAAAACACCAAGGGAAGCAAGGCGGTTTTTCTGTCTTCCAAGATGGGCTCCATGACGGAGAACACCTCAGGGGCTCAGTACATTTACCGCTCCTCCAAGGCTGCCTTGAATGCTGTGGTGAAGAGCCTGGGGATCGAGTTGGTCGAGCGGGGCATCATCGCGATGGCCTTTCACCCTGGTTGGGTGCGGACCGATATGGGGGGACCCAACGGACTGTTGTCCACAGACGAGTCCGTGACCGCCATGCGTGGCGTGATCGATGGGCTGACCACCGCCGACGCAGGGCGGTTCCTAAACTACGACGGTGTGGAGATCGCGTGGTGATCCTGGATTCTTCCCTCGCTGCGCTGCTTTCGGAAGAGCAAGGGCTGATCCGCGACACGGCCCGCGCCTTCGCCCGGGATGCCCTGGCCCCCCATGCGGCGGCCTGGGACCGGGAGCATGTATTTCCTGCCGAAGCCCTGGCACAGATGGGAGAGTTGGGCTTCATGGGCATGCTGGTGCCCGAGGACTGGGGCGGTGTGGGGGCCGACCATGTGGCCTATGCCCTTGCGCTCGAGGAAATCGCGGCCGGGGATGGCGCCTGTTCGACGATCATGAGCGTGCATAATTCCGTCGGCTGCATGCCCATCCTGAAGTTCGGGACGGAGGCACAGAAAGAGCAGTTCCTCAAGCCCATGGCGGCAGGCGAGATGCTGGGTGCCTTTTGCCTGACCGAGCCCCAGGCCGGATCCGATGCGGCGGCTTTGAAAACCAAGGCCCGCTTCGTTGACGGCAAATGGGTGCTGAACGGGGTCAAGCAGTTCATCACCAGCGGCAAAAACGCCAAGGTGGCCATCGTCTTCGCCGTCACTGATCCGGAGGCGGGCAAGAAGGGCATCAGCGCCTTCATCGTGCCGACCGATCGGCCCGGTTGGACGGTGGCCAGCGTCGAACACAAGATGGGCCAGCATGCCAGCGATACCTGCCAAATCGTCCTGGAGGATCTGGCGCTTGAACCCGAACTGATGCTTGGCGAGCCGGGGCAGGGGTATCGCATCGCCTTGTCCAATCTGGAGGGCGGACGCATTGGTATCGCCTCCCAATCGGTCGGCATGGCGCGGGCGGCACTGCACTACGCCATCCAATATGCGAAGGAACGGGAGACCTTCGGCCAACCCATCGCCCAGCACCAAGCCGTGGGCATGCGTCTGGCGGACATGGCCACCCAATTGACTGCGGCCCGCCTGATGGTGCTCAACGCCGCGCGCTTGCGCGATGCCGGACAGCCCTGTTTGACCGAGGCCTGTATGGCCAAGCTGTTCGCCAGCGAAACGGCGGAGAAGGTCTGTTCCGTGGCCATCCAGACCTTGGGCGGTTACGGCTATTTGAGCGACTATCCCGTGGAACGCATCGCCCGGGATGTCCGGGTTTGCCAGATCTATGAAGGCACATCCGACATTCAGCGGCTGGTTATTGGCCGTGATATTCTCGCTTAGATCCAATAGGTTGAGCATCGAGTGAACCGGAAAACCGGTGCCCATTTTTCCGCTCGATGTTCTCATTTGAGGAGAGTGATCCATGCCCGAACCGTTGAGCTTCTATTTCGACTTTTCCAGCCCCTATTCCTGGATCGCGGCCGAGCGGATCAACGGTTTGGCCGCCCGTCATGCGCGCGAGGTCCGTTGGCGCGCCATCATGCTCGGGCCTTTGTTGAAGGAAAGCGGCAACCGTCCGCTACTCGACCAACCCCTGAAGGGGGACTATACCCGTTTGGACTTTGCCCGTTCCCTGCGCCTATATGGCCTGAAGGGGGGGCTGCCGAGCAAATTCCCGGTGGCCACGGTGGGGGCAGCGCGGATCTTCCATTGGTTGCGGAAAACCGCCGGGCGGGATGTCGGGCAAGCCTATGCGCTGGCGGTCTTTCGGGCCTATTTCTCCGATGGCCGGGATATCTCCGACCGGGCGGTGGCGGCGGACATCGCGGGAGAGGAGGGGCAGGACCGGGAGGCCGCTTTGGTCGCAAGCAATGATCCGGTCTGGAAGGCAAAATTGGTTGCGGAAGGGAACGCGGCCCGCGAGGCCGGTGTCTTCGGCGCTCCCTATATTCTGGCCGATGGGGAGCCTTTCTGGGGATCGGACCGGCTGGACATGCTCGACGATTGGTTGAGCCGGGGTGGGTGGTAGGGATCCTCCCTTCCCCCCAAGAGCAAAAAAACAGAAACGCAGGAAGGAACCGACCGTGAGCGTCATCAAGAGCGCCATCAACACCCGATCTGAGGACTTCAAGGCCAACAAGGCCCATATGGAAGGTTTGATGGCTGACATGCGGGACAAGCTGGCAGCCATCAAACTGGGCGGAGGGGAGAAGGCCCGGGAAAAGCATTTGGCCCGGGGCAAACTGCTCCCCCGGGACCGGGTGCGGACTCTCCTGGATGTGGGCTCGCCCTTTCTGGAGTTCAGCCAGTTCGCCGCCCACGAGGTCTATGAGGACAACGTCCCCGCCGCTGGTGTCATCACTGGCATTGGTCGGATCGAGGGCACCGAATGCGTGGTCATCGCCAATGACGCCACGGTGAAGGGCGGAACCTACTACCCCCTGACTGTCAAGAAGCACCTGCGCGCCCAGGACATCGCCCGGGAAAATAATCTGCCCTGCGTTTATCTGGTTGATAGTGGTGGCGCCTTCCTGCCCCGCCAGGACGAGGTCTTTCCGGATCGGGATCATTTCGGGCGCATCTTCTACAATCAGGCGACCATGAGCGGCATGGGGATTCCCCAGGTCGCCGTGGTCATGGGAAGCTGCACGGCCGGTGGCGCCTATGTGCCCGCCATGAGCGACGAGAGCATTATCGTCAAGAACCAGGGCACCATCTTCCTGGGTGGCCCGCCTCTGGTGAAAGCGGCGACGGGCGAGGAAGTGACCGCCGAGGACCTGGGGGGCGCGGACGTCCATTGCCGGACCTCCGGCGTGACGGATCACTATGCGCAAGATGATCGCCATGCCCTCTCCCTGGCTCGGCGAGTGGTGGCAAACCTCAATCGAAACAAACAAGTAACGCTTGATCTTCGCAAACCGGAGGAGCCTCTGTACGACCCGGCGGAGATCCACGGTATCGTGCCCACGGACACGCGAAAGCCCTATGATGTGCGCGAGATCATTGCCCGGGTGGTGGACGGTTCCCGCTTCGACGAGTTCAAGGCCCTCTATGGTCAGACCTTGGTCTGCGGCTTTGCGAGGATTTTCGGCTACCCTGTTGGTATCATTGCCAATAATGGAATTTTATTCAGTGAATGTGCGCTCAAGGGCGCCCATTTCGTCGAGCTCTGCGCCCAGCGCGGCATCCCCTTGGTTTTCCTGCAAAACATCAGCGGGTTCATGGTGGGCCGCAAGTATGAAAACGGCGGCATCGCCAAAGACGGCGCCAAGATGGTGACGGCAGTGGCCTGTGCCAAAGTGCCCAAGTTCACGGTGCTGATCGGTGGCTCCTTCGGGGCGGGCAATTATGCCATGTGTGGGCGAGGCTACAGCCCCCGCATGCTCTGGACTTGGCCCAACAGCCGCATCTCGGTGATGGGTGGGGAGCAGGCGGCCAATGTGCTCGCCCAGGTGCGCCGCGATGGCATGGAGGCCCGGGGGCAACACTGGCCCGCAGAGGAGGAGGAGGCCTTCAAGTCCCCCATCCGCGACCAGTACGAGACCCAGGGCCATCCCTATTATGCCAGTGCTCGCCTGTGGGATGACGGGATTGTCGACCCGGCGGAAACGCGCATGGTCCTTGGCCTGTCCTTGTCCGCCTCCCTCAACGCCCCCATCGAAACCACGCCCTTTGGCGTGTTCCGGATGTGATCGGAGGGAACAGACGATGACAGCCCTACGCGAAACCATCGACGACCGGGGCGTGGCCCGGTTGACCATGAACCGACCGGAGGTTCGCAATGCCTTCGACGACGTTTTGATTGCCGACCTGACGGCCGCCTTCCTGCGCTTGGGCACCGACCCCGAGGTCCGCGTGATCGTTCTGGCAAGCGAAGGCAAGGCCTTCAGCGCCGGAGCGGATCTCAACTGGATGAAGCGGATGGCCGCCTATTCCCGGGAGGATAACGTCACTGACGCCTTGGGTCTGGCCCGCATGTGCGAGGCCATCGACCTTTGCCCGAAACCGACCCTGGCGTTGGTTCAGGGGGCGGCCTTTGGCGGCGGCGTCGGGCTGGCGGCGGCGGTGGATATCGCCATCGCCGCGACCCCCGCGAAATTCTGCCTGTCGGAGGTTCGCCTGGGCCTGATCCCGTCGGTGATCTCCCCTTATGTGAACCGGGCCATCGGCGCCCGGGCCTGTCGCCGCTATTTCCTGACGGCGGAAGTCATGGACGCGGCCACGGCGCTCCGCCTGGGTTTGGTGAGTGAGGTGGTTGCTCCGGACGCCCTGGAAGACGCCGGGGAGGCGGTGATCGCCTCCCTCTTGGCCGGCGGTCCCATCGCCCAGGCTGAGGCGAAAGCTCTGGTCCGGTTGGTGGAGAACTGTCCGGTGGATAAGGCGATGATCCAGGAAACGGCGGAACGCATCGCCGACCGCCGCGCCAGCGATGAGGGACGGGACGGAATTGGGGCGTTTTTGGACAAACGGACACCGTCCTGGACGGTGACCCAAGACAAACAAGATTGATCGGAGGAAACCGACGCCATGTTCACTAAAATTCTGATTGCCAACCGGGGCGAAATTGCTTGCCGGGTGGCGCGCACCGCGCGCCGCATGGGTATCAAGACCGTGGCCGTGTTCTCCGACGCCGATGCGGGCGCCCAGCACGTCCTGGCCTGTGACGAGGCCGTGCGCATCGGTCCGGCTCCGGCTGCGGAAAGCTATCTGATCGGCGCGAGGATCCTGGAGGCCGCCAAACTGACCGGTGCCCAGGCCATCCACCCGGGGTATGGGTTTTTGTCGGAAAACGCGGCTTTCGCGCGGGCTTGTGCCGCTGAAGGCGTGGTCTTCATGGGGCCGCCGCCGGAGGCGATTGTCTCCATGGGCTCCAAAAGCGAGTCCAAGCGCCTGATGGAGGCGGCAAAAGTGCCCCTGGTTCCCGGCTATCATGGGGACGACCAGGACGACGTCACACTTCTCAATGAGGCCAAGCGCATCGGCTTTCCAGTGCTCGTAAAAGCCAGCGCAGGCGGTGGCGGCAAGGGGATGCGCGTCGTCCGGGCCGAGGGGGAGTTCGACGCGGCCCTCGCCGCCGCCCGGCGGGAGGCGAAAAATGCCTTCGGGGACGATACCATGTTGATCGAGAAATATCTGGATAACCCACGGCATGTGGAGATCCAGGTCTTCGCCGACACCCAGGGCAATGTGGTCCATCTGTTTGAACGGGATTGTTCCGTCCAGCGCCGCCACCAGAAGGTGATCGAGGAGGCTCCCGCACCCGGTCTGGATCCGAAACTAAGGGCCGAGATGGGCGCTGCGGGGGTCGCTGCGGCCAAGGCCATTGGCTATGTGGGAGCGGGAACCGTTGAGTTCCTCTATCAGGATAATGCCTTTTATTTCATTGAGATGAACACCCGTCTTCAAGTGGAACATCCGGTTACGGAAATGATTACGGGGCAGGATCTTGTGGAATGGCAGCTTCTTGTGGCCGCTGGCGATCC
Organism: Rhodospirillum sp. A1_3_36; assembly: GCF_047263945.1. NCBI lineage: Bacteria > Pseudomonadati > Pseudomonadota > Alphaproteobacteria > Rhodospirillales > Rhodospirillaceae > Rhodospirillum > Rhodospirillum sp. A1_3_36. Next base: position 687,217 of record NZ_JBLAVB010000001.1, on the reverse strand, counting down.
TTTGCCGCTGACCCAGGCCGATCTCTCCCCACAGGGCCATGCCTTCGAGGCCCGGGTGTATGCCGAGGATCCCGCCCGCGACTTTGCCCCCTCCACGGGCAAGCTGGTTCACTTGGGCCAGCCCATGGAAGGTCCCCATGTGCGGGTCGATACGGGGGTGGCCCAGGGAGATTCGGTCTCCATTTTCTACGATCCGATGATTGCCAAGCTCATCGTCTGGGATCGGGACCGGGCTGCTGCCCTGCGGCGCCTGCGTGCAGCGCTCGCCGATTACAAGGTCGCTGGGGTCTCCACCAACCTGGAGTTTCTTGGCGCCGTTGCCGCTAATGCGGATTTCGCCGAAGGGGGCGTGAGCACCCGTTTCATCGAAACCCATGAGGAGACCCTGTTTCCCGATCGCCAGCCTGCGGATGGGGAGGTGCTGACCCTGGCCGCCCTGTACTTGGTGCTGACCGAGCGGGCCGAAGCGGCGAGCCGGGCTGTGAACTCCGGCGACCCCTTTTCCCCCTGGTCGCTGGCGAACGGATGGCGGCTGAACGACGACAATCACCATGCCATCGATTTGAAAGACGGAGGCGAAACGGTTCGCGTCGTGGTCCATTACCGCCGTGATGGCTTTGAAGTGGACCTGCCCGATGGGGACCGTGTCGGCGTCCGGGGTGAACTGGAGGCAGATGGCGGTCTTTCGGCGGAAATCTCCGGTCTGGCGCGACGTGCCACGGTGGTCCGTCTTGGGGAGGATCTCGTGGTGCTCACCAAGGGCAAACAGCATGTTCTGGGTGTGGTCTCTGCGGTTGGAGAGGTCGAGGCCGATGCGGGTGGCGGATTGACGGCCCCCATGCCCGGCAAGGTCGTCCAGGTGATGGTCGCGGCGGGCGATACCGTCACCAAGGGGCAGGCCCTGCTGGTGCTGGAGGCCATGAAGATGGAAACCACGATCGCGGCCCCCGCTGACGGTGTGGTCAAGGACGTCTGTTTCGGTGCCGGAGACCAGGTGGATGACGGCGCCGCATTGATCGTGATGGAGGACGCCTGATGCTCCCCGAAAGCGTACGCATCGTCGAGGTCGGTCCCCGGGACGGCTTGCAGAACGAGAAGGATGTCGTGCCCCTGGCGGCCAAGGTGGCCCTGATCGAAGCCCTGTCCGAGGCCGGTCTGTCCACGATTGAGGCGGGCAGTTTCGTTAGCCCGAAGTGGGTGCCCCAGATGGCGAACACCGAGGACGTGTTGCGCCGGATCATCCGTCGTTCTGGGACCCGCTATCCCGTGCTTGTGCCGAATCTCAAGGGGTTGGATGCAGCCCTGGCCGCGCCCCAGGTGGAGGAAATTGCTGTCTTTGCTGCCGCTTCCGAGGCCTTTTCCAAAAAGAACATCAACTGCTCCATCGCCGAAAGTCTGGATCGTCTCGCTGAGGTCACGGAAAAGGCGAAGGACCATGGTCTGGCCGTGCGCGGTTATGTGTCTTGCGTGCTCGGTTGCCCCTATGAGGGCGCGGTTCCCATCGCCAAGGTCGCGGAGGTCGCAGAGGCCCTGGACGCCATGGGCTGCTACGAGGTGAGCCTGGGCGATACCATTGGCGTGGGAACGCCGCTTAAGGCCCGCGCCATGGTGGAGGCTGTGGCCGAGCGGATACCCTTGGGGCGGCTGGCAGCTCATTTTCACGATACCTACGGCATGGCGCTCGCCAACCTGCTGGAGGTCCTGCGGTTGGGGGTGTCCGTCGTCGACAGCTCCGTTTCCGGATTGGGTGGCTGCCCCTATGCCAAGGGGGCTACGGGCAATGTGGCGACAGAGGATGTGGTCTATATGCTGAATGGGATGGGGATCCACAGCGGCGTCGACCTGGACAAGCTGTGCGCTGCCGGTGCCGCTATCTCCGCCACCCTGGGCCGGGACCCCGCCTCTCGCGTGGCCCGGGTCTTTGCGGCGAAGGAAGAATGAGCCCAGCCGTGTTCTCTTCACTGAGGGTGTGGGGATCATTTTGGGCACATGGGCAATTTAATGCGGGAACGTTTCATTTTTGGCGCATTGCGGTGTGGAGGAGGTGCAGTGTAGGCTGAGGGGTGAAGTCGTGGGAGGCGCTGCCTTGCCACTTTGGTGTACACGGGAAGGAATGGGCGGGCATGGTGGCCTTGAAGGATCGGGATCTTGGCGTCCTCGTCTTGGATTCTAATGAATACTCCCGACAGTTCCTCGTTTCCCTCCTGAAGACCATCGGCATTGCCCGGGTTGTTGACATGGCCACCGGTGAGGAGGCCATGGCCTGGATAGAAGCCAATGGCCGCCCCGATGTTCTGCTTGTGGATTCCGCCCTGAAGCCCATGAGCGGAGCCGGGTTCACCCGGTATCTGCGGATGGTCGTTGGCGGACGAGAAGCCTATACTCCGGTTATTCTGGTGGCCGCCCGGGCCGATCGGGATAGTCTGAGTCAGGCCCGCAACGCGGGGGTCAACGAATTCATGGCCAAGCCTGTTTCCGCCTCCGGTCTGTCGGCCCGACTTTTCGCCGTTCTCGATGCCCCTCGGTCCTTTGTCCGCACGGCTGACTATTTCGGTCCTGACCGTCGCCGCCGTCAGGTGGATTTCTCCGGACCGAATCGCCGCATCCAACAGCCTGCCAAGGCCAAGTCGGATGAGGAAGGTGGAAAAGAAGATGAGAGTGAAACTCTGTCTCCTTGAAAAACCGAAAAACGCGAGGCTTTGCCCCGCCCTCAACCGGGGCCTGAGGCCCCGGCCCCCCATTGGGGATCAAAGGGTTTGCGACCCTTTGCGGGTCTGGGCGGAGCCCAGAAACTGCGAAGCAGGTTTTCCGGATGTTCGAGGAAACGGTGTATATATATAGATTTTAGAGTGCCTTCGTGGCCGTTTTGGCTGGCGCGCTGGGCAAACAAATCATGGTGGCTTGCATCAAGGCCACAGTCGTTTCTTTCTCTCCGGTGATCGCTACGACCTCAGAGCGGACCACGGTCAGGCTTCTGCCGGGACGGTCCACTTTGGCCCGGGCTTCGAAAACCTCGCCCACCGCAGGGGCCATCAGATTTATTTTGAACTCTACCGAAACGACATCGCTGTCCGCAGGCATGAGGCTGAAGGCCGCATAACCTGCTGCGGTATCGGCAATGGTTGTGGTGATCCCCGCATGCATGTAGCCATGCTGTTGGCAGAGTGTCGGATTGTGGGGCAGGCGGACAACGCAGGTCCCCGGACCGACGGATGTCAATTCACAACCCAGGGCCTTGTTAATCGTTTGGCGCGCAAAGCTGGCACGAACCCTCGCTTCAAAATGTGGGTCTTTGGGTATGAAGGTCATGAGGGGCTCTGCTCCGGTCACTTTATCCGTGTTTGGCTTGTGCTTCGGTCGCCTCTGCCGTCTTTCCAAGGAAAAACATGATTCCAGGCTCGCTAAGGCGCATTCCATACGGTATGGTATGGACTCCATTGTTCTCCGTCAATTCCTGTTTTCCGGTCCACCTGTCCATGACTCATTCCGACCAAAAAGCCTCAACCAAGGGCGATGGGGCTTCCGCCTGGATTAAGGCTGCCCTTCGGGCCATGGCCCAAGACGGGATTTCCGCCGTGCGCGTGGAGGTCTTGGCCAAGGAACTCGGGGTGACGAAGGGGGGGTTCTATTGGCATTTCAAGGACCGGGCCGATCTTCTGTCCCGTCTGCTGGATGACTGGCGGGACGGGCGGATCGCTGCCGTTCGCGCGGTGACCGAACCGAAGGAGGGGGAGACGCCCCGGGATGGATTGATCCGCTTGCTTCTGCGCCAATTGGGGAATCCGAACCAGCGGGGTCTTGCGACAGAGTTGGCGATCCGTGATTGGGCCCGCAACGACCTTCAGGCCGCAGCCGCGGTGGAGCAGGTGGACGCAGAGCGTTCGGCGCGGGTGATTGCCCTGTTTATTGCGGCGGGCATGGAACCGGACTTGGCTCGGACCCGGGCTTGGTACCTTTATTCTCTGCTCTTCGGCCAAGCCTTGGTTACTCCACCGCAGGATGGGACGGCGGCCATGGACAAACTCGCCGAGGACGCTGTCGATATGTTGCTACGAACCACAAGGGAGCCCATTGGGCAATAGGGCATTCCCGTGGTGGTTCAAGTCACACACCTCCATATAACCGAGTATGGTGATTGACCTTTTTACTGTTGCGCTCCACCATCACGCCACTCGGTGGGCTGGGGACGAATAAGGGGTCACACCTTATGGAGCGCCCTTGGAAACTGGATGGGGAAGATGACTTGGGAAGACCTGGGGTGGTCCGCGCCATTCACTGAAGAAGAGGTCGCGGTGAGACGAAGTCGAATTGAAGCCGCCTGGAAAGGGCAGCCGGATTGCAAGGGGTGTGGTATTCGGGAGTTGGCACTGTTCGCCGACCTGGAAGAAAAAGACTTTAGTCTCATCCATATGCCCATCGACGAAATCCTCTTTGAAGCGGGAGGCGTTTTGTATAACGCAGGGGATCGGGCAAGGGCGGTGATCACTTTGCGGTCCGGGCTCGTAAAGCTGCTCCAATACCTGGGAGACGGTTCCCAGCGTATTGTGCGTTTGTTGCGGCCGGGGGACACTCTTGGATTGGAGGCGACCCTTCAGGAAGAATACGAACATACGGCTGTTGCCCTGCGCCCCTCCCTGGTATGCCGAATTCCCGTTGATATCGTAACCAGACTGAGTCAGGAAACACCCCGCTTACACGGTCAATTGATGGGGCGTTGGCACCAGTCAGTGAAGCAGGCCGATGATTGGTTGACAGGTCTGTCAACCGGTAGCGCCCGAACCCGCGTTGCCCGGATGCTGTTGCAGCTGCCTCGATTGCCTGAGGCCGATGGTGCAGAGGTTTGCGAGCTGTTCAGTCGGGAGGATCTGGGGGCCATGTTGGGGGTGACGACAGAGACGGCGAGCCGCATGATTGCGGAATTAAAACGCTCTCAAATCATCGTCGAGCGGAAGGTTAATACCTTCGTCTGCGATGACCGTGCCCTGAGGGAAATTGCCGGGGAATAGAATAGGTCCATTTTCTTGGCAGCATGGTGCCGTTCAGCAGGCATTCGCCGGTTTACGCGAAAATCACGGTACAGCCATGCGAACTTGCATCGCGTTTCTGCTCTGTATCAATGCGCCAAAAGGTCTATCCGACTATCGTCTCAATATCGCGTGCAAGTCCGGTCTTTGGACTGGGTTACACGCGGGGGCGGTGGGCGGCCAATTTACGGGGCGCGTCCGTCCGCCGCCCCTTTTTCACTCTAGATAAAATTACCCGCCTTAAATCGATTTAAGGCGGGTAATTTTATCTAGAGTGAACAGGTTGAGCATCGAGTGGACCGGAAAACCGGTGCCCACTTTTCCGCTTGATGCTCTGGCTATTTGATCTCAGAAAATCCGGAAAATCGGCTCTGGAGAGCCTGGGCTCTGCCCAGACCCGCAAAGGGTCGTGGACCCTTTGATCCCATTGGTAAAAAAGGAATGGGGGTCCGGGGCCTCAGGCCCCGGTGGGGGCGGCAAAGCCCCGCAACGGTCCCTCTAGGGTCTTGTCCCGTGATTTGATCTTGAGTGCTCCGAGGCATCCATAAATCACGAGGGCAGGGCACCTGCTGGGCGCCTTTTTTTTGATTTTCAGAGACTTTTGAAAGAGCAGGCGAGCCCCATTTCTTCCGATGTGTTTTTTACGGTGGCGAGGCAGGTCATTTCCTTTTCCTTGGGAATCCGCGTCTCGATTCGGACGAGGTAACGAAAGCCCTCGACGTCGTCCAACCGTTCAGATGTCAGGCGCACGATGCTGGCCCCATAGTCGCCGAAGGCTTCCGCTAGGCGGGTGACAAGGCCCGGGCGGTCTCCACCGGATACGACGATGCTATGGGTGACCTTGTTTCCTTGGGGGGGAGAGGCTTCATCCTTGGGGCGGCCGACCCAAAGATCGGCGTCTTTCAGCTCCGGCAGAGCGGCCAGGGCCTCGCGCGTTTCCTCAACGGTGACGCTTTCGGGCATGCTGCAAACGATGGTGAACTCCGCTGTGCTGCCCAGGGTGGCGAAGGAGGTGTCGCCCAGATTGGCGCCCAGGTCGAAAAGGCGCCCGCTCACGGCGGCGACGAGGCCCGTCCGGTCGGGGCAGGATAGGGCAATACGAAGGATGTTGGCCATGGAAGACTCTCCTGAAATCCTGGGTGAAACCCCGTTGGGATGACGAGATCCCGCTTGGACTCCGTTGTCCCGCGAATGGCTTCCAGGATCAAGGGGTGAGAAAGGATGGAGCCTCATTCCGAATATACACCGTTTCTTCGAACATCCGGAAAACCTGCTTCGCAGTTTCTGGGCTCCGCCCAGACCCGCAAAGGGTCGCGGACCCTTTGATCCCCAATGGGGGGCCGGGGCCTCAGGCCCCGGTGGGGGGCGGGGTATATTTCGTATTTCTTGGAAAAATTCTTCCAATTGGTCTATATTGGAGGAGTGGTCACAATGGGCGGTTTATGCCCGTGTTGGATTTTATGCCCTTGAGTTTGGTGTCAGACGGTTTTTTGGAAACCATTCCCTTGGAGATGGATTTCTTTTATAAATAATCAGGGGCGCTTGACGCATTGGACTATCGCCGTTGGGTTTCTCTATGTCGCTGGGCGTTGACGGACCATAGGAAGCGCGGTCTGCTGGCTCGCAAATAACGACTGACCCGCTGGGGTTCTAGGTAAAGAGAGGATCTGGACGATGTCGGTCACCCCCAAGGTGACAGGAACAACGACTTCTTTCTCCGCCGTTACCAACACACGGTATGGGGACGGACTTCGTGCGACTTCGGCCTCCGAATCCTTTTCTCCGATCCTTGAAACCGGCGCGTCGGCTCATGTCGGTCCCCAGGATGAGGGGCTGCGGAACGATGAATGGGGGACGGGTGACGGACAGGGACGAGGCCGCCCCATCGTTCCCTTGGGTGAAGAGCCTATCCGGATCGGGCGCATTAAGACGTCCAACGCATTCTCTCAGGTCCTCTTCGCAGAGCAATCCCACGCAGCGATGAGAGGCATGGGAACCGTTCCCAAAGCCAGCGAGAGGGGAACATCGATTTACGAAGCGAATATGCGCGTTATCGCCGCCCGATTTACCGGTGAAAAGCTCGTCGGCGGTACCCTCAACCGCTATTATTAGGGAGAAGGCATATGGATTTCGGTTTGAGTGTCGCCGTCTCCGGCCTGAAAGCGGCGGAAACCCGGACCAATGTGGCAGCCAGCAACCTGGTTAACCAGCGTTCGGATGCGGCCCTACCGGCAAAGGGGGAGGGCTACGATGGTTACCGGCCTCTCAGGGCGAACCAAGTCTCCAACGCGCCTGGGACCCGTGCTGTCGTCTCCCCCATTGATCCAGCCTATGTGCCCTTGCCCAATGGTGAAGGAGACGTTCGGGCCACGCCTAATGTGGATGTGGCGGGCAATATTGTGGACCTTAAAACGTCGAGTCAGGCCTATAAGGCTGCGACTTCGGTCATTCGGACACAGGAGGAGATGTCCAAGGACACTCTGGATATCTTGTCCTGAGGGTCTTTTGGGATACTGTCCACTTACTGATCTTCCCGTTCATGCCCCTCGACAGCCTTTCCATGGACGCCCGCTTGGTTGCGTCCCGCTTTTTTGGCTTGATAGAGGGCAAGGTCGGCTTGGGCGATCAGGTCGGTCATGGACAGGTTTCCTTCCGATTGACCCGATCCACAAAAAAGCGTGCTGACGCCGGCTGTTACGGTAAGCAGGCCAAAGGGGGAGCCCTCATGGGGCAAGGCCAAGGCATGGATGGCGGCCAGGGTGGCCTCTGCTTGGTGTAGGGCCGTGGCTTCGTCCATCTGGGGGTAGACCAGGGCGAATTCCTCACCCCCGTAGCGGGCAGGGAGGTCGCCTTCCCGTTTGCACATCCGGCGAAGTACGTCAGCGATATCCTTCAGGCGGGCGTCCCCTGCTTGATGGCCATAGAGGTCGTTGTAGCTTTTGAAGTAGTCCACATCGATCATGACCAGGGTCAGGGGCAGGCCGGACCGCCGCGCCAGGGCGTATTCCCGAGCCAGATGGTCGTCAAAATGGCGTCGATTGGCCAAACCCGTCAGAGAGTCCGTTGTCGATAGGCGGGCCAGTTCGCCATTAGCCTCTTCAAGCTGGCGCTTTTGCTGGTCCAGGGTCTGAAAGCTGCGTTTGAGTTTTCCATTGATGTGAACGATACGCAGGGTGAAGCCCAGTCCCAGAACGAGGGCGACAAGGCCTGTAATCAGGGTTTGCTCAATCCAGGAGGGCAAGGGGTCGGAAGCCTGAAAGAGAAAGGAATCCAACGAAACAGGTCTGTCGATCATCCCCACTTTGGCGAAGGTATCGGCGATGTGGCGCCAGCGTTTGGCGCTCATATAGCCAATGTCGACAATATCCTGGTTGAACAGGCCAGGATAGATCTGGGCTTCTACCCCGAGGGCGACCCGGTCCAGGCGTGGGGCAAGGGTTTCGCTGATCAGCGATACGATTTCATCGGGATGGGCCAGGGCATATTGCCATCCCTTGATCAGGGCGTCTCGCATGGCCGTGACCAGAGCCGGATTCCTGTCAGCCAGCTTCCGGGTGGTGAAGAGGGTGTCCCCATAGAAATCAATCCCCAGGTTTTTCGGATCGAAGGTCTCGTAAGGTATCCCTGCCCGGGTTGCGAGGAAAGGTTCCGTGGACAGGTAGGCGGTCATGGCGTCCACACGATCCTCGGCCAGTTCCGTAACGGTTCCAGAATGGGGAACGAAGGTGACCGTTTCCAAGTCCACTCCCGCAGTGATCAGGTAGGCCATGATTTCGTCCGAATGGGGCTCGATCATGACAGTGCGCCACTCCAGATCCTTGACGGTTTCGATGCCTTTGTCCCGTCGGGCGAGGATGATGAAGGGGGAGTGCTGGAAAAAAGAAGCAACGGCCACTAGGGGCATTCCCTTGGCATAATCAAGCACCAGAGTGGAGGTCCCGATCCCGAAATCCGCGTTGCCTTCGGCTACCGTTTGCGCCGGATTGGTGGATGGACCGCCTTCCATCAACGTCACATCCAGTCCGGCTTCGGAGAAATAGCCTTTGGTCTGGGCGGCATAGAAGCCTGCGAATTGGAATTGGTGGTACCACTTCAGTTGAACTCGGACAGGGGTGAGAGGATTCTCTTCCCCGGTCCGGCTGACCTGGGCGGCGAGTACCCCGGTCAGCGGTGAGAGACTTAGCAGCGCGATAAGGCTCAAGCGGCGGAGGAGGAGGCCGCCCGATGTTGCTTCCTCAGAGTGGGGAGGAGGTCGGAAGAGGGGACCGAGGAACCAGGATAGGGGAAACAGACCCGACATATCACGCCACCATGGGTTTAGGAGAGGGAGATGTCGAGGGTAAGATTACCGGGAACCCAATGAGCATCACTCTTCCTTAAGCGCGGTGGTGGGGGCCACCGAAACGGAGACCCAAGGATAATGGGGTATTTCCTATTTTGCTACGGGGTATTTGGGTCTGTTTTTCTTCTTTAAGTTGATATTTTTTTCCATTTCATTGTGTCCAGTCGTCTCTCTATTGCTTGTATGAACTGGCTCCTGACAGAAACTGGCGGGAGGGGGGGGTAATGTTCCGGTCGTCGACTTCGATGAACCAAAAGGAAAACCAAGATGACCACCCCTTGCCATGAAATTGTATCTTACCGCGTCAAGGAGGCTGCCTTGGCCGACACGGCCCTTTCCCAGGCCAGGGCCCTTGTGGCTGCTTTGCCCGGATTCCTGTCCTGGACTCCCTTGCGGGGGGAAGGTGGCCTGGAGCGGGTCGATCATGTCGTCTGGCGCGATGGTGCCCATGCCCGGGAAGCAGGACGGATCGTTGCCGAGGATCCGGCTTTCGCGCCGTTTCGAGCCACCATCGACGTTCTGCGCCATATGGGGCATTATGTGGCGCGGGACAGTCTGTCCGAAGGTGTGGAAATCGCCCGATTCCACCTCAAGAGCGGGGTGACGGAAGCCGATATGGTGGCCGCCCACGACACGATGGTTCGGGAAAGCCTGTCCAGTTGGTCGGGGTGGCGGGGCCATGAAATGCTTGCCTTGGGCGAGGGGCACTATCTGATGCTGTGCCGGGCGGAAAGCCTGGAGCGCGCCCGGGAAATCTGTCAGGCCTGGATCGGCGATCCGGCATGCGAAGCCTTCCTGGCCTTGATCGTGGCGGACGACATGGTCTTTGGCCAGCCCCTTTCCTCTTGACCTGAAGGGAATAGGTCCTTCCAAGGGATGGCTTTGGGGGAAGTCTAGAGCTTCTTGCCTGATATACGAAACCACGTCACACGATAGTGTCTGGCATTTTTTGGGCGATTGCCCAAGCCCATTTGGGGGCAAATGCCCCCAAACCCCCATTTTTTCCTTTAGAGTGAAACTGGATCAGCTTGAGACAAGCTGGCCCAGTTTCACTTTAGGCTTCGCTAAGGGAGGAAGCGGTGCCTCGGATGGGAGGTGTCCGCTGCCATTCTGCGAGCCAAACGGGGATCTGATCGCCGACAATGGAGCGGCTGACGTAGTATCTCTGGATCAGATCCACACCCAGGCTTGCGACCATGTCCCAATCCTCTCGAGTTTCCACGCCTTCGGCAACGGTATGCAGGTTCAGGCGTCGGGCCAGGGAGAGGGAGAGGGAGGTATCCAGGATGGAATAGGCGGTTTCATCCTGGGCTGCGCCCCGGACAAAAGATTGGTCCACTTTCAGTTCGGTGAAGGGGATCCGTTTCAATTGAGCGAGGGAGGAGTGCCCCGTTCCAAAATCATCGATACTGAGCTCGAACCCCTTCAAGCGGAGGCACGTCAGGATTTCTACGGACTTGACGGCATCGGTCATCAGTTTGTTTTAAATTATCGGCGGAGATATTCACTGCGATGGTGATATCGAGACCGCTGTCCCGCCACCTCCGTCCTTGGTGAAAACACCAGCCCCGTGACCCAGGGCCAGACCAACGTTCGGCATCGGATTATTGTCCAAGCTGTTGGAAATGACCGCGAGGCTGTCAAAATATGCGTCGATCCGATTGGAGGACATCTGACGCAGTCCCTCTGTAACGCTCTTCACTTCGATAAAGTTGATGTCTGGAAATTGGGCCTGGAAAAGGGATCGGGCATCGAAGCCTTCTCCGATTCCCACGGTCTTGCCTTGCAAGTCCTTCGGGCTTTTCGGGTAGTGGGCCGTGACGTTGAAAGCCAAGCTGTAGGGGGTGGTGAGGGTTTTGAAAGATAAATGAAAACCACTCGCGTAGACGTGGGGATCACGTCACAGAGGTACAGAGAGCAAGTGTGTTTTTGGATGGATACATCTCATGGAGGTATGGGCAGATCTTGAATCGATCTTCTGATCTCTCCCCTTATTGAGGAGTTGGTGCCTTTTCAAAGGAAAATGGCATCCCCAACGGGACTCGAACCCGTGTCTTCACCGTGAAAGGGTGATGTCCTGGACCGCTAGACGATGGGGACGCTGTGGGCCTGATGGATGATTTCCAGACCTGCAAACGTGGTAGGCACCTCTTGTGTGTAACGTTCCGTCACACGCGAGATGCGCTTGTTAGAGTATGGGGCTTCGGAGGTCAATAAGAATTTTACAAAAGGCGGGAGTTGGTCTGGATGAGTTTACTTTGGGTGGCCTGGGTTGTGGATGCTCACGGTACACGAGAGTCGGCGTTTTCCCGTCGCGGGGCTTTGCGCCGTCCCCCACTGGGGCCTCAGGCATTTAATTTTTTAAAGAAAAAATGGGGGTTTGGGGGCATTTGCCCCCAAATGGGCTTGGGCAATCGCCCAAGAATTACGAGACGCTGTCGTATGCTGTGGTGGATGCTGAGTCATTCCTGGACTGTTTGGGTCGTTGTTGGAGGCAGGGGGCGCTGCCAAAACAGCAACGGGCGAGGATCATAGGTCCCCGCCCGTTGTCGTATTTTGATTCTGCATGCTGTCAGGCGAACTGCAGGTTTCTTATCCGTGTGTGGCGGCGCTGCGATGGGCGGCTTGGCTGAATAAGTCACCCACCCGATGGGCCATGGAACGCAACAAATTTGCCAAATACACGGCGCGGGCTTTTCGGGCCCTTTGATAAAGGACAGCATGAGAGCCGCTCTCCAAGGTGCCATAATAGAACATAGGTTTCTCTCCTGATGCTGTGCGGACGATCGAATTTCGTGAAAGAACATTACATTGCCCTGGCTTTCTTTCGCACGTGCGAAAAATGCATGCCCAGCTTTCCATTGCTGCGGGGGCACTAGAGTTTCCATTCCATACGGTATGGAATGCTGGTGGGCGATGGGCTATGCTTCAGGAGTGTTGCCCTTCAAACTTGAGTTTGGGCTTTCGTTTGGAGCGGTGCTCTAGAGTGAAACTGGATCCGTTTGAGTCAAGCTGGCCCAGTTTTACTCTCAGGATAGTGATTTTAGAGTATCTTCGAGGTCAAGTTGCGCTGCAAGGCAACCCGACGACAGTACGAATGGACGAGGCGTCGTGCCGCCCGGCTGAGTCGAAAACTGATCGGCTCGCGGGAAACAGCTTTGTGCTTCTGATCCTTCAGTCTTTGCGTGCAAGGGGGATCCTATGCGCATTCACATCATTCATGCCCATTCGGAACGGGACTCCTTTGTCGCTGCCATGCGGGATGTCCTGCGACAGACCTTTTCCGAGGCAGGAGCGGAGGTCATCCAGTCCGATCTGTATGCCATGGGTTTTAACCCGGTGATGTCGAGTGCAGATTTCGGGGAGCGGAAAGCGGTTGATCATCTGACCTATGCCATGGAGCAGCGCCACGGTTTCGCAAACCGAACTCTGGCTCCGGATATCCTGGCCGAGGTCGACAAGGTGCTGTCTGCAGATCTGCTGGTCTTCACCTTTCCCCTGCAATGGTTTGGGGTTCCGGCCATCCTCAAGGGATGGATTGAGCGGGTCTTTTTGTCCGGCCCCTTCTATGGGGGGAAGCGCGTTTATGAACGGGGAGGGTTGGCGGGGAAAAGAGCCTTCGCGGCCTTCAGCCTGGGGGGACGCGATCACATGTTCGGTCCCGATGCCCTGCATGGAGAACTGACCATGGGCATGATGCGGCATTTTTTCCAAGGTACCCTCGGGTATGTGGGGTTGGAGGTGCTGGAGCCCTTTATTGCCTATCATGTGCCCTATGTGGCAGAGCCGGACCGGCAGGCCTTGCTGGGTGACTTGGCGGAGGTAGCGCGAACCTTGAAGGAGCGCCCTGTCCTGCCTATGCCCGATCTTTCAAAATTCGACGATACCTTCGCGCCCCGGCCCCCCCCTAGAAAGACACATGTGGAGGAAACGACGCCATGACCGATTGTACTCCCCTGATCGTTGAACGCTCTGGGTCCGTGGTTCGCTTGCGCCTGAACCGGCCCGAAGTCTTGAATGCCTTGAACCGGGATATGGCTGATGCGTTTCTTGTGGCCGCCCGGGATATCGCCAAGGATCCGACCGTGCGAGCCGTTCTGGTCAGTGGCGAGGGCCGCGCCTTTATGGCCGGAGGGGATGTCGCCTCTTTCCGTGAAGAGGGAAAGCCCATTGCCGAGACGGTGGGCGGGCTGCTCGATCCCTTTCACGAGGCCATTTTGACTCTGCGTTCAATCAATGCTCCACTGGTGGCAGCTCTGCAAGGTCCCGTGGCAGGGGCTGGAATGAGCTTGGCCCTGGCCTGTGATCTGGCCGTGGCGTCGGAGGACGTGAAAATGGTCCTGGCCTATTCGGCGATTGGGGCCTCTCCCGACGGGTCAGGCACATTTTTTCTACCCCGGTTGATTGGTTTGCGTCGGTCCATGGAGCTGGTTCTGCTCAATGAACCGGTGAAGGCGGATCAGGCCTTGGACTGGGGGTTGGTCAACCGGGTGGTGCCCCGGGAGATGCTGGAGAGTGAGGCCTTGGGCCTTGTCGAGCGCCTTGCCGCAGGGCCAACCAAGGCATTCGGCGCCACCCGCCGTCTTATGGAGGCCTCCTTCCGCGCGACCCTGGCGGAGCAACTTGATGCGGAGAAGCGCTCCTTCCTATTACTGACCGAAACGGCGGACTTTGCTGAGGGCAATGCCGCCTTTCTGGAAAAGCGCCGAGCCGGTTTCACAGGTGCATAAAAAGGGATAGGCCCTGGTCGGGGGGCGACGAAACAACTTGGGATCACCTGTCCTGGAGTATCTTCTTCCAACCCACCATTCGGGATCAAAGGGTCCGTCGACCCTTTGCGGGTCTGGGCGGAGCCCAGAAACTGCGAAGCAGGTTTTCCGGATGTTCGAGGAAGCACTGTATAACTAGAGTGAAACGGGGCAGCTTGACTCACGCTGATCCCGTTTCACTCTAAGGCGTCCACTGGACAGTATTGACGGGAATCTGGGTGCCCAAGTGGGGGATGATATCCCTGTCGGCGCCAACCACATGGCGCAGCACCCAGTCGGAAAGAATGGCGTGAACCGAGCAGGCTGTCACCGCTTCTGGGTTATCCACGAAGCGCTGAGATTGGGAGAGAATGCTCTCCGCGAAGGTATCATGGAATTTTTGATGTTTGGCTATGCCCGGAAAGTGGACACTGGCCATTAACTGTTCTTCCCGATTGAAATGATCGCGCGTATAGCGAATGAGTCGTAGTAAACAGTCAGCCATTTTGGCGCGATCCAGTGTCTCAGGCTGCGCGAGATCGCCCATTTGATTGATAAGGTCGAGCAATGCCCGGTGATCGTCGTCGATTTCCCGGATGCCGATGCTCATTTGATCCCGCCAGACGATCCGGCTCATAGTCCCTCATGCTCTTTCGTTGAAAACCGTTGCCTCACCTTTTTGAATTTCACAATACCTCAGAATGGGAAATATTGGTTTTTTTTTGGTCAGGATTTCGCTCTGGCGGTTCCGGTTTGTCGTCTTCCCTGGTGGGGTCCGGAACCAGGGCCAGGGCATCAAGGAGCACCTGGACCGTTGCCCCTGGGCGAGGGGCTTGCTCCCCAAGGTGACGTCGCCAAGCCCGGGCTCCGGGGAGACCGTGAAACAACCCAAGAACATGCCGGGTAAGTCTTTTGATCGGCTCCCCCCGGGCGAGCAGGTCCTCCAGATAAGGGGCGAGGGCGCGTGCCACGTCATGGCGGCTGGGCGGTGGCGTAGGGTCGCCAAAGATCAGGTGATCAGCTTGGGCAAGGATATAGGGCGTTTCGTAAGCTGCACGGCCAATCATGACCCCGTCGGTGGGGCCGATATGGGGCAGGGCCGAAGGGATGTCGTGAATGCCGCCGTTCAACAGGATTTCCAATGTTGGAAAATCGGCCTTGAGGCGGTGAACGACATCATGGCGCAGAGGGGGAACCTCACGGTTTTCCTTGGGGCTCAGGCCCGTCAACCAAGCCTTGCGGGCATGGACGATAAAGACCCGGGTTCCAGCCCGCGCCAAGGTGTCGACAAAAGAGGTCAGGTGATCGTAACTGTCCAGGTCATCGATTCCGATCCGATGTTTGACCGTGATGGGTATCGATGTTTCGGCGCGCATGGCCGAGAGGCAGTCGGCCACCAGATTGGGTTCAGCCATCAGGCAGGCACCGAACCGACCGCTGCTTACCCGGTCGGAGGGGCAGCCCAGGTTCAGGTTGATTTCGTCATATTCCCAATCTCGGGCAATCCGCGTGGCCTGCGCCAGCTCCCCAGGGTCTCCGCCGCCGAGCTGAAGTGCGATGGGGTGCTCGTCCGGATGGTAGTCGAGATGCCGGGCCGGGTCTCCACGGATCAAGGCCGGGGCTGTGACCATTTCCGTATAAAGCAAGACATGGCGGGATATCTGTCGCAGGAACCAGCGGTCGTGTCGGTCCGTCCAGTCCATCATGGGAGCCACGGACAGGCGTCTGTCCACCCCATCCCCCGCCGAGGGCAATTCCCTGGATCCGGACAGACGCCGGTATGGCCCTGGCACAGTGGTCAAGGGCAGGGACGGGGTGAACCGGGGCGCATTCAAGGCAAAGGTCTCCTGCGGCAGGGGCGGGAAAATGGCATTGGAACAAAAAAAGAACAAGGAGGCACGCCGATTCTTGACGTGTCGTTCTCCTTATGTTCTTTTTGTCGATGTGAATGAAACGAGAATATCGATCCCGTTCTCTGGAAGCAAGTCCGTGCTGGAGATCCCTGTGAACAGGGTGGATGTTCCGAGCTAACTCGAACCGATCACAGTTTTGCTTCTTCGGTTGGCGATGCCGGGGAGGGATGTGATCCAGGAGGTCCCAATGTCAATGTTAGTCTTCGTCCGCGAATTCCTGGCTCTGGTCGCCCTATTTATCACCATCTACCTGTGGACGGTTCTTGGTGCGGCTGTCATCGTTTAGGTGCGCAATGATCCGCCCGGCATGAATCGAGCAGGAATTTGCTATGCCGGAAACGGGCTCAGGTGACCTGTCGATCGAACCACTGGCAATAGAGAAAATGTCCAATGGGCGTGAGGCGGAAGGCGTCGCGCGTCAGGGGGCCGGTGGGCTTGTAGCCGGTAATAAAGACCGTTTCTTCGACGAGGCCTTTTTCCATGAGGGATTGCGCCAATCGCTTGGATATATCTACGGGTTTGCCGGTGATCTCCTGCTGGAAGAGATCTTCTATCACCTTGTGTTCCGCTTTGGACAGAGAGTCCAGGCTGGCGGTCATGAAATTCATTCCTCTTTACGCGACTGACTTTCTTTTTCCAAGTGTCATGCTAGCGGTCCGGAGCGCCGTATCAAGCAAAATCGTTATGGATTTGGAGCATAACGCCGAAGTCACGCCGATTTTCCTATACGATTTTGATTTTCAGGCAGCCTTGGGTTGGCGAAGTGATTGGGGATGCGATACGATATGGCTCCAACATAAGGATTCTCGGGGTCGAACCGTGGTCCTTACGCTGCTTTGCGGCATTTTTGTTAGGATGGGTTACGATATCAAGATATTGGATCTGGTTTGGGGCCGCTTCTGACTTGTGTCGGGTGATCCCATAGGTTTTGGCAGAGCTGCAGAAACGGACATCCCGATGACAGTAACTCCCCTTTTTATCCCGGGCTGGCGCAATTCCGGTCCAGATCATTGGCAAACCCTGTGGGAGCAGGATCTGCCTGGTGGTATTCGCGTCGAGCAACGCGACTGGGAGAAGCCTGATCTTGTCGAATGGATGGGAGGGCTTTCCATGGCGTTGGAACATGCTCGGCCACCTGTGATTCTCGTAGCCCATAGTCTTGGGTGTATTTTGGTGTCCCATTGGACCTTGCGTGCCGGAAGCGAGGAACTGTCCCGCGTGGCCGGAGCGCTTCTGGTCGCTCCGCCGGATGTGGAGGCGGAGACGGCGCCCGAGGCGATCCGTTCCTTCGCGCCCATTCCCATGGAGGCTCTGCCGTTTCCGGCCATGGTTGTGGGGAGCAAAAGTGATCCCTATTGCTCCCTGGCGCGGGGGCATGAGTTCGCTTCCGCCTGGGGAAGCCGTTTCGAGAATGCCGGAGACGTGGGGCATATCAATGGCGATTCTGGCCATGGTCCTTGGCCTTTGGGAGAGCGCCTGCTCATGGGTTTACTGGTTGCTCTTAATGGTTGAGGGTGAGGTGCCGCTAACTGAGTAAGACCCTTGGGTGGTCCAGAGTCTATTGAATTTTCGAGGAGTTCTAGTGCTTGGGGTTGGCCCAAGATTTTCCCATGAGAATTTTATGTATTACTTGTTTTCATTCTAATCCGTTGCGTTTAAGATAAAAAATCATCCGCTAGATGAGCATTAAAGCCTTTGATTGTTTTGGATTTATCTTTGGTTGTAGTGCTTTGTGAAGCGCGAAAGCGAGGCAGTCTCTCCTGTCTGATGTCATTGTTCATCTGTGTCGCGTGCTGTTCTATAGCGGTTCTTTCAAGTGGAGGGTTTTCCCTTGGGCAATCTATCCGTTTCCAAGAAAATTTGGCTGGGATTCGGCTCTGTTCTTCTTTTACAGATTGTCATGGGGGGGGTGGGTCTACTTTCTCTAACTTCTATTGGTGATCTTTTTACCGGGTACCGCAGCATATCCCAGGAAACCAATGACGTTGGCCGCATTCAAGCCAATATGCTGATGGCTCGTATGGGAGTGAAGGACTTCCTTATTCGTAGAAGTGCGGATTCGATCGAGATGGTCAGTACAAGGGCGAAGGCCACAGAAGCCTTGATACAGGACGCCCGTGCCGTGGCCTTGACTGAGGAACAGAGTGGTCTCCTTGATCGCTTGCTCGCGGATGTGAAGGCCTATCAAGAAGCATTTGAGCAGGTCGTTGCCCTGCAAGATAAGCGTGACAAAATTCAAAAGGACATGGCGAGCACGGGTGATGGAATGCTCGAGAGCGTCCGAAAGCTCATGAATAGGGCGTACAATGATGGCGAAATAAAAGACGCCTATTACGCAGGTATGTTGATCCGTCAATTACTTCTCGCGCGTTTGCAGGTTACTAAGTATTTGGATGGTCGGGATGAAGTGTTGTTCCCAAAAGCAAAGCGCGAAATGAGTGCAATCGAGAGTAGTTTTCAGTTGTTGGTGAAAGGAATATCCAGCCCTAAACGTTTGGAGATGGCCAATGAAGGCAAGGTACTCCAGGATAGGTATCTGGAGGGCTTTGAGGCTATTCATACGGTGATTGTAAAGCAGAATGCCCTTGTAGCCGATGTATTGGAAAAGATCGGCCCTCAGATGGCCAACGAGATCGAGAAAAATAAATTGAACGCGAAGGCCCGCCAGGATGAGGCCGGGCCGATCGCGGTGGCGTCCATTCAGCGCACTATTCTGATTACGTCCTTTCTTGCCGTGGGCGCCCTGATTCTTGGGGGTGGGTTGGCTATCCTGATCAGCCGGGCCATCACCAAACCTCTGCCGGAAATGAAGCGGGCCATGACATCCGCCGGAGACGGGGATTTAACCGTTCGGGCTTCTGTGACCACCAAAGACGAAGTCGGCCAAATGGCCGTATCCTTGAATGGGTTGCTGGGCAATTTCCAGAAAGGGTTAGGGGAGGTGACGGAAGCAGGAACGGCGATCGCCGCCTCAGCGGAAGAACTGAACGCTGCATCGGTGGAATTGAGCCGTCATGCGGAGCGGATGAACGGCGAAAGTGGTCAGGCCAACCAAGCGGTCACGCATGTGACCACGTCGATCAACGACCTGTCCTCCATCGCCACCCAGTTGTCCGCCAACGCAGAAACCGTCGCGGCGGCGGCTGAAGAGTTGAATGCCTCTATCCGGGAGGTGGCCAACCATGCCGGACAATCTTCCGAAGTGGCTCATCGGGCTCGTCAGGGCGCCGATACCGCGAATGCGGCCATCAATGGCGCCATGGCGGAAATGGCAGAAGCCAAGGAATCGATCAGTGCGCTATCCCAGGCAGCCAAGGAGATCAGCGAGGTGATCTCGGCCATCAGTGACATTGCCGAGCAGACCAATTTGCTGGCCTTGAACGCTACGATTGAAGCGGCCCGGGCAGGGGATGCGGGCAAGGGATTTGCCGTGGTGGCCAATGAGGTCAAGAACTTGGCCAACCAATCCTCCCGCGCGACGGAGGATATCACCAACCGGATCCATGCCGTTCAGGAGCAGGTGGCCCTGTCGGTAACTGATATGGAAGCAGTCGGTGCGTCCCTGGGCAAAGTTCATGGGGAAATGGGCGGGATCAACCAGACCATCTATCGCATTGACGAGATCGCCGCCTCTATCGCCCATGAGGTTGAACAGCAAGGTGCCGCCACCAGCGAAATTGGGAACAATGTGGAGCATGTGGCAGAGGCTGCCCGCCAAGTGGCCAATGACGTGAGCCAAACCAAGGACAACGCCAAGGTCATGAAACATGCCGTGGAAGCCATCGCAGAAATTGCCCATGAAACAGCAGGGCAGGCAACGGAAACCTCTGCGGCGTCCGGTGAACTGACTCGGTTGGCCCATGGTTTGGATCTACTGGTGCAAAACTACAAGGTGCGGTAGCGGCCCGACCACATGGCTGTGAGCACGGCACACGACAGTGTCTCGTGTTTTTTGGGCCATTCCCAAGCCCATTTGAGGCAAATGCCTCCAACCGCCCCTTTTTTGATCGAGGTCTGGGGGCTTTCGGTCAATAAATGTCCGGGGCCTGGGCCTTTCGGCCCCGGTGGGGGATGGGGCAAAGCCCCTTGACGGGAAAGAACCGACTGTCGTGCACCCTGGGCTGTGCGTGTCGGTGGGGGCTCTGAACGGTTTCTGGCGGTGCGGTCTTCCTCCCCTCAATTCCATTTTGCTTCCGCCTCCGCCAGCATTGTTTTACTGTCCCCCCATGACAGAGCTTATGATCGAAAACAGCTTCCTCGGTGTTGGCCGGTCCTTTGGAGGACGTCGCTGGGTCCAACGCCCCGGGGACGACCGGCAGGCTTTGGCTATCAGCCAGCGCCTCAGTCTGCCCGAAGTGGTTGGCCGGGTTATGTCCGGACGGGGCGTGATCGTGGAAACCGCAGAGGCTTTTCTGACGCCGACCTTGCGGGACCAATTGCCCGACCCGTCCCACCTTCTGGATATGGACAAGGCCGTGGACCGGCTGGTCTCAGCCATTCGGGCGGGAGAGGGGATTGGCATCTTCGGTGACTACGACGTGGATGGAGCGACCTCCACGGCGGTGTTACATCGTTTCTTCCGCGCCCTGGGGGTGCCGGTCCATGTGCATATCCCCGATCGGGTGGAGGAGGGCTATGGCCCTAATGCGCCGGCCCTGAAGCGCTTGGGAGCCGCAGGCGCCCAAGTGGTGGTGACCGTGGACTGTGGGATCAGCGCCTTCGCTCCCCTGGCCGAGGCAGCCGAGGCGGGGTTGGATATCGTCGTCTGCGATCACCATGAAGCCCGCACGGAGCTGCCCAGGGCCGTGGCTGTGGTCAATCCCAAACGTCTGGACGAGATCACCCCCCATACCTATTTGGCAGCCGTGGGGGTGGTCTTCCTGTTGGCCGTGGCGGTGAACCGGAGTCTTCGGGATTCCGGTTGGTACAAGGAAACGGGGCGTCGGCCACCGGACCTGATGGGATTGCTCGACTTGGTAGCCCTGGGAACGGTCTGTGACATGGTGCCTTTGGTGGGTGTGAACCGGGCGCTGGTGCGTCAGGGGCTCAAGGTGATTGCCTCCCGCTCGAATGCGGGTATCGCTGCCCTGGCCGAGGTCGCGGGCGTGCGCGAGGCCATCGATGCCTTCCACCTGGGCTTCATGCTGGGGCCAAGGGTGAACGCCGGGGGCCGGGTGGGCCGGGCTGCCCTGGGGGCCGAACTTTTGGTCTGTGATGACCTGGAGGCCTGCCGGGTCATGGCCAACGAATTGGATGGGTATAACGGTGCGCGCAAGGAGATCGAGGCAGAAGTCCTGTTTCAGGCCATCGAACAGGTGGAAGCTGCGGCTCCGGACAGCCTTCCTATGGTTTTCGCGTCGGGTCGGAATTGGCATCCCGGTGTGGTGGGGATTGTCGCCAGTCGCCTGAAGGAGCGCTATGCCCTGCCGGCCCTCGCACTCTCTCTTGAGGGGGGGATGGCCAAGGGGTCGGGGCGGTCGGTGACAGGTGTGGATCTGGGACGAGTGGTGATTGCCGCCCGTGAGGCGGGCCTATTGGAAGCCGGCGGTGGTCATGCCATGGCGGCGGGCTTCAGTCTGTTCGAAGAGCGACTGGATGAATTCAAGGCGTTCCTGGGAGAGCGCCTGAAGGCCCAGATCGAGGCGGGGGGGATCGTGGCTACCCTGGAGGTGGATGGTGCCCTGGATATCCGCGGCGCGAATGCGACTCTGGTGCGATCCCTGAGCCAAGCGGGGCCCTATGGCTCAGGCAATCCGGAGCCCCGCTTCGCCGTTGCCAATGCCCGGGTGGGGAAGGTGGATGTCGTCGGCATGGGCCATATCCGATGCTTCCTGAACGGCCCTTCCGGGGGCTCACTCAAGGCCATGGCCTTCAAGGCGGCAGATTCGGAAATGGGTCACGCCCTGCTGAACTCGCGCGGGGCCTCGTTGCACATCGCAGGAACCCTGCGGTTGGATACCTTCCAGGGCCGGGACAATGTCATGATGGTAATTGATGATGTCGCGAGCGTTGGGGGAGGTATGACGTAGACTGAAGGCCTTCACCTCGCTTCTGAAGTGGCGAGAGGATTTTAATCGAGCAGGGTGCGGAAAAACTCTTTTGTCGTCATTCCCGCGCATGCGGGACTCCAGGGTGGGGACAACGAACCTATGCGGTTGATGCTATCTGAGCACGCTCCACTGACGACACCGAAATCAACGCTGGATCCCAGTTTTCACGGGAGTGACGAAGTAAAGCAACGTGTTATACTCTGGATCCTCGAAAATCCGGAAAACCTGCTTCGCAGTTTCTGGGCCCTGCCCAGACCCGCAAAGGGTCACGGACCCTTTGATCCCATTGGTCAAAAAACGAATGGGGATCCGGGGTCTTAGGGGCCGGTTGGGGGCGGGGTATGTTTAACTTCGGAGCCGCACAGAGAAACATGCAGACCTTAGCGCTTTCGGACTTTTTTTACAAGATGCTGTAACCATATGATTCTAGACTAAATTATCCGCTCTAAATCGATTCCGATTTAAGGGGGGTGATCTAGCATGGTCATAACCAGATTAACGGCTCCGATAGACAACTGCCTCATTTTTTCCCTGCTCCAGTTCGCTCGAGCGCGCAATGCAAGACTATTGAGCGTGGCGCCAAGAAGCGCAGCGAGCGCCGCCAGGTCAACATGGCTGGACGCCGCGCCGCATTGTTCCTTTTCCAAACGTCTCAGGAACAGGGTGTCTATGGCTTCGAGAGACTGATTCAAGACAGTTGAGCAAACCGGATTGGTCTGCGCATCCGCTGGCGCCGTGCAGATCACGAAACATCCGTCTGGGCCTTCGGTCGTATAAATGTCGATCGCCAGCTCGAACGCTGCGAGAAGCGCGCTTTGCAAGTTATCGGCTGCCAGCGCGCGTCCGATCTGATCATCCATCATGGCGGCATAGCTTGAAGCCGCTTGCGCATAGATCGCGTTCTTGTCACCGAAGGCGGCTGCGAGACTGGGCCGGTTGAGCCCGGCTGAACGGGCGATACCGTCGAGTGACGTCCCGGATAAACCGGTCGTCCAGAGGTGGCGTGACATTTTCCCGAGAGCCTCGGCCTCATCAAACTTTCTCGGGCGGCCAGCTCGACTGGTTTGTTTTGTGCGAACTTGCATAAAATCCTTGCCCCTTTCTAATATTGTGCGTCATTGTACAAAATATGGTCGGCTTTGGCGAGCGCATGTCAAAACACGCCTTACCGGGAAGAACCAGTCAAACGAGTGAGGGTTTCGCATGATGAACACCGAATCGCCAGAGCTGTTCTGGCTCGCCGCCACGGTCCTGCTGACCGGAGGTCTCTGGATTCCCTACGTCGGCAATCGCTTCCGAGAGGTTGGACCACCAAATTGGTCTTGGTTCCCGTTGCCGGACCCACCACAGCGCGCCCCTTGGGCGGTGCGGGCCGTTCAAGCCCATGCCAATGCTGTCGAGAATTTGGTGCTTTTTGCGCCGTTGGTCCTTGCCGTTCATGCGATCGGCCCGTCTGCGGTCGCTGTTGGGGCGTGTCGCGTCTACTTTTTCACCCGTTTGGCCCATGCGCTTGGGACCATAGCGGGCTTTCCCATTCCGTTCCGGACCGCAGCATTCCTGATCGGATTCGCCTGTGAGTTGACCTTGGGATGTGCGATCCTTCTTGGGTCATAGGGCGACCGCTGAGGTCGCCTGCTCCTGCATCGCCCCAAACGACGATGTCTACCGGAGCTTGGAACGTTGATGCACATCTATCGCCAGGGTACACGACAGTCGGTACTTTTTTCCCGTCACGGGGCTTTGCCCCGTCCCCCACTGGGGCCGGAAGGCCCCAGACCCCCAGCCATTTACTGGCCGAAAGGCCCTAGATCCCGGGCTCTTATTGATAAAAGAGAAATGGGGGGTTGGGGGCATTGGCCCCCAAATGGGCTTGGGCTATCGCCCAAAAAACAAGAGACACTGTCGTGTACTGTGATCCATCGCTCTCGGGCGCGACCTGAAGCGTTGTTTTCCGGTAGGAACAGACTCTAGTTACAGGGCCTGTATTTCTGGCGGAGTTGTTCGCCACTGACCGCCTGGATTTGGATGACCGGCACGCCTTCCTTGGAGGCGGAGGCCTGATAAACCTGCATGCGCTGGGCATTGGTGCTGTTCACCAGGGCCTGCACATCACCACCGCCGCCCGTGGCCCGAATCAGGCCATCGGCGGCCTCGCAGACAAGATTTTGTGACCGGGCTTCTTCCAGACTCATAGCCAGGGCGGGCGCAACGGCGGCAAGGGTCAGGGTTGCGCCCAGGGCCAAGCCCCTCAAAACCTTCGAGAATCGTGTCATGACATAAAGTCCTTCCCTTATCCACCGTCAGAAAATGTTGGGGTTCTGCTGGTGGAGATCTTCCACGCTCTTTTCCAGTCGAATGCGCACGTCCTGTTGGATGTTCACGTTCAGGTCAATGCGGATAGGTTTGTCTGGCGCTTCCACCTTGACAGTGGGTTGGCAGGCACCCAGGCCAAGGACCAAAAAGACCGGAACCGCGAAGGCTACTGGGGCGCCGGTGAACTTGGGGCCCTTCATCATGGATCTGTCCTCCTGGAAAACCGTGGTGGAACTGGCAGACTGCTCCGACCGTTCAAGAAAAACAAGGAATTATGGCGTTGTGTTGACGATGTGATGTCTCCTCTCACGGAACGGTGGGGGCAGTGGCGCCGGTGTAACCCAGGCTGTTCATGAACTGCTGCAGATTCTCCTGGATCCGGCTGGGGAGGGTATAGGTGCGCAGGTTCTTCCGGATCAGTTCCGTCAGCGCGCCCGTCAAGTTGACATGCAGATCCACAGGATAGCCGTCATAGAGATCCGGATTAGCCCCCAAAAGGTTGATACCGATGGTCAACTCTCCGGAGGAGTCTCCGTCCAGGGTCAACTTCAGATGCTCATACTGGAAGTCGTCCAGGGCCAGCAGGAGCAACAAGACCCCCTGGTTGCCAGCGGCCAGGACCTCAGGTGATTTCGGTGGGTGGTAGCTGAGGTGTCCTGGGGCTTCTGTGTCCAGGGTCGCCTTGTCCACCCAAATGGTACCCTCGGGTTCTATTCTTAGGGGAATACGCCCCCCCAAACGGCCAGAGGCGGCCAGGCCATCCAGGTTGGTCAGGCCCGCCAACTGGTCCAAGGCAACGGCTTTGACCTCCAAGGGAACGAGGATTTGGCCGCCTTTTAGGGGGACGATTACGTTTCCCGTCGTCACACTGCCTCCAGCCAGATCCAGGGACGCAGTTTCTATGATCAGATGGCCTTTGCCATCCAGGGTGTAGCGGATCAGCGCATTGCCCAATGGCAGACCGAGGGTGACGGTCCCAACGCTGATCTCCTGAGTCGGGCCGCGCGGTGGCCAAAACTGGGTGAGGCGGATGACACCGTTGATTTCTTCCATGGGAACGTCTCCCAAGGTGGCGGTCACATCCTTTGCCAGAATGGAGAGATCCGGCGAAAGGGTACTTCCCCGCCAGGAGAGTGTTCCCTTCAGAGCCAAGGTGCCGGTGACCTGTTTGGCGACCTCGCTTAAGGCGGAATGGAGTGCGGCGGGCTGGAGGCCGTCCGGAGCGAAGGCCACGGGGCGAGCAGCCACCCGCAGGCGACCCTCCGCCAGGGTCGCTGTGGTCCACCCTTCCAGGCCGATGGACAGGCGCTTCTTGGGATCGGTCAGGCGGGCGCGGAGGGGAAAATGTTTGGTGTCGGCCCCCGGCTCCGGGTGCGAGAGGGAGAGGTCCAGGGCGAGGGGGCGGGCTCCTTTCGCCGCCGTCACCTCGCCGGGGAGTGTGTCGACCAGGGCATTCAGGCTGCCCCTGGGACCGCCCTGTTCCAACGAAAAACGGCCCGCGAGCGCCCGGGCAGAAAGGCCGAAACCTTGCAGGGCGCCGTCGCCCAGCTCCAAGGACAAAGGAGTGTCAGGACCCGGTGGCCAAAGGCCTGAAACCGTCATGGAGAGGTCTGCGGCCGTCAGGGCCTCCCCGTTCACTTTGAGGGCCAGGGTGGTGGGGGCGAATGGAGTCTTCGCCAGGGTGACTTGGCCCGTGTCAGTGCGTGCCGACAGGGTTGTGGGAGCCGAAAGGGAAAGGGACAGGGGTGCGGTCAAGGTTACTCCGTCCTCAAGGGCTCCTTCGGCGAGGGTGAGGGTCAACTGCTCCGGTTGGCCCCGCAGCAAGCCGGAGTCCACCTCGAGGGAAAGGGGGCCCTGCCAATCGAGCCTCAGCCCTCGCAGGGCTTGGTTCCCCCGATTGAGGGTCTCCAGAGATAGGGTGCTGTCCAAGGCGTCAGCGGTTAGGAGATTGGAGGCGGAGTCCCAATGGAAGAGGGCCGTTCCGGTCTGGTGAAGGCCGCTGAGGGAGAGGGCTTCGGTGGAATAGGTCGCCGCCGTTAGCTCGCCGCTCACCTGGGCGGAGGCCTCGGAGGCAGACCAGACGCCCTTGGACAGGGTGACACTTCCCGACAGGCCGGTGATCTCTGGCGGGGCCAAATCCGTGACGGTGATGCGCCCGCCTTTCACGGTTCCCTTGCGTGGGTCCCCCTCGGGCAGGGCCAGACCGTCAAGGGAGAGGGTAACCTGTCCCGGCCCCTCGGCTTGCGGGCGAAGGGTTAGAGCACCGGTCGTTTCGATGCGCCCAGCGGCGGTACGGCTCAGGTGGATTGGGCCGTCGACCAGGGTCAGGCTCAGGCGGTCATGGGGACCGAGGACGTCCAGAATCTGGGCAAAGGAGGGGGCTACCCCTTCGACTTGAACTCTGCCGCCCTCATCCACGTCCAGGGTCGCACCACCGGCGCCGTCCAGGGCGAGGGATAGGCCGAGGGTCCCATCCATCCTTTCGACCCAACCGGAGATGGGAAGCGCAGTCACCCTTGCGGTCCCCTTCGCCGTTCCCGAGAGCCGGGCGAGGTTTGGGGGACCCAGGGCGTCGGGAAGGGTCAGGTCGACCAAACCCGTAATGGACATCCGCCCATTACCGATGCCCAGGGAGAGGGGGCCAGAAAGTTCGGCCGGTTCGTTTCGGTCCGTCATTTGTAAGGCCAAAACTGTGGGGTGCGATTTGTCCCCCAGACCCAAGGATAGGGGGGCGGACAGGATCTCCCTGGTCGGCTCAGGTAGGGTGTCAAGGACCTCCGGGGCCAAGGCTCCGACTTGGAGGGTCAGGCCGGTACTCTCTGCCCGCAGGGTCGTGCCGTTGAAAGAGCCGGTCACGTCCGCTGCCAGGGTCAGGCCTTCGACCAAGCCGTCGATGGCGAAATGGGTCAACCGCCCAGTCAGGCCGCCAGAGGCGGTTCGGATCGCTCCTTCCGGTGACACCTCGGCCTCCGCATGACCCGTTGCGTCCAGGCCTGGACCGGTGGCCGCGCCCTTCAGGATTATGGACCATCCGTCTTCGTCAACTCCCTTCCGGGGCGAGAACAGGGCGTCGCTGGTTACGGTTATGGGTCCCCGCAGGGTATCGAGAATGATCCGGGCATCCCGTGCTTCCAAGCGATCCAGTGGCGGGGTGCTGCCACCGGTTGCTCCGCTGTCTTCGCCTTCGAGCAAGGTCTCCAGCAGGGGAAAGCGGGGATGCGCCCCCTCCAGGGAGCCAAGGAGGGTCGGTTCCTCCAAAATGAGGTCTTTCATGCGGCCCGCCAGCAGGTCGCGCAGGGAATAGGTGGCCGTCACGCGTTTGACCCAGGCCTGCTCCTTCTCTACTAGTAGATCTTCAATCACCAGTTGATGGAGCGACAGCTCTCTCACTTTGCCTTCGACCTGCGGCAAGCCAAGAGAGGGCAATTGGCTGCGCAATAGCCACTCGGCCAAGGGGATTCGCATCGGGATGGCAAGGAGCAGCCCGATGGTGAGAAGGAGGGGAGGGGCCAGGAGGCCTCCCAGGAGCAAGCGTCCCCGGCGGGTCATGGGATATGTGGTCCGATCCATTTGGGGCTGAAAGGCATTGGGGTTGGACTTTCCATTGCGCTATGCTGAGGAAGCCTTCGCGCACTGCCGCGCGGAGGAGGAGGCGGACCGACGCGGCCTCATTGATCGCGCCTTTCCTTAAGGGTAAGGGAGTGGAGGGAACCGCTCAAGGATCCCGTTTCCTGATGATTGCTGACCTGATCGGATCAAATTTGGAGCGCGATCCATGACGTCCATGCGCCCCCCTTTGCTGGATAGTACCTTCGACGAGGCCAAATGGTTCCAGGATAAGGCCTTGAACGAGAGAGAATACCTGCAGCCGCAGAAGCTGCACCGGTTGATGTATTTGGCCCAGGCCTATTTTGCCGTGGCCAACCATGGGCGGTTATTGGCCCCTGCGGTTTTCATTGCTGACCCGGCAGGCCCCCTGGAACCCAATATCTATCGGGCTTTCGAGAACGAACGGCCCTGGATTTCCGACGAAAAAGTTCCCCCCCTGGCCGAGCAGTTCCTGGACAGCATTTGGCGTCGGTTTGGCGTTCATTCCGCTGAACACCTCAGCAAAGTCATTCGCAAACACCCCCCCTATGCCGATGCCCTGGACGCCGACCCGCGCAGCGTCATTACCATCGAGTCCATGGTGGCTTTCTATGGAAACATCCGGCCCGACCGGGCACCGGGGTTGCGTTCGCCCAAGGGGGATCATCGCAACACCGCCCATAGTGCGGATGCGCCGGCCATCGAAACGGTCATTCGCCCCCGAGTCATGCGCTCACAAAGTGGCAAACCGGTGAATGTCCTCCCTTGGACGCCGAAAACGCGCAAATCGGTCACGGATGGGGAGGATTAGCGGGAATGCTCTCCCTCTGCGGCGCCGATCTGGTCTGGCTCTCATCATTTGGGGGAGGGGTGGCCTCCTCTTGGTCCTTGAAATGCTCCGCCAAACCTTCGCAGGGGTCACGACGCTCGATCCGGGGGGTGAACCACAGCAGGTCGTAGGGTGGCGTGCCATCGGTTACGACTTTAGCTTCCCCATAGGCGAGGGGATCGGTCTCTCCTTCGAACGCCTCCACGAAAGCGATGGAGAGGTGAGAGAGACCTTTTGGGAGATAGAAGGGAACTCCCCGGTCCGTCCGGGCATGTTCGGAACCGGTGATGATCATCACACTCTCGGCTCCGCCCGTCAGGGCCGCGACGACGGCTTGAGCCATGGTCGCGTCCTTGGCCCTTTGAGCAAGGGCGATGGGGGAAAGGTCGCTCTCGGGAATCATGCCACAATGGCTGTCTCGTAGGGTGTCCAGGAGATCCGATGCCAGGGGATCAGGCAGGGGATTGTCCAGCAGGCCCAGGGTCGTAACAGAGTCCGGGGTCTCTCCCAGGGAGATGGCGTGGACTTGGGTGCGGGGAGGATTGCCGGGAAAGATCGGCAGGTTTTCCTTCAAGGCTTGGGCGAACAAGGGTTCGTACCAGGAAAAGCTGGGCCAGCCGCGACTTTCCCAGGACAGGAGCGCGTTCAGATCCCCTGTATCCGGGGTCGTCGCTGCCCGCCAGGTGTCCAGGGCTTCCCCTTGATCGCCATCGATCATTTCGAAAACCAGGGCGGGACGTCGTCCGGAGGCGATGAGCTCTCCTAAGGCATAGGCCTGAAGGGCATGGTGATCAGGGTTGTCATGACGTTCCCCAAGAAGGATGACTTCGCTGCGCCGGGCGCGGTTCAGGGCTTCGTCCAAGGGGACCTCTGCCCCTGTCCCTCCGTCGAAAATCCGGCCGACCAAGGGATTGTCGGCGTCCAGATGACCGACCAGGGGCGGGGGCTCTTGGGGCGCTGATATCGCATGGGTCGGTGAAGTGAGAAAGAACAGGGCTGTTATGGCGCAAACACGGCTTAAACTTTGCATTATATCGATCCGTTCTTCCTGAAAGGGGGCTGGCTTCGACGCTAGAGCAGGGGCCCGATTCAACCTCACTGTACACGACCGTGTCTCGTCTTTTTTGGGCGATAGCCCAAGCCCATTTGGCGGCAAATGCCCCCAACCCCCTCTTTTTTTATCCCGGGGGCTGGGGCTTTTCGGCCCCGGTGGGGGCCCGGGCAAAACCCCGTGACTGAAAATACCCCTAGTCGTGTACCGTGTTCAACCTGACGAAATCCCACTCTAGGAAAGGTGAAGTATTGGAACTGACGGGCCTTCTGTCCATATATCCGTGTATTGAAAACGCGGATAGCCCTCTGGTCCATGATCGTCCGGTTGTTTCCCCTTGCTTGGCGGAGGGCGAGGGCCTTACTCTCGGTAAGGGAAGGTATCCAGTGAACCGAAAGGGTTTCATGAAAGCGAACAGGCTATGGGATGTCGGCAACCGGACCTTGGCGGTGGTCGCCGTGTTGGCGGCCTGTTCCCTTCAAGGGCCGTCGGCCTTTGCCTTGAACAAGGCGATCCAATATGGGGCGAGTACCGCACCTTACTGGAAAGTCGGAACGCTCATGCCGGAGTTATCAAAGCTCTGTCGCAAGGGGCAGTTCAATCAGGTTTTCAAGGACGGACTTTATATCGGATATGGGGGCAAGGGAAACCCGGGGGGCGTGACTGTTTCCGGCATCGCCAAGCGGGGGTTTAACCTTTATGACCCATTGGGTAAGGCCAATCCGGTGAATACCTACCATTTCAAGAATGATGGTTACTCGAACTGTACGGTATATCAAGCCGTCCCGCTACCGGGCGCACCAGCCCTGCCAGCCGCAGGACAGTGATGGTTCGAGAATGAGTCTGGGCTCCGCCCGTGAGGGGGCACGCCCCCCCACGGGGGCCGCAAGGCCCCAGACCCCGGGCTCTTATTTGTAAAAGAAAAATGGGGGTTTGGGGGCATTTACCCTTAAATGGGCTTGGGCAATCGCCCAAAAAAGACGGGTCACTATCGTGTACAGTGCTTCTTGGCCCAACTTGGCCTCGAAAGAACTCTATGTAGGATTGTTTAATACCAAGAAAAAGCCCCGGACGCGTTCTGCGTCCGGGGCTTTTTCTTGGTGTATTGGATGGGATCAATAGGTGGACGCACCCATCATGGTGTTGGGCAGGAAAAGCGAGATTTCCGGCACATAGGTGATGACCAGAAGGCAGGCGAGCAGGATGAGCAACCACGGCAGGGCGGCTTTGACCACCCACATGATGCTCTGGTTGGTGATGCCTGCGGTGACGAACAGGTTCAGGCCCACCGGTGGTGTGATCATGCCGATTTCCATGTTCACCACCATCACGATGCCGAAGTGTACCGGATCGATGCCTAGGGTCAGCGCGATGGGGAGCAGGATCGGAGCCATGATCAGCAGGATGGCCGAGGGCTCCATGAAGTTGCCCGCGATCAGCAACAGGATGTTCACTACGATCAGGAACCCCCAGGGGGGCAGGCCCATGTCCGTGATCGCCCCAGCGATGGTTTGCGGGATTTGCGCCGCCGTCAGAACATGGGCAAACAGCATGGCATTGGTAATGATGAACAGCAGCATGATGCTGACTTTCGCCGCATCCAGAAGGACGTGGCGCACTTCGGGATCCAGGACGGACCGGGGTAGGGCCAGCAGGTAGTCCGCCGGGCCGATACTCTTGCCCTCCACCTTCTTGAGCGGACCCATGTCCCGATAGAGGAAAATGGCGATGAAATAGGAGTAAACGGCCGACAGGGCTGCGGCTTCCGTGGGGCTTGCGACACCGCCGTAGATGATGCCCAGAACCAGGAAGATCATGAAAATGCCGCCCGAGGCCGATAGACCCGCGCGCGTGACCTCCGCGAACCCGGCGAAGGGCTGGCGGGGTAGGTTTTTGACCGTGGCGAAGATGTAGATGGCCACCATCAGGACAATGCCGATCCCGATGCCCGGGATCACGCCCGCCATGAACATCCGGGCGGCGGAGACATCTGTGGCCGCTGAATAGACCAGCATCACAATGCTGGGAGGAATCAGGATCCCCAGAGTTCCCGCATTGGCGATGACGCCTGCAGCAAAGCTTTTGGGGAAGCCGGATTTCACCATGCCGCCAATGACGATTCCGCCAATGGCCGCCACCGTGGCCGGAGAGGATCCGGAGACAGCGGCGAACAACATACAAGCCATGACCGAAGCCATGGCCATGCCTCCCCGGATGAAACCAACCGAGGCGACGGCAAAGCGGATCAGACGCCGGGCCACGCCGCCGGTGGATAGAAATTGGGAAGACAGGATGAAGAAGGGAATGGCCAGCAGCGTGTAATGGCCCGTGTTCGCCTCGAACAGCTTCAGGGCCGTGGTGGCCAAGGTGTCATTGGTGAACAAAAGAATGGTCATGATTGAGGACAGGCCCAGGGCGATGGCAATGGGCATGCCCATGAACATGAACAGAAACAATAGGAGGAAGAGCGCCGTCGCTGTCATGCCTGGGACTCCTTGGTGTTGGGCGGCGTACCGGTCAGTTCCAGGGCGTCCTTGGCTTCATCGGCCAAACTGAAGCTATCTGTCTCGCCCTTGGCGAGGGACAGCAGTAGTTCAGAGAGCCGTGCCACCATCAGCGCCATGCCAATCATCAGCAGACTGAAGGCGCTCCATTTGGGCAGGGCAATGTCCTGCATTTCGATGCCGATCTTGAAGAGCTTGCTGGTATAGGCCCAGCCCCCGACGAGGAACAGGGAGCAGTAGAAGAGGCAAAGAACGACGGCAACCAGAGTTACCTGACGTCGTCCATTGCTGGGAAGGAGGCGGACGAAAGCATCTACGCCGATGTGACTGCCCACCTTGATGCCATAGGACATGCCCAACAAGACCATGGCACCCGAGGCCAAGAGGGTGACCTCCTGAATCCAGGATACCCCTGTGTTGAACACATAGCGCATCACCACCTCGTAGAAGACCAGGAGCGTGGTTCCCGCCAAAAGGGCGGAAATGACCGCCTCTTCGATTTTTTTAAAGGCTTCGGGAAAGCTGAACGCCGCATAGGCCAGCCAACAGCCGATGACAACATAGCCTTGCAGAAGTTTGGTTCCCGACTTCAAGGATCCAATGGGTATAAGGGCTGAGCCCAAGGCGTACAAAGATGCCAGGAGCAAGCCCCCGAGAATAAGTTTTCTGTTCATGGTTTCTTTGAGTCCTGTCGTCCGGGGTGCGCTGAACATGGCAGGAAAAGTGGCTCGATCCCATTTTCAGGTTCAGCTTCCCCGGCCAAGGAGACCATTCGGGAACTGCTCCGGATGTCCGGGGGAGGAGACGGGATCGAGCCAAAAATCCCTTAGTTGTTCGCGGCCTGAGCGGCTTCGATCAGGTCAGCGCCGATATCATCCTGGAACTTGGCCCAGACCGGCTTCATAGCTTCGCGCCATTGGGCCTTCTCCTCGGGGGTCAGTTGCAGGACTTCGGACTCACCAGAGTCGATGATCTTCTGGCGCTGCTCCATGGCGATCTTCAGGGCGCTATCATTGGCGACCTTGAGGGATTCGTCGATGCAGTCATCCAGCACCGGACGAATGTCGTCTGGCAGGCTGTTCCAGAAATCATCGCTGGTCACGAGCAGGTAGTCGAGGAGACCATGGTTGGACTCAGTAATGTACTTCTGCACTTCGAAAAACTTCTGGGTGAAGATGTTGGACCAGGGGTTTTCCGCACCATCAATGGCATTGGTCTGCAGCAGCATGAAGACTTCAGAGAAAGGCTTCTTGACCGGCACGGCATCCAGGGCTTCGAACTGGGCGGCCAGCACGTCCGAGGATTGGATCCGGAACTTCAGGCCAGCGGCATCGGCCGGAACCCTCAGCGGCTTGTTGGCGGACAGCTGCTTCATGCCGTTATGCAGGTATCCCAGTCCCAGAACACCCTTGTCCTGCATGGAGGTGAGCAAGGCTTGACCCGCTTCGGACTTCTGGAATCTTTCGGCGGCTTCCAAGTCGTCGAACAGGAAGGGGAGGTCGAAAATATTCAGTTTCTTGGTGTATTTGTTGAATTTCGACAGGGATGGGGCGGCCAGCTGAACGTCACCCAGCAACATGGCTTCCAGCACGTTGTCGTCATTAAACAACTGACTGTTCGGATAAACCTCGACATTAACTTTGTCGCCCAGCTTCTCCTCGGCGCATGCCTTGAAGTGCAGTGCGCCTACGCCCTTTGGGGTGGTATCGGCGACGACATGGGAAAACTTAATGGTGATTGGTTCGGCGTTGGCTGCGGCCGCGCCGCCGATCATCAAACCAATCGCCGTCAGGGCTGTGAAAACGCTACGCATGATATATTCCTCTCCTAGGATCGCTTGGAATGTAATTTTTATTCTTCACGCATGCCGGATCTCTGTCCGTTGATACGCCACCCTCTTTTCGGGGGAAGGTGAGAATACCACTGGTTCCGTGAGGGTTGGCAACCGTTTTACCAACTTCAATGGAGGAAATTGTGCAAACGAAAAGACAGTCTGACGAGAAAGTGATGCCGCGTTGCGGGAATTCATTGATATGTCAGAGAATTAGAGATTTTCCAAAGAATTAGAAAGTCCTGAATTGCAGTTCATGTCTATATTATTGGTTTTTCGTTTTCCAAAAATGGAAAAGGCCTATAGGACATCAAGGTCCTATAGGCCTTTCTTCACCGGAATCGCTTTCATTCAGGCCGGGATACCAAAGGCCTATCGGCCTAGGTCTCCTCGGTTTTAAGGTACACGACAGTCGGTGCTTTCCAGTTACGGGGCGTCCCCCACTGGGATAAAAAAAAGGGGGTTTGGGGGCATTTGCCCCCAAACGGGCTTGGGCTATTGCCCAAAAAAGACGAGACACGGTCGCGTACCCTGCCTTGGTTTAGTGGCTGTAGTATAGCAGCAGGTAGACACACAACAACACGGTCACGGACAGCACAGACAAGCTTGTCGACCAGGGGCGCCCGAGCAGTCCCTTGGGACCATGGGTTTTTTCCAGACGCAGAATCAGTTTTTCGATCCCACTGGAGGCGTAACCCAGGATGTTGTGGCGAAAGGCTCCCCCTCGGGTCCGGAATTCACCGGCGATGGCGACGACAAAGCGCCGATAGAACCAGTCGAAGTCCAGACTGATGGTCTCTGTCCGCTTCATCAGGGGCAGCATGACGAAGAAGGCGAGCCCGGCGAAGAGCAGCAGTTGCAACTGGCTGACCAGATGGGCGCCCGTATAGGCGGCGTAATCCACCTTGAAGGGCAGAATGGCGTAGAGGGGTTCGGGCCAAATGCCGATGCCAATGCACAGGGCAGACATGAAGATCATGGCCAAACGCATGTTCCCGGGGGGGTCTGAGGGGCGCAGACCCCGGTCCTTCTGGAAGAAAACAAACCAGGGGAATTTGATGCCCGCGTGCAGGAAGACCCCTGCGCTGGCTGCAGCCAGGCAGGACCAGACGAAGACCATATGCTCGTCCGCCGCCCCTTGGGCGATCATCGATTTGGTGACGAAGCCGCTGGTCAGGGGAAAGGCAGAGATGGCAAAGGCACCGATGGTGCCGCAGATGGTGGTCAGGGGCATGGTCTGGAACAGGCCGCCCAAGTCGGTGCACTTGCGCCGCCCCCCGGTCATCATCAAGACCGAACCGGCACTCATCAGCAACAAACCCTTGTAGATGATATGGGCGAAGGCATGGGCGGCGGCGCCGTTCAGGGCCATGTCCGTGCCGATGCCAATACCACAGACCATGAAGCCGACCTGGTTGATGATGGAATAGGACAGGATCCGCCGCATGTCATTTTCAAGCAGGGCGTAGATGATCCCGTAGAAGACCATATACAGGCCCACCCAGATCAGGATGCTTTCCCCTGGAAACCCTTTCAGCAATACCATGACCGCCGTTTTGGTGGTGAAGGCCGACAGGAAGACCGTGCCCGAGAAGGATCCTTCCGGATAGGCGTCGGCCAGCCAGGCGGAAAAGGGGGGGGCGCCCGCGTTGACCAGGAAGCCGATCAGGATCAGCCAGGTGCCGACACTATCGGCCTTCATGGCCACGAATTCGACGGAACCGGTCGTGAGCACATGGGCGGTAATGCCCGCCATCAGCACAACGCCGCCAAACAAATGGACGAGTACATAGCGGAAGCCCGCAGACTTGGCGCCACTCTGGTCCGAGGCCCAGATCACCGCTGTCGAGGCAAGGGCCATAATCTCCCAAAAAATGAACAGGGTGATGAGATCACCGGCGAAGGCGCAGCCCACCGCGCCGCCGGAGTAGATCAACGCTGCGGAAAGCTCCATCACCCGGGGCTGCTTCAGGGCGAAGACGCCGCCGGCGAACCCCATCAAGGTAAAGACCGTGGCGAAGAGGCGGCCAACGCTGTCCCCTTTTACCGGAATCAGCGTGTAGTCGAGGAAGGGAGCGAACATCATCGGCCCGTTCGGGATCTGCCAAACAGCCCAAAGGGCGACCAGGGGCGAGAGCACGGCGATCGGTTTACGGGCCTGTTCGGAGAACAGAGGCAGGACCAACCCCGCCAGGATCATGATGAGCGCCGGAGGCAGGGCTTCAATGATCATAGTAGGTGTCCTTGCGCTTCAGAAAGATCCCCAAGATCTTGGCAAATACGACCATGCCCACGCAGGTCAGGAAGCCAAACCAAGCATTGAAGGCGAACCAGCCGTCGAAGCCAAAATGGGGATGCATATGGACGAAGGGCTCGGCAATGACGGTGAGCGCCAGGATTCCAAGGCCAATAAACCATAGTTTGCGAATGGTCTCTGGAGTGGTTAGCCAATGGGGCTTCGGATCGGCGATCGGCTCGATGGGGCCGTTAGGGATTTCGACGCTCATGGCGTGCCTCCAACCAAGTCCTGGGCCAGCTCCAGGGGCAGGCCGGGCAGGAAGAACAAGGCGATTGTGCCCAGGGCCGTGATGCAAAGGGCAATCACGATGGGAAGGGGCGCTTCCCCATGGTCATGGTCGTGGGAGCGGTGTCCATGATTCCCGTCCTGTTCATGACCCCCACCATGCTCGTCTTCTTTGGTTTTCTCGGGCTTGAGGAAGGCGGCATAGACGATGGGCAGGAAGTACCCGGCGTTCAACAGGGTGGACAGGATCAGCACGCCCACAGCAAACCAAGCCTGCGCCGACATGGCGCCCGATAGCATGTACCATTTTGACAGGAACCCGGCCGTGGGGGGGACCCCGATCATGGACAGGGACCCGATGGTGAAGGCCGCCATGGTCCAGGGCATACGCCGCCCAATACCGTCAAGCTGGCTGACGTTGGTCTTATGGGCTGCCGTGTAGATCGACCCCGCAGCAAAGAAGAGCGTGATCTTGCCAAAGGCATGGGCGGCGATATGCAAGGCCGCGCCCACAACACTGATGGGGGTCAGGATGGCCGCCGCAAGAATCACATAGGAGAGCTGACTGATGGTCGAATAGGCCAAGCGCCGTTTCAGGTTGTCCTGCTGCAGGGCAACGACGGAGGCAATGATCACCGTCGCGCCGGACACATAGAGCAGCCAGTGAGCCGAGGAGGTCCTGGCCAGCAAATCAATGCCGAAGATATAGACGATCACCTTGACCACGGTGAAAACGCCCGCCTTCACCACCGCCACGGCATGCAGTAGGGCACTGACGGGGGTCGGCGCGACCATGGCAGCGGGCAACCAGCGGTGGATGGGCATCATGGCCGCCTTGCCGATGCCGTACATGAACAAGAACAGCAATAGCCCCACCATGGGTCCGTCGATCTTGCCCTCCATGATACCGCCGGGCACGAAGTCCAGCCGACCGGTGATCGAATAGGTCCAAAGGATACCAATCAGCAGCAGGCCAATGGAGGTGGAGAGCAGGATCCCCAGGTAAACCCGCCCGGCCTTCATCGATGCCCGGTCTCCCTTGTGGGTCACCAGCGGATAGGTCGATAGGGTCAAGGCCTCGTAGAACAGGAACAGGGTGAACAGATTGCCCGAGAAGGCGATTCCCAAGGTGAAGGCAATGGCCAGCGCAAAGCAGACGTAGAACCGGGTCTGGTGGTGCTCTTTATTTCCCCGCATATAGCCGATGGAATAGAGGCTGGCCACGATCCACAGGAACGACGCGATCAAGGCAAACAGCATGCCCAGCGGTTCCACCTGAAGGGCCAGGGGCACACCGGGCATCACGGGGAGGATCTCCAGCGCCGGACGGGCGCCGTCCAGGACATCGGGAGTCAGTGGAACGACTTGCGCAAAGGTGGCCACGGCCGTGAGCAAGGTGACCGTCTCGCGCACATTGGGGCTGCGTCCTGTGGCGGCGATCAGCAGGGCGCCGACCAGCGGGGTCAGGATAATCCAGAGCAGGTCGATCATGGCGAGCCTCCGCCCAGCAAACTGGCCGCGGCGGCGCGGGCAACACCCAGGCTCCATTCCGTTTGAAGGCCAAAGAACAGGTTACACAGGGCGATCAGGGCCAGCGGCACCAACATGGAAATGGGCGCTTCCTTGATTGGAGGGGCGCCCTTGGGCACGGGCTTGAAGTAGGCCACCTCGACCACCTTCCACACATAGATCACGGCGAGCAGGGAACTCAACCCGATGAGCAGGGCAGCCCACCACCAGCCTTTCTCGAAGGCACCCATGACCAATTGCCACTTGCTGACGAAACCGGCGGTTCCCGGTACGCCAATCAGGGACAGCCCGCCCAGGACAAACGCGGCCATGGTCAGGGGCATGCGCTTGCCCATCCCCGCCATGTCCTTGATCTGGACCGAACCGATGCGCAGGTAAACGCAGCCGACGGCCAGAAACAGGGTTGCCTTGATGATGGCGTGGTTGAACATGTGGACAAGTCCGGCGGACAGACCGGTGACCGTCAGCATGGAGACGCCCAGCACCATGTAGCCGATCTGTGCCACCGAGGAATAGGCCAGCAGTCGCTTGGCGTCGCGCTGGAAAATGGCAACGAAAGACCCGCTGAATATGGCCGCCAGCGCGAGCATGGTGATCACATCGCCTTCGCTGAGCGGGCCCGGCAGGTGGGCTGCGTGAAAGGCCGGGGCCAGAACCTCGACGAAGATGCGGATCAGAACATAGAGAGAGACCTTGGTGGCCGTAGAGGCCAGAAAAGCGGTGACGACGCTGGGGGCGTAGGTATAGGCCGGGGGCAACCACTTGTGCAGGGGGAAGAGGGCCAGCTTGAGTGACAGGCCAACGGCCAGGAACCCGGCGGCTGCGACGAAGGTGCGGGTATTGGCGACGGCGGGGAGTCGCTCGGCCAGATCGGCCATGTTCAGGGTGCCGGTGATCATGTAGAGGAGACCGACGCCCAACACGTAGAAGGTGGCCCCGACGGTACCCAGGATCAGGTAGTTATAGGCCGCCAAAAGGGCCTGTCGCCCCTTGCCCAAACCCACCATGGCATAGGTGGACAGGCTGGAGATTTCCAGGAAGACGAACAGGTTGAAGGCATCCCCTGTGATCGTCATGCCCAACAGACCCGTCAGGCACAGCAGATACATGGCATAGAACAAGGCATGACGTTCTGAGGGGATTTCCGCCTGGACGCTCTCCCTTGCGTAGGCCATGACCAGGGCACCAATGCCGGAGACCAGCACCAGGACAAAGGCGGTCAACATATCGACCCGCAACTCGATCCCCCAGGGCGGATCCCAATCGCCCACATGATAGGAAATGGGCTCGCCATGCAGGACGGTGATCAGCAGAGAGATGGCCATGCCCAAGCAGGCCAGGGTAACCGCCATGGCCCAACCCCAAGCGGGCAGGGGACGGCGAAGGAAGACGCAGAAAGGCGCTGCGATCAGGGGAAGGGCCACCTGCAAGGCGGGCAGTTGATCCGCAATCATTCCCCATCCTCGCTTTCGATTTTGAGCAATTCATCTTCCTCAATGGTGCCGTAGGCTTCTTTGATGCGCACCACCAGAGCCAGCCCCACCGCTGTGGTCGCCACGCCCACGACGATGGCCGTCAGGATCAACACACTGGGCAAGGGGTTGGTATAGATGGTGAAATGCGAGTCCAGAATCGGCGCTGTGCCATCTGTGACCACGCCCATGGAGATGTAGAAGAGGCAGACCGCAGATTGGAAGATGTTCAATCCGACGATCTTTTTAACCAGATTTCCGCGGGAAATGACCATGTAGAAGCCGATCATCATCAATAGGATGAACAGCCAGTAATTCGCCAGACCGGCGACCTCCTCCCAAGTCATCGTCCACGCCCCGCAAAGCTGAAGAAAATGGTGATCATGACCGCGCAGACGGTGATGCCCACGCCCATTTCGACCAGGAAAATTCCCAAGTGTTGGGCTGTGTGGTGCTCATGGGCCATGACGTTGTATTCTAAGAAATTCCCGCCGCTCATCACATTCTCGAATCCCACGCCCGCGTAAATCATCACCCCCAGGGCCGAGAGCGAATGGGTTACGGCAGGCGGTGCCACGCGCCGGGCCTTGTCCAGGCCGAAAACCAGGGCATAGAGGATGAAGGCCACGGCAAAAATGACCCCAGCCTGAAACCCCCCGCCTGGGCCGAAATCCCCATGGAATTGCACATAAAGGGCAAAGAGCAGGATGGGTGGGATAAGAATTTTGGCGCTGGTGCGCAGGACGGAATGATGGCGCATCAGTCGTCTCCCTTCCCAATATCGGTCTTGGAGGCGGTTTTCTCGCCTCGCTCCCCTTTGCGGCGGAAGGGAGCCATCAGGGTCGGCCCTCCCAACAGCAGCAGGACGGCCATGCCCGCCGTAAAGATCACCGTGGTTTCGCCCATGGTGTCGAACCCGCGGTAGCTGGCCAGAACGCTGGTGACGATGTTGGGCGGTCCGACTTCCTCGGCACTATCCTCGATGTAGCGGTCGGCCACATGGTGGTGGATAGGCGCGGAGGGGTCCCCATAAAGCGGCATGTCCAGGGTGCTCCAGATCAACACCGAGCCCGTCACCAGGACCATGCACATGGCCGGCCAATGGATGGTTCGCTGGGGTTTCGCCCGGCTGCTGGTGAGCGCCAGAGTGCCCAGGAAGAGCACCGTGGAGATGCCCGCACCCACCGCGGCTTCCGTAAAAGCCACGTCGACGGCGTCCATGACCTCATACAGTCCGGCGCAGAGCAGACTGAAAATGCCGGACAGCATGGCCGCCGCGAATAGGGAATTGGCGCGCAGCATGGCCAAGGCTGTGGCTGCCAGGAAGGCGAAGAGGGCAATATCGATGAATTGAACGAAGGTCATCGGTGGTCCTCGCCGGTCAGGTCCGGATGGGGAGGGCAATTTTCGGCCACATGGGTGATCGGGCCGACGAATTTGCCGCCAGTGCGGTCATCTGTATTCTTGGGGCGCAGGCCCGCCGTCAGTGCCGCCCCGGCCAAGGCATGGGTGGACACCGGGCCGGTCAGAATCAAGAACAGTAGAACCAGCAGGATCTTGACCGATCCCAATGTCAATCCCGTCTGGAAGATTAGGCCAACCAGGATCATTCCCGCGCCCATGGTGTCCATCAGGCTGGCGGCGTGGACCCGGGTGTAGAAATCGGGCATGCGGATGATGCCAATCCCCCCGGTGATCAGAAAGCCCGCCCCGGTGAGGATAAAGGCCCAACTGATGAGATCGATGACGAATTCCATGGAGTGTCGACCCTCCCCGATTTAAAGGTCCGCGAAATCGTCGCGGTCGGCCGGAGGTCCGGCAAGGCTGCTGTACTTGTGGAACTTCATGACCGCAATGGTGCCGACAAAATTGATCAGGGCATAGACCAGGGCGACGTCGATAAAGTCCGGGCGATCCGTGAGGTAACCAAGAACTGCAATGAGCAGCACCGTCTTGGTACCGAAGGCGTTGACGGCCAGGATTCGGTCATAGACCGAGGGGCCAATGAAGGCGCGGACCAGGGCAAGAACCATGGTTGCCAGGATAGCCAAGGCAGCAGCAATGAACATGGGTTAGCGCTCCCCCTCGAAGGCCGTGACCCGCCGGTCCATTTCCCCTTCCTCCAGGTCGGTGATGCCGCTGGCTTCCAGGGCATGAACCAAAATGCCGTCTCCTGCCACGTCGACGGAGATGGTGCCTGGGGTCAGGGTGATGGAATTGGCGTAGATCACCTGGCCCAGGTCGGTTTTCTGGGTATAGGGCACGACGGCCAGGGTGGGGCTGATGGGCAATTTAGGATTCAGGATGATCTTGGCCACGCTGATGTTGGACAGGACCACCTGCCAAGCCAGCCAGGGCCAATAGGTGAAGGCCCGCGCCGCCTGGCGTATGGGGACGCCTTCGCGGTCAACGATCCCCATACGCAGGGCTGTCAAGACGCAGAGCACCGCGGATCCAAGACCCAGGGATAGCAGCAACGGATCGGTCCAATAGCCCGATAGCAGCAGCCATAAAACATAGAGCAGGCCACCAAGCGCGAATGCGTGGATCAACTCCCCATACCCCCTGGATTTGTCATATTTATGGAAGAATCGGCGGCACTATACGCAAGGGCCGGTCAAGGCGACAACCCCTCGCAAAGGCCGGATGTTGCCTTTTGGTGAAACCTCGTCATCAGGTCACTCCTGACCGACGGCGATGGCGTAGCTTGAGACCGGCAGTGTTTCCTTGATCAGCCCCTGGGTCTTGAGGAACTCGGCAAAGCGGGCATACCGACCGCTATCCAAGGCGGCGGGGGTCATATCGAAGCGGGGAATGGTCGCGAACCAAGCTCGTTTGTTTAACTCATCGTCCAAGTCCGGGGAATGACCCCGAAAGATGTCCCAGGACTTTTGAGGGTGGTTGACGATGTAATGGGTGCCCTTCTCCACTGCGGCGAGGAAAGCGGCCAAACGGGGGTCATCGCGCATGTCGGTTGCTGTGATGAAGATCAACTCGTCATAGACCGGTACACCGTGCTCCTCCGGATAGAAGGCCACGCCGGGATGGCCTGCGATGTCCATCTGGTTTAACTCGAAATTGCGGAAGGCACCGATGACCGCATCCACCTGGCCGGAAATCACCGCCGGGGAAAGGGAGAAGTTCACGTTCACCAGTTCAACGTCGTCCAGGCTCAAGCCTTCTGAGGTGAGCATGGCCCCAAGCAGGGCATCCTCGAATCCTCCGACCGAATAGCCCACCTTCTTACCCTTCAGGTCCTTTAGATCTTTGATGGGGCCGTCCTTCAGGGCCACCAGCGAGTTCAGCGGTGTGGCCACCAGGGTTCCAAAGCGGACCAGCGGCAGACCCTCGGCTACCTGAACATGGAGCTGGGGTTGGTAACCGATGGCGATTTCCGCTTTGCCCGCCGCAACCAGCTTGGGTGGATCGTTGGGGTCGGCGGGGGCCACCAACTCAACATCCAGGCCAACCTCTTTGAAATAGCCCAGTTCCTCGGCCACGATCAGCGGGCCGTGGTCCGGGTTCACGAACCAGTCCAGAAGGACGGTTATGTGGGATTCTTCTGCCTGAGTCGGCAGGGAGAGACCAACCGCCGAGGCGACCAGGGCTGAGGCAAAGGTAAGGGCGCGGGTGAGACGCATGGTGGAAAACCCTTTCACGTGGGAAACATCGCGGCGTTCGGGCGAAAAAGGTAGGTCCGGGCCGACGATTTGACCAGTTTCTTTTCAGGAAAGCTGTCGCTTTCCAAAAGTTGTAATTCCGGGGTCAGTGAAGCTTGACGGTACTAGGGGATGAATAGATTGTATGCTTAAGATTAAATCAGATCGAATTGGATGGAGCGGTCATGATTGTCAGGCTCGGGTTTACAGTGATGTGCTGGTTTATTGTGGCGTCGGTATCTTGGGCGTCAAGTCCGATCGGACAGGTCAAAACGGCGTCCGGTGACGTTTGGGTGCTGCACGAAGGACGGCCCCAGTTGGTCGGCATGGGGGCCTGGGTCTATGAGCAAGACACACTTACGACCAGTCATGGCAGCAGCTTGGGGGTCACATTCATCGATAATTCAACCTTGTCCCTGGGGGCTTCGTCCCGTCTGACGGTCGATGAATTTTCCTATGACCCAGTGGAAGACGAGCAGGGGTTGAGCTTGTCGCTCTTTGCAGGGCTGCTGGCCTATGTGTCCGGTGATATCGTCAAATCT
This sequence comes from Rhodospirillum sp. A1_3_36, assembly GCF_047263945.1. Taxonomy (NCBI): domain Bacteria; kingdom Pseudomonadati; phylum Pseudomonadota; class Alphaproteobacteria; order Rhodospirillales; family Rhodospirillaceae; genus Rhodospirillum; species Rhodospirillum sp. A1_3_36. Next base: position 643,297 of record NZ_JBLAVB010000001.1, on the reverse strand, counting down.
CACCCGGAAAACGCGTCTATCGTGACACCTGCGGCGACGATCGGCATTCGGGGGACCCGTTTTGTCGTCCGCGTGGGAGATTCGCAATGACGACTCTTGCTCGCATCTCCTCTGCTCCGCTGGTCGCCCTCGCGGTGGTTCTTGTTTTGTCCGGCTGCGGGGCGTCCGGGGATCCCCTCGGGCAGACGACTTGGGACGTGGAGGACGTACGCGCGCTTCCGAACGAAGGCGGTCCGTTCGACAAGACCTTACAGGAGGGATACGTCGACCTGGCCGCGAAGGAAAAAGCGGAGGGGGATTGGGCCGATGCGGCGGACTTCGTCCGACTCGCCCGGAGTGCGGCCAATGGGGAACGCCCGGCGGCGGTTCGTGTGGAAGATCGCCGTTTTTCTCCTGACGAGGCCAAGGAACTAGCCCAGCAGCGGGCGGCGTTGATCGATGTCTTGGAGCTTGGGGGAGCGATTCTTGCTCCGGTGGAGAGTGCCCGGGCCCAGGTGTTCTTTGAGTGCTGGGCCCAGGAGCTGGAGGAGAGGATTCCTTCTCAGGTGGATGAGGTCGCGGCCTGCCGGAACGGTTTTCTTAAGGCCCTCGCCGAGGCACGCGCCACCCTGCAGGCCGATGTGGTGACCCTGTTGCATGACCTGGATGGGGGGGTCGGAGAGGTCGTCGTGAGTCCCAAAGGCGGGACCGCATCCGGGCAGACCCTCAATCGGGCGAATGAAGCTGCGGCCTCGGGGGGCGTAGATCAGGAGCCGATGCGATCTCTTGCCCTCACGGACCGGGATATTCAGGATATTTGGGGGGAGACGTTGTCGGCACAACCTATTCCGCCCAAACGATTTTTCTTGTATTTCGAGCAGGGCGGCGTGGTTTTGACCAAAGAGTCGGAGGCGCTGATCCCCGCGATGGTGGAGGATGCTGCGCGTCGGCCCGTTTGGGAAATCGAGGTTTTGGGACATACGGATCGAGTCGGGGGAAGCCGGGGCAATGCCCGCCTCTCCGCCCGTCGCGCCGAGTTGGTGAAGGCCCTGTTGGTCGAGAACGGGCTGGCCAGCGAGAACATATCGACGCGGGGGTTTGGTGAAAGCATGCTTCTCGTTCCAACCGCGGACAATGTGGACGAGGCGCGGAATCGCCGGGTTGAGGTCATTGTCCGGTAGGGTCCCGAAGGAGAGAGAGACTGGGCTTCGCCCGGTCCTCCATTGGAGCCTAAAGGCCCCAGACCCCGGGCTCCTATTTGAAGAAAAAAAAAGGGGGTTTGGGGGCATTTGCCCCCAAATGGGCTTGGGCAATCGCCCAAAAAGCACGAAACACTGTCGTGTCCTGTTGTAAAGCGGTTCCCACTTTTCCGCTCGATGCTCTAGCTCTCTCGCTGCCAGGGCATGGCCGCCCTGAGACCCCGGTCCACCAGGGCGTAAAGGCTGACCGAAAAGAGGGCGAGCACGAACAGTGCGGCGAACATCAGGGATACCTGCATGCGGGCATTGGCGTGAAGCATCAGGTAGCCGAGTCCGGCGCTGGAGCCGACCCATTCCCCAACAATCGCGCCGATGGGGGCGACGGCAGTGGCGACTCTGAGGCCCGAGGCCAGGGCGGGCAGGGCTGCGGGCAGGCGAATTTGCCAGAGTACCGCGAGGGGCGGCGCGTCCATGGCGCTTGCCATGTCCAGCCAAGCCGGGTCGGCTCGACGGAGGCCGTCCAGAAAGGCGGCGGTCACGGGGAAGAAGATGATCAAGGTTGCCATCCCCACTTTGCTGGCCATGCCATAGCCCAGCCACAGCACAAGAAGCGGCGCAATGGCGAAGACCGGCACCGCCTGACTGACCACCAGCAGGGGCAGGAGCATGCGCCGGGCCAGGGGAGACAGGGCGATGACCAAGGCAGCCGTTCCCCCGAGCAGGGCACCCAACCCCAATCCCAGCAGAATTTCCACAGCCGTGACCCAGGCATGGCGGGCGATGAGATCCCACCGATCAATCAGGGTGGTCAAGGTCATCCAGGGTGAGGGCAGAAGGTACGCCCGTTCCCCGGCCATATGGTAGGCGCCCTGCCAGAGGGTGAGGAGCGCCGCAATGACCAGCAGACCCGTTAGTATCCGGCCTTTCATGCGGGTGTCTCCTTTCCGCTTTCCGGCGACAGGTCTTCCAACTCCAGGGCTTGGGACAGACGGGTGAGGAGGGGGGCATGGTGGGCGATTACTGTGGGCGCGTCCACGGCCCGGGGAGGCGGTCCCTCGGGGATCATGGGGTCACCGGGACAGGCGGGGCGGCCACCCAGGACCAGAACCCGATGGCCTAGGCGCAGGGCTTCCAGTGGATCGTGGGTGACAAGCAACACCGTTCGCCCGGCCAGCAGTCGGGCGGCGAGGTCTCCCAGGCGCAGGCGGGTTGGTGGGTCCAGGGCACTGAAGGGCTCGTCCATCAGAACCACAGGCCGGTCCTCCACCAAGGTCCGCACCAGGGCGACCCGTTGGCGCATGCCCCCCGACAAGGTGCCCGGCCTGTCCTTGGCCCGATTTAGTAAGCCCACGTCGTCCAGAAGGGAGAGGGCTCGCTTCCGCGCCCCTGCGGAGATCTTACCCCGGAGACGGTGGCCGATCAGGCAATTGTCGAGGACGCTCAACCAGGGCAGCAGGGCATCGCTTTGGGCCATATGGGCAAAGTGCCCGGCGAGGGAGGCCCCGCCCGGCAGGGTCGCAGAGGTGTTGGGGCCCACCTCTCCCCCCGTTTCCAAGCCCGCCGCCAGACGCAGCAAGGTGCTTTTGCCCACGCCGCTGGGACCCAGGATGCAACTCCAGGCCCCGCCGGGGAAATCAATGGCGAGGTCTCGGAACAGGTCGTGGCCCCCATAGGTCAGTCGGTCTACGCGCAGGTGAACGGAAGGGCCCTTGGCGGAGCCCATGGGGGAGGGGGGAGTGGGGGAGGTGTCGAGGCGGATCATAGGGACTTTCTGTAGGCCCCATAACCCAAGGGAGACAAGATTTTTCGGGCCGGAGGCATTATGTCCCGCCGCTTTTCCGGCCTGTATGTTTTCAGGGAGGAATGGGCTTTCGGGCTCAAAAAACGCTTTCGGTCATGGTTTGGCCTCTTTTTTCCACCAGTATCGGATGGTGTAAACGGAAGAACGCCGCATGGGTCTCTCCACGCGGCGTCCGTCCTACCGGGAAACTTTGGGGGCAGTCAGGGGCATTTCCCGGCTAGAAAAGCTGACTGTCTTAACAAGAAAGGAGATGTCCGGTCTGTCTTTCTAATCGCGCCAGCCTGAGTAAATGGTATTGATTTGCTTTTTTGATTTCAAGTAAAAAATCGAGAGATTCGGGAAATAGTTCATCGCTTTGAGTATTTATTTTGTTATTTTTTAGACGGTATTTTATGGAAAATGAAGGGAACTTGGCATGCGCTTACGCGCCGTTTTGATCGCGATGGGGTTGGGGGTGTTGGTTCTGGCGTCCTGGGGGGGGGAAGCCGCTCGGGCTGCGGACCCCGTCGAAGCATTGCCCAGTACCCAAGGGATGTTTCCCCAGGACAAGGTGATCATTGCCACCGACGATGGGCGTCATGTGCCCTTTGTGGTGGAAATTGCCAGTGATGCGCAGCAGCGCTCCCTGGGGCTGATGTACCGGAAAGAGCTGGCTGCGGATGCGGGTATGCTCTTCCTCTGGCCCAACTCGGGCGAGCGGACCATGTGGATGAAGAATACCTATATCCCCTTGGACATGCTGTTTGTCGATGGCGACGGCTATGTCGTGAAGGTTGTTGCCAACACGAAACCCCATGATCTGACTCACATCTCGTCTGGGTTTCCGGCGAAGGGGGTCCTGGAAATCAACGCTGGGACTGCCCGTTTGCTATCCCTTGAGCAGGGGGACCGGATCCTCTACCCGGGTCTGAACGAGGAAAAATGACCGGGAATCGGCCAGTCTAGGAAAAAATCCGTCCTGCTGAGGGAAAGAAGGTGAATTTCTATCTTGCTCCCAGCGTGCGGGGACCATACTTTGCGCACTCTGGTCGATCCAGTTCGGGGCGTAGCTCAGCCAGGTAGAGCGCTAGCTTTGGGAGCTAGAAGCCGGAGGTTCGAATCCTCTCGCCCCGACCAGATTCGTCCCGCGTGATGATCGCGCGGCCCGTTACCCCTGGGCCGTGCTCGAGAGGGGAGAGCGTGAGTGATGGCGAAGGCGCGTATTTATCAGCCAGCCAAGACGGCCATGCAGTCCGGCCGGGGGAATACCCATAAGTGGGTTCTTGAGTTCGAACCCACAGAGCGCAAGGTGACCGACGCTTTGATGGGTTGGGTCGGTTCTGGCGACATGGATACCCAGGTACGCCTGAAGTTCCCCACCCGGGCCGAGGCCGAATCCTATTGTAAGCGGGAGGGGATCACATACACCGTGACCGTGGCCAACCCTCGCCAGATCAAACCCAAAGCCTACGCTGACAATTTCGCTTTCAAGAAAATCGGCTGATTTTCTCTTCCGTGACATGAGACGCGTCGCAATGTCGGCGCGTCTGCCCCCTGGGCGTCCTTAGCTCAGCTGGATAGAGCATCCGCCTTCTAAGCGGACGGTCGCAGGTTCGAATCCTGCAGGACGCACCAAATACCGCCAATTGTCCTCCAGGGTCTGACATCGCCGATGGTCGCCGGATAGGGTACAGGACAGTGTCTCCTTTTTTTAGGCGATTGCCCAAACCCATTTGGGGGTAAAGCCCTGTGACGGGAAAACCGGTCCCTACTTTTTCGCTCGATGCTCTAAACAAGGCAGTCCAACATCCACTGGACTCCGAATTGATCGGTCAGCTTACCGTAGTAGCTTCCCCAAGGCTGTATAGCGAGAGGCGTAGTCACGCGCCCTCCCTCCGCCAGTTTGCCAAATAAAATTTCGGTTTTTCTGCGGTCGTCCATGACCAGTATATGGGCGGAGCCGCGCATCGATTCGTTCTGAAGAGGGGGGTCCAGGTCGCGACACGGGGTGCTGAGGAGAAGTCTGTCCCTCTGAATGGCGCGCTGTCTTTCTATTCGGTAAACTGGTTCCCGTCGCGAATGGCGCCGCAGTGGCGGTTTGACCGACCAAGGTTTTGGATGTCCATCTCCCCATGATCAACTCAGGTCTCCAGTTTGTCCGAGATTCCGCGCTTCCCTATCTGGAGGCCCGCGTGGCCACTGATGCCCGGCGGGTGTGTTACGCTCCCCATGGTCATCGAACGTTTTCCATCGGTGTGATTACGGGCGGACTCTCCGACTATCGAATCGGCGGCAGTCGCCGAACCCTTGGCCGGGGGGCGACCGTCATTATCGACCCAGAGGAAATCCACGCCTGTAATCCGCTGGAAGACCGTCTCTGGTCCTATCGGATGCTCTACGTGGATCCCAAGTGGTTGGGCGAGGTTCAGGGCGAACAGGGGGCGTTCCGGCCCCATGGCGCGAACGCCTCCGAGGATCCCGGACTCCATGCCGCTGTGTTCGGGCTGGTGAACGGGCTGTCCGATGTCAACGTGGATCCTCTGGCCAAAGAGGGGGCAGCGGTGGCCTTTTTTTCCGCTCTCAAGGGCGCCTTGGGAGAGGCGCCTCCGCCCGATGAGAGGTACAGTCTGGGACTCGATCGGGCGGCGGCTCTGATTGCCGACCGGTATAGGGATCCCCTTCGCCTGGAGGAGATCCGGGCCGAGTCTGGCCTTTCCCTTTCCCACTTTGTGCGGGCTTTCAAACGGCGGTATGGGCTGACGCCCCACGCCTATCAACTCAACCGCAGGGTCCAGAAGGGGCAGGAGTTGCTCCGCCGGGGGCGTCCCATCGCCGAGGTGGCCTTGGATATGGGGTTTGCCGACCAAGCCCATTTCCAGCGGGTTTTCAAGCGTTTGCTCGCCGTGACTCCCGGGCGGTATGCCGCCGGGTAGCCGTCGGTTCCGTCAATCAAAGGTCATCCCCAGGGCTCCTCCCGCTAAGGCCAAGGCCATGAGGCGGTTGAAGAGCTGGACTCGAGAGGGCGTGTTCATCAGGCTCGTTGCCTTGGCCCCCAGGTAAGCCCAGGCTCCGATAGACAGATAGCAAATCCCGAAATAGAGGGCACAGAAGAGCTCGATCCTTGCCCAGTCGCCATCAGCGGCGAAGGTGCCCACGCCGGCCAGGGCGGCCATCCAGGCTTTCGGGTTCAGCCACTGCAGGAGTGCGCCCGCCCAGACAGAGGGAGGGCGTTCCGGTGGGGGCGCGGTCTTCGATCCCAGGGGGACAGCGCCCCAGAGACGCCCGGCCATCACCAGCAGAAAGGCCACGCCACCCCAGCGCAGTCCGTCGGCGAGGAAAGGCAGGGCGGTTACGGCCTGGGTCACCCCAAGACCACAAAGGACAAGCAAGAGGATGAACCCGATTGTGGCGCCGGTTACATGGCGCAGAGCTGGTCGGAATCCGTGGCGCGCCCCATGGGACAGGGACAGAATGTTGACAGGTCCCGGCGATAGGGAGGCTGCGAGGGCGAAGAGACCCATGGATAGGATCAGGGGGGGTGAGGCAAAGAAGGGCATGGGGTTCGTCTCCCTACCGCAGCAGGGGGAGGGTGCCGGTCAGAGAGCGGACGATACCAGAGGGGCCATGCAGGCAGAGACCCAGATAGCGCAACTCCCTCTCCGCCGTTTGGCGGATACGGGTCTGATAGTCACCGTAGGCTTTGGCCCGCTGGGCGGTTTCGGTCACGTCGATCAGGCCCAATTGACCGCTCTCCAGGGAGAGGGCTTTTCTGCGGGTTTCGGCGATAAGCGGGGCCTCGGCGGCCAACATGGGAAGGACGACGGTGGTGATACCGGGGTGCTCTTCCCCATCCCCATCGATCACCGGCGGACCGATCAACTCGGGCCTATCCCGTCCCAGGGTCATGGAGAGAATGGCCGCCGTATTCGCGATCAACCCAAGGGGCAGGGTGGGATCGATGAGAAAGGCGCAACGGATCGACATGGGCAGAGACCTCGGTTCAGTTGGGTGACCGGGGCATCTTGGCTGTGCGGTGGCGGGCCGTATTGAATGAAATTGCCCTGTCCTGCCTCTTAGAGCCCAACCCAAAAGTCATGCCGTGAAATCAAAGGTTTCCGTCATGCCCGTGAAAACGGGCATCCAGGGTTGATTTCTCTGGTATTGGCGCTTAGCGCGTCAGGATGCGTCAATCGCCGCCGCTGGTTCTTCCCACCCTGGATTCCCGCGTACGCGGGAATGACGACCAAGTTGTTGAAATAGTGAGAGTCATTTCGGGTTGGGCTCTTAGAGCACGTTGCGTGAAATGTGATTCACGCAACGTGCTCCAAACCTCTGACATTGAAGCAAATCGTCACGCCTACGGCGTGCGTTCAGACCGTCGCGCTCTTTTTCAGAGTACTCGGAATTTGCTCTAATAGGGGGCCGCGACCCCCGTTTCCGATGGCCCAGCCTGATCTCCCTCGCCCAGGGAGAGTTGGTAGTAGGCGATGTCCAACCAGCGGCCAAACTTCCATCCCACGGAGCAGACCTTGCCCATTTCCTGGAATCCCAGGCTTCTGTGGAAGGCTTCGGAAGACCTGTCTGGACCGCTGGTGATCACCGCAACCATCTGGCGGAACTGGCGCTTGGCCGACTCGGAGATCAGATGCTCCATAAGCGCACGGCCCAGCCCGCCCCGCCGGACCGAACTGTCGATATAGACGGAGTTTTCCACGGTGGGTCGGTAAGCGGCTCGTTTGTGGAAGGGGCCAGCATAGGCATAGCCCGCAACCCGTCCATCCCTCTCTGCCACCAGAACCGGATAGCCACCATCCAGAAGGGCGGCGATTCGACCCCGCATCTCGTCCACATCTGGCGGTGTGGTCTCAAATGTGGCCATGGAGTCCTGCACGTAAGGGGCATAAATGGCCTGGATAGCGGGGACATCCTCAAGGGTAGCGGGACGGATTGTGAGTTGGCTCATTGGTGGGACCTTGAGATTTGCTTTCTTCACGGAGTTCGGAAGGAAGTATTGGCCTGTGGCTATGGTGGGAAAAAGAGAATCCGTTCTATGATATGATGACCTTTGTTCTCCCAGTCTCCACCAGGAGGGGCGGTAGGAGGAGCAAGGCGACTCCTCCCAGCGTTATAAAGGTTTTGCTCCATTCGGTGAAAGGACCGATCGAGTCTTCCAGAGCATACATGGTGAAAACTAAGGCCAAGTGGAAGGCGTACACCCGCAGGGAATGGCGGCCAAGCAATCGGGGGAAGGGGTGGGAGAATATCCCGCGGAGGCTCTTCTCCAACGCACGCATCGGCAACCGCTCGCTCTGTCCCCCGTGCAAGAGGACCCAGGTCACGGCATAGGCCAGGGCCGCGAAGTTGATCGGATAGATCACGCTGAGGGTAATCCGGTTGTCCAGGTGCTGGAAGGGCTGGACGACTTCCAGGGGCAGAAGCTCAAGGGATTGGCCCAGGCGCATGGTCAGAAAATAGGCCAGTAGGACCCCCGATGCGGCCAGAGGGGCGCCGCCCTTTGCCGGAAACCAGGACCAGAGGGACTTTGGCTCTTTAGCCAGGGTTGCGCCGATGACCAGACCGGAAACATACAGCAATTGCCAGCCCAAGGGGTTGAAGCCCGCTCGGGTGATGAAGCTTGGCCCAAGCAAGTGGCGACCGGTGTCTTCCAATCCGGCGATGACGGGCACATGCGCACCCAGTTGCGTCACCAGCCAAATGCTGACACTGCCCGCGACCACCCAGGTTGTCCGCCCCCCAAGTACCAACCGCAGCAGTAGGGGAGATACCACCAAATAGAGCATATACTGGGGAAGAATATCCATGTAGGTGGGTTGGTACAACAGGGTCAGGGCTGTGAGGCCAATGGTTGTCGGATCCCGGAAGAAATCCGCGTAGAAGCGCTCCCAGCCCCCTTGTAAAGGCGGAAAAAGGAGGGGCAGCAGGAAGAGGAGGGCCAAAAGCCCCAGGCTGTAGCGGTAAAGCAACCAAGCCCGGCCCAGCAATTTGCCGTCTGTGCGTTTGGCGCGGCCCGCCAGATAGCCCCGGGCATGGTGCAATCCGACGATCAGCCCAGAGAGAAAAACGAAGCCCTGGGCATCCTGGACGTAGCCCAGGGACCCGTGGGTCAAATGGCCGATGATGGATCCATCCCTGTATTGGAAATGGGTGACCACCATGAAAATCAGGAAATACCCGCGAAATCCGTCAAGGATTTCAAACCGACCCTGGGACATGGGCGTGCTCTTGAGAAAGGGAGGGGACCGGCGGTATGTGCCGATCCCCTGCCGTTTAGGACCCGATCATGGCGGAATCGGGGCGCGTTTTTCTATTCCTGTTCGGCCAAATGATTGGCGGCCGAAAGGACGGCCTTCAACGACGCCACCACGAAGTTTGCATGGATGCCCACCCCGTAGCGGGAGGTGCCGTCGGGCAGGGAGGCCTTGATGAAAGCCACCGCCTGAGCGTCGGAGCCGGGGCGCAGGGTATGCTCCTCGTAATCCTCAATGGTGAACTGCAGACCACTATCCTTGCGGATGGCGTCCCCCAGGGCTTCGATGGGACCGGTGCCCCGTCCAGCGATCTCCTTGACCTTGCCGTTCATCTTCACCGTTGCCGTCAGAATGCGGTCGGTGGGCGAAGCGGGGTCCGGCTTGGAACTGTGTTCGATGAAGGCATAGGGCTTGTCGAAGCCCAGATAGGTGTCCTCGAAAGCCTTCATCATGCGCTTGGAGTTGATTTCCTCACCGGTTTCGTCGGTGATCCGCTGGATGATCTTGGAAAATTCCACCTGCAGGCCCCGGGGCATGCGGATGCCGTAGTCCCGCTCCATGATATAGGCCACGCCACCCTTGCCGGACTGGCTGTTGACACGGATCACGGCCTCGTAACTGCGGCCCAGATCCTCCGGGTCGATGGGCAGATAGGGAACTTCCCAGATGCCTTCATTGCTCTCCCGGATGGCTTTCAGGCCCTTGTTGATGGCATCCTGGTGGCTGCCGGAGAAGGCGGTGAAGACCAACTCACCCGCATAGGGATGGCGCTCGTGAACCGGCAGGCGGTTGCACTCTTCAGCCACGTCGACGATGTGGTTGATGTCGGAGAAATCGATTTTCGGATCAACGCCTTGGGTGAAAAGGTTCAGGCCCAGGGTGATCAAATCGACGTTCCCGGTGCGCTCCCCATTGCCGAAGAGGGTGCCTTCGACCCGGTCGGCCCCAGCCATCAACCCCAGTTCGGTGGCAGCCACGGCGGTGCCCCGGTCGTTGTGGGGATGCAGGCTGATCAACGCCCTATCCCGGTTGGGCAGATTCCGACCGAACCATTCGATCTGGTCAGCATGTACGTTGGGAGAGGACATCTCTACCGTGGCGGGCAGGTTCAGGATGATCGGATTGGCCGCAGTGGGCTCGAGGACATCCATCACCGCAGCGCAGATTTCCACGGCATAGTCCATTTCGGTTCCCGTGAAGCTTTCCGGGGAATACTGGTAGCGCACCTTGGTGCCGGAAGTCACCTTGCTGGCGCCTTCACGAACCATTTCGGCGCCCCGGACGGCAAGCTGGGTAATCCCCTGTTTCTCCATGTTGAAGACCACCTTGCGCTGGAGCGTGGAGGTCGAATTGTAGAGGTGGACGATGGCCGAAGGGGCGCCGTCGATGGCCTCGAACGTGCGTTTGATCAGCTCCTCGCGGGCCTGGGTGAGCACCTGGATGGTTACGTCTGCGGGAATCAGACCATCGTCGATCAATTTGCGCAGGAAGTCGAAATCGGTTTGGCTCGCCGCTGGAAAGCCCACCTCGATTTCCTTGTAGCCCATGCCACAAAGCAACTCGAACATCTTGACCTTGCGGTCCGAACCCATGGGTTCGATCAGGGCTTGGTTGCCATCGCGCAGGTCGACCGCGCACCAGATGGGGGCCTTGGTAATGGTCTTGCTTGGCCAGGTGCGGTCGTCCAAGGCCATCGGGGTGAAGGGTCGGTATTTCTTGGAGGGATCGATCATCATCGGAAGGGGCGCTCCTTATCGCGCGAAATCTCTGTGTACTGTCGTTGGGTCTCTTGGGGTGTCGGCCTGGGGTGTTACGACCACCGGGGTGCCTTGGGGAACCCGATGGCCGCCGATTAGTCGACCTCCAGGAGCAAGCAAGACCGGCCCCGGACTCAGCCGACCCGACGCGACAGGGCGATGGGAGCATTGGACGCTCACAGGGGGGATGCTTGGGTGGGACTGACAAGGAAACGTGGAAACCATGATTTGGACACTCGGACCTGAATGGGCGACAACTGACGAAACCGCGCCGCCTCAAGGGGCGGAGCGGTCAGAGTAGCCGTAGGCCTAGTATGGTCCGGTTCTGGGTCATGGTCTGTGCAGGGTGGCGGGGAGTAGCCCCGCCGTCAAGTCCTAATCAAGGAAACAAGAGATGAAGGGAAGCCGTGCGAATGCCAGATTCCCTTCGTTGCATCAACCGTAGGTCTTTTTCAGCTTTTCCAAGATGGGCTGTTCGTACTGCATCAGGGTGTCGTAGCCGCCGATGAGATTGCCATCAATGAGAATCTGCGGGACGGTCTTGGCTCCGGGGATACGCTCCTGCATGGCCGAGAAGGAAGCTACGTCGGAGACATCGTTCTCCTCATAGGGAAGACTGTGCTCGGTAAACCAAGCTTTGGCCTTCTGACAGAAGATGCAATTGGTCTTGGTGTAGATCTCGATGGCCATCGTGGGCTCCTGGGTCGCGGTTGCGGGTCCATGATAGGAAGTAAGGGGGGGTGAATGGGGCAGGCAAAACAGTGCCAAAGTCCGCATAAGGGAACGGTTCCTTATATACGAAGGCGATCCGTCCCCCCGCAAGGCGGGATTCCAGATTTGGGTCGTTTATGCCCGCTTCTTGGCCGTCACTTGGATTTCGATCTTCATGGCCTCGTCGATCAGGTCGGCCACGATCATGGTTGCCGCAGGGCGGATCTCGCCGAAGGTCTCTCCCAGAATGGGGAAGGCGATGGCGGCATAGTCGCGCTGGGTAACGATGTAGAAGGCGCGGACCACGTCGGCCATGGATGACCCGGCCTGTTCCAGAGCCTTGGCGATGTTTTTCAGGCACTGCCGGGTCTGATCCTCCAGACTCTCGGGCAAGGTCATGGTGTCGTAGTCGAACCCGGTGGTGCCAGAGACAAAGACCCAATCGCCGTCGACGACGGCGCGGGAGTATCCGGCGACTTTCTCGAAATCACTACCCGAGGAGATGAGCTTGCGCGACATGATGCATTGATCCGTTGAAGGGAATGAAATGCGGTCCCTGTTTGGAACCGGTCCGGATGCTCAGGCGTTCTTGTGAAGACATCACGACACTATGACATCTCAGGAGGCATCCATGACGGACCATGTGTACAAGAAAATCGATCTGGTAGGCACGTCGAAAGAGAGTGTGGAGGGCGCCATTCAGGGGGCTATCGGCAAGGCCAGTGAAAGTGTGCGCAATATCGATTGGTTTGAGGTCAAAGAGATTCGCGGTTGGGTCAAGGAGGGGCAGGTCCAGCACTACCAGGTGGCCATACAGGCCGGTTTCCGGCTGGACGACTGACCCCCAGGACAATCGGGGGACCCCGATTGTCCTGGGTTTGTCTGCCTTCATTACTTTCCAGACAGGCAATCCACCAAGGTTTCGGTCAAATTCCGAAGGGTGGCTTCGTAATGCCCGGCACCGACGGGAATCGAGGCGCCCAGAGGGTCGAGAACCGCGCCCCGGGCACTGGTGCCCTCAATGACCTGATCAACCAGGGCCGTGGGAAACTGGGGCTCGGCGAAGACACAGCTCACGTCTTGCGTCGACAGACGCTCGCGAATTTCGGACAGGTGCTTTGCGCCGGGGGCGACCTCCGGCGACAGGGTGAGTGCGCCCACGGCCTTGGGGCCCCCAAGGGTTTCAAGGTATTGATAGGCGTCGTGGAAGACCATGAAATGCTTGTCTGCTACGGGCTTGAGCTGACCTTCCATCCAGGACTTCAGCGTGCTGATCCGGGCACGCGTGGACTCGGCATTGGCGGCATAAGTGGCCGCATGGGCCGGATCCAGATCCGAAAGGGCGGTTTCAACGGCTGAAATCAACGCAAGCCCATTGTCCGGTGCCAACCACATGTGGGGATCCACATCACCGACATGGTGGTGGTGGCCGTGGCCTTCGTCCTGCGCATGATCCTCGGCATGGTCGTTGTCAGCATGGTCTTCATGGTCGTGGTCTTCATGATCATGATCATGGTCGTCCTCATCCTCGCCGTCCAAGTCGCGGTAATGGAGGAGGGTCACCCCTTTCACATCTTCCATTTCCAGGGACTCGGCCTTGCTTGCCAGGGTTTCCAGGGGTTTGACCAGGAAGGAAGACAGCCCCGGACCCACCCAGACCACCAGATCGGCCCCGCTCAGGCTTTGGGAGTCGGAGGGCCGCAGGGCGTAGTCATGGGGCGACGCTCCGGTGGGAATCAGCAGATGGGGTTCGCCCAGGTCCCCCATCACGGATGCGACCAAGCCTTGAAGCGGCGCGATATCCACTACCACGGTTGGAACACCTCCCTTCGCCGCGAGGGCCGGTTGGGCCGCGAGGACGGACAGGGTGGCAAGGGAGAGAGCGCGGAAGGACAGCATGTCGAGACCTTTTGACTAAGGAGAAGGAGGCTTCGCTGGCGCTCTTCTATATGATACGTTATAACGTTGTTCAAGATAGTTATGTGATAACATCACGAAAAAGGTGCTCCGTGACCCCTTCCGACCCGACGCAGCCGGTTCCGCCGGTTTCCGATGATCGGCCTTTTGTGGCCGCGCCGCCCCCTCCGGGCCATGACCACGGGGCTTGCCTCACCCGGGGGTTGGCCGAGGCCAAGGCCCGCTGCGAGGACAAGGGCGCCCGTTTGACGGCGGCGCGTTCCCGAGTGCTGGAGATTCTGCTGCGGGATTCGGTCCATGGGGCCTTGGGGGCCTATGATATCATCGAGCGCCTTGCCGCAGCGGGCCAGTCGCGTCCGGCCCCCATGTCCATCTACCGGGCCTTGGATTTTCTGGTGGAGCTGGGGTTGGTCCATCGTATCACCAGCCTGAACGCCTTCGTTGCCTGCGCCCATCCCCGGAAGGACCATGGCGCCCAATTCCTCATTTGCCGGGGCTGCCGATCGGTAACGGAACTGACGGATACAGGGGTCAATCACATCCTCAGGGAGGCGGCGATCGCCGTTGATTTCGCGCCGGAACCGGCGATCGTCGAAGTGCCGGGCCTTTGTGTTCATTGCCGCTCCGGGGAGGCGGCATCGTGATCTCCCTTGAGGCATTGGTTGCCACCGCCACCGGTGACCATCTGGCGACTCTGCAGGATGTGGCGGTGACCCTGGGCGGGCGAGAGGTTCTGCGCGACGTCACCCTGTCCGTCCACCGGGGGGAAGTGGTCACGCTGATCGGTCCCAATGGGGCGGGTAAAACGACGCTGGTGAAGGCCCTTCTTGGTCTCGTGCCCCTGACCCGGGGCTCGGTGACTTGGGCACCGGGGTTACGGGTGGGCTATGTTCCCCAGAAGTTGAAGGTGGATCCGGTGCTGCCCCTGACCGTGGGGCGCCTGATGACCCTGACCCAACGGGCGTCCCGCCAAAGGGTGCGGGAGGCCCTTGCGGAAACGGGGGTTGAACATCTGGTTGGAGCCTCGGTTGACGGCCTGTCGGGGGGGGAGTTCCAGCGGGTTCTCCTGGCCCGGGCCCTGCTCCGGCGGCCAGACCTGCTGGTCTTGGACGAACCGGCCCAAGGGGTCGATCACCTGGGGGAGGCGGCCCTGTACGAGTTGATTGATCGGGTGCGCAAGGAACACCATTGCGGTGTCCTGATGATCTCCCACGATCTGCATGTGGTCATGGGATCGACGGATCGGGTCTTTTGTATCAACGGCCATGTCTGTTGCACGGGGGCACCCCAGGCGGTCGCGGGGGATCCGGCGTTCCACGACCTGTTTGGCGCCCAGGCCCGGGCCTTTGCCCTCTATACCCACCACCACGACCACGCCCACGATCCACTGTCGGAGTCGGGATCTGAGTCGGGGCCTGAGTCTGGGGTTGGGTCTGGGGTGTCCGGTGGTTGCGGGCATGACCCTGTCCATCGCACCTGTTCCCATTCCCACCCCCAAGGCGAGGTTGCGGCCCTCGGCCAGCGAGAGGAGGAGTCCGGCCATGTTGGATGACTTCCTGATCCGCGCTCTTCTGGGAGGACTGGGAATCGCCCTGGTGGCCGGTCCTTTGGGCTGTTTCGTGTCCTGGCGGCGCATGGCCTATTTCGGCGACACCATGGCCCATGGGGCGGTGCTGGGGGTGGCCTTCGGCTTTTCCCTTTCCCTGCCGCCCATGGTGGGGGTGGTGATGGTGACACTGGTCCTTGCCGGTCTTCTGGCCCGGATGACCCGGTCTCGGGCGCTGGGGGCGGATACGGCCCTGGGGGTGATGGCCCATTCCTCCCTGGCCCTGGGGCTGGTCCTGGTGGCGCTGATGGGTATCCGGGTGGATCTGATGGGGATGCTGTTCGGCGACGTCCTGGCCCTGTCCCGAACCGATCTGGCCTGGATCTGGGGCGGTGCGGCTTTGGAACTGGGTTTGCTCACCCTACTATGGCGGCCCCTGTTGGCCGCGACGGTGGACGAGGATCTGGCCCGGGCTGAAGGCATTCCCGCAGACAAGTTACGGCTCGTGCTGATGGTCCTGGTAGCCCTGGTTGTAGCTCTGGCTATGAAGGTGGTGGGCGTGCTGTTGGTGACGGCCCTGATGCTGATCCCCGCTGCAACGGCCCGGGCCTGGGCGCGCACACCGGAAGCCATGGCCATCGGCGCCGGACTGGTGGGCGCCCTGGCCGTGGGGCTGGGGCTGTTCGGCTCCCTGGAGTGGGACACACCTGCAGGCCCCTCCATTGTGGTGGGCGCTTTGATGGTGTTTATCCTGGTCGCCCTGGGGCGTCGGATGCGTCATATCTGGCGCGCATCCTGAGAGGCCTGAGGAATGAGCGGGAGGAAAGCCAGGGCAAGCGCGGGGGCGCGGGGTCGGTAGCGGATTGCCCTGGCGTGGCATGCGGTCTATTCAGCGGCCAGGCAGTCCGGGCCATGGCTGGAAGCGGGATCCCTGGGCAGGGAGTCCAGTAAGTAATCTCGGGTCAGCGGCACAGCCTCCTGCCGTCGGGCGATCTGCAGGTGGAAGACCATCTGGTTCCAATGGTGAAAGGCGATCTCGCATCCCAACAGATAGAACTCCCACATACGGCGGAAACGGATGTCATAAAGGGCCTCTGCCTCCTCCGACCGGTCCACGAAGCGTTTGTGCCAAGCCGCCAGGGTTCGGGCGTAGTGAAGCCTCAGGATTTCCACGTCTGTGACGTAGAGGTTACCCGCCTTTTCCACGGCGGCCATGGTTTCGGAGAGGGCCGGTGTGTAGCCGCCGGGGAAAATGTATTTCCGAAGCCAGGGATTTGTCGACCCCGGGGGCTCCATGCGGCCAATGGAGTGAATCAGGGCGATGCCATCTTCGTGGAGCAGATCGCGAACCTTGGCGAAATATTCTTCCAGATGGCCCGCGCCGACGTGCTCCAGCATACCCACGGATACGACCCTGTCGAAGGTTTCGGTCAGTTCCCGGTAATCCTGCAGGCGGAAGGTGACCCGATCGGCCAACCCCGCCTTCCAAGCGCGCTCTTGGGCGACGGCAAGTTGTTCCTTGGACAGGGTCACACCGGTGACTTGGACATCATGCTCCTTGGCCAGGGAGAGGGCCATGCCGCCCCACCCACAGCCAATATCCAGGACATGCTGACCCGGTTTCAAAAGTAATTTGGCAGCAATCAAGGCCTTCTTGTTCGCTTGGGCCTGTTCCAGAGAGTGGGTTCCGGGGGTGTAGTAGGCGCAAGAATACTGGCGGTCTTCGTCCAGGAACAGGTCGTAGAGTTTGCCGGACAGGTCGTAATGGTGGGCGACATTGCGTTGGGCTCGCCCCACGGGATTATACTGGTCCACCCAGCGCAGGGCCGTTGATATCCTTTGGCGCAGGCGCATCAAGGGTTGGCTGTCGATGGCCGCCAGATTGAGGCCCAGGAACTCCATGAAGCTCCTCAGATCCCCTTTTTCGATAACCAGTGTTCCGTCCATATAGGCTTCCCCCACGGCGAGGTGAGGACTCAGAAACAAACGGTGGTGGAGCTTGGGATCGGTGAGGTGAATTGCGACGTCCGGCCCGGGCTCGGGACCTTCCAGGACATGGGCGGCACCATGGGCATCCCGGATGACAAGACGGCCGGCGCGCAGCCGGTTTTTCAGAAAGCGCGCGAAGAACATTGCTTTAGGTCTCCCGCCAAGAATTGTTGCGAGGTGTCCCCTTCCCTAAACCTGCCTAATGTAAGAATGTGACCGATCAGTTTAAAGGCTTGCTATGGATTTCCAGATGGAAATTTACGGTTTCACGTCGTCGTTGCAGTTAACGCATGGGGGGTACGTCCGAGGGAGGCGTTTCGGGAAGGAGGACCCCCGGAGCCGGTGACCACCCCGGCGGTGAGATGGGAGCGTCCAAGGGCAGTGTCTCGGTCACAGGGGGGGCGTTTTCAAAGGGAGCTGCTGCCTGCGGGGGTGTTCCCTGTGGGGTGGCCGGATCGGCTGGCGTGGTCACGAGGTCGGTAATGCCACTTGAGCTGGACGCGCCGTGGATCCGCAATTGGTCGAGGGTCAGGGGCGTGGACAGGCGCGTTTGCTCCATGGGACCGGGCCTGAAAACCTTGAGGTCCGAAAAGGGCAAGGTGACCGGCCAGGGGGTGAGGGTCGAGCCTGGGTTCAGATCCAATTCCGCCTGTGTGACCTGACCCTGCTGGGTGACGGTCAGTCCGGTCAGCCTGGCCGCTCCCGGAGCGTCCGATGCGGAAACGGGGCTGCCCATAATAGACTTCACGGCGTAGTCTTTGGGAGAGATCAGCTCATAGAGGAATTCCTTGATGACTTGTCCGTAGGCCTTGGCGATGTTGATCCGCAAATAGGCGGGTCGGCCGTCCGGCCCCGGTACGGCGATGGCGGCGGTATAGGGCAAAGCTACCCGCTTGCCGTTCAAGCCCATCTGCAGGAAGGTTCCATCGTCCAGTACCAACTTGTCCACCATACCATCGGCGGTGATCAGTAGGTCGTCCACCACGGCGACCGGTGGCGCGCCGCCATAGGTCCGCACGGGCAAACCCAACAGGTCCTGGACGGACATGGGACCATCCAGGGAGGGCAGAGAGTCCAAGCTATCCTCCGCGCCGGGTGGCTGCTCGGCGTCCGGCGTTTGGGCCGTGACGGGGGCGACAACGGAAAACGCCAGAGCGGGAAGGGTGAGGAAAAAAGCGAGAGGAAGGCGCATGGAGCCGAGATCCTGTTGGAATAGGATGGGAATGAACCGACATCCTGCCCCATGTTCGAGGCGGAGTTAAGGCCGGATAGGGGACCGCTCGACCAAGCCTGCTCCGATCCTCTGTGAATCGATCTGTTGCGACACGGCTTTCTCTTCCCCATTTCTGGACGGATATGCTCAAGACACCCTTGTTCATTGCCCATGAAATCTACCGGGACTCCCGCTATGGGAGGACCCACCCCCTGAGCATCCCCCGGGTTTCCGCCTGTATGGATCTGGTCCGGGCACTGGGGTGGTTGCCCGAGTCCCAATTTGTGGAGAGCCCCCAGGCTCCGCCGGAGGCCTTGGCCCGCTTTCACGATCCGGCCTATGTGGCGGCCTTGCAGGCTGCGGAGGTCGCTCAGGCCGTACCGGAGGCCATTCGGGAGCGTCATAATATCGGGGTCAATGGCAATCCCATTTATCCGGAAATGTATCGGCGTCCGGCCACCTCTTGCGGGGGAACCCTCAAGGCGGTGGAGCTTGTGCGGCAGGGTGGTTTGGTTCACCATCCCGCAGGTGGCACGCACCATGGTCGAGCAGATCGGGCCAGTGGTTTTTGCTACCTCAATGACCCGGTGCTCGGGATTCTGGCTCTGTTGGACGCGGGCATCGGTCCCGTTGCTTATGTGGACTTGGACGCTCACCATGGGGACGGGGTCCAGGATGCGTTTCATGGGGACCAGAGGGTGTTGGTCCTGTCCATCCACGAACGGGATCGCTGGCCACGCACGGGTCCCGAAACAGACCGGGGCGGCGGCTGGGCCCGCAACCTGCCCATGCCCACGGAGTTGAATGACAGCGAACACGCCTGGGTCATGGACAATGCGGTGGTGCCCCTGGTTACGGCTTGGCGGCCCCAAGCTTTGGTGGTGCAATGTGGTGCGGATGGATTGGCCGATGACCCCCAATCCCGGATGATGCTGTCTAATGGGGCGCTGTGGCGGGCGGTGGCGAACCTGATCCCCTTGGCGCCCCGGGTGATCCTGCTGGGGGGAGGGGGGTATAATCCCTGGTCCGTGGCCCGCTGTTGGGCCGGGATCTGGGGTACGGCCACGGGCCAGACCTTTCCCCAAGACCTGCCGTTTGAGGCGGAGGCCCTGTTGCGCGGCTTCCATTGGAACCATCGGCGGGGTCGGACTCCGCCAGACCATTGGTTCACCACTCTGGTTGATCCCCCCAATCCGGGACCCGTGCGGGATGAGGTCAAGCAGGTCGTGGGTAGGGTGATGGAGCACTCTAAAACCTAGATATACTCTGTGTCCCCGAACATCCGGAAAACCTGCTTCGCAGTTTCTGGGCTCTGCCCAAACCCGCAAAGGGTCCCGAACCCTTTGATCCCAAATGGGGGTCCGGGGCCTCAGGCCCCGGTTGGGGGGCGGGGCAATGCCCCGCATTTTTCGGTCTTTCAAGAAGACGGGGTATAACTAGAGCGGAATGAGGAAAAGTGTGTGCGGTTTTCCGTCTCATTCCTCTCTAACTATATGATCTAGTCACTGTAAGTACCAACTAGGATGTGACTGTATGAAACCCACCCCACTCACCCCCCCACCCGCTGACGCTGCCGCCCGTAAAGCTGTCGCACCTGTCGTCTGTTACCCCACGGAAACCCTGCCGCAGCCGGATCTCTCCGCCTACCGCAGCCTTCGTGACAGTCTGACCCTCGTCGAGTCGGTCACGGTCCCTCCTCGCGACGCGCGCTGCTTCTCCGTGCCTGCGGGCCATGTCTTTCGGATTCGCTCCGTCGAGGGACCGCAGGTGGGCGACCTTAATCTCTGGAATGCCAAGGACCTGTCCGAGCGCTTTTATTCCGGCAAGACCCGTGCGTTGAACGGCACCCATGTGGGCTTGGGAGATCGGCTCTATTCGTCCTTTCCCCACCTTCGGCCCATGGCCACCATCATTCACGATACGCTGGACTGGTACGGCTTTGACGCTTTTGGCGGCGCCTGCCATGACGTCATCGGCACCCGCTGCGACCCCTATACCCATGCCCTGCTCAGCGATGGCGGCCAGTACCACCACTGCTGCCATTCCAACCTGACCCGGGCCTTGGCCGAGCACCTCGGTCTGTCCCTTGCCGAGGCCGAGGGACATGTCCATGATGTGCTCAATGTCTTCATGTGTACCGGATTCCTCAAGGATACCGGTCAGTACTTCATGAAGGCCAGCCCCGTCCGCCCCGGTGATTACCTCGAGATATTCGCCGAAATCGACTTGCTCGGCGACTTGTCTGCCTGTCCTGGCGGGGATTGCTCCACCGTTCATTCCTCCGACGTTGCGGCCTGTTATCCGCTGGTGGTGGAGATCCTGAAACCCGCAGCGCTGCCGGAGGGGTGGGCCTCTCCGCCTGTTTCCGCCTATGACCGCACCCATGGGACCGGTCTGGCGAAGGAGGAGGGGGGATCACGGTAGGGCGTCGGTGGGGATAACCGTCGTATCCTTATGGGTGCTCATCACGAAGAGCGTGCGGAAGCGCAGAACGTTGGGATCCGTGTCGAAGACCCGGTTTACCAGTTCTGCATATTCCTTCATGTCCTTCAAGCGCAGGATCAGCACCATGTCCGGATCACCGGTCACCGTCCAGGCCTGGGTGACCGAAGCCTCCCGCTCCAGGACCTCGAGGAATTTTCCACGCTTCGATTTGGCATGCAGTTCCAGAACGACCTCGACAATCGCCGTCAAGCCCCGTCCCAGGCGGTCCGCGTCGGCCAGGGCCACCGTGCCGCTCAGATATCCCTCTGCCTTCAACCGTTGGACCCGCCGCAGACAGCTTGAGGGCGAGAGGCCGCAGAGCTCGGCCAGGGACGCGTTTGTCACCGAGGCGTCCCGTTGCAAGGCGTCCAGCAAACGACGGTCCAAGGCATCCATGCAGGATTTCTCCATAGAATTGGATTTTGTGGTGAAATGGTGCGTCATGGCGGAGATTTTGACCACCTATTTCAAGGGAGTGGATCTATGATTTCGCCGGTTTGAAACGCTGCTCTCTGGTCCCGCTTTCTGAAAGGTCTCCCATGTCCCTGATCCGTTTTCTTCGTGCCACCCTGATCGAGGGGCTGGGGGTCTATTGGACGCTGGCGAAGGTCATGATCCCCGTCATGGTTGCCGTGCGGATTCTCGTCGAGCTGGGTGTCCTTCCCATCCTGGCCCGCGTGTTTGCGCCGCTGATGGCGCTGGTCGGCCTTCCCTCGGAACTGGGGTTGGTATGGGCCACGGTGCTTTTGGTGAATATCTACGGCGGGACGGCGGTTCTGTTGGGAATCCTGCCTGAACTCACGCTGACAACCGCCCAGATGACCATCATCGGAACCATGGTCTTGATTGCCCATTCCATCCCCCTGGAGCAACGAGTCTCCCAACGGGCGGGGGTGGGGTTCGTGTTCTCGACCCTGCTACGGGTTCTCGGCGCCCTGGCCTGTGGCGCCCTGATGAACCTGTTCTACCGGAGCTTGAACTGGCTCCAGGAGCCCGTGACATTGACCCTGCTGTCCGGGAACGGAGCTCCGGCCACCGAACAGGGCTGGGGTGACTGGGCCTTGGCCAGCCTACATACCCTGGGGATCATCCTGGCCATCGTCGTGGGATTGGTTCTGTTGCTGCGGGTGATGGACAAAACCGGTGTGACCCGCATGCTGACCAACCTGCTTGCTCCGGTTCTAGGGGCCGTGGGCATTGGTGGCCGAGCCATGCCCCTGACGATGGTGGGCATTCTGCTGGGTTTGTCCTATGGCGGTGCCTTGATTATCAAGGAAGGGCAAGCGGGAACCATTCCCCGCAAGGACCTGTTCCTCTCCGTCTGCCTGCTGGGCCTTTGTCATAGCCTGATCGAAGACAGTCTGTTTATCATGGCCCTTGGCGCCCATTGGAGCGGTGTTGTGGTCTTCCGGGTGATTTTTAGTCTGGTCGTTATCGCTGGGTTGGCCCGGGTCTACGGCCTGCTTCCCCAAGGTGTGGTGAATCGCGTGTTCTTTTCCCGGGACGGACGTGCTGTGGTGACCGTTTAGCGATGCCCAAGATTCGGCTAGAGTATTCCGAGATCACCTTGGGCCAAGACCCAGGGTACACGTCAGCGACTCGTCTTTTTTGGGCGATTTCCCAAGCCCATTTTGGGGGCCAATGCCCCCAAATCCCCCTTTTTCTTTATCCCGGGGTCTGGGGCCTTTCGGCCCGAGTCTCGCCAAAGAAGGGGGGGGGACGGGGCAAAGCCCCGTAACTGGAAAGTACCGACTGTCATGTACCATGGCCTCGAAGAGGCTCCAGAGCATGTTGCGTGAAATGTGATTCACGCAACATGCTCTAGGCTGGTTCGACGCCGGAGGCCATGGACATCCGCCCGCTCAAAATGGCCCCAAGCAGGCTGTCCACGGTCTCCTTGTCCAGGTCACGGGTGATGAAGACGATTTTGGAAGCCCGCTCCGTGCTCGGCCATTCGGGCAGGGGGACCGGAGGGTGAAAGACATGCTGCACGCCGTGCACCGCGATGGGGTACTCCTGCCCTACTACGTTGAGGATGCCCTTGACTCGCAAAAGGTCCTCTCCCTTGCTGGAAATCAGCAGCTCCATGGCACTGACGAAGAGCTCCCATTCAATGGGGTCGTCGACAGTGACGCAGAAAGAGGAAATGTGGGAATCGTGTCGGTTCACGTCGTGGTGGTGATGGCCGTGGTGGTGATGCCCATGATCGTGGTCATGCTGCCCATGACCCTCCTCGGCCTTCTCCGCGTAGGCTTCCTCGTTCAGCCAACGGGCTACGTCCGGCGCCTTGTCCTCTGTTGTGAACAGACCGCAATCAATCAATGCCGATGGATCGATCTCGCCGGAGACGGCTTCCAGGAGAGGTGCCGCCGGATTGAGCGCGTGGAGACGGTTGCGCAAGGCCTCGACAGCTTCCGTTGTGGCGATATCCGTTTTGGTCAACACAATCCGATCGGCCACCGCGGCTTGCTTTACGGCCTCCCGTTGGCGGTCGAGTTGGTTGTCACCGTTCACCGCGTCCACCAAGGTCACCACACCGTCCATGCGGAAATGGGCACCCACCAGGGGGTCGGTCATCAGGGTGTGGATGATCGGTGCCGGGTCGGCCAAGCCCGTGGTCTCTATCACCACCCGCTGGAATTCCGGAACCTCGTTGCGGACCCGCTTCAGGAACAACTCGCGCAGGGCGTCCACCATGTCGCTACGCACCGTGCAGCAGAGACAGCCCGAATTGAGCAGAACCACGTCCTCGTCCACCCGCCTGACCAGCAGGTGGTCCAGGCCCACTTCACCGAACTCGTTGATGATCACCGCCGTCTCCCCCATATCCGGGTGCCGGAGCAGCTTGTTCAGCAAGGTGGATTTCCCCGCGCCCAGAAAGCCGGTGAGAACGGTGACGGGAAGGAGGCTCATGGGTGTGGATCCAATCTGTGAGCGGTTTGTTTTCGTCGATGCGGGGGAAGGGGACCGCTTCTCCATCCCCTCATCCCAACCAAACATGGGTAAGAAGTCGAGTACGACTTAATGCTTGCTTCCGGTGCCATACAGGTCGTCTGGATCCACCAGGGGCTCGGCGATGACCTTGATGTCGCCTGAAGCGTTCACTTCGTTGAAGAAGCAGTTGCTCCGCCCTGTGTGGCAGGCGACGCCGTCCTGCTCCACCACCAGCAGGATGGTGTCTCCGTCGCAGTCCAGTCGCAACGACTTTACGGTTTGGCTCTGGCCGGAGCTTTCCCCCTTGCGCCAGAGTTTCCCCCGGCTACGGGACCAGTAGCAGGCCTTTCCCGTAGCCAGGGTTTCGGCCAGGGCCTCCCGGTTCATCCAGGCCATCATCAGGACCTCGCCGGTTTCCAGGCGCTGGGCGATGGCCGGGACCAGACCGTCTCCGTTGAACCGGACCAGAGACCAGACGGGTGCATCATCCTTTAGGGGGGCTTTGGGCTGTTTTTTTTCGGGCAGAGGCGCCTCCGTCATGGGATCAGGCCTTCCCCGACAGGCGATCAAATCCCGCACGAAGATCGGTGATCAGGTCCTCCGGATCCTCCAGACCAATGTGCAGGCGGACCGAGGGGCCATCGTGGGTCCATTGGGTCGCCGTGCGGTCGATGGAGGTATGGGTGGGGATCATCAGGCTTTCGTAGCCACCCCAGGAATACCCCATGAGGAAATGCGTCATGCCGTCCAGCATGGCGGTGACCCGTTCCTCAGGTGCCGGGTTCAGAAGCACGCCGAACAGGCCGGAGGCACCAGAGAAATCCCGTTTCCAAATAGCATGGCCCGGATCGCCGGGCAGGGCGGGGTAAAGGACTTTCGC
Organism: Rhodospirillum sp. A1_3_36; assembly: GCF_047263945.1. Lineage (NCBI taxonomy): Bacteria > Pseudomonadati > Pseudomonadota > Alphaproteobacteria > Rhodospirillales > Rhodospirillaceae > Rhodospirillum > Rhodospirillum sp. A1_3_36. Next base: position 618,639 of record NZ_JBLAVB010000001.1, on the reverse strand, counting down.
CACCTCCGGTTGGTCCAGGAGCCATTGGGCGATGGTCAGGGCCGAGCGCTGGTGCCGCTCCAAGCGGGCCGAGAGGGTGCGCAGGCCTCGCAGGCCCAGGTAGGCCTCTTCCGACCCCGTGGCGTAGCCGAAGGAGCCCAGGGTGTCCTTAATGGTCAGGAACTGCTCTTTTTCGACCGTGGAGATGGTGCCAAGCATGGCATCGGAATGGCCGACAATGTACTTGGTCCCCGCCTGAATGGAGATGTCCACTCCCTTGTCAAAAGGCTGGAAGTACAAGGGCGAAGCCCAGGTGTTGTCCAGAAGAACCAGCGCGCCACCGGCGTGGGCGGCGGCGGCGATGGCCGGGATATCCTGCATTTCGAAGGTCTGGGAGCCCGGCGCCTCGCAGAAGACGATTTTGGTCTCGGGGCGCATCAATTCGGCGATTCCCGCTCCAATCAGGGGATCGTAATAGGTGGTCTCCACCCCAAAGCGCTTCAGGAAGTCATTGCAGAACCGCCGGGTCGGCCAATAGACCGTGTCGACCATTAACAGGTGGTCGCCGGCCTTCAGGAAGCTCAAGAGTGCTCCCGCGATTGCGCCCATGCCTGAACTGGTAGCGGCGCAATGGGTTGCGCCTTCGATCTCCGCCACCGCCGCTTCCAAGGACTGGGTGGTGGGGGTGCCATAGCGACCGTAGTATGTCGTCTCGTACTTCTTGCCATGGGCGGCCTTCAGGTCCGCCACCGTGGGGAAGATCACGGTGGACGCCCGGTAGGCGGGCGTGTTGACCACCCCGTCGAAACGGGCGGGATCGCGTCCGGCATGGGTGACCGCTGTATCTTTTTTCATGGGGCCTCGAAGGGATAAAGGGGACTCAGATGGGGAAAAGGCCAGAGGAAATCGAACGCCAAAAGACCATTGATAACTCTAAGGGAGCCTAAACTCCCAAGCCATATGGGGAATTCCCAGGCGCGAAACAATCTTAGAGATGGGCCAAAGGCGTGATTTTGTGTCTAAAATATCACGCGCTGCCACGCTGAACAGGGTTTTCCGATCTTGCGGCGCATTTTCATAGTGCCAACCGGCTTCCCTGTGTATTGTGCGACGCAACAATGATCAACCGAACCGGAGCCAATTCGGTCCTCGGGACACTGATTGAACATCGACCGGCGGGTTTCGCAGACCGTCTGGAACCCGGTCGGAAAGGAAATGAGGAGGCGTCTGGATTTTTTGGGCTCAACAACTCAAGGATTCGGACGATGGCTGTGACACCGACTTCGTACCACGCGTTCAACCTGTTCACGCTTACGATGGCAACACGGTTTGGCGCGAACTGGCGAAGGGATATGGCGCCCGAGACGGTCGCCGCCCACGCCGATGAAATTGCCCTTGGCTTTGGTGGTTTGATGGAAGACACCGACCACACCCAATCGGGTGGTGCGGCCCAGAAGCGCTGGCGTTTTCCCGACGGCTCTATTGCCTGTACGGGTGCGTTCGGGCTCGGTATGGAAGGGAACTCTGAGGGGCGTTCAGAACCTTTCCAGGCCGTGGGATAGGCCCCTGAGATCAACTGGTCCGTTAGAGTACTCCGAGATCAAGTTGGGTCGCTTTGCGCCCAAACTTGGCCTTGAAGATACTCTAATACTGATCGAAGGAGAGGGAAACGGGGCCAGCTTGACGCAAGCTGATCCCGTTTCATTCTGGAGCCTGTCACGTGAAATGTGGTTCACGCGGGAAACCTGCCTTCCGCCCGGTGCCCATTTCATCGCACCCCGTTTTGGGCGGAGGAGCGCGGTTGGCTGAGTTGGTGGGCGCGGGTCACCCGATCCAGAACCATCAGAACCCGGTCCAAGGACTGCTCTTTGGGATAATTCAGGGCCACCATTCGGGCGGCTTCGGCTAAGCGGATCCGGTCTTCTGGGTGATCCAGAAGTCGGCGTAGGGCCAAGCCGAGGCTGGGCTGGTCACCAACGCTGTGGAGCAGGGCCGACTTTCCATCGCGCCAAACCCCCTTGTGCACGGGCAGGTCCGAGAGGACCAAGGCGCAGCCATGTAAGGCCGCTTCCATGGTCACCCGCCCCATGGATTCCGAACCGGAGGGGAGGCTGAGGATGCTTGCCCGCTCGTATTCCGCGCGGAGCGCGGGCCAATCGAGGACCCCCAGGAATTGGAACCGGTCGGGCGCCCGTTTCAAAAGGGGGCGGGCGTCCGGGTCCAGATAGCTGGAGTCACCAACGATCCGAAGGGGCGGAGCGCCATCGCAAAAGGCGAGGAACGCGCTCATGAGGTCCACGGGACGCTTGCGACTATAAGGCGTGCCAACGAAAAGGATCCCCCGCCCATCTTTCTCATGCGCCCGGGGTACGGGAGCATCTGGAGGAGGGATGTCCGCGCCCGATGGAATGATGCTGACGGCATGTTGGGGAAAGTGCCTTAGAAAGGGGGCGAAAACTGTGTCCCGGCAATGGGGATGGTACAGGATCACATGGGTGGCGGCCTGGAAGGCGGCAGCGCCTTCACTGTTCTTCAACAGCCAATCGAAACCCGCCTCCGCTTCATGGATATACCAGACAACAGGCATATGGGGGGCCATGGATGACACCATCTGGGCGTTCAGGATCGTGTTGACGAGGGCTACGTCATAGCCTGTTTTGATGTTTGCCGCCCTGATGACGCGCCCGCCAGCCGATTCGATCAGGCCTTGAAGCGGTCCCGTCACCTCTTCGGGAACCAGAACGTCAATCCGATCCCCTCGGGTGGTCAAGCGGGCCGCAATTTCGGGAATGGCCAAGCTGGCCCCGTTGATGCCTAATTCGTGCGTGGTTGATAGAACCTGCAATGGTGCAGCCCCTCCTTCTCTCAATTATATGTCTAGATCAAAGTGTCAACAGGTTGAGCATCGTGTGGAACTGGATCGGCTTGAGTCAAGATGGCCCCGTTTTACTCTCGTAATACACTGTCTCTTTGAGAAACTGAAAAACGCGGGGCTTTGCCCCGCCCCCCACCGGGGCCTGAGGCCCCGGAACCCCCATTCGTTTTTTACCAATGGGATCAAAGGGTCCGTGACCCTTTGCAGTTCGGTATTGGCGCACGAAAAAAGACCCGCTCGGGGCGGGTCTTTCAGGATGGGCGCACCGCTATCATGGCGGGGGGGAAGCGGAACGCCTGCCCGGCCATTCTCTTATCCTTGGGCGGGATGGGGCCGGTTATGCCGTTGGTGTCTGGTGCGGGAGTTTCCACCCGTTTGTACCCAGTTCCTGGATTAGAAGTGGGGATCGTAAACGGGAAGGGCAAGGGGGTGTTTCTACTATTTGGTTCGAATTTCGGGCTTTGTCATCTTTCGATGGGGTAGTCACTTAGATTGGCCCATTCCACCCAAGAACCGTCGTAGATTGCCACGTCTTCCTTGCCGATCAGATAGGCCCCCAGGGCCAACACACAGGCGGTGACACCTGATCCACAGCTGACAATCAACGGGCGGTCCAGGTCGACCCCGGCCTGCTCGAAGGTGGCTTTGATGGTTTCAGCGTCGGCAAAGCGGCCGTGCTCTTTGGTTTGGATCGCGCCGAAGGGCAGGTTCACGCTACCGGGAATGTGACCGGCGCGGGCGACCTCCCAGGGTTCGGCATCGGTGCCGTTGAAGCGACCCGGGGAGCGGGCGTCCACCACCAGTTCCCCCGATTTTCCGAGGGTAGCGCGCACCTGCTGGGCGTCTCGCACAAGAGTGGTGTTGACCCGAGGGGTGAAATGGCGACGGCTGGGCGGGCGGGGCAGGTCGTCAATGGGGCGCCCCTCGGACACCCAGGCGCCAAAGCCTCCGTCGAGCAGGGATACATCCTTGTGGCCGAAGAGGTGCATCAGCCACCAGACGCGAGAGGCGGCCATGGCGCCGCCGCTCTTGTCATAGACCACGATCCGCTGGCCGTCGCCCAGGCCCAGGGATCGGCAGGCCGAGGAGAAGATCTCGGCGGTGGGCAGGGCATGGGACTTGGCCTTCGTTTTGTCTGCCACCTCGTCGATGTTGAAATGGACGGCACCGGGAATGTGGGAGGCCTCGAACTCCGCGCGCATGTCACGACCGGAGGTGGGCATAAAATAGGTGGCGTCGACGATGCGGACATCCGGCGCATTCAGGTGTTCCTCCAGCCAGGCGGTGGAAACCAGGGCGTCGGGATTGGCATAGGTCATTGAATAGTCCTTCCGCTAAGCAGTCACGATACATCAGGCGAGGGGGGAGGGGCGGGGTTGGATGAGGGCGAAGAGGATCCGTCGAGCCAGTCGGGAAGGGGAAGTCCCTTTTCCTTCAAGAAGATCGGATTGAATAGCTTGCTTTGGTAGCGCTGCCCCCCATCGCACAGGATGGTTGCGACCCGGGAGCCTTCAGGCAGGGTTCGGGCAACCTTCATGGCTGCTGCGACGTTCACGCCCGCGGACCCCCCCAGGACCAAGCCGTCTTCCTTGACCATGGCGAAAACCGCTTCCAGGGCCTCCTCGTCGGTGACTTGGACGGCATCATCTGCGGTCAGGTCCGCCAAGTTCGCCGTGATCCGTCCCTGACCGATCCCCTCGGTGACCGAGTCACCCTGGGACTTGAGCTCGCCGGTCTTGATCCAGGAATAGAGGGCAGAGCCCATGGGATCTGCCAGGACCACCTTAATGCCCGGGTCATGGGCCTTCAGGGCCATGGCCACTCCGGTCAGCGTTCCACCGGTGCCAACGGCACAGGTGAAGGCATCTAACTTGCCTTCCGTTTGGGCGAGGATCTCCGCTCCGGTGGTGGTCCGGTGGCCCTCCCGGTTGGCTGTGTTGTCGAACTGGTTGGCCCAGAAGGCGCCCAGTTCCTTTGCGAGGGTCTCCGAATACCGGACGTAGTTGCCTGGGTCCTTGTAGGGTAGGGCGGGGACGAGACGCAGGTCGGCGCCAATCAGACGCAATGTATCCTTCTTTTCTTGGCTTTGGGTCTCGGGCATGACGATGACGGTCTTGCAGCCGATGGCGCTGGCCACCAGGGTCAGGCCGATACCCGTGTTGCCCGCAGTGCCTTCGACGATCGTACCGCCCGGCTTCAAGGCGCCGGAGTCCAGGGCATTGCGAATGATGGCGAGCGCCGCCCGATCCTTGACCGAGCCGCCGGGGTTCATGAATTCGGCCTTGCCGAGAATCTCTCGCCCGGTCATGCGGGATGCCCAATCCAGCCGGATGAGGGGCGTTCCACCGATAGCGCCCAAAAAGCCGTCCCGTATATCCATGAGCCGTTTGCCCCGTCTTCCTGTTTTTGCCATTTCAGGGCCTCGCTTATGGATGCCCATTGAGTCTTTGTCCCCCGATCTGGGGTACGGGATCAAGGGGCAGGGTGCTTTTTGTCGAGAAAGGTTTGCAAGCGGCCCTGTAAACCCAATATGACGGCCAAGGAAAAGCGAACAACGGCACTTCCTCCCTCCCTGCTTTCGCGCGTCCTCCTTTCGCGCCGTCCTCTATAAGGAATGATCATGCTTGGTCCCATGCCCTCCCCCTGTATCGGAATTTGTAAAATGAACGCGGACGGCTCCCTTTGCATAGGCTGTGGCCGGTCCGCTGCGGAGATCAAGGATTGGCCGTCCTACGATGGCGAACAAAAGCTTGACGCCTTCAGGGCTCTGCGCAAGCGTCGCGAGGAAACGGGATATGGCGTCCCCGTTCTCGGGTATCCCATGGCAACCCTGGACCGGATCATCCTGGGATCTTTGGATGATGCCCAGGCCCAATGGTCCATTGGCGTGCCAGGCGCTGCGGTCGAATTCAATGGGAAGGATGGCTCTTTGTTGACGGCGCGCCTTTGGGAATATGGCGGGGAAGTCCGGGGGGGGCAGGGGGGCGTCCGGGTGGTCCTGGACCATGGCGCCCAGAAGATCAAGATGATCGGCCAAGCGAACGCAAAAGGGCTGATTGGACGGATTGATCTGTGCCTTTATACTCGGAAGGCGGCCATGTCCAACCGCCGCGTCTTGAGCGAGATCGGGCCGGACGTGGAAGCACTGCGGACGGGAGACCGGCAGGGTGTTCTCTTTGACCTGGGGTTGGGATTGCCGCATATCGATTATTGCGTTCGGGTGGAGGAGGCGGGGCTTGTGGCCCTGTTGCGTCAGCAGAAGGGCAAGCCTGTCCTTGGTGAAGACCGCACAGTCCTTGACACCCTACGCAGGGCGTCCCCTCATCGTGTCCTTCTGACCCGCATGGGGCGAGTTGAAGTGTGGAGCCCCATCCCGGCCATTGATGGGGAGACACCGGTCGGTCCCCATAGCCACCTGGATCCCGAGTTGATCGCCAAGGGGGCGGCAATCGATACGGATTCGCACCTTCCAGAAACGCTCTACCGGTTGATCTCCCTGACCTTGTCTGAAGCGATTCCCGAGGTTGTTCCCTCGGCGAAGGTTGCCGCTCAATAGCTCTGATTATGGCGTGTGACTGAGAGAGGCGACGAGCCGAATCAAGAGACCGCTGGAGGTGGTTAGAGTATCGAGAGGAAAAGTGGGAACCGGTTTTCCGGTCCACGCGATACTCTAAGCATTTGATCTAGGGTGTTTTGGTCAGTGAAAGTCAGCCATCCAGCCATCATCCACATACCGGCTATCGCGGGATGCGCAGGTAGAAAGAGGGGTCCATGAGGGCTAAAACCGATATGGTCCGGTACCCTCCCCGTGCCGTTTCCCCTTGGCGCGATAAACGGGCATGGGGGGGGACATCCGGAAGCTCGACGATTTGCAAGACGATCCATATGGAATGGAAGCGCCCATCACTTTTCGTGAATTGGTCACCGGGTTGAATGTCGAACCGCTTGTATGACGATCCGCGCGCGCCAAAAGGCCACACGATAACCCCCTTTGTTTCACAAGGCATTTGGTTTGGGCGTTGCTGCTTCCCTCTATTCCTCCCCGGGGGGATAGGGTAGGCCGCTGTTCGCTTGCCAACCTTCAATAGCATGATGCGGCGAATTTGGGGGGTTTTCAATCGAGACCATGGGCGATTCTAAAATAGCCCGCGTCGGGTACAAATGGTCTCGTAAGTGAACCGTCCTCTTCTGACCGCCGTAATTCTGGTTCTGAGGTAAGCCTGTCCTGAGGTAATCTGGCCCTGACGTAATCTGGCATTGTGGGGCGGGCGACGGCGCGATACCCTGACGGGTAGGGGCAGGTTGTCGTGTTCGGGGCGGTCTGGGATCCCTATCGAGAGAGTATGGCATCCGTGCGTGTCGCTTTCCTTGGGGCTGAGTCGCCTAAGAATGGCGGGTGCTGTCGTTGAAACAAATGTAGGTGAGGACGTTGGGGGCGATGGATCAACCGAAATACCGGCTGGTGACGCGCAGTGATTTCGACGGTTTGGTGGCGGCGATGCTGCTGCGAGATTTGGATATGATCGACGGTATTACCTTCGTTCATCCCAAGGATATGCAGGACGGTAAAATCGAGATTTCTTCTCGGGACATCACCACGAACCTGCCCTATGTGGATGGCGTGCATCTGTGTTTCGACCACCATTTGTCCGAAACGGTCCGCGTTGGCCCCAAGGAAAACCATATTATCGACCCGAATGCCCCCTCTGCGGCTCGTGTTGTCTTTGATTATTTCGGAGGCAAGGAGCGTTTCCACGACGTCTCAGATGAATTGATGGAGGCCGTGGATAAAGCGGATTCTGCACAGTATTCGGAGGAAGAAATTCTGGCGCCGGATGGCTGGACCCTACTGAATTTCATGATGGATCCGCGCACGGGGCTGGGGCGTTTTAGGGACTTCACCATCTCGAACTATCAATTGATGATGGATTTGATTGTCTATTGCCGCCACCACACCATTGATGAAATTTTGTCCCTTCCCGATGTGGAGGAACGGGTCCATCTGTTCCTGGAGCACAGGGAAAAGGCCGAACATCAGATCGTGCGAAACACTTCTGTATACGACAACTTGGTGGTTCTCGACTTGCGGGGCGAGGACCCAATCTACGCCTGCAATCGGTTCATGATTTACGCTTTGTTCCCTGAAGCCAGCATGTCCATTCATGTGATGTGGGGCCGGGACCGGCAAAACACGGTCTTTGCAATCGGTAAGTCTATTCTGAATCGGTCATCCCAGACCAATGTTGGAGCCTTGGCCCTCAAGTATGGGGGGGGCGGTCATGATGCTGCTGGAACCTGCCAAGTAAGTAATGATAGGGCTGAAGCTGTGCTCGCCGAATTGATCGCCAGCATCACGGCCGATGGATGAGGGCGAAGATGGCCAAACCAATATCCATAGACCCTAGAACGGTGGGCCGCGTTGCGGTGGCCGGGCATTTAAAGGGAGGGGGCCGTCGGACTTTGCGGCCCAATGATCAAGTTTGTCAAAAGTGCGGGGCGACCTTTAAGTGGGAGCGTAGCGACCACGGGGACGGTTGGGTGATGCGTCTGACCTCCAGCGCCGAACGCTGCGATTGCGGCTACGGCAAGTCCAGATCTGTATCGTCTTCTGGGCATTAGATACCTCACGGTCGCGTGCAAGCCTTCAAACAGACAAATGGCGACTCTTGCAAAAAGGGGCGAGTCTCGCGTCACAGTACACGACAGGGGGTGTCGTCCCGTCACGGGGCTTTGCCCCGTCCTCCACTGGGGCCCGAAAGGCCCCAGACCCCAGGCCATTATTTCTAAAGGAAAAATGGGGGATTAGGGGCATTTACCCGCAAATGGGCTTGGGCAATCGCCCAAAAAACACGAGACACTGTCGTGTATCGTGTGGATGTGGTTTGAGATTTTAATAAGATTTTGATTTTTCTCGTGTTTTCTCGGTTGAAGGGATTTGCATTAGAAACATGGCTCCATTGAATCTTGCCGTATTGTCATGGTGGAGGAACGGTGCTACCACGCCTTACTCCTAGATGAAAAAATGCTGCGAAGGTCTTGGAACTATGCGTGTTTCAAAGCTGATATCGATCGTTACTTTAGCTCTCATGCTTTGTCTGTCAGTACTTGCAGACTCCGCTGTGGCCTTCGCTGGACGGAGCGATAGCACATTGGTGGTGGCGATTACGGGATTGAAGTCAGACGATGGGGTGGTACGCTTGGCTCTCTATGATCAAGCCGATCGGTTTCCCAAGAGAGATGGGGTGATTCGCAAGGTCACCGTCCACCCGCATGGCAATCAGACTGAAGCCCTGTTCACCAACCTGCCGGAAGGGCGCTATGCGATTGCGTTCTTCCACGATCAAAACAATAACGGAGTTTTCGATCAAAGCTTGTTGGGTCTCCCCATGGAGGGCTTTGGCTTTTCCCGTGACGCTAAGGTCCTTCTCGGTCCGCCGAGCTTTGAGGAGGCGGCCCTGACGGTGACTGGTCGGGCGCCTAAGCTGATCATTGCGAAAATGCGCTATTAGCTTGCCTGATTGAGTTTGTCGTAAATCACGGTATACGGTAGGGGTGCTTTCCAGTCATGGGGCTCTGCCCCGTTCGTTCCCCCCATTGGGGTCGAAACGCCACAAGCATCTATCATCTTAAAGAAAAAATGGGGGTTTGGGGGCATTTTCCCCCAAATGGGTTTGGGCAATCGCTCAAAAAAACCAGACACTGTCGTGAACTGTGTCGTTAATTACACAAAGTGCCCTAAGATTTTGTTTCATCGCATTTTCATATGCAAAACCGGTGGTCATTTTTGCGCAAAATACTCGAGGCCGACAAAAGTTAGCCCCATTGGTTGCAGTAGAGGCAACCGACGAAAGGGGCTCATCCACAGAATCCTTGCCGCTATTGACGTGTTCGGCTTGTGACAAGACCGACCCACACTTACAATCCTCGCGACATTAAAATCAAAAGAGCAAGGTTCCACCTAAAAAACCCACTAGGCAGAGGGGGGCTATCTGGTGGCTCAAAGAAACCGTCGGCTGCCGGAAAGATGACCGGAAACCGGAGAGGATGGGAAGGGGGCTTCAGCGTTGGGGCAGATGGTCCGAGCGAGGGGAGGTTATGAGCAAAATGATGCAGGTCGCCAGTGGTGTGATGACCAAGCTGAGGATGAAAAAACCAACGAAACCGATGGCCGTTTTGCGACCAATTACCCCCATCACGATCGAAAGGCAGACATAGACAAGAAGAGGGAGGCCCATGGATCGGCTCCTGATGCGTGGAAGAGGCAACGAACAGCTAATGGTGGCTTTGCCGAAATCTTTTGCCCTTAGCTTAGATCTCACGCGCTATAGCAGAGGAGAGTCGACCCGGGTGTTCATAGACCCGGGCCAATGGGACGATCATACCACAAGTCTAAATTGAGTCAAGCGGAGCTGGACAAGGGAAGGGGGCTGCCCTTCATTGGATATTTAACTGGCGACCTTGGTTGGCTCGCTGGTTGTCTCTGCCTTTTGGGCTTCGAACTCGGCGATGAAGTAACCGCGCATCTTGTCCACGTCAAAATCCAACAGAGTGCCACCGGATTCCATATGCTTGATGAAGACCTGTCCAATGGCGTAGGTCGCTGCAGACGAGAAGCTGGGCATGGACAGCAGGCCAAGGGCACTCCCGAACAGGGGAACGCTCTTCAGTAGGGAGCCAACACTGCCAGTAGCGAGAGTTTTTGGTAGAATGCTACCCAAAAGTCCAGCCACGATGTTCTTCGCAGTATGGTCGCGGAATGGGATGCCGTAGAGGTTCGATAGATTGGAAATCATCTTCAATTGCAATCCGGTCACCGTGGCGAGATCAACCAGGGGTAAGGGAATGCAGCCGGCGCCGAAGCCCCAGACAGAGGCGCGGCGCACCAACCGTTGGGCCTGGTGCAGTCGCTCATCCCCTGTGAGTGCGGGAGCGCCTTCCTCTATGGTTGTTTCCTTCGTGTTCGTGTCCTCAGAAGCTGTGTCCTCGGCGGGTGTTTCTGCGGTGGTTTCAGCCTTTTTGGTCATGTTTTCTGATCCTGTTCTAAATATATGGTTCCTGGACGGGGGCCGTCCGGTTTGCTTATGGCGCGGCGCGCCCCTGCAAGTCGGCTGTTCGGAGGAAAGACTAATGACTTCCTGCCGGAGGTCAGGAGACGCGTGAGGGGCGCTTACAAGCCCTGCATCATATCAGGACCGAAGGGTTCAAAAAGGAAAACAGACCCCTACCCAAACGTATTGACAGTTTTTCAGTGCCGTCCCAGAAAGTCAAGGAGGCTCGCGCGCACATTGGGTTTTCTTATAAAGCGGTGTTGTTTGTTAATGGCCGAATAGAAGTGAGTTAGAGGACAAAAACGGTGGAATAGTGGGAAACAAGATATTGATATCTGGGGTCTTTTATCCTTTGACCGTCGGGTAGTTTTTGGGGAAATCACCATAACTCTTGGGTTCTGGCGATTTGATTAAAATATCGAGCGGAAACGTGGGAATCGGTTTTCCGGTCCGAAGAAAGACCGGAGGCAGATGGACAATGGAAAGAGCGGGACCCTCTATTGAGCGCCGAAATTGGCGGAGCGGACAAAAATCCGACCTTCTTGGTCACCCGCCTGGACGAGGTAGAGTTTTCCGCCCAGGTTGTTCTTAACTGCGAACTTGAAGAAAATCACTTCTCCGGGTCGCAGTCGAAGGGATCGACTGCCTAAGCGGCGGTTGCCCCTCCAGGCTTCGAGAAGATGGGTTCCGGGTTCCAGTTCCCAAACGCGATATTGATTGACCCGCAAGGGCACAGGGGTACCCCCGTCCAGGCTGAGGTTTTCATCGATCAGTGGGATGCCGGGCTCTTGATAGACATAGGCCAATGCCAAGTCTTTCCGTGGAAGGACACCTTGGGCAAGGTCCACGGCTTCAGCCCGATCCCGTGCATCACGTCCAGCGGTCGCTGTCTCGGACAGGCCATCTGCGGTGACAGCGCGGAATTCTGGACTGCCAGCGCAAGCCGATAGAGCCAAGGCAGCGCCAATGAGTAGGAACGCCCATCCCCGAAAGGAAAGGTGGCTGGATCGGTGTCCGTCCGGTTGGGACAGTTCGGTGCTCGTCCTACGCATGGTTCCCATCTCCCCATTGTTTCACCGATCCCATTTCACGCCTCGTCTTAACGCACCATAACGTGACGTGCTTCAGGAGACCCATATGGGGCGAGCTTATTGTAAAAGCGGTTACCAAAAGTTAAATTTTCCCGACCGGATACGGATGCTCCCCCGGCGGACTATTCGGGATTCGGTACGGGCAAGGGGGATCCCGGAGAGGGGGGAAGGCCTGAATCCGGCCAGACCGTCGGATTCGGACGTGCGAGAGGGGACGCCTGCGCACCGGTTTCCTGTCGTTTCAACCCGGTTTGAATGCGCTTGGCCAAGTCATCGCAGAGGGTGCCGTGGTCCATGGCCTCCTGGGGACCTTTTCGGGCTGCTTCCCGGTGAGCTTCGCTGGTGCATCTGGTTTGGTAGGTGGCGAGCAGGTCTTCGGGGCTTTGTGCGCTGGCCGCGCCCGTCTGGAAAAGGGGCGTCATGGCCAGAGAGAGGACAGTCACGGCCAGAATGCGGGGCAAGGAATGGTGAGCCATGGGCGGTGTCCTTCATTGGAGAAAGCAGAAGAGACCTGGAGTGTCGCGCGGCAAAGTGGAAACCGGATTTCCGCCCTATGCGATACTCTAAGTATACGGATTGTAGGTCAAATTATCCGCCTTAAATCGATTTCGATTTAAGGCGGTTTAATCTAAACGACCCGAACTTTGACATAGGTACCTGGTCCGTCGCACAGCACTTCGGTGCCCGCGTCTCCCGGTTTACGCGCTGGAACTTGGCCACCCGCGAATTTGCTGACCCAAGTGTTCCAATCAGGCCACCAAGACCCCTCGGTTTGGGTGGCTTTTTGAAGCCATGCGTCGGGATCTTTGACCTTTCGATTGTAGGTCCAGAAGCAATATTTGTTTGCGGCGGGGGGGTTGACAACACCGGCGATATGCCCGGAGGCAGAAAGCGTGAATTTCACCGGACCGGAGTAGAGTTGGGAGCCGACAAAGGTCGATTTCCAAGGGGCGATATGATCCTCCCGGGCGCTGATGAAATAGGCAGGGGTCTTCACCTTGCTCAGGTCAATGGGGACGCCATCGAGGGTAATCCCGCCGGGATCCTTCACCGCATTCTCCTGATACATCTTGCGCAGGTAGAAGCTGTGCATGGCTGCAGGCATCCTGGTGTTGTCCGAATTCCAATAAAGCAGGTCGAAAGGGAAGGGATCCTTGCCCAGCAGGTAGTTGTTGACCACGAAGGACCAGATCAGGTCGTTGGCCCGAAGGAGGTTGAAGGTCCCTGCCATTTCGGAACCATCCAGATAACCTCGCTTGTTCATCTGTTCTTCCAGGTAATCCAGGCTGTCGTCGTCGATAAAAACACCCAGTTCTCCTGGATCCGTGAAGTCGAGCATGGTGGTGAAATGAGTGGCCGAGGCGATGCGGCCAGCCTGTCCTTTGCTGGTCAGATAGGACAGCGTGCACCCCAACAGGGTACCGCCCAGACAATAGCCGATAACATTGGTGGAGGTTTCTCCGGTGATACTCTCGATCACGTCGAGGGCTGCAAGCGGGCCTTCAAGCATATAGTTCTCGAAGGACTTTTTGGCCAGGGAGGCATCAGGGTTCACCCAGGATACGACAAAGACCGTGTGCCCCTGATCAACAGCCCATTTAATGAAGCTGTTCTTCGGACGGAGGTCGAGGATGTAGAACTTGTTAATCCAGGGCGGAATAATCAGCAGGGCCCGTTTGTTGACCTGTTCGGTGCTCGGTTCGTATTGCAGGAGTTCCATCAAGTCGTTGCGATACACCACCTTGCTTGGCGTGGTAGCAACATTGACCCCGACCTCAAAGGCGTTCTCGTCAGTCATCGAAATGCGAAGTTGACCCTTGCCCCGCTCCAAGTCGTGAAGCAGATTTTCCAGGCCTCTTACCAAGTTGTCACCGCCGCTTTCAATGGTCTGACGGATGACTTCCGGGTTGGTCACCATGAAGTTGGACGGCGCCATGGCGTCGACAAACTGACGGGTGTAAAAGTCGACTTTCTCCGCCGTATGCTTGTCCAGGCCTTCGGTCCCGTGGACGACCTGTTGAATGTAGCGGGAAGAAAGGAGGTAGGTTTGTTTAATGTAGTCGAAAACCTCGTTCTCTGACCAGGCGTCGTCTTTGAAGCGTCTATCCCCCTGTTCGGGCTGGACGATGGTCGGCGCCTCGCCCCCCATCATTCGAACCGCTGCGTTCTGCCAAAGCGTCATGTAATCCCGCCAAAGGGTCATGTTGGCTTCGACGATACGACCGGGGTCGCTCATCATTCGGGTCGTCATTTCGAAGAAGGCGCCGCCAATGTTCGTGGGGTCGCCCATGGACCCGCTGGATTGGCTGGCCTGATTGGAGAGGAATTCCGTGACGAGGCGTTGACTGACTTCGGCGATGTCCGCCATCGTCTTGCCCAGTTTCGAAGGGTCGGGAAGTTTGAGGTCGCTGCCCTGATGATCGGCCATGGTATGAGGGTCCTTGATCGGATTGAGCGGCACCCAGGCACCGGGAAACGTTACTCCGGGAATCCGGGGGACCGACTTTTAAGCCTTGTCCGCCGCTCGGCTGATTGAAACTGGATCGAACGAGCCTCGACCCAGGGTTCGCGTTCGGCCCAGGCGAAAGGACCGGGGTATGGACGGTGACGATGAGGAATAGCATCCACCCTCCAGCTGATTCGTGGACGGGGATTTGGGGTGTAACGACCGTCGCGACCGGTGATCAATTGCGTCAAATTGGGCTTCATTGAAGAACCGGATTCCTTCCGCCGAAGGTGATTGAAACCGTCCCTAAGGTGATCGAAACGAGCCATCACCTCAATCTGCACAAGCTTTGGGCAGTCGTTCACGTACTTTGGGCCCAAAATACTACAACATTCCACTATGACGCGGCTTTGGGGACCGCTCGCCATCCCAAGCGCCATCTAGGCTATACCGTATTCATCAGGAATGTGTTAAGGGTCAAATCGATTAAAATGGTTGGCATACAAGGGGTTTCGGTTCAAATGGGCGGCTGGACCTGCTACACCGCTTCCATGGGAGAGCCGGAAAAGCGAAACTCGGGGAGTTTTTTAGGGTCATGAGGCGAGGGAAATCGGAAAGCATGCGACAGGACTCGGGTGTTTCGAAAACGGCGATGTCCATCGCGGTGGCGGGGCTGTTAATGCTGGGGACGGCTGTACTCGGAGGATGTTCCTCTTCCGGAAGTCCTGCGGCTCAAAACGCCGACACCGCTGCGGGTGATTTTCCCGATGTGAACAAGGTGCCTGACCAACGACCGATGCCGCCGACCACAGAGGAACTGAGCAGCGTTACCCAGGGATTGGTTGCTGACCGGCAGGCGGCCCGCTATGCGCAGGATGGCACGCGCCGCGCGTCCCAGGAAATCAGCGGACCCGGCCCAGAGTCGACTGCACCACCGACCACGGTGGGTTCGAATATTACTGCGGGCACTCCCATGGCGCCGACGAGCCCGCGTGTTGTGACGTCGCCCACGGTTCCGCCCATGACAGGGACCATTCCGGGACCCGTTGCTGGAGGCACCACGGTTATAGACGGCTCTGGTGTCCACCAGCAGGCGCTTGGCTATATATCAGGTCGGGACATGATGGCGTCCCCTGGACCCCGTCCCCTGTCCGAATATAACGGTATTGGCGTGGGTGTGTCTTCCAAGGTTGGGGTGATCTATTTTGCTGCCAGTTCGGCGCGGTTGGATAGCAATGATCTGAGCGTTGTCCGTGAGATCGCTGCCTACCAGCGTCAATATGGGGGCGTGTTGCGCGTGATTGGCCATTCTTCCAGCCGGACCGCAGACATGGATCCGTCTCATCATACCCTGGTCAATTTACGTGTCTCTGCCCAGCGAGCTGATTCTGTTGCCCGGGCCCTGATGAACGCCGGTGTTCCTGGTGGTCAGATTTTCGTCGGCGGTGTTGCCGATGAACAGAAGGAATACCAGGAGGTCATGCCCTCGGGAGAGGCCTTTAACCGGCGAACCGAGGTTTTCCTGGACTACTAACTCGTCTCCTCTTTATTCGGCCAACCTTGAGGGGTGCGTTCTTCGCAGGGAGTCTCCCCGGGGTGGTGATTGACAGGTCTTGGACTGCCGTTTGTCGACATCGGACCGGCTTACATTGCCTATGGTTCGGTTGGGAAGAGTCCGATGGCCTCCCCTTTTGTTCCGGCTCCAATGTGAGCTGGGACAGATGGCGACAAACTTACCTATCAAAAGTAACCAGCGCAAATCGCCCTGACTTTGGCTGGGTCTTGTCGGGTTTTCGTCGCGTCTTGTGGCGGGACGGGATAAAAGAGGACCCCCTTGGGTGACGAGCGCCATGAATCGGACTCGATTCACCGGCATTGGTGCCGTACCGAGGTTTTCCACCTCAGCCCCCTTTATGGACCCGCAAGCGATGCAGAACGATTTCTACCGGATCAAGCGCCTTCCTCCCTATGTCTTCGCCGAAGTGAACGCAATGAAGGCACGCGCTCGAGCCGCTGGAGAGGACATCATCGACCTTGGAATGGGCAACCCTGACCAGCCCACGCCCCAGCATATTGTCGAAAAGCTTTGCGAGGCGGCCTCCAACCCGCGTGCCCACCGCTATTCCATGTCCAGGGGAATTCCCGGACTGCGTAAGGCGATGACCAACTATTATGCCCGTCGGTTCAATGTGGATCTGGACCCGGAAAGCGAGATGGTCGTCACCTTGGGCTCTAAGGAAGGTCTGGCCAACCTGGCCCAGGCGATTACCAGCCCGGGCGATATCGTTCTGGCCCCGAACCCCAGCTACCCGATTCATGCCTTCGGCTTTATTATTGCCGGTGGGTCCGTTCGCCATGTTCCGGCCAAGCCGGGGCCGGAGTTCATGGAGGCCCTGGAGCGGGGTGTGCGCCATTCCGTACCCAAGCCGGTGGCCGTCTTGCTGAACTTCCCCTCCAACCCCACGGCCTATGTGGCGGACCTGGATTTCTACGGACAGGTGGTTGATTTTTGCCGCCACCATGGCATCTGGATTCTATCCGACCTCGCCTATTCCGAGATCTATTTCAACGATACGCCCCCACCGTCTGTGTTACAGGTGCCCGGCGCAAAGGACGTCTGCATCGAGTTTACCTCATTGTCCAAGACCTACTCCATGCCCGGCTGGCGCATTGGTTTCGCCGCAGGAAACAGGCATTTGATCAGCGCCTTGACACGGATCAAGTCCTATCTGGACTACGGTGCCTTTACCCCCATCCAGGTTGCCGCGACGGCGGCTCTGAACGGTCCCCAGGACTGCGTGGCGGAAATCCGGGCCTTGTACAAGGCCCGCCGAGACGTGATGATTGATGGGTTGGCCCAGGCAGGGTGGGATGTGCCCTCTCCGCCGGCCACCATGTTTGCCTGGGCCCCCCTCCCCAAGGCCTATGCCCATCTGGGGTCGCTGGAGTTTTCCAAGCTGCTGATGCGCGAAGCCCAGGTCGCCGTGGCGCCGGGTGTCGGTTTCGGTGAACATGGGGACCAGCATGTGCGTATCGCGCTGGTTGAGAACAAACACCGCATCCGCCAAGCCGTGCGGAACATCAAGGCCTTCATGGCCGAACCCCTGGAGGCCCTGTCTGCGGCCGACCCAGAAAGCAAGAGTAAAGTCGAATGAACGCTGCCCGAGATCTGCCTCCCCTGAAAGTCGCCATCGCCGGTTTGGGAACTGTTGGAGCTGGGACCCTGCGTGTCCTGGCCGATCAGGCTACCCTGTTGACCGCCCGGGCCGGGCGGCCCCTGGTGGTGTCTGCAGTCTCGGCCCGGGATCGGACTCGGGATCGGGGCGTTGATTTGTCCTCTTTTGCCTGGTTCGACGACCCTGTGGAGATGGCAAAGACCGCCGATGTCGACGTGGTGGTGGAGCTGATTGGTGGCTCCGATGGTCCGGCCAAAGCCGTCTGCGAGGCGGCTCTGGCCTCCGGGCGCCATGTGGTGACCGCCAACAAGGCCCTGCTCGCCCACCATGGCGCGACCCTGGCGGAACAGGCCGAGGCACAGGGCCTGGGCTTGCTTTATGAGGCTGCGGTGGCCGGCGGTATCCCCATTATCAAGGCCATGCGGGAAGGGTTGGCGGCCAACGACATCCATGCCCTGCACGGAATCTTGAACGGGACCTGCAACTATATCCTGACGACCATGCGCGAGACCGGGCGGGATTTCGAGGACGTGCTGTCCGAGGCCCAGGAACTGGGCTATGCCGAGGCGGACCCCACCTTCGATATCGATGGAATTGACGCCGCCCATAAGCTCGCCATTCTGGTGAGTTTGGCCTATCGGGTGCCGGTCGATCTGGAGGCCCTGAGCATCCAGGGCATCCGCCATATTTCCGCATTGGATATCGATTTCGCCAATGAATTGGGGTACCGCATCAAGCTGTTGGGTATGGCTCATCGGCGGGCGGGCGGTGGTATCGAACAGCGGGTTTCGCCGGTGATGGTCCCGCTGAATGCGCCCCTGGCCCATGTGGACGGTGTCTATAACGCCGTGGTGACCGAAGGCGATTTCGTTGGCCGCAGTGTTTTTGAAGGACGCGGTGCGGGCGCCGGTCCCACCGCATCGGCGGTGGTGGCGGATCTGGTGGACATCGCCCGGGGGAATATCACTCCCGTGTTCGGTGTTCCTGTGGGAGACTTGAAAGCCCTGCCGAAGGAAAAGCCCGAGGGCCATGTGGGGCGCTATTACGTGCGTTTGATGGTGGTCGACCGGCCGGGTGTCTTCGCCGAGGTTGCCGCCGCCCTGCGTGACGAGAAGGTCTCCATGGAGACCATCGTCCAGCGTGCCCGGGATCCCGGCGAAACCGTTCCGGTGGTCATGACCCTGCATGATACGGAAGAGGGGGCCATGACCCGCGCGCTGGAGCGGATCGGCGCCATCGACGCCATGGTCGAACCGCCCCGGGTTATCCGGATCGAGACCTTCTGAGCGTTCGTCTCCAGTCGCCGCCTACCCTCGCCCCGCCCACCCTCGCCCCGGCCACCCTCGCCAAGAGAGCGAAGCAGAAAAGGCACACCCCCATGCCTTCACAGACCCTGGAACAGAAGACCATGATGGATCCCCTGGAAGACCCTGCCGTTGCCCAGGCCTTGGATCGAAACTTGGCCCTGGACGTGGCCCGCGTAACCGAGGCGGCCGCCTTGGCTGCGGCGCGGTACATGGGACGGGGAGACGAGCGGGCCGCAGATCTGGCTGCGTCAACGGCCATGCGTGTGGCTCTTGCGACCGTCCCGATGACCGGCAAGGTCACCTTAGGGGGTGAGATTGACCCCAGCGAGGGGTTGTTCCACATTGGGGAGGCTGTGGGCGACGGTACGGGCCGTCGGGTCGATGTGGGGTTGACCCCCTTGGAAGGGGCGACCATTTGCGCGATGGGGGCCCCCAATGCTGCAGCCTGTATGGCGGTTGCCCTGGAAGGCGGACTGCTGGCCGTTCCCCCGATTTACATGGACAAGATCGCCGTTGGCCCCGGCGTACCGGAAGGGGCCGTCAGCCTGGATGCTTCCGTCACAGAGAACGTCCGTGCCGTGGCGAAGGCCAAGGGGGTTCCCGTGGAGGCTCTGTTGGTCTGTGTCCTGGACCGACCGAGGAACGAGGATCTGATCGCTGAGATCCGCGAGGTGGGAGCACGGATCACGCTGATTTCTGACGGAGACGTGTCCGGGGCCGTTTCCGTCGCTCTAGCGGAATCCGGTGTGGATATGTACATGGGCTCCGGCGGTGCGACCGAAGGGGTTCTGGCGGCTGCGGGACTGCGCTGTCTGGGCGGTTTTCTGCAAGGGCGGCTGATGCCCCGCAATGATGACGACCGGGCGGCAATCGCCAAGATGGAGATCAAGGACCCGAGCCGGATCCTGACCATGGCCGATATGGTGCCCAACGAGGCCCTGTTCTCCGCGACCGGCGTAACCGACGGGGCCTTGCTGCGCGGGGTGCGTTTACAGGCAACCAGCGCCCAGACCTCAACCATTGTCATGCGCTCGCGGACTGGAACGGTCCGACTGATCAACACCCGCCACGACTTCACCCGAAGCGAAACCGAATAGGGGCGGACCTTCGACCTTGGTCGTGATCGGGTCCTGAAAGGCTGGCGCATGGACTCCCAAGCCCCCATCTGTTTGGTCAATGAGATCAAACAGATGGGGAGGGGGCATATGGTGGGCCAGTTGGATGGACCCTTGGGGCAGCAGGGAAAAGAGCAATCCAGCCCCCTGGTCGATCCGGTTTGGGTGATTGCGATTGCCGAGTTGTTCGGCTCCTCCCTTTGGTTCAGCGCCAATAGCGCCACCGATGACCTGATGCGGGCCTGGGATCTGGGGGCCTCTGACATCGGCTGGTTGACCAACGCCGTTCAGCTTGGCTTCATCCTGGGAACCCTTTTTGTCGCTCTGTCGGGGCTTGCCGATCGGGTGTCTGCGGCGAAACTGTTTGCGGGGAGCGCTCTGGTCGGCGCCCTGTGCAACGCTCTGTTCGCTCTCGGGTCCGATGGCATGGCCAGCGGCCTGCTTCTCCGCTTCCTTGTCGGTATCTGCCTTGCTGGAATCTATCCGCTAGGGATGAAGCTGATTGTTTCTTGGGCGCCGGACCGGGCCGGATCTGCGCTCGCCCTGCTGGTGGGCATGCTGGTTCTTGGGACGGCCTTACCCCATTTGAACCGTCTTTTGGGCGCGGATTTTTCCTGGCGCTGGGTGATCCTGGCCTCCTCGATCCTGGCGCTTTGCGCTGCGGGGATGGTGGGGTGGCTTGGAGAGGGCCCCCATCTACGCCAGGTGAAGAAAGCGCCCGGCACACCACGGTTGGAGGTGATCACTGCCTTTGGAATCCCCCGCTTTCGGGCGGCGGCCCTGGGCTATTTCGGGCATATGTGGGAGCTTTATGCGTTCTGGACCTTGTTGCCCCTGTTGGTGATTCGGGCGGCGGAGGATCCGAGTCTCGCTTGGTTGGGTGTTTCGGGCTTGTCCTTCGCGGTTATCGCCATCGGTGCCGTTGGGTGTTTTCTGGGGGGCATGATCTCCCGCCGTGTGGGCGGTGCCCGGGTCGCCGCAGTGGCCCTGTCCGTTTCCGGCTTGAGCTGTCTTCTCTTTGCACTGTTCGGCGATGTCCTGCCGCCCCTCGGGCTGGCCCTGCTTCTTCTGGTCTGGGGGATCAGTATTCCGGCGGATTCGCCTCAGTTTTCGGCGTTATCGGCGAAGGCTTGCCCGCCCCATTTGGTGGGGGGAGCCTTGGCGATTCAAAATTCCATCGGGTTTACCATTACGGTGGTGGCCATTGCCCTGACCACGGCCTTGGTCTCCTCCCTGGGCGCATCGGTGGCCTGGGTGTTGCTGCCAGGGCCGATTTTAGGGTTGGTCGGTTGCTATCCCCTGTGGAAAAAAGACTCTGTAAAAGTTTGATCTTTCAGGCTTTTAGGGCCGTTTCCACCAAGCCGCGAAAGTAGGCCGCACCGACGGGGAGGATCTCGTCGTTGAAATCGTAGCGGGCATTGTGCAGCCCGGGACTTCCTCCATTGCCGATAAAGCCATAGGCGCCAGGTTTCACCTGAAGCATGAAGGAGAAATCTTCGGCGAACATGCGCGGAGTCTGCGCGGGCGCATTGTCCTCCCCCAGAACTGCAGTGGCGACGGAGCGGGCGAAATCGGCTTCGGCCACACTGTTGATGGTGGGAGGATATCCCCGCTGAAGGTCCAAGGTGATGGATACATCCTGGGCCAGTGCCACGCCCTCCAGAACCTCTACGATACGATTGCGGACCATGTCGCCGGTTTCCGGCGTGAAATAGC
Organism: Rhodospirillum sp. A1_3_36; assembly: GCF_047263945.1. Taxonomy (NCBI): domain Bacteria; kingdom Pseudomonadati; phylum Pseudomonadota; class Alphaproteobacteria; order Rhodospirillales; family Rhodospirillaceae; genus Rhodospirillum; species Rhodospirillum sp. A1_3_36. The sequence goes on along the minus strand of NZ_JBLAVB010000001.1, from coordinate 596,886 downwards.
GCACAGTTCCTTTGAGCATGGCGTTGTCCGGGATGACGTTGAAGGTCTCGCCCGCGTTGAAGCAGGTTACTGAAATGACGGCGGTTTCCGCCGGTGACAGGTTGCGGGAGACGATTTGTTGCAGGGCCTGGACGGCTGCGCTTCCTGCCAGAACAGGGTCCCGTCCCAGATCCGGGGCCGCAGCATGGCCGCCCTTGGCGCGGATTTCGATCAGCAATTTATCGGCTGCCGCCAACTGGGGACCCGGGGAGACGGCGATCTGCCCCGCAGGCAGGCCGGGTAGATTGTGCAGGCCGTAAACAGCTTCCACCGGCCAGCGCTCGAACAGGCCGTCGTCGATCATCGCCTTGGCCCCGGCCAATCCCTCCTCGGCCGGTTGGAAGATGAAGGCGACGGAGCCCTTGAACCGCCGGTTTCGGGCCGTGGACAGGGCTGCACCCAGCAGCATGGCCGTATGGCCGTCATGGCCGCAGGCATGCATCACGCCGCTGTTCTGGCTGCGGTGGTCGAAGTCGTTCAATTCTTCGATGGGCAGGGCATCCATGTCCGCGCGCAGACCCAGCATGGGGCCATCTCCCTGTCGGAGAAGCCCCACCACACCAGTCCCACCCACGCCCTCGGTGACCTCGTCGAAACCGAATTCCCGCAGCAATTCCGCCACCCGGGCCGCCGTCCGGTGCTCCTTGTAGGCGAGTTCCGGATGGCCGTGGATGTCTCGACGCCAAGCGGTCATGCGGTCCGTCAGCAGAGTCAGATCCTGAAGCAGGTCGGTGGGGACGGAAGTCATGGCGCAGAATTCCTAGGACAGTGAACGTGAGGGGAGCATATCACCAATTTAGGGAAGTCGCGCGTCCGCGCCAAGCGCTTGCCGTGAGACGGTCATCCAACCCAGGGCCAGAACCTGGAGGACCAAGAGCAGTCCCATGCCCAAGGCAAAGCCCATGGGGGCGTAAGTTGTCCCTTCCGGTGCGGGGAAGGCCTTGATAATAAAACCGACCCCCGCTTGGGCAGCGAAGGCGCTGATGAAGACCAGGACGTTGATTCCCGCATTGACCCGACCGGCCAGATGGATGGGAAAGGCCTGTGAAAGGACAGCGTAGAACAGGATTCCCGTGGTCCCAAAAAAGCCAAAGAGAACCCAGAGGGTAACCCCCAAAAATCCCGAAGGTTGAAACAGCAGGCCTGCCTGGACGGCCATGAAAATGGTTGCTCCGGTCACGGCCACGGCCAAGGGGGGGATACCCCGACGACTCAACCGCTCGGCCAGGGTGCCCAGACCCAGGAACCCACCGACCATGGCCACGGCGACCCAGAACAGGACCCCGGCGGCTTCCCTTGGCTCCAAACCCGCAACGCTGGTCAGCCAGGGGCCGGCCCAGAGGGTCTGAAGCGACATCATGGCCGCCTGCGAGGCGACGGCAAGGGGCGTGATGGTCCAGAATATCTGCGAGGAAACCACGTTGCGCAGGGCACGCAGGGCCGTGGACAGCGATTCGGGGGCATGGTCGGATTTTCGGTCCGGGACAATCAGCAGGACGATCAGGGAAATGGTCAGGGTGAGGAGGGCCAACCCCGAAAATATACTTCTCCAGCCCAGGGCAGCGGCCAAGGCCTCCGCCGGGGCGGTCGCCGACAAGGCGCCCAATCCCCCTGCGGCCATGGCGAATCCGTTGATCATGGGCAGGCGCTGCCTGGGGAACCAGAGAACGAAGGCTTTGAAGGAGGCCATCAGGCAGGCAGAAACACCCAGGCCGACCAACAAGCGGGCCAGAATCAGGCCTTCCAGGGTCTCTGCCCGGGAAAACGCCCAGGACCCAAGGGCAGCGAGCACCAGGAGGGCTGCCAGGATCCGCCGGGGACCAAAGCGATCAAGCATGACCCCTAAGGGAATTTGAAAGCCGGCGAAGGAGAAGAAATAGGCGCTTCCCAGCAATCCCAGGGCCGCAGGGTCCAGGGCGAGGTCGGCTACCAGATTGGGCGCAATAGCCGCGTTGACCGTGCGAAAAACATAGGAAAGATAATACCCTGCAGCAAAGGGCAGAAAGACCCGCAGGGCTGTCATCAAAGGGGGGTCCCGGGTTTCTGGGCCGGTCGCGCTCATGGGAAGTACCATTCGGGGCAGGGGATGGGGGAAATATGGAATGGGAAGGCAATCTTGTGTTTCGGTTCAGCATCCTGAACCTTAAGCTAACCAGCTCCGATGGGGAAAGGAAGACATCCGATGCTGATTGCGCTCGCCACCGACTTCGGATCCACAGGCCCCTATATGGGGCAAATGCGCGCTGTCCTGGCACAACAGGCACCGGAGGCCGTGGTCGTCGACCTGTTCACGGACTTGCCCCGATTCCAACCCAAACCCTCGGCCTATGTTCTGGCTGCCCATTTGGGAGTCCTACCCCGCCCTGCAATCGTCGTCGGTGTGGTTGATCCGGGCGTGGGCACGGATCGGGCCGGGATTCTGGTCCAGGTAGATGGCCTTTGGCTGGTGGGGCCGGACAATGGCTTGTTCGCGCCTTTGGTCCGGCGGGCCAGAGAGGTTCGGGCCTGGCGTTTGCCCGATCCGCCCGCCACGGCCTCGGCTTGTTTCCATGGTCGGGATATTTTTGCTCCAGCTGCGGCTGACTTGGCCCGAGGCCACCTACCCGAAGGGATAGTTTCCCTGGTGCCAGAGAGCCTCGATCGAGTGGAGTGGCCAGACGACCTGGCGGAGGTCGTCTACATGGACGGCTACGGCAACGCTATGACGGGGCTGAGAGCTGCGGCCCTACCCGAAGGCGCGGTAATCCGCGCTGCGGGTAGGCTGTTGCCCCGTTTGCGCACCTTTGGTGAAGCCCCGGTCGGAAGCGCCTTCCACCATGTGAACTCCAATGGTCTGATTGAGGTTGCCGTCAACCAAGGAAGGGCAGATGAAAGTCTAGGTTTAAAACCGGGGAGTCCTATCGATGTCACAGGAGTTTAAAGGGTTCCATGGGAGGGGCATCGGAGAAACGATCTCGATTGGCGAAAAAAATCAGTATTTTGGGCGGCAATTTAGCGGTAGTATGGCGGTTAATACTGTCAGTCCGTCCGTGTATCCTTCGCGGTCGGAGACCAGCTGTTCGGGAATTCCGTGCGGATGAGCCGTTTTATAAAGTTTTGGGGAGTACGGGGCAGCATTGCCTGTCCGTCTCCCAACCATGTGCAATATGGTGGCAACACGAGCTGTATTCAGGTTGTGTTGGATGGTCGCCATGTCGTTCTTGACGCCGGGACCGGGTTGCGGAATTTGGGGGCCTCACCCGACAACAAAGGGGTGGATCACTTCGCCCTTTTGATGACCCATACCCATTGGGACCACATCTTTGGCTTTCCCTTTTTTACGCCAGCTTATAACCCTAACGTGAAGCTGGATGTCTATGCGGGCCATTTGCATGGCAATGGTGGGATTGAAAATCTTCTGGCCAGCCAGATGTCGGATCCCATGTTTCCCGTGCCTCTGGCCAACCTCCACTCCCAAAAAACCTTCGTCGATTTCGAGGCTGGGGCGGGTTTTACCCTGTTCGAAGATATCAAAGTGCGAACAACGCCTCTCAATCACCCAAACGGCGCCACGGGCTATCGCATTGATTATCAGGGGCATTCGCTCTGCTACATCACCGATACGGAGCATGTGGTGGGAAAACCGGACGAGAATATCCTCTCCCTGATTGAAGGGGCGGATTACGTCATCTACGACAGCACCTATACCGAAGAGGAATTTCCCGCCAAGGTCGGTTGGGGCCATTCCACCTGGGAAGAGGGGATGCGTCTCTGCAAGGCGGCTGGTGCGTCCAATCTGGTTATTTTCCACCATGATCCCGACCACGATGATTCTTTCATGGAGCACTTGGAGAAGACGGCCAAGGCGACCTGGGAGGGCTGCATGGTCGCCCGCGATGGCATGGTGATTGATCTGGAGGGGTAACACCGACCTCATGGACAGATTGTGGAAAAGCCCCGGACTGAAGTCTGGGGCTTTCTCGTTTCTGGGTCTTTCGCCTGTCGGAATCGGGGGTGGGGGTTACAACACCTGGAGCATACAGGCCACGATGGGGTGGCGGACGACGTCTTGTTGAGTCAGTCGGACGACGGAAATTTCCTCCAGGGCGCTCAGGCGATTGGCGATGTCGGCCAGACCGGAGACTCCGGGGAGCAGGTCGGACTGATCGGGGTCACCGGTTATGACCATTCGGGAATGCCAGCCCAGGCGGGTCAAAAGCATCTTGATTTGGCCGTAGGTGCAGTTCTGGGCCTCGTCGATGACCACGAAGCTGTTATTCAGAGTCCGGCCCCGCATGTAGGCGATGGGGGCGATCTCGATGGTGCCATCGGCCAAATAGCCTTTCAGGCGCTTCCCGCCCAGGCGGTCTGACAGGGCATCATACAGAGGCCGCAGATAGGGCAGCAGCTTGTCTTCCAGGGTGCCGGGCAGGTAGCCCAGGTTCTCTCCGGCCTCGACAGCGGGACGCGATAGGATGACCCGGTCGATCTGGCCGGCTTCCAGGGCATCAACGGCCGCAGCGATGGCCAGGTAGGTCTTGCCCGTTCCTGCCGGACCAACAGCCAGAGTCAAGGTGGTCTCGGCCATGGCTTCCATCAACGCGCGTTGGTTCTCGTTATGGGGGCGGACCTTGCGCTTGAAGCTCTGGTCGCGGCGCTCGTCAATGGGGTCCCACCCGACTCCCAGGGGGTGAAGCGGAGCGGATCTGCGTTCCTCCATACTGGGCGTCTGACGGTGAGAGCTACGGTTTGTTGGAAAGGCGACGGCGACGGCGCGGGAACGTTTAGCCATGATGGCTTCTCCTCGGGTCGGAGTCATCGAACGGGGGACCCCCACGGAATCGGGCATAAAAAAACGCTTCCAAAAGGGAAGCGTCTGTAGGGGCTGGGGAGACGGCGGTTCACAGAAGACGCGAAGCGCCGGGATGCGATGCGCGGAGGGGTGGTGTCCATGCCTGCCGTGGAAGCCGGTGCTTGTGGCGGTGGAGCGCTGGTTGTGGTTGCCGGACGAAGACCCCGGTGCATCCACATCCCTTTGTAAGCCGCCATGTCCATTTCTCCCACTGGGGAATCAAACTGCGGGGAACCAAACTGCGCATCTGCAAAAAAACGGTACCAGCTTTTCCGAGGGAGTCACCTATTTTTTTTGTGTGATTGGATTCTCACACCTACCATATATGGAAGCCTGTTGTGCTGACTTGCGTCTATGTCTACCATATTCGCCCCTAAGGGCCATTTGGTCACGAAACCTTTTTCCCAATTGGGAACCCATCCCGACTTACGGCGTTGCGATACAAACCCTGCTGACCTACCGTTGGGAGAGCACCCGCCGTTGGGGAAGCTTTTGTGTTCTTTAACGCTGGGCCGCACCCTTTTCTGGGTGCTTGTCTGCGTCTTATGCCTTGGTTCCGCCCTTTTCTGGAAATGTTAACGAACGGAAGACCAATGCCCCCCGGGATGACCACCGTCAGCAAGTACATTGTGATTGAAGATGTCCGGCCCGCCGTGGATGGCGGGCGCTACCCAATCAAACGGGTGGTGGGCGAGCCCATTGCCCTGTCTGCGGTGATTTTCAGGGAAGGGCATGGCGCCCTGCGTGCCGTGGTCAAGTGGCGCCTGAAAGGCAGCCAGATCTGGTCCGAGATCCCCCTTGAACCCATCAATCATGGTCTCGCCCAGTGGGCTGTGACCTTTGTCCCAGGGGAAACCCTGGGGCGGGTGGAATACGCCGTGGAGGCCTGGGGCGACGATTGGGGCTCCTGGCGCCACGAGATGACCGTGAAGAGGGATGCCGGGCAGGACGTGAGCCTGGAAGCCATAGAAGGCATGCACCTGCTGGAGTCCGCCCTGTCGCGCGCAACCGGTCCGGATCGGGACATGCTCGCCCGCTATCTGGCCGACGCCAAGGCCCTGGAAAGCGGAGGCGGTCGGGCCACGGTGTTGCTGTCGGAGAAAGTCCATGCGGTGATGATGCGCAATCCGGATCGCTCCAAGGCGGTGGTCCAGGACCCTGTCTTCGAGGTGATCGTTGACCCCCCCAGCGCGCGCTTTGCCGCTTGGTACGAGATGTTTCCCCGCTCCCAAAGCGGGGTTCCGGGCCAATGGGGCACTTTCAAGGATTGCGAGGCCCGTCTGCCTGACGTGCGGACCATGGGCTTTGATACGCTCTATTTCGTGCCGATCCATCCCATCGGGCGGATGCACCGCAAGGGCCCCAACAACAGCCTGAATGCAGGCCCCCATGACCCCGGAAGCCCCTATGCTATCGGTGCGGAGGAGGGGGGGCATATGGCCGTTCATCCGGAACTGGGCAGTTTGGAGGATTTCCGCCATCTGGTGGGCCGGGCCAAGGAACTGGGAATGGATGTGGCGCTGGATATTGCCATCCAATGCGCCCCTGATCACCCCTGGATCAAGGATCATCCGGACTGGTTCAAATTTCGGCCAGACGGCACCATCAAATACGCCGAAAACCCCCCAAAAAAGTACCAGGATATCGTCAATGTGGAGTTCTGGGGTGACCATCAGGATGCCCTTTGGATGGAGCTGTACCGGGTCTTTAAGTTCTGGGCGGACCAGGGCGTTACGGTCTTTCGCATCGACAACCCGCATACAAAGCCCATCCCCTTCTGGGAATGGGTGATCGGCGCCATCAAGGCCGAGCATCCGGAAGCCATCTTCCTGGCCGAGGCCTTCACCCGTCCCCCCATGATGAAAATGTTGGCCAAGGTGGGCTTCACCCAATCTTACAGCTATTTCACCTGGCGGATTACCAAAGCCGATTTCACCGAATACCTGACGGAACTGACGACCACCGATTGCGCCGAATACATGCGTGTCAACTTCTTCGCCAATACGCCCGATATCCTGCCTTTCCATCTGCAAACGGGGGGGCGTCCGGCCTTCATGTCGCGGTTGGTTCTGGCGGCCACCTTGTCAGGTGTCTACGGCATCTACAACGGCTATGAGTTGTGCGAGAACGATCCGGTGCCGGGAAAGGAGGAGTACAACAATTCCGAGAAGTACGACTTCAAGGTCTGGGATTGGAATCGACCGGGCAATATCAAGGATTTCATCGCAAAGGTGAATTGGATCCGCAACGAGAATCCGGCCCTCCACGAATTCACCAATCTGAACTTCCTGAGGGCAGATAGCGACCAGATTCTGTTCTATTGGAAGGCGACAGAGGATCGGTCCAATATCATCCTTGTGGCCGTGAACCTGGATCCCCACGCCGTCCAGGAAGGACTGCTTTGGTTGCCACTGTTCGAAATGGGACTCCGCGATGATCAACCCTTCCATGTGGAAGAACTGCTGTCGGGGTCCCATCTGGAGTGGACAGGCAGCGCCCATCACTGGCGCTTTGACCCGGATGTTAATCCTGCCGCCATCTTCCGCGTTACCCTATGATTTCCGCGTTATCCTATGATTTTAGAGGGCGAAAAGCCCCCATGCCAATGCCGACTCCGCCCCGTTTCTTCCATCTCCCCGTAGCTTTCAGGTCCCAGCCATGAATGATCCCCTTTGGTACAAGGATGCCATCATCTACCAGCTTCATGTGAAGGCCTTCTTCGATTCGAACGGAGATGGTTTCGGCGATTTCGCCGGTCTCACGGACAAGCTGGATTATCTGTCAGACCTGGGGGTGACCGCCGTTTGGATTCTGCCCTTTTACCCCTCTCCCCTCCGGGATGATGGCTATGACATCGCCGATTATCGGTCGATCCATGGGCGTTATGGCAATATGCGGGACTTCCGCCAGTTCGTGAAAGCTGCCCACGATCGGGGCCTCAAGGTGATTACAGAACTGGTCATCAACCACACCAGCGACCAGCACAAATGGTTCGAAAAGTCCCGGGAGGCCAAGCCCGGCAGTGCCGCGCGCAATATGTACGTCTGGTCGGAAACGGACCAGAAATATCAGGACACCCGGATCATCTTCACTGATACGGAGGCCTCCAATTGGGCCTGGGATCCGGTGGCCAAGGCCTATTACTGGCACCGCTTCTTCAGTCACCAGCCGGACCTGAACTGGGACAATCCCCGGGTCTTCGACGAGATCACCAAGGTGATGAAATTCTGGTTGGACTGCGGCGTGGACGGCATGCGTTTGGACGCCATTCCCTATCTGGTCGAGCGGGAAGGGACGAACAATGAGAACTTGCCGGAAACCCATTTGATCCTGAAACGTCTGCGGGCTTGGCTCGATGCGCACTTCCAGGGCCGTATGCTGCTGGCCGAAGCCAATCAATGGCCCGAGGATGTGCGGGAGTACTTCGGGGACGGCAATGGTGAAGAATGCCACATGGCGTTTCACTTCCCGGTCATGCCCCGCATGTACATGGCCCTCGCCCAGGAAGACCGCCATCCCATCACAGATATCATGCGCCAGACCCCGGAGATCCCCGAGTCCAACCAATGGGCGATCTTCCTGCGCAATCACGACGAACTGACGCTTGAAATGGTCACCGACCGTGAGCGGGACTACATGTATAACTTCTATGCTGTTGATCCCCGGGCGCGGATCAACGTGGGCATTCGTCGCCGTCTTGCTCCCCTGCTGGAGAACGACCGGCGCAAGATCGAACTGATGAACAGTCTGCTCATGTCCATGCCCGGCACCCCTATTGTCTATTACGGTGACGAAATCGGCATGGGGGACAACATTTTCCTGGGCGACCGGGATGGGGTGCGGACCCCCATGCAATGGTCTCCGGACCGAAATGGCGGCTTTTCCCGGGCCGATCCGGCGTCGCTCTATCTGCCCGCGATCATGGACGCCGTCTATGGCTATAACGCAGTCAATGTGGAGGCCCAAAGCCGGTCCGCTTCCTCGTTGCTCAACTGGATGCGTCGTCTGATCGCCGTGCGCAAGCGCCACCAGTCCTTTGGTCGGGGAGTCCTGCGTTTCCTTTACCCCGGCAATCGTAAGGTGCTGGCTTATCTGCGGGAATACGATGGGGAAGTGATCCTTTGCGTGGCGAACCTGTCCCGGGCCTCCCAGCCGGTGGAACTCGACTTGTCTGAGTTCGTCGGGCGGGTGCCCGTGGAGATGTTGGGCAACAGCCCTTTTCCTCCCATCGGGGAACTGAACTACTTCATCACCTTGCAGGCCTATGGTTTCTACTGGTTCCACCTGACCCAGGGGGAAGAAGGGCCGAGCTGGCACGAACCCTATGTGAATGCCTTGCCCGAACTTCAAACCCTGGTCCTGTCCGAAGGGTGGGCGAGCCTGTCCAAGGACGACAACGCCAAGCGCCTCTCCCACGATATTTTGCCCGACTTCCTGGCCAATCAACGTTGGTTTAGCGGTAAGGAATTCACGGTTGACCGGGTCGATAGCATCGATCAGGCGATTCTGCCCAATGGGGGAGAGATGGGCTGGCTGATCACCCTGCTGAAGGCGGAGTTCAAGGGTGGAGAGGGAGGCCAATCCTATCAAATGCCCCTGGAGGTGAGCTGGGAAAGCAAAGAGGAGGATCCCCTCCCGAGTGTGCTGCCCTTCACCTTGGGACGGGTCCGCCGCTTCAATCGGGTGGGCGCCCTGCACGACGCTATGGCCGGCACGGGCTTTTCCGCAGCCGTCGTACGCGCCATGGCCGATGGTCTGGTTGTCCCCACTCAAGGGGGCGGGCAGATGCGCTTTACCCCCACGAGGGCGCTGGAAGAATATGAGATTCCTGGATCAGACCTTGTCGAACGGTTGGGGCGAGAGCAATCCAATACTTCTATGCTCGTTGGACCGGACATGGTGTTGAAGGTCTATCGTCGGATTGAGGCGGGCACCCATCCCGAGGTGGAAATTGGCCGCTTCCTGACGGATGTGGCCGGGTTCGAGAACGCGCCTCCGCTGTTGGGGTCCATGGAGTTGGTGGATGCCAATGGCCATGAAACGGCCCTGGCTGTTCTTCAAGGTTTCGTTCGAAATCAGGGGGATGGCTGGGAATACTTCATGGATTATCTGAAGCGTTTCCTCGAGGAACGGACCCTGGTCAACTATGATGAGGAGAACGCCTTTCCCTTCGATACCGAAACCTCTCCCCATGGATTGGCCTTTTCACTGGCCGAGACCCTGGGGCGACGGGTTGCGGAATTGCACCAGGCCCTGGCCATGGAGACCACCGACCCTGCCTTCGCCCCCGAACCGGTGACCGAGGCGGACATGGAATTCTGGCGGAGCCAGATCCGCAGTCAGTCCATCCAGGCCCGCGCTGCTTTGATCCGTGCCTTGCCGACGCTTCCCGCTGACATGGTTGGGAAGGTGACGGCGATGGTTGACCAATGGCAAGCCGTCGATGCTCTGATCGAAACGCCGATTCCATTGCCCGAAGGGCTGGTGAAAACCCGATACCATGGAGATTTGCACCTGGGGCAGGTCGTCGTGGTCAAGGACGACTTCCAAATCCTGGACTTCGAAGGAGAGCCCATCCGCGGGCTGTCGGAGCGACGGGCCAAGCAATCTCCGCTGAAGGACGTGGCGGGGATGGTCCGCTCGTTCAATTACGTGGCCTGCGCCGCAGTTGCCGCCAACCTGGAAACCCACGGGGAAAGCCGTGTCGATCTGGCGGGGCTGGCTGCCCAATGGGAAGCGGGGTGTCTCCAGGCCTTCATGGTGGGCTATGGTCTGGGGATCGCCGCTTGCCCCTCTGTTCCCCATGAAGCCGAGTCCCTGGAAGGGATGCTTGCCCTCTTTACTTTGGAGAAGGCTCTGTACGAGGTGGCCTACGAGGCGGCGAACCGACCGACTTGGTTGCATATTCCCATTCAGGGAGTGGCCCGCCTTGTCGACTGGCCCCTGGATGAGGATGGCGAAGACGGGCAAAGTGGAGAGGGGATCGCCTGATGGGCCGTTTCCCGCACCGGGTTTGGCCCGGTTGCGCCTATCCCCTGGGGGCCACTTGGGATGGGCGGGGCGTCAATTTTGCCCTCTTCTCGGAGAACGCGGAAAAGGTGGAGCTCTGCCTTTTCGATGGGGACCATGGGGCGGAGGTGGCCCGGGTTCCCCTGCCCGAATATACCGACGAGATTTGGCACGGCTATTTGCCCGATGTCCGACCGGGCCAGCGGTATGGCTACCGGGTCCACGGCCCCTATGCACCCGAGGATGGTCATCGCTTCAATGCCAATAAGCTGGTGCTCGACCCCTATGCGAAGTCCTGGTCGGGACGGTTGGAATGGACGGATGCCCATTATGCCTATCATGTGGGTGCGGCGCGGGAAGACCTGACCTTCGACACCCGGGATAACGCCCGGTTCATGCCCAAATGCGTGGTGGTGGATACGGCGTTCACCTGGGGGGACGACCGCCGACCCAATACACCCTGGCATGAAAGCATCATTTACGAGCTGCACACCAAGGGGTTCACGATCCGCAATCCCGAAGTTCCCAAGGACATTCGAGGAAGCTTTGCGGGCATGTCCACCCAAGCGGTGGTCAAATACCTGAAGGCCCTGGGCATCACCGCAGTGGAATTGTTACCCATCCAAGCCTTCATCAACGACCGGTTCCTCGCCAGGAAGGGGTTGTCGAACTATTGGGGATACAGCTCCCTTGGATATTTCGCCCCCAATCCCGCCTATCTGGCGAGTGGTAAACTGGGGGAGTTCAAGACCTTCGTCCAAGTCATGCATGACGCGGGGATCGAGGTCATTCTGGATGTGGTATACAACCATACTGCCGAAGGCAACCACCTGGGGCCAACCCTGTCCTTCCGGGGCATTGACAACGCCAGTTATTACCGTCTGGCCGAAGACAAACGCTATTATTCGGACAGTACCGGTTGCGGCAATTCGCTGAATATGCGCCATCCCCGGGTCCTGCAATTGGTTATGGATTCCCTGCGTTATTGGGTGGAGGAGATGCATGTCGATGGGTTTCGCTTTGATCTGGCGACAACCCTGGCCCGGGACCACGGCGCCTTCGACCCCCATTCGGTCTTCATGGAAACCATTCGGCAGGATCCCATCCTCTCCACTGCCAAGATGATTGCCGAACCCTGGGATCTGGGGGAGGGGGGCTATCGCGTTGGAGGATTCCCACCGGGATTCGCCGAGTGGAACGACCGGTACCGAGATACGGTTCGGAAGTTCTGGAAGGGGGATGGGGCGCAGGTGCCGGAATTGGCCACACGGCTGACCGGCTCCTCGGATCTGTTCGATCGCAAGGGGCGTTGCCCCTGGGCCAGTGTCAATTTCGTCACTGCCCACGACGGTTTCACCCTGGCCGATCTCGTCTCCTACAATGGCAAGCATAATATCGCCAATGGGGAGGACAACAGGGACGGAACAGACAATAACATTTCTTGGAATCATGGGGAGGAGGGGCCGACAAGCGACCCCGAAATCCGGGCTCTACGTCAGCGGCAGGTCCGTAACTTTCTAACCACTCTGTTGCTCTCCCAAGGGGTGCCCATGCTGGTCGCCGGGGATGAGTTCGGGCGGAGCCAGAAGGGCAACAACAACCCCTATTGCCAGGATAACGAAGTCTCCTGGATCAATTGGGGGGCCATTTCGACCGAAGGGCGCGAGTTATTGCACCTTGTGCGCTGGTTGATTCGCCTGCGTCGCTCCCACATGGTCTTTCGCCGCAATCGCTTTTTCCACGGGGCGCCACTGAGGGGAACGGAGATCAAGGACATCACTTGGCTGAAGCCGGATGGCACGGAACGGAGTGACAGTGATTGGGACGATCCGAACCACCGTTTCTTGGCTTTCCTGATCCGGGGAGAGGCGGGGGAGTATTTCTTGACCGCCATGGGAGAGCCAGAGGCAGACCATAGTTTCCTGATGGCGATGAACGCCCGCGAAGACCCCGTTGACTTGGTTCTGCCCAGCATTGATGCGGGCACCTATTGGGCACCCTTGCTCGATACGGCCTGTCCTGGAGCGGAAACCGCCCCACCCCCGGCGGATGGAGAGGTTTACGTGATGGACAGTCGCTCGGTTTGTCTGTTCCGTCGGGAACCGGGGTCCGGGGACGAGCAGCCGGTGGGACCCTGGGGAAAGGCAAAGTTGTAATGATAGTTTGTATTTGTGACGGGGAGGGGAGGGGGCACCATGACCGATGGATGGGACGGTGATGTCCAAGGAGCGGGTGATCCCTTGCGGGAACTGGCGGAACGGGTCGGTCTGATCGACAGCTATCACGATGCTTTTGGCGCCTTGATGACGACGCCTGACCATGCCTTGCGGGCGGGACTCTCGGCTCTGGGGGTCCCATTGAATAGGGATGAGGGGGCCATTGCCGAGGCTCTGAACCGGATCGAAGAGGACTCCTGGGGTGCTCCGCTGCCCCCCTGTCTCGTTCATGTCCTGACCGGTGATCCCATCTCCCTGCCCATCGTTTGGCCTGAGACGGAGGGTCGAGGAGAATGGACGATTTTCCCCGAGGCGGAGACCGGGGGCGTCGAAGAAAAAGGTGTCTTCGATCTGGAAGCCCTGACGGTCATTGAGGAAGGCGAAGGGGGGCGCCGCCGTCGTCTGTTGGATATTCCCCTGGCCCCAAAGCCCGGATACCACCAACTCCAGATTAGCGCTCCGGGGCGTGATCCGGTCATGATCCCCCTGATCGTCGCCCCCTCCACTTGCTGGCTTCCTGAAGGATGGGAGGCAAAAGATGGGCCTCGAATCTGGGGGATGTCGGCTCAAGTTCATGGTTTGCGCTCGGAGACCGATTGGGGGATCGGGGATTTCGGCGCGCTTGCGGCCCTGGCTCGGACCGTTGGACGTCAAGGGGGGGGCACCCTGGGGATCAATCCCTTGCATGCACTCTTCCGCGCCCGGCCAAACCATGCCAGCCCTTATTCCCCCAATTCCCGCCTGTTCCTCAACCCTTTGTACATCGCCATCTCCGATGTGCCGGAATATCCGGACGCCCAGGGAGTCGGTGCCCTGGAGCAGGACTTGGGGGCCTTGCGGGAACCGGATTATGTCGATCTGGAGGGGGTCGCCTCCCATAAATGGTCAGCCCTTGAAGCGCTGTTTCAAGTCTTCCTGGTCAAGCACCTGGGGCGTCGCACCGCCCGGGGGCTGGCCTTTAGCGCTTTTGTCAAGGAAGGGGGAGAACCCCTGCGTCGCTTCGCCCTGTTCGAGGCCCTGTCCGAGGTCCACGGCAAAGAGGGCGCATGGTCCTGGCGGAGCTGGCCAGAGGCGTTTCATGACGCCAGAAGTGCCGCCTGTACGGCCTTCTCCCAAGAAAATGCCGACCGCCTGACCTTTTATCGATGGTGCCAATTCGAGGCTGACCGCCAGCTCTCGCTGGTGGCGAGCGCCTGTGCTCGGTCCGGACAGACCTTGGGACTCTACCGGGATTTGGCTTTGGGTGCGGACCCGACAGGGGCCGATTCCTGGATTCTCGGGGACCTGATGGCCGAAGGAATCAGTGTGGGCGCTCCGCCGGATCCATTGAACGCCAAGGGGCAGAACTGGGGCTTTCCCCCCTTCCACCCGGCGCGTTTGCGAGCACAGGCCTACCAACCTTTCGTTGACCTGATTCGCGCCAATATGCGTCATGCTGGAGCCGTGCGCATCGATCATGTTCTGGGGTTGATGCGTCTGTTCTGTGTGCCCAATGGCATGGAGGGGTACGAAGGGTTTTATCTGAGCATGCCCATGGAGGATCTCATCGCGATCCTCGCCTTGGAAAGCCACCGTCAGCGGTGCCTTGTCATTGGCGAGGACTTGGGAACCGTCCCCAACGGATTCCGGGACCGCATGGCGGAAACCGGGATCCTGTCCTATCGTCTGTTTTTCTTCGAACGGGGGGAAGGGGGAGCTTTGACACCACCGGAATCCTATCCCCGGCTGGCGATGGTCGCGGCCTCAACCCATGACTTGCCTACCCTCTGTGGCTATTGGGATGGTCGGGATTTGGCTTGGAAGAACCGATTGCAACTGTGGCCCAATGATGCCTCTCGGGACGCGGAAGGATGGGCGCGCCACGGAGACCGCCCCCGGATTGCCGAGGCCTTGGCCGGTCAGGGGACGCCCTTAACGCCGATGGAAGGCTTTGAGCCGCCACCGGAATTGGTGCCTGCGGTTACCCAATGGCTGGCTCGGACGCCAAGCATCCTGGCCCTGACCCAGTTGGAGGATGTCTTGGAAATGCGGGAACAGGCGAACCTGCCGGGCACCGTTGACGAGCACCCGAATTGGCGTCTTCGGGTTCCCCTAACGGTGGAATCCCTGGAATCAGATGAGCGTCTAACCCGGATCGCGCAAATTCAGGCCCACTTTGGTCGTGGGCCTGAAGGCGAACGAGCGTAAGGAAAACGTCAGTATTGGACGTA
This sequence comes from Rhodospirillum sp. A1_3_36, assembly GCF_047263945.1. Classification (NCBI taxonomy): domain Bacteria; kingdom Pseudomonadati; phylum Pseudomonadota; class Alphaproteobacteria; order Rhodospirillales; family Rhodospirillaceae; genus Rhodospirillum; species Rhodospirillum sp. A1_3_36. The sequence goes on along the minus strand of NZ_JBLAVB010000001.1, from coordinate 581,581 downwards.
ATCGTGTACACGACAGGGGATGTTTTCCCGTCACGGGGCTTTGCCCAGTCCCCCACTGGGGCCGAAAGGCCCCAGACCCCGGGCTCTTATTTTTAAAAGAGAAATGGGGGTTTGGGGGCATTTTCCCCCAAATGGGCTTGGCTATCGCCTAAAAAAGACGAGTCACTGTCGCTTGCCGTTGGAAATAACAAACAAAAGGCCACCTCAAACGGGGGTGGCCTTTTGTTTGTTAGGTTGATCCAAGAAGCTGGCTATTAGAGTGCCTTATCTCGGAGCTCTCTAGTGGCTCTTGCGACCGAGCCCAATTTTCTTGGCAAATTCAGACCGTTGTGCCGCGTAGTTGGGCGCTACCATCGGGTAGTCGCTGGGAAGGCTCCACTTTGCCCGATATTCTTCCGGAGTGAGATCATAATTGGTCCGAAGATGGCGTTTAAGCATCTTTAGCTTTTTACCGTCTTCCAAGCAGATCAAATATTCCGGTGTAATGGATTTTTTGACTGAAACTGCAGGCTTAAGCGTTTCAGTTTTTGCTTCCGCAGCATCGGGTTCCAGTGCGTTCAGTGTCCGGAACGTTGTCTGGATCAGCTCGGGAATTTGGCTGGCCGGTACGGAGTTCTGACTCACATAGGCCGACACAACATTCACGGCGAGCTTCAAAATATCGTCCTTGCTCAAGGCTTCATTGATATCATGCATCGGTTTCGTTGTCTCTTTGTTGCTCTGTCCCTCGGGGCGAAGAAAGAAAGTCACTCTCCTTGATTGCCCTGCCCTAATCAGCGTCCTTGTGGGTTGGACCATTGATTAATTGACTAGGTGTTTGATGTTTGCACCAAGTTTTTAGTCCTGTCAATTGTCCCTCCTGCCAATTCAGTAATTTCTACTTAAGGATTCCCATAGAACTAACAATAGACATACAGACATTAGGTTGTTGTGTGGCCTTGACAGGGTTCCGCGTACTCCACGACTAGGGGAAAAGGCATCGCTGGATGCAGAAGTAAATAAGGGGCCATGTATTTCGCTGCGATCCAGAAGAATCTTAAGGGAAATAGGGAGGTCATGGCTGCAGTTGGAAAACTTTTCGAGCCGTGGTAAGACCCCCTTCATGTTCGCAAGAACGGGCGATACAATCCGCGTCCCCGTGGCAGATGGGCCAAGATCCGTCTCCCGCGTGGATAGGCGAGATAATGTGCTGCACTAGGATAAGGCATTTTCATGATCCAAGAGGCCTCTTTTCCCATTCGCGTCGTTGCACTGGCATGCGATCACGGTGCTCTAGACATGAAATCTCTGATTGCGACCCACTTGAAGACCAAGGGAATCGAGGTGATCGACCTTGGGACGCATGGAACGGAGTCGGTGGACTATCCTGATTACGCCGATGCCTTGGCTCAGGTCTTACGTGAGGGGAAGGCCGAACGTGGAATCTTGATGTGCGGTACAGGGATAGGTATTTCCATTGCCGTCAACCGGCACCGGGACATGCGGGGCGCGCTGGTGCACGATGCCTATGGCGCGCGCCTCTGCCGCGAGCATAACGACGCCAATGTTTTGGTTCTTGGTGGACGGACGACAGGTCCAGAAATCGCCAAGGACTGCGTCGATATTTTTCTGAATACGGAATTTGAGGGCGGCCGCCATGGACGACGCTTGGCCAAGTTGAGCTGAGGCTCTCCACCCGCCCCCCCTGTTTGCATGCAGCTTCTAGCCGCTCCCCGGCGGCCCACCAGACAGTAATGGATGAACAGCCATGAGCGCCTATACACCCTGGACCGGATTTTTTTCTTCCTCCGTCGCTGAAAGCGATCCCGACTTGAGCGCCGCCCTAAAAGGTGAGTTGTCCCGTCAGCAAAGGCAGGTCGAGCTGATTGCGTCGGAGAACATTGTTTCCAAGGCGGTGCTTGAGGCCTCGGGCAGTGTTCTGACAAACAAATATGCCGAGGGCTATTCCGGTCGCCGCTACTATGGTGGGTGCGAGGAAGTGGATTTGGCCGAAGATCTGGCCATTTCCCGCGCCAAGAAATTGTTCGGATGCGAATTCGTCAATGTTCAGCCCCATTCAGGCGCTCAGGCCAATGGGGCGGTGATGTTGGCCCTGGTCCAGCCTGGCGACACCATCCTGGGCATGAGCTTGGCTGCAGGCGGTCACCTGACCCATGGCGCCAAGCCCGCCATGTCCGGGAAATGGTTCAACGCCATCCAGTATGGTGTGCGCCAGCAGGATGCTCAGATCGACTTTGACGAAGTCGAGGCCCTGGCCACCGAGCACAAACCCAAGCTGATTATTGCCGGCGGGTCTGCCTATCCCAGGCATATCGACTTCCAGAAGTTCCGCGAGATTGCCGACAAGGTGGGCGCCCTTCTGATGGTCGATATGGCCCATTTCGCCGGTCTGGTCGCCGCCGGTGTGCACCCCAGCCCGCTGCCGTTCGCCGACATTGTGACGACCACCACCCACAAGACCCTGCGTGGTCCCCGGGGGGGCATGGTGCTGTCCAACAATCCGGATCTGGGTAAGAAAATCAACTCAGCGGTCTTCCCGGGCCTGCAGGGTGGTCCGCTGATGCATATCATTGCGGCCAAAGCCGTGGCATTCGGTGAAGCTCTGAAGCCAGAGTTCAAGGTTTACGCTGAAACCGTTGTGTCCAATGCCAAAATTCTGGCGGACACCTTGGCCAAAGGCGGATTGGACATCGTGTCCGGTGGCACGGACACCCATGTGGCGCTGGTCGATCTGCGGCCTAAGAAGCTGACCGGGAATGTCGCCGAACGCAGTTTGGAGAATGCGGGTATTACCACAAACAAGAACGGCATTCCCTTCGATCCGGAAAAGCCCTCGGTGACCTCTGGTATTCGCGTGGGAACCCCCGCAGGCACCACCCGGGGCTTCGGCGCGGAGGAGTTCACCCAAGTTGGCGAAATGGTCGTTGAAGTGCTTGATGGATTGGCTGTGAATCCGGAAGACAATGGTGCGGTTGAAACCGCCGTTCGGGAAAAAGTTGAGGCCCTTTGCGGTCGCTTTCCCATATATGGTGAGCTATAAGTCACCCGATTCCCGATATGGGATGTGATATCATGTGCGGTGTGGGGCGAGGAAAAGAGGGAACCGGTTGTTCCGTTGACGCCCCACACTCAGAATAACAGGGACAAGGAATAGTGGAGGTCGCGTTTCCACTCCTCCCTTCTGTCCAAAATCAATACAAAGGTCCGACCCATGCGATGTCCGTTCTGCGGCAATGGTGATACCCAGGTGAAGGACTCGCGCCCAACGGAGGACAATGCCGCTATTCGTAGACGGCGGTTCTGCCCCGCTTGCGGATCGCGCTTCACCACCTTCGAGCGGGTTCAACTTCGGGATCTGGTCGTCGTTAAGAAGAATGGGCAGCGCTCTCCCTTTGATCGGGAGAAGTTGGCTCGGTCCATCCGAATTGCCTGTCGTAAGCGGCCCGTTGACGAGGAGCGGATCGAGCGGATTGTCAGTGGCATCCAGCGTCGGCTCGAGAGCTCTGGCGAGACGGAGATCAATTCCAAGTTCATTGGTGAAATGGTCATGGAAAGCCTGGGTGGGCTGGATCCTGTGGCCTATGTACGCTTTGCTTCGGTTTATAAAAATTTCCGCGAGGCCAAGGATTTCGAGGAATTCGTCGAAACCCTGGGTGGCCTGACGGAATAGCCTTGGGGTGATAGGACCAAGCGGCGTGGCTTCCCCTTATGGACGAATCGAGGGACCGACGGACGAAGACTGGATGGGTGTGGCCTTGGGTTTGGCTGCCCGGGGACTTGGTCGAGTCTGGCCCAACCCTTCGGTGGGCTGCGTTCTGGTCTCCCCAGACGGTCGGGTCGTGGGACGGGGCTGGACTCAACCTGGCGGGCGGCCTCACGCGGAGCGAGAAGCTCTGGACCAAGCCGGTCCGCTGGCAAGGGGGGCTACGGCCCATGTTACGCTGGAACCCTGCAGCCACTATGGACAGACCCCGCCTTGCGCCGATGCCCTGATCGATGCAGGTGTGTTCCGGGTCGTCGTGGCGCTGATTGATCCGGATGAGAGGGTTTCGGGCCAGGGTCTTGCCCGGCTGAGGGCGGCTGGCATTGAAGTTCGCACCGGCGTGAGGGAGGCGGAAGCCAGGGATTTGAACCAAGGGTTCCTGTTATGCCGGATCAAGGGGCGCCCTCTGGTGACCCTGAAGACAGCAACATCCCTTGACGGGCGCATCGCTACGGCGACGGGGCATAGCCAATGGATTACTGGCCCCGAGGCCCGGCAGCGGGGGCACCGTTTGCGGGCAACCCATGATGCCATCGCCGTGGGTGTCGGTACCGTGCTCGCCGATGATCCTACGCTCACTTGTCGATTGCCGGGGTTGGAGGACCGTTCGCCCGTTCGGGTGGTTTTTGACAGCCATGCCCGTATACCTGTGAATGGAGCCCTGGTCCGGTCCGCCGACCGGATCCCGCTCTGGGTCGTGACCGGGCCTGAGGCGTCGGTGCATCGCCGTTCCAACCTGGAAAAAAAGGGGGCTCGAGTGCTCTCTGTGGCTGGGGATGACGTGGGGCGGCCCCGGGTGGACGCCGCGCTGTCGGCCCTGGCAGACCAGGGCGTTACGCGCCTTCTGGTCGAAGGGGGAGGCGACCTTGCCGGGGCTTTTCTTGCTGCCGGACTGGTCGATCATTTGGTCTGGTTCCGGGCGCCCCTGGTGATCGGCAGTGACGGGAAGGGGGCCATTGCCGCTTTCGGGGTTGACCATTTGGGGGATTCCGCCCAATTCTCCGCCCGCGCCCGCTGTGTCGCGGGGGGGGATCTGGTGGAGCATTTTGCGGCGTCGGCCCCCCTTTCCCCTATCGAGTTTTCCCTTTCGGAGACGGAGTAAAAGGTCCATGTTCACCGGCATCATCACCGACCTGGGGTCCGTGAAGGAGATCGCCAAGGATGGCGATACCCGTTTCACCTTCAACAGCAGCTACGACATGGACGAGGTTGCCATTGGCGCCTCTATCGCTTGCTGTGGTTGCTGCCTGACGGTTGTCGAGAAGGGAGCAGGGTGGTTCACCGTCCAGGCTTCTGGTGAAACTCTCTCCAAGACAACCCTCGGATCCTGGGTGGCGGGTTCGCCGGTCAACTTCGAGCGGGCGCTGGCGCTGGGGGATGAACTGGGTGGGCATATCGTTTCCGGTCATGTGGACGGTGTGGGTGAGGTTCTCGACATCACACCGGACGGGGAAAGTCACCGCGTCCGCTTTCAAGTGCCCGAAGAGTTGAAGAAATATATCGCGTCCAAGGGATCCGTTGCCATCGACGGGGTGTCCCTGACGGTCAACGAGGTCGAGGGGGCCGTCTTTGGGGTGAATATCATCCCTCATACCTTCGAGGTAACCACATTTGGGTCCCTGAAGCCCGGATCCAAGGTGAATCTGGAAATCGATATGCTGGCCCGCTACGTGGCGCGCCTGATGAACCCCGACGATTGATCGGACAGTCGATCCGTCGCCGAAGAAACAGAACGGGATAACCGCCGTGCCGTACCGCGAATATCTGGCCAAGCCGGAAGAGATCATTGAGGACGCCCGCGAGGGACGCATATTCATCCTGGTCGACGACGAAGATCGGGAAAACGAGGGCGACCTGATCATTCCTGCCCAGATGGCCACCCCGGAGACCATCAATTTCATGGCCAAACACGGCCGGGGATTGATCTGCCTGGCCATGACGGCAGACCGCTGCAAGGCGTTGAATCTGCCTCTGATGTCCCAACAGAACACCTCGCGGCATTCCACGGCCTTTACGGTGAGCATTGAGGCCAAGGAAGGAGTGACCACAGGGATTTCTGCGGCTGACCGGGCGCTGACCGTGCAGGTTGCTATCGATCCCAGCAAAGGGCCGGAAGATATTGCCTCACCGGGGCACGTCTTCCCCTTGGTGGCCCGGGATGGTGGGGTGCTGGTGCGGGCCGGTCATACGGAAGCGGCTGTGGATGTCTCACGCATGGCCGGTCTCCATCCTGCGGGCGTTATCTGCGAGATCATGAATGATGATGGGACCATGGCCCGCATGCCGGATCTGGTTGCCTTCGCCCAGGAGCATGGCTTGAAGGTGGGAACCATCGCCGATCTGATCGCCTACCGCCGCAAAACAGAACGCTTGGTTCGGCGGGAATTGGAAACGGATCTCCGGTCCTTCCATGGGGGCGATTGGCGGATGATGCTCTACGTCTCCACCGTGACCTATGGAGAGCATATTGCCCTGGTAAAAGGCGATCCCCGCAGCGGTAAGGAGCCTGTCCTGGTTCGCATGCATGCCCTGAACGTGGTCGAGGATGTTCTGGGTGACATGGACAGTGGCCATGGGGGACAACTCCACCAAGCCATGGACTTGATTGCCAAGGAAGGCCGGGGCGTCGTCGTGCTGATCCGCGAGCCCAGGTCCACCTCCCTGTCCGAGCGTCTGCGTACCCGGTTGGAGGAAGGACCCAAGGCGGGGAAACGGTTGGTCGACTATGGCGTCGGTGCGCAAATTCTGGCAGATATGGGTGTCACGGACATGATTCTGCTGTCCAATACACCGAAAAACATTATTGCCCTGGACGGCTATGGCCTTAAGGTAGTGGCTCAACGTCCCCTATCGGATGAGGAGTAAGCGAGGATGGCCGGTGGACCGCGTATTCTGATCGTCGAGGCTCGGTTCTACGACGATATCACCGATAACTTGGTCCGTGGTGCCTTGCAGGTTCTGACCGAGGAGGGGGCAGGCTTTAAGCGGGTGATCGTGCCGGGAATTATCGAAATTCCCGCTGTGATCCGCTACGCGATCCGCTCCATTGAATTGCGGGCGACGGATTATCGCTATGCCGGGTATGTGGTTTTAGGATGCGCCATCAAGGGTGAAACGGACCACTATGAAAATGCCTGCCGGGTGGCCATGGACGGGGTCAAGGATTTGACCTTGCAATACTCCCTGGCGGTGGGCAATGGCATCCTCACCTGTCAAAATCAGGAACAAGCGCTGGACCGGTCTGATCCGGAGGGACGGGACTTTGGCGGACAGGCCGCCCGTGCTTGCATGCGTATGTTGAAGGTGAAGCGGGAGCTTGGCCTGTAAGGCCACTGGTTCCTTTGGAGCAGGTTCACTCTATGCCACCCCCGGGACCCGCCCGGGGGTTTGGTCTTTTCAAGGTGAGGCCCCAAATGGGGGGCAGATTGACCCCATTGATTGGGGTCATTACGATAGAGTCTGTAGGAGAACGAGGGTCATGACCTCGAATATGAATGGTGGCGAGAGCTCGGGCGTGGCAGCCGGACCCCCGTCTAAGCCCGGACCAAAGAAAGAGCGGAGCGGTCGTCAGATCCGCAGCAGTGCGGCCCGTTTGGCTGCAGTGCAGGCGCTTTATGTCCTGGACATGGCCGGTGAGGACGCCAGGGTAGATAGTGTCGTCCTGGACTTCATGAATGGATCTATGGGGGGCATGGCTATTGTTGATGTGCCCGATCCCGAAGGGATCTTCGATCCCACCGAGGAAATAACCCCCCTGGAAGCTCCCGATGGAGAGCTCTTCGCCATGTTGACCCGGGGCGCCTGGGCCGAGCAGAAGCGCGTTGACGAGGTCATCCGGGGATGCTTGTCCAAGGAATGGCCCTGGGAGCGCCTGGAGGCGGTGCTACGGAATTTGCTACGAGGCGGAGTCTATGAGCTTCTTGAGCGGAAGCGGACCCCCCCAAAGGTGGCCATCAAGGAATACGTGGATATTGCGCTCGCATTCTATAGCGGTGCGGAATCCAAGATGGTCAACGCTGTCCTTGATCGGGTTGCCCGGTCGGCTCGTCCAGAGGCCTTCGGTCTTAAGGAAGGGTAAGGCAAATGGTGCGACGGGGGGAATTCGCCCTGATCGAGACCCTGTTTGCACCCTTGACCAGGGGGGACTCCCGGGCGCTCGGCTTGGCTGATGATGCGGCGGTTCTGGGAACCGAAGGGCTGGGTGATCTGGTGGTCAGTGTTGATGGCCTGGTATCCGGCGTTCACTTCCTGCCCGATGACCCACCGGGGACCATCGCAGCCAAATGTCTGAGGGTAAACCTGTCGGATATGGCAGCCATGGGAGCCAAACCGGTAGCCGCCTTCCTGTCCGCTTGCCTTTCCCCGACCCTGGATGACCGGTGGCTGGAGGCCTTTACCGAAGGGTTGCGCGCGGATCTGCAGACCTATTCCTTCTCCCTGCTGGGTGGGGACACCACCTCCACTCCAGGGCCAGCAAGCTTCTCCATCACCATTCTCGGATCTGTGGCACCAGGAGCTGCCCTGCGTCGTTCCGGGGCCCGTATGGGGGATGACCTATGGGTCTCCGGCACCGTGGGGGATGGCGCCCTGGGGCTGCGGGTTCTCCAGGGACCGTTGTTCGGACTGCCCGAGGTTCACCGAATGCATCTGATCGACCGCTATCGTAAACCCCAACCGCGGGTCGCTTTAGGCTTGATGCTATCCGGAGGGACAGAAGAGAAGTCGGGGCGGCTGGCCACGGCCTGCATGGATATCTCCGATGGTCTACTGGCCGATGCGGCCCATGTGGCCAAGGCGTCTGACGTGGCACTGGAAATCTGGGCGCCTGACCTCCCCCTGTCCGAGGCTGCAGCGGATTTGGTGGCCGATGACCCGACTCTGTTCGATCTGGTGCTCGGCGGAGGGGATGACTATGAACTGCTCTTCACCGCTCCACCCGAAAACCGGGAGGCCATTCTAGCGGCGGGGCAGGGGACGGATACGCTGGTGACTCGCCTGGGCCGAGTTGTGGAGGGCGCGGGGGCGCGGATTCTGGACATTGATGGGGTTGAGATCGCCCTGGCTAAACCGGGATGGAGCCATGACGGATAAGCGAAGAGGGCGAGAAGGGCTATGAAGAAGTACCTGAAAATCGGATTGATTGTGATCGTCCTCCTCCTCGTTGTGGGCGGGGGGGTGGTGGCCGGGATCAAGTTCGGTTTCATCCCTGATTTCCTGGGGCTTTCGCCCCCCGAGGCCCCTGTCGAAGAACCCAAGGCCCTCTCTCCTTTGGAACGGCTTGGACAGCCTCCCTTCCTGATTTCGCTGAATCCCATCGAGATTCCCGTGATCTCCAATGGACAGATCATCCGCCGCTGTAGTTTTGCTTTCCGCGTCCAGATCGAGCCCGAGGACACGGTCGAGGTTCGACATTTGTTCGATAAGCTGCAGTCCAAAATATTGGAGGACCTGATGGTCTTTCTGCCTCGCAACCTGGAGACTCGCGATACGGTGGACTTGATGGCCGTTAAACAACGTATGCGCCGGGTGGCTGAACAGGTGATGGGTCCGGGAAAGGTAAAAGACGTTCTCATTCAGGGGTATTTCGAGCGTTAGAGCGGAGTCAGGGCGCCCTTGCCCCCTGGGTGGCGCCCCCGGCGAGCGTGACAGGATCTTGATTTCAAGCGGATTTTTTGTTTGCCTGGTTGCCCGCACCGATTGCTTCTGGCAGGATTTCCCTGCGCGCGGAGAAGACCGCACTATAAGAAGGGCTAAACAGCCCCGGCCCTCTCCGCCCCAGCGGACCATGACGGTAATCGCACGGGAGGGAGTTCAAGAACTATGGCTGGCATTTATCTGTTCGTTATCGCCTGTGGCTTGGCGGCTCTGGCCTATGGCATCCTTACGGCCAAGGATGTTATGGCCGCAGACGCCGGGTCAGCGCGGATGCAAGAGATTTCCGGGGCTATCCAGGAAGGCGCCCGGGCCTATCTGAATCGTCAATACCGCACCATCGCCATCGTTGGTGCCATTGTTTTCCTTATTCTGATCATCACCTTAGGCTTCGCGGTGGGCGTGGGCTTCCTTCTGGGGGCCATCTGCTCCGGGGCGGCAGGTTACGTTGGTATGCACATTTCGGTGCGCGCCAATGTGCGTGTGGCCGAAGGCGCCCGACAGGGGATGGCCCGGGGGTTGGACATCGCCTTCAAATCCGGTGCTGTCACGGGCATGCTGGTGGCGGGCTTGGCCTTATTGGCCGTGGCGACCTACTATGTCATCCTGCTGGTGTTTGGGGCCGAGGGGCGAAGCCTGATCGACCCTCTTGTCGCTTTGGGCTTCGGGGCCTCGCTCATTTCCATTTTCGCCCGTCTGGGTGGCGGTATTTTCACCAAGGGTGCTGATGTTGGCGCCGATCTGGTGGGCAAGGTGGAAGCGGGCATTCCCGAAGATGACCCCCGCAATCCTGCGGTGATCGCCGATAACGTTGGCGACAACGTGGGCGATTGCGCGGGCATGGCTGCGGATCTGTTTGAAACCTATGCTGTCACGGTGGTTGCCACCATGGTTCTGGCCTCCATCTTCTTCGCAGGAAGCGACGCTATGACGTCGATGATGGCCTATCCCCTGGCCATCGGCGCGATCTGCATTCCAGGGTCCATCGCCGGAACCTACTTCGTGAAGCTGAGTAAGGGGTCCACCAACATTATGGGCGCCTTGTACAAGGGTTTTCTCGCCTCTGCGGGGTTCTCGTTGGCGGGCATTGCCCTGGTGACTGCCTGGGTTCCCGGTTTCGGTGAGATTGCCGCCGCCAAAGGCGCGGTGTATTCCGGCGGATCCCTGTTCGCCTGCGCCGTCGCCGGGCTTGTGCTCACTGGGTTGATCATCTGGGTTACCGAATATTACACGGGCACCAACTACCGCCCGGTGAAATCCGTGGCCCAGGCCTCGACCACGGGGCATGGCACCAATGTGATCCAGGGGTTGGCTATCTCCATGGAGGCCACCGCTGTCCCGGCCCTGCTGATTTGTGCGACGATCATCGTCACCTATCAGTTGGCGGGGCTCTTTGGCATTGCCATTGCCGTGACCAGTATGTTGGCGCTGGCAGGCATGGTGGTGGCGTTGGATGCCTATGGGCCGGTGACCGATAACGCGGGCGGCATCGCCGAAATGGCGGAGCTGGAAGAAAGCGTTCGGAACACGACCGATGCCTTGGATGCCGTTGGCAACACCACGAAGGCGGTGACCAAGGGGTATGCCATTGGCTCCGCAGGCTTGGGAGCCTTGGTGCTTTTTGCCGCCTATACGGAGGACTTGGCCTTCTTTAAAGGCAATGTGACGGACTATCCTGCTTTCGCGGGCGTGGATGTGAACTTCTCCCTGTCCAGCCCCTATGTGGTGGTTGGCCTGTTCCTTGGGGGACTTTTGCCCTATCTGTTCGGCGCCATGGGCATGACCGCCGTCGGTCGGGCAGCAGGGAGTGTGGTGGAAGAGGTCCGGCGCCAGTTCCGGGAAATCCCCGGGATCATGGAGGGTACGGGCAAGCCCGAATACGGCAAATGCGTTGACATGCTCACCAAAGCGGCGATCAAGGAAATGATTATTCCCTCCTTGCTGCCCGTTCTGGCTCCCATCGTCCTGTTCTTTGTCATCGAGGCCATTGCCGACCGCTCCGCTGCCTTCTCTGCTGTGGGGGCCATGTTGCTCGGCGTGATCGTCACCGGGTTGTTCGTGGCTATCTCGATGACTGCGGGCGGTGGTGCTTGGGACAACGCCAAAAAGTACATCGAGGACGGCCATCACGGGGGCAAGGGGTCTGAAGCCCATAAAGCTGCGGTCACCGGTGATACCGTGGGGGATCCCTATAAGGACACCGCAGGTCCAGCGGTGAATCCCATGATCAAGATCACCAACATCGTCGCCCTTCTGCTGTTGGCGGTTATGGCGCACTAGAGTGCTCGGAGATCAAGTTGGGCCACTTTGCGGTCACGCTAAACGACAGGGAGTGTTTTCCCGTCACGGGGCTTTGCCCCGTCCCCCACTGGGGCCGAAAGGCCCCAGACCCCAGGCTTTTATTTATAAAAGAGAGATGGGGGTTTGGGGGTATTTGCCCCCAAATGGGCTTGGGCTATCGCCCAAAAAAAGACGAGACACTGTCGTGTACCGTGACGCCTTAAATCCGAATCGATTTAAGGCCGATAATTTGATCTAGAATCATATACTTAGAGTATCGAGCGGCGAGGATCGAAACCCCCGCCACTTCCAAGGTTTGGTGAGCCAAACTCACCAAACCTGCCAACACCGCCTCACGCCCTGAGAGGAACCCCGGTCGTATTGGCCGGGGTTTTTCCGTCACGGGACTTTGCCCCGTCCCCCACTGGGGCCAAAAGGCCCCAGACCCCAGGCCACTCTTTTTAAAAGAAGAAGAGAGGGTGGGCTATCGCCCAAAAAAGATAAGACACTGTCGTGTACTGTGTGTGTTTCGCGACCAAACTTGGCCTCGAAGATACTCTAGAGCATGTTGCGTGAAATGTGATTCACGCAACATGCTCTAAACCTCTGACATTGAAGCAAATCGTCACGCCTACGGCGTGCGTTCCGCCCGTCGCAATCTGTTCCAGATTGCTCGGGATTTGCTCTAAAACTTATAGAATGAGAGTGAAATGGGGGTGGCCGACGGTATATAAGCAGATCTGTTCTGATATCAGGATAAGGGAGGGTCCCGAATGTCGTTTTCCCTGTCGGGCAAGAAGGTTTGGGTGTCCGGTCACCGCGGTATGGTTGGTAGCGCTGTCATGCGGCGTCTGGCCGGTGAGGAGTGCCAGTTGCTCACCGTCGGGCGTTCCGAAGTCGACCTGATGCGTCAGGTGGAGGTGGAAGACTGGATGGCCGAGGCCCGGCCTGACGTGGTGATCGTCGCCGCAGCCACGGTGGGGGGGATCCATGCCAATAGCACCCGTCCGGCAGAATTTATCCATGACAACCTGATGATCGCTAACAATGTGATCGATGCTGCCCATCGAACCGATGTGGAAAAGCTGCTTTATCTGGGGTCCTCTTGCATTTATCCCCGGCTGTCTCAGCAACCCATCCCCGAGGACGCCCTGTTAACCGGTCCGCTCGAGCCGACCAATCAGTGGTATGCCGTGGCTAAGATCGCGGGGATCAAGCTCTGCCAAGCCTATCGTGCTCAATATGGCCGGGACTACATCAGCGCCATGCCGACCAACCTATATGGTCCTGGTGACAATTTTGACCTGATGTCCAGCCATGTTTTACCTGCATTAATGGCAAAGCTTCACGCTGCGAAGTTGGCCGGAGCGGCCTCCGTTACCATCTGGGGCTCAGGCAAACCCTTGCGGGAATTCATGTATGTGGAGGATCTCGCCGATGCCTTGGTCTTTCTGTTGAAGGCCTATTCGGGGGAAGAGCATGTGAATGTCGGTGTGGGTACCGATGTGTCCATTGCTGAGGTTGCGGCGATCATGGCTAAGGTGGTTGGGTTTCAAGGGGAGTTTGTGCACGATCTGGATAAGCCTGACGGCATGCCGCGCAAGTTGATGGACAGCAGCCGTCTTTTGTCCATGGGCTGGAAGCCCAGCACCAACCTGGAGGATGGGTTGGCCAAGACATACCAATGGTTTGTAGAGCAAGAAGCCCATCGGAATGATCGGGGTTAGTGAAAGGGAAAGTGAAACTCAGCTTGAGTTAAGCTGGCCCAATTTCACTCTATTTATACACCGTTTCTCCGAAAATCCGCAAACTGTGCTTCGCAGTTTCTGGGCTCTGCTCAGACCCGCAAAGGGTCGGCGGACCCTTTGATCCCAACAGGGGGGCCAGGGCCTCAGGCCCCGGTTTGGGGGGGCGAGGCAAAGCCCCGCGCCAATTTGATCTAGATTCAACAGGTTGAGCATCGAGTGGACCGGAAAACCGGTGCCCACTTTTCCGCTCGATGCTCTAGAAGTTGTCGGTATTGGGCGCAAAGCGACCGATATTGCCAAACAGTTCCTGGAACATGTTGGTTTCCGTGCCCCGCGTCGGGGTTTCCCGGCTCACAATGGTGATGTTCTGACCGTCCTCCTTGGTCAAAGTCCGTACATCACTTACCGTTCCCGTTGGATCGAACTGCACTGCGAGAACGGTGCGGGCCAGTTCGTCGGCTTTCAGAAAAGCCACCTGTTGGGTCTGACTGCTGATGTAATACCAAGTTTCGCCACCAAACATGGAGGTGGCCGAGGGTGTTCCCAAAAGGGCCTGAACGTCCGCCCGGGTATGGGTCCCCGTCTCGACCATGGACATGCTTTCCGAATTGGGCAGGTTCCCATGGGCGATAATGGTATCCGAACACCCCGCAAGGAGTCCCGATGTCCCAATGGCGAGCATCAGCGCCATGCAGATGCCGTATCTGCGTCGGGGAGCGCCAGGGCGAAACAGGGTAGAGGGCGTCATCTCGGAAGTCTCCAGGGCATTTCGGCAAGGGAACGCGCGATCCTACAGGCAGGCGACGGGAAACGGAAGATGACTCAGAGAAACGAAAGCACCTTATCGGGCTTTTGGAACAAAAGGACGATCTTCCCCATTGCCAATTGGGGTCAGGGAAGCCATTTTGAGCCGACTTCCAACTGATCGCTGCCGAACAACCCGTTGTCGCGAGTCCGTTGTCGTTTGTTCCAAAAGGTTCCCCATCCATGCATCTCCCCTTTTTTCAGCGCCGCCGCCAGTATGAGGACGCTGCCCATGCCCTGTATGGTATTCTTGTGGGGCAGGCACGGCAGCCCGCGTTTTACGAGGCAATGGGTGTTCCCGACACCGTGGATGGGCGCTATGACATGCTGGTCGTCCACGCGGCTCTGATCCTGCGGCGCCTCTCCGTTGTACAGCCGGATGTGACTGCGAACAGACGGTCGCCTTCGGCTCGGCTGGCCCAGGAGCTGTTTGATCTGCTCTTTAAGGACATGGACCGAAACCTGCGGGAAATGGGCGTGTCCGACTACAAAGTTGGCAAGGAAATAAAAAAAATGGCTCGAGCCTATTATGGTCGAGCCCTGTCCTATGAAACAGGCTTCAAGGATGGCTCCCTGGAGAAGGCGCTGACCGAGAACGTCTTTAGGGCGGCAAATCCCAAAGCAGATCCGGCCAAGGTCGCGCTTCTGGCCGCTTACATGAGACGAGAGGCCAAAGCCTTGGAATCCGTGCCTGAAGAGCGCCTGTTGGCCGGGCAGATGAGCTTCGGCCCGCCCCTCGGCGCAGAGACGCCAGAGGATGACGCATTCTGATCAGGAAGGGCGACCCCATGAACGAGACCTCAGCCGAACCAAGTCCGCCCCCCGGGGATGGCCCCATATCCGAGTTTCATCGACCCATTGATCCCTTGGCCCTGCCGGGGAAGGGCCGAACCCACATTCTGGAAGCCCGAGAAGACGAGCGGAAGGCTCTGGCCATACGCCTGGGCGTCTTGGACATCCTGTCTCTGACCGCCAAGGTCAAGGCGACTCCCATGGGTGGTACGCCGCTGATTCGGGTTGAGGGGCATTTCGACGCATCCCTTCGGCAGACATGTTCCATTACTCTGGTCCCCATTGAAACCCGGGTGAGTGAGGATTTTGTCCTGACCTACGGTCCACCGGGACAAGAGGAAGAGAGTGTCCCCGGGGGAAAGGAAATTCAGTTGCATATGGAGGAATCTGATCCCCCGGAACCCATCACTGCGGGCCGCATTGATCTGGGCGAGGCCGTTGCCGAGCACCTGTCCCTGGCCATAGATCCGTTTCCCCGCGCACCAGGGGCGCGGTTCGAGCCGAGCGCCGATCTGAACGTTGATGCCAATGAGCCGGAGAGGACAAATCCTTTCGCTGTTTTGGCAGATCTGAAGAAAAAATAAAAAAAAGCTCCGTGACGCTTGCCCGACTGGGGGTTTTTCGTTACATAACCACGCTCTCCCGCACTAGGAAACGCGTGCGGGTCCGTCCCATTTAAGAGACATAGAATCATGGCTGTTCCTAAGAAGAAAACTTCCAAATCCCGCCGCGATATGCGTCGGTCCCACGATGCCCTGAAGCCCTCCGCCCACGGCGAATGTCCGAACTGTGGCGAGCTGAAGCGCCCTCATCACGTCTGCGCATCCTGCGGGCATTATGATGGCCGCGAGGTGGTGTCCGAGGACGCGGCGTAAGCTTCGTTTCCGGACCCAATCCCCCATGACCTTGTTTTCCCCTAGCAAGTGGAACTCCTTCGGTGGCTGGTGATATCATCATCGCCGTGGATGCCATGGGTGGGGATAAAGCCCCCGACATGGTCGTCAAGGGTATAGGCCTCGCCCGTAAGCGATTTCCGGATGTGCAGTACCTACTCTTCGGGGATCGGGCACGCCTGGAGCCTTTGGTCACGCGTTTGCCAGAGGTGGCCGAAGTTTCGGAAATTCGACATGCACCAGATGCCGTGTCGGCCGATGCCAAGCCCTCCCAGGTTGTGCGCACAGGCCGAAAGTCGAGTCTCTGGCTCGCCACGGAATCGGTAAAGAATGGAGAGGCGGCCGGTGTTGTCTCTGCAGGGAATACCGGTGCTTTCATGGCCGTAGCAAAGATTATCTTGCGGACCCTGCCGGGCATTGACCGGCCGGCCATTGCTACGCTTTTGCCGACACAGCGCGGAGAAAGCGTGGTGCTGGACCTTGGCGCCAATGCTGAATGCAACGCCAACAACTTGGTGGAGTTTGCCATCATGGGGGAGGTGTTCGCGCGCACGGTGCTGGCTCTGGAACGACCCACGGTTGGTATCATGAATGTGGGGTCAGAAGCGGGAAAGGGGACGGATGCCGTTCGCGGTGCCGCTACGGTGTTGAGCGATAGCACCCTCCCCATCGAATTTCACGGCTTCGTGGAGGGCGATGATCTCGCCAAGGGTACCGTTGATGTGATCGTGACCGATGGGTTCACCGGAAACGTCATGCTCAAGACTGCGGAGGGGACAGCAAAGCTCTATTCCCAGTTCCTGCGCAATGCTTTTGGCAGTTCCCTGTTTGCCAAGATGGGGTATCTTCTGGCGCGCCCGGCTTTGAACAAGGTTCGGACTCGGACGGATCCGCGCCGTTATAACGGTGCCATGTTCCTCGGATTGAACGGCGTGGCCGTAAAAAGCCACGGCGGAACCGACGAACTGGGCTTCGCCAATGCCCTTGGTGTGGCCGTCGATCTGGTGAGGCAGGGATTTAACGAATCCATCAAAGGTGAATTCGAGAAGGTCCAAGTTCCACAGGTCCCCGCGTCCGTCTGAGGGGCTCGGTCAAATCTTCGAGCCGTGTATGGGCCGGAAATTCGGTGCCGCTTTTCCGCATCACGGCTTTAGACAGCTAAGGACAATCGGTATGTTGCGTTCCGTTCTCGCGGGCTGCGGTGCGTATTTGCCCGCGAACAGGGTGACCAACGACGATTTGGCCAAGCGGGTCGACACATCCGACGCGTGGATTCGCGAACGGACTGGTATTGAATGTCGGCATTTTGCAGCCGACGGGGAAACGACCTCTGATCTTGCGACCGCCGCAGCCAAGTCTGCCCTTGACGATGCCGGTCTCGATGCTGGGGACATTGACCTGATCGTCCTGGCAACAGCGACGCCAGATAATACCTTTCCTGCCACGGCGACGAAGGTTCAAGTGAAGCTGGGCTGCCGTCCCGGCTTCCCGGCCTTCGACCTGCAGGCGGTTTGCTCCGGATTCCTCTATGCCCTGACCGTTGCGGACAACTTTGTTAAGGCGGGCCAGGCGAAATGCGCTCTGGTGATCGGCGCGGAAACCTTCTCACGCATCTTGGACTTCAATGACCGGACGACCTGTGTCCTGTTTGGCGATGGCGCAGGTGCGGTGGTGCTGCGAGCCGAGAATGGGGACGGGACAACCGCGGATCGGGGAATCCTGTCCACACATTTGCATGCCGATGGTTGCCAGCATGATCTGCTTTATGTGGATGGTGGCCCGTCATCTACCCAGACAACGGGCTTTTTGCGCATGCATGGGCGGGAGGTCTTCCGTCACGCGGTTGTGAATCTGCGCGACGTCGTTTTGGAGGCCCTGGATGCCACGGGCCTGACCGTCGATGATTTGGATTGGGTGGTTCCCCACCAAGCCAACAAGCGTATCATCGACGGGACAGCCAAAAAACTGGGCGTCCCGTTGGAGAAGATCATCACGACCATTTCCCAGCACGCCAATACCTCAGCTGCGTCCGTGCCCTTGGCTCTCTCCGCCGCCCGGGCCGATGGCCGAATCAAGGTGGGAGATTTGGTCCTTTTGGAAGCCATGGGGGGCGGATTCACCTGGGGATCGGCTCTGGTGCGGCTTTAAGGCGCTCTCCATCCCAGATAATTACGGACTTTTGGTTCGAATGCGGCCTCACACGCCATCTTGGCGCTATGTGGCAACGCTTTGATATTGACGCTTTTCTTCCCCTCTTTTACCGTCTAGGTTCAACTCTTGGCGTTCTGTCCCTCTCCATGATTGGCCTGGGGAGGAACCTGTTGTCTGGAGAGACCTGCGGACCGTCTGCAGGCAAGGTATCCGGAAACCACTGACGGGGATCGCGATCATGACCGTTAAGACCATTACCCGCGCTCAGTTGAGTGAGGCTGTCTACCAAGAAGTGGGCCTGTCCCGGAACGAGTCCGCCGACCTGCTTGAAATGGTGCTCAGCGAGATGTCCGAGGCACTCGTGCGCGGAGAGGCGGTGAAAATTTCGAGCTTCGGCAGCTTTTCAGTGCGGGAGAAAGGGGAACGGGTCGGGCGCAATCCCAAGACCGGAGAGGAAGTTCCCATTCTGCCCCGTCGTGTTCTCGTCTTCCGGCCATCCCAGCTTTTGAAGGCTCGTATCAATGACGGCCCTGTTGGCAAGCAGACCCTGGGTTAATGTTCTTTTGATGGGTAAAAAATCGTGAGTACCGGTACCAACGGCGAGGCCGGTGACGTGGAGGAGTCCTCGCGTCGGTCGGGTAAATCAGACTCGGCATTTCGCACCATCAGCGAAGTTTCGAATGAACTGAATGTTCCGCAGCATGTTTTGCGGTTCTGGGAAACCAAGTTTTCCCAGATCCGTCCCATGAAGCGTGGCGGTGGACGCCGGTATTACCGTCCGGAAGATGTGACCCTGCTCGCCGCAATCCGGGATCTTCTCTACAACGACGGTTATACGATCAAAGGGGCGCAGAAGCTTTTGCGGGAAAACGGCGTTAAGTCTGTGATTTCCCATACTGAAGGTCTGCGAGAAGGGGAAGCTCCAGATGACGTAGACGATCGTGAGCCGACTTTTTCCTTTGACAGTGAGCCCAAGAAAGACGATCCGTCCCCAGAAGAAGGGTATCCGGAGGACCTGGACGAGGAAGAGGCCGCCGGTGCACAAGTAAAAGACGAGTCAGGGGAAGATCCCCTTCGGTCTTCACCGCTCATGGATGTGACGGGGCAACCAGAGGACATACCGACAAAGCCAGAGCGCCTTTCGCAATCTGGAGAAGGGACTCCCGTGGCTGATGGGAATCCGTCGCTGCTATCGACCTCCCCGGAGGAAAGGGAGGCGCCGAGCGTGACGGGGCTGAGCGATGATCAGCGTTTGGAACTGGAAGTGGTTCTGTCGGACTTGCAAGATCTGCGGCGGATTTTGCGACAAGTGGATTTGTAGGGAGCCTCTCTGCTGGTCTGCTCAGTTTGGTGATGTGCCCGGGCAATGTCGGGCTGTTTTAACCGCCACATCCTCTCGGAAGTGGCGGTTTTTCTTGGATTTTTTCCAAAAAATAGAAAGTTGGAAAAAGCCAAAAAATGTTCTTGCCGACTAGGGGGGCCGCGGCTATATTGCGGCCTCTTCCCGGGGCACACAACACAGTGTCCCGGCCCCATCACCGAAAAGAGCAGCGTTTTCAACGACTTCTCAATCGGTGAAAAATTGGTCGGAGCGTGGCGCAGCCTGGTAGCGCACTTGACTGGGGGTCAAGGGGTCGTGGGTTCGAATCCCGCCGCTCCGACCAATTTTTCTCGGCGGTTCTGATGGCCGCGTATCGACAACACCGCGAAAATAGGTGTCATCGATTGGCGAAGTGACGTTCGCCTTGGGAGGCTGGGTCCCAAAAGAAAGTTTCGATCCCCTTTCTATTGTTAATACCATATACATTGGTGATGCCGTGATTCCTGTTAGGGCAGGATACGTTTCGCGATGTTATGCAAAATTCTGCATAATGAGGAAGCGGTCCGATTGCCGCGTGTATGAACGGAGTCGAAGACTCCTTGTCGACTAAAGTTGGAATGTCTATTCCCGATCGTATGAGGGTTTTCCCTATGCTCGGGCGAGATCAATATCTCCGACTCGCCGGAATCCCAGGCGGTAAACGCCTTGCCCCTCGGAAGGGCAGACATCACTTTGATATCCTTTAGACTTTTTTCAGACTCCCCCGCCTACTTTGGCCGCTGGTTCGTGGAACAAAAGGGGAAGGCTAAGATGTTCGACGCGGCGGGTTTAGCCCAATTGGCGCGGAAAGCCATGGATCGCATGGGCAAAGAACAAAGCGGTTCTGCCGAATCCGCACGCGGGCCGATCGGCAGCGAAGGGGACTCCCGTCGTTTGGGACGGGATCGGGGGCGGGCCCTGTCTGTCCTACGTGCAATCCATCCGGAATTGAGTCTGCGCCAGGCCGAGGCCCTATTGGTCGGACAAAGTCTTTCATTGGCGGAGGAGGTGACTCTTCCTTCTTCGGGTGGACAGCCGGTAAAATAGACTGTTCCCATGATCAGTATGCCTCTCTTACCCCAAACGCCTGCTATCTGGCCCTTGAACGAACCCCTGGACAAGACGACGTTAAGGGTCGTGGACTCATCAAAGAAAGCCGCCGTATGACTGTTTCATCTGCCGATCCCTCTCCCCTTCGAGTCCTGCTTTGCCGGAAGGACCGGGGTCCCATGGGAATCTCCTGCGTTGGCGGGGGCGCCGAGATGCTTGGACAGTTGGTGCGCATGGGGTTGGCCGCCAGGGGACTGACGGAGCGCGTGACAGTCGGTTGGGCCACCTGCTTCGGATATTGCCAGCATGGGCCGAATTTGCGCATTGTCGGTGGCGAATTCCTGCATGGAGTCACCCGAGACACCCTGGAAGAAGCCTTGGATCAAATCGAGCGGGCCTGTCAGGAGCACGAGGCTGTCTCCGCTTCCGAAACGATTCCTGCCAAGGATTGAGCCTGGAGGATGGATCTCGGACCAAAGAGTTTTGGTTCTGAACCGACTGCGGAGGTGGACGCCCTGGTCTGAACGGGGGAAGATGAACGACCCTGTTATCCTCTCCTCGAAGCATTCCTTCCATGTCCCCGATACCCCGTCTTTATCTGGTCGTGACGTCCCACGGTTTTGGTCATCTCTCCCTTTGCGCGTCTGTGACCGAGGCCCTGCGCGTCCGTTTGCCACAGGTTCATGTGACTGTGGACTGCGCCCTGGATCCATCCCCCTTCTTCCGAGACATCACCCACGAGTCCAGAAGCTTTGATTTCGGCCTAGTAATGAGGGACGCGAGAACCATAGACCGGGAAGCCAGCGCGGATCGCTACCGCGATCTCCACGGCGATTGGGACGGTTCTCTGGCCCGTGTCTGTTCCGTCATGGCAGCTCATACTCCAGATTTGGTGCTTTCCTGTAGCGGCTATCTGGCCGTGGCGGCAGCTCATCGGCTTGGTATCCCCGTGTTGGGACTGGGGCCGTTAAATTGGTTAGGGATCGGACGGTTTCTGTTCGACGGTGATCCATCTATGACGCCCGTGCTGGACCGCATGGCTGAAAGCTACGCCCTGGCCGACGGTTGGTTCATCCCCACGCCTTCCATGCCTCAGCCAGACTTGCCGAACCCAATTCCCGTGGGAGTGATCGCCCGGCCCGGGAAACGGGATCGGCGGGGATTAATGGAGGCTTTGGGGCTCGATCCGGCGCGTCCGCTGGCTCTGGTGAATTTTGGCGGCCTGTCCTCCGGCTTGGACGCCCGCCAATGGGTGCGGCAAGCTGGGGACTGGGCGCTGCTGGCCTTTAACCCGGTGTCTGCAGAGCGGGAGGTTCTGGTCGATGCTCGGGCCAGTGGAAGGTCCTTTTCGGACATCCTGGCTTCTGTCGATGCGGTGGTCGGCAAGGCGGGCTATGGGATGCTGGCCGACTGCGCAACTGCGGGCATTCCCATGCTGATGGTCGAGCGGTCAAATTGGCCCGAGGCTCCATACCTGGAGGAATGGTTCTTCAAGAACGCGCGGGGACGGCGTTTGACGGAAGCCGCCCTGGCCGAGGGAAGGATCGGTTCCGAATTGGATATGTTGATCGCGCAGGCAGCGCCCCGACCGATTGCCCCTACGGGTGCCGAAGAGGTGGCCCGTTTCATTGGAAAAATTCTGCAGACTTAAATGAATCCGCGCCATTCTGGCTTCCTCCTTGTCGGCGAGGTCAAGGGGTGTGGTTCAATTTAGTACGGCCCGGCCCGCTTCGGTCAACTTACAGACCTGCCAGTCAGGCTTTAGGGGATTGGTGAACCAATGATCTGCCCAGCCCTTATCCAGGCAGGCTTGGATAATGCGTCCATCTACCCGGCGGCCGTTTTCGTCAAACAGAGGAAGTTTCCCACCCGGCTGACTCAAGCCGCGCTCAAGCCATTTCCGTTGGGGTTCGGTTGGCTTGATGGTTTTGGAAGAGGACGACGTGGAACGGGAGCGGGACGCCGGTTTTTGAGCGGTGGTCGCCTGCGCCATTCTTGGGGGCCTCCTAAGATCAGTTTGAAGAGTCGAAAGGGATGGTACGGAGAGGAAAGAAGGGAGTCCATGGCCCAATGTCTTATCTCTATGCCCCGTCGCGATTCGGAAGAAGGTGGCTCGGCCAGGGTGAGGGAGAGGATGGGGAGGGAAGGCGGGCTATCGCCCGCGCCCATTCGGGGGCCAATGCCCCCGAACCCCCAATTTTTATGAAATGAAATTGATCCGATCTGAAAATAAATACCTATGGTATTGATTTTTTTCTTTTTCTAGATCCAGAATCTACACGATCCAACATCCAGTGAATTCTAGATTAGTCAAAAAAAGAAGGGTTTGGGAAGATTGCTTCCCAATCAGGGGGATCGGGGGGCAGAAGCCCCCCGCAGTTTCACTATGCCCACCTGCGGTGGGACGGGGCAGAAGCCCCCCGCAGTTTCACTATGCCCACCTGCGCTACCCCTTCCTCAGTACGGTAGGGTAACAAGTGCGGTGGCTTGGGCGGCGATGCCTTCCCCCCGGCCGGTGAATCCCAATTCCTCGGTGGTGGTGGCCTTTACAGCGACTCGACTGCCGGGAATGCGGAGAATTTCGGCGAGGCGAGCGGACATGCGGGCGCGATGGGGCCCCACCTTTGGCTGCTCGCACATGATGGTGATATCCACGTTCTGGATGCGGCCGCCGAGGGCTGCCACCAAGTTTCCGGCATGGGCCAGGAAAATACTGGAGTCCGCGCCTTTCCACCGCATATCGCTGGGCGGGAAATGGCGGCCGATGTCACCGGCGTTGATTGTGCCAAGCAGGGCATCGGTCAAGGCGTGCATGGGCACGTCCGCATCCGAATGGCCAATGAGACCATGGGTATGGGGGATCTGAATCCCGCAGAGGGTCACGAAGTCCCCGGAGCCTAGCCGGTGTACGTCAAAACCTGAGCCGACCCGGGGTTCACCGGGACCCCGGAAGAGTCGCTCTGCCCGGTCCAGGTCCCCGGGTGTGGTCACCTTTGTGTTGTCCTCCGCACCCTCAACCAGCGCAACGGTGCCGCCTGCGGCCTCAAGGACCGCTGCATCGTCGGTGAGAACCTGACCGGCAGCGGCGCGATGGGCCGCCAGAATCTCCTTGAAGCGGAAGCCTTGCGGGGTCTGGGCGCGCCAAAGGTTGGCCCGGTCAACGGTACCGGAGATCAGGCCATCGGTGCCGCGCTTCAGAGTGTCGGCCACGGGTAGGGCGGGAATGACACCAACGTGATCGTCCAGAGCGCTGATGACACGGTCAATCAGGGCACTGTCCACCAGGGGCCGGGCCCCATCGTGGATCAGGACGTAATCAGGTGCGAATTCTTCCAGGCTTTCCAAGCCCAGGCGCACGGAGTCTTGACGTTCCGCGCCACCGGGGCAGGGCTCGAGGAGGGTGGCCAGGCCCTTGGCCGCGCCGTCGTAGAGGTCCCGATCGTCGCCGTGGATGACAGCGCGGGTCCAGCGGACATCCGGATGGGCGGTGAAGCGGGCCAGGGAGTGCCGCAGAATGGACCGGCCCCCAAGGCTGAGATATTGCTTGGGCATATCCCCGCCGAAGCGCTTGCCGCGCCCGGCGGCCACGATCAAAGCGGCGACTTTGGCCATCGTTCTTTATTCCTTTGTATTGCTGCGTCTCGGTTCATGGACGCCTATGAACCCCAATCTTCCGCCCTTTTTGGCCGAAAGGCTCGAACCCTACCAGGGTCGCTGTGCGCGGGCGATTGTTTTCCCTTAGGCGGCGGCTGTATAGTCCTGGCCATGCTCGGAAACCATCTATCCCTTCACCTGATCGCCCTGGCCGCTCTGGCCCCCGCAACCCTGGCGCCCCTGCGGCGAGAGCCGGAACGGGATGGTCTGTTCTGGGGAGGGCTACTCCTGGCCTTGGCGGCCACCTTCGCCTTGGCCGCAGGGCCCGCCCTGGCTGCGGGCCATTGGCGAACCAGCTTTTCCAGCGCCCTTTGGGCCAGTACCGCCATGTCCCTGCTTCTCTATGGCCTGCTGTGTCGGGTGGAAAGTGCGGCATGGAAATTGAGTCCACTTCTCATGCCCTATCTGGTGGTTCTCGGGACGATGGCCACCCTCTGGGCCGGGGCGGAGGGGCCGCCGCTGGATGAGCGGGCGCCGCCCTTCTGGACCATGCTGCATATTGCCATCGCCTTGGTCACCTATGCCCTGCTGACCCTCGCGGCCATTGCAGCACTGGGGGGAGTCTTGCAGGAACGGGCCCTGAAACGCAAACGTCCCAGCCATCTCACCCGTCGCTTACCCGCTGCGGCGGAGGCCGATGGCATGGCCCACGCACTTTTGGTCTCAACCGAGGTGGTTCTGGGTGCCGGGTTGGCGACCGGTTCAGCCCTGTTGTACCTGGAAAGACACCGCTTTTTCGTCTTCGACCACAAAACCCTGCTGTCCTGGCTGGCCTTTCTGGCCATCGGAGGCATCCTTTTGGCCCGCCGCTGGTGGGGCGTGCGGGGCCGAGCAGCGGCGCGTTGGATGCTTCTCGCCTATCTCTTGCTCACCCTTGCCTTTTTGGGCGTCAAATTCGTTACGGATATCATCCTGTAAGCTCCTTATAATTCGATATTTTTTCTTTCTCCTTCGCGGATGCGAAGGAGTCCTTGTGGTTCCCTGCAATGTTGCCTAAGATTTGGTCACATTCATTCCAAGGAAGCCGTCCCCAATGAGCCTTGTCCTTGGATCCGTCACCCTTCCCAGGCCCGCAGTTGTTTTGGCGCCCATGGCAGGGATCACGGATCGCCCCTTCCGCCGTCTCGCCCGGCGTTTTGGCTGTCATTTGGCTTGGTCCGAGATGATCGCAAGCCGTGAGTTGCTGCGTGCTCAGGGCAACAGTCGATCCTCGCACAATGGAGCGCGCAGTCTCCGTATGTGTGACCCCAATGACGGGGATGGCGCGCCCTTTGCCGTGCAATTGGCCGGGTGCGACCCCGAAATCATGGCCGAGGCTGCCCGCTTCAATGCCGACCGGGGGGCTGCCCTGATCGATATCAACATGGGCTGTCCCGTGAAGAAGGTTGTGGGGGGGCAAGGTGGCGCGGCCCTGATGCGCGACGAAGCCCTGGCCGGTCGGATTATGGAAGCTGTTGTAAACGCAGTCGATATCCCCGTGACCCTCAAGACCCGGTTGGGTTGGGGGGAGGGGGATCTGACAGCACCCTCTTTGGCGCGTGTCGCCGAGGCCGCAGGGATCGCCCTGGTCACCATCCATGGGCGGACTCGGGAGAGCCTGTATGGGGGGCATGCGGACTGGAGCGCGATTCGCGCCGTGCGAGAAGCTACCAGCCTCCCTCTTCTGGCCAACGGAGATGTCCGGACGCTTGATGATGCCCGGAGGATCCTGCGGGAAACCGGTGCCGATGGGGTGATGATTGGTCGGGCGGCCCAGGGTGCGCCTTGGTTGCCGGGCCAGATCGCCCGGGGATTGGTTGCCGAGGCGGAAGGGCGCATACCGCCGCCAGGCCCCAGCTTGGCCGAGCGACTGGATGCCATCGCTGAGCACTTCGAAGGATTACTGGAGCTCCATGGTCTTGAACGGGGTCTTCGGGTGTCCCGCAAACACATGGGCTGGTACGCGGACTCCCTCTCCGGTGGCGGCCCCTTCCGACAGGCCTATATGGCTATTGGAGAGGCGGAGAGTGCACGGATTCTTCTCAAGACCTTCCTTGATCGTCTGCGGACGGAGGGGGAAGATGCCCTACCATTGGAAAAGGCGGCCTGAGCTATGGTGAGTTTTTCCCCCCTGCGTCGTCGTGGCCAGCCCCCTCCCATCGATCCGGGTACGGTTTTGAATGCCATCGCCTCTGCGGTGATCTGCGTCGATGCGGGAAACCGGGTGCAGATGGTCAATGCCGCCGGAGAGCAGCTGTTTGAAAGCACGTCGGCCCATTTGCGCGGCGTGCCACTGACCGACCTGATTCCCGAATACAATCCCATCTATGGCTTGATCGACATGGCCCGGATGAACCATTCCACCTTCTCGGAATATGGCGTGGTTCTGGACACGCCCCGCACGGGGCAGAGGACCATCACCGTTCGGGTTTCTCCCTTGACGGAATATGAAAACTGGGTGGCCATTTCCCTGCATGAATTATCCATGGCCCTGAAAATCGGCCAACGCATGAACAATCGGGATGCCGCCCGGTCTGTGACGGCCATGGCGGCTTTGCTGGCCCATGAGGTCAAGAACCCCCTGTCCGGCATTCGGGGCGCTGCACAGCTACTGGAAAGTGGCATGCCGGAGGAGGACCGCCAGCTTCTGCGACTGATTATTGACGAAACGGATCGCATCGTTGCCCTGGTGGACCGTATGGAGGTGTTCTCCGATAACCGCCCCCTGGAACGGGAAGCGGTGAACATTCACCGGGTTCTGGAGCATGTCCGCATGGTGGCGGAGAACGGCTTCGCCAAACATGTGCGCTTCGTGGAGTCCTACGATCCCTCCCTGCCACCGGTCCTGGGCAATCGGGACCAGTTGATTCAGGTGCTTCTGAATTTGGTGAAAAATGCGGCAGAGGCCTGCCCCTCCCATGGGGCGGAAATCGTCCTGTCCACGGCCTATCAGCATGGTCTGCGTCTGCGGGTACCGGGAGGTTCGGTGACGGATCTGCCTCTGGTGATCAGTGTGCGGGATAATGGGGAGGACGGCATCCCCGAAGACCTGAAGGGCAATCTATTCGACCCCTTCGTGTCCACTAAACCCAAGGGAAGCGGTTTGGGTTTGCCCTTGGCGGCAAAGATTATCAACGACCATGGTGGTATTATCGAATTCGATAGCTTGCCAGGGCGGACAGTCTTTTCCATCATTCTTCCCATGGCGAAGGGCATGACTGCCTCTACCCCTTGGTAAATTCAGGTTCAGTTCTTGGAAGTAAGTGAAATGGCGACGATTCTCTTGGCCGATGATGACCGTAGTATCCGCACGGTCCTGAGCCAGGCCCTGACCCGGGCCGGATACCAGGTGCGGACGACGGGGACGGCCTCGACCCTGTGGAGCTGGGTGGCTGACGGCCAGGGGGATTTGGTGATCACCGACGTGGTCATGCCCGACGAGAATGGCCTGGACCTGATCCCGCGCATCAAAAAGATCCGCCCGGATTTGCGCATTGTCGTCATGAGCGCCCAAAACACCCTGTTGACAGCGGTCAAGGCCACAGAGCGGGGAGCCTTTGAATACCTGCCCAAGCCCTTCGACCTGACCGAAGTCGTCAATGTGGTCCGCCGGGCCTTATCCCTGCCCAAAGGTGGACCGATCGACGAAACTGCGGGAGATGACGACGATGAGCGGCTGCCCCTGATTGGCCGGTCCCAGGCCATGCAGGAGATCTATCGCACTCTCGCCCGTTTGATGAACACGGACCTGACCGTGATGATCAATGGCGAGTCGGGAACGGGCAAGGAACTGGTCGCCCGGGCTCTGCATGATTACGGCAAGCGGCGAAACGGCACCTTCGTCGCCGTCAATATGGCCGCCATCCCCCGGGAACTCATCGAAAGTGAGCTGTTCGGCCACGAGAAAGGGGCTTTTACCGGCGCCCATAGCCGGGCCGTTGGCCGGTTTGAACAGGCCGATGGCGGGACCCTGTTCCTCGACGAAATCGGTGATATGCCGCTCGAAGCCCAGACCCGCTTGCTGCGCGTTCTCCAGGAAAGCGAATACACCTCCGTCGGGGGGCGCCAGACCATGCGCGCCAATGTGCGCATCATCGCCGCAACCCACCGGGATTTGCGTCAACTGATCCAGCAGGGTTTGTTCCGGGAAGACCTCTATTACCGCCTGAACGTGGTGCCCATCCGTTTGCCCCCCTTGCGGGAACGGGCGGAGGATATTCCGGAATTGCTCCGCCATTTCCTGACCCTGGCGACGGAGGGGGAGGGGCTGCCCCCGAAGGTTCTTGAAACGGCGGCCATGGATCGTCTGAAAAAGTACCGGTGGCCTGGAAACGTGCGTGAACTCGAAAACCTGGTGCGCCGTCTGGCGGCTCTCTATTCTCAGGAGGTCATTGGCCTGGATGTGATCGAAGCCGAACTCGCCACGGTCACTCCTGTCTCTTCCGCGGAAGCCGATGATAGTGGTGAGGGCCTGTCCCAGAAGGTGGAACGTCATCTGCGCCATTACTTCGATGCCCATGGGGAAAGCCTGCCCCCCGCAGGGATCCATGAACGGATCCTGAGAGAAGTGGAACGCCCCCTGATCACCCTTTGCCTGGAGGCTACCCGGGGCAACCAAATCAAAGCTGCCCAATTGCTTGGGGTGAACCGCAATACCCTGCGCAAGAAAATCCGAGATTTGGATATTCAGGTCGTGCGTGGGCTAAAAGGGTAGCAGTTTATGACCTCCCGCATGCGGTTCCGTAAGGGGCTGTCCAATCGAGGCCCTCTGTCTAGCCGGTCCGTCTTGCGGATCGGTCTTTGGGCGCGTCGGGTTCGGTTGTCTCGGCAACTTGCAGTTGCTCTTTCCGTTGCGGCGATGGTCGCCGGTGCAGTGACGTTCTTCGTTCTGTCCAGCCCTGAACCCAATTCCCGGGCCATCTGGATCCTCTTGAACGTCGATCTTGTCATTCTGCTCGCCATGGGGGTGCTGATTACTCGGACCATGGTGCGCATGTGGTCGGAACGGCGCTCCAAGGGCGCCGGCACAAGGCTGCATGTGCGTCTGGCGGTGTTATTCAGCGCGGTGGCCATCACCCCTGCGATTCTGCTCGCAATCTTTTCCTCCCTGGCCTTCCAGCTCAGTTTTCAGGGGTGGTTCGATGAGAAGGTCTCCACAGCAATCAATGAATCCCAGGAGGTGGCCGAGGCTTATCTGGATGCCAATATGAGTGCGATTTCCGGGGACGCGGCCCTGATGGCCAACGACCTG
Organism: Rhodospirillum sp. A1_3_36; assembly: GCF_047263945.1. Classification (NCBI taxonomy): domain Bacteria; kingdom Pseudomonadati; phylum Pseudomonadota; class Alphaproteobacteria; order Rhodospirillales; family Rhodospirillaceae; genus Rhodospirillum; species Rhodospirillum sp. A1_3_36. Next base: position 552,204 of record NZ_JBLAVB010000001.1, on the reverse strand, counting down.
AACCGGGAATGGCGCCGTATTCCCAACAGTCAGGCTCTGAATCAATTTCTGTCGACCCAAACCCTGCTCCGCAACCTGTCTGAGGTGGTCGTGTTCAATGGGGATTGGACGGTGATTGGTCGTGCAGGCTATACTTTTTCCCTCCAATTCGAGGAAATTCCCGCCTTCCTGATCGAAAAGGCCAAGGAGGGCGAAGTGGTGGTCATGCCTGGGCAGGCCAATGACCGGGTACGGGCCCTGGTTCAGCTTCAGGTGCCGGATACCTTTTTGTTCGTTGGTCGGTTTGTGGACGCCAAGGTTCGGGAACATATTCAGCGGGCCAACGCCGCCGTTGCAGAATACCGGACGTTCCAGGAACAGGGCTCCAAGCTGCAAATCCTTTACTTCGGAACCTATATTGTCGTTTCCCTGCTGATGTTGATGGCCGCCATTTGGGTGGGGTTGACCATCGCCACCCGCCTTGCCCGCCCAATCATGGATTTGATTGACGCTTCGGAAAAGGTTCGGGAAGGGAATTTGGCCGTTCGCGTCCCCGAGCTGGCGGCAAGTGACGAAGTCGCGCATTTAGGCCGGGCCTTCAACCGCATGACCAGTCGCCTGGAAGACCAGCAAAGGAGTCTGATTAAGGCCAATGACGAACTCGACGAACGCCGCCGCTTTACAGAGGCTGTGTTGGCCGGGGTTTCCTCGGGAGTCATCGGTCTGGATTCCGAAGGGCGGGTGAATCTGCCCAATCCTTCAGCCCGGCGTCTTTTGAATCGGGATTTGGACGCTTGGCGCGGCCGATCCATCGCAGAGGTCGTGCCAGAGTTTGGCCCCCTGCTGGATCTGGCCCGGAGCCGCCCGGAAAAGCCCGTCACCCGTGAATTGGAGCTGAAAGTTGAAAGGCAGACGGTCATCCTGTTAGTCCGCGTCTCTGCAGAATGGGCGGAGGACGAGATTACCGGGTTCGTCTTCACCTTCGAGGACATAACGGCCCTGCAGGATGCCCAGCGCAAGGCTGCCTGGGCGGATGTGGCCCGGCGCATCGCCCATGAGATCAAGAACCCCCTGACCCCGATCCAGCTTTCCGCAGAACGCCTGAAGCGCAAATACCTCAAACAGATCACGGACGATCCAGAGACCTTCCTGCGCTGCACGGAGACGATTATCCGCCATGTGGGGGATATCGGACAGATGGTGGATGAATTCAGCTCGTTTGCCCGAATGCCTGCACCGGAGATCTTGCCGACCAACCTGCGGGAAGTTGTCTCCCAGGCCGTTTATCTGCAGCGGGACGCCTATGGGGCGCGGATTACGTTCGAAACCGAATTGCCCGAGAGCCCGCTCAAGGTTCCCTGTGATTCCAGGCAGATATCCCAGGCCTTGACCAATCTGCTTAAAAACGCAGTAGAGGCCATCGAGGGACGGGACAAACCAGGACCCGATGACCCTCCCCTTGAAAGAGGCCGGATTCGGGTCGCCCTGTTTGAGAAGGATGGGCTGGCGGTCATCACCCTTGTTGACAATGGCCGGGGGCTTCCCGACATGGAGGTCAAACGGCTCACCGAACCCTACGTCACGACAAGAAGCAAAGGAACCGGTCTGGGGCTGGCCATCGTTAAGAAAATCCTGGAAGATCATGAAGGGGATCTGGTACTTACGAATGCCGAGGGTGGGGGCGCTTGCGTGAGCCTGACCCTTCCCGTTCTCCCGTCTCCTTCTTCCCAGAAGGCGTTGCCCACCGCGCACCCCGTTGTCACTAGTTAGGCCGATTCAATTCATGGCGCACGATATTCTCATCGTCGATGATGAAGACGACATCCGTATGATGTTGTCGGGTATTCTCGAGGACGAGGGATATGAAACCCGGGAAGCGACAGACGCAGACAGTTGTCTACGGGCCATCAACGAAAAGCGCCCTGCGGTGGTTGTTCTCGACATCTGGATGCAAGGCAGTCGGCTGGACGGTCTGCAGGTCCTGGAATTGTTGATGCGGGACCATCCCCTCTTACCGGTGGTGATGATCAGCGGCCACGGCACCATTGAAACAGCGGTTTCTGCCATTAAGCAGGGAGCCTATGATTTCATCGAGAAGCCCTTTAAGGCCGACCGTCTGCTGTTGATCATTCAACGGGCGATCGAAACGGCTCAGTTGAAGCGGGAAAATGCCGAGTTACGCATGCGCGCCGGGCCGGAAATGGATCTGGTGGGCAGCTCTACGATAATCCAACAAGTGGGGCAGGCGATTCAGAAGGTGGCCCCCACCGGGTCGCGGGTTTTGATCTCCGGCGCGCCGGGTACGGGCAAGGAGGTGGTCGCTCGCATGCTCCATGCTCAGTCTCCCCGCTCCCAGCGCCCCTTTGTTGTTGTCAATTGTGCGGCCATGCATCCTGACCGCATGGAAAGTGAATTGTTGGGATCCGAACCCACCGCCGATACAGGTCTGCGGATTGGCCTGTTCGAACAGGCTGACGGCGGCACCTTGTTCCTTGACGAAGTGGCGGATATGCCCCTGGAAACACAGGGAAAGATCGTCCGTGTGCTGCAGGACCAAAGCTTTGAGCGCCTCGGTGGGGCGCGACGGGTGCGGGTCGATGTGCGCGTTTTGGCAAGTACCAACCGGGACTTGACCCATGAAATCGCTGAGGGGCGTTTCCGGGAAGATCTCTATTATCGCTTGAGCGTTGTGCCTATTCGCCTTCCCTCCTTGCGGGAGCGACGGGAGGATATCATTCCCTTGGCCATCCATTTCATGGAACGGGCAGCCCAAAGCGCTGGGGTATCCCCACGGATCCTGGGGGAGGACGCCTTGGCCTCGCTGCAAAGCTACGACTGGCCGGGTAACGTTCGGCAGTTGCGCAATGTGATCGACTGGTTGCTGATCATGGCGCCGGGGGAGGTGAACGATCCCATTCGCGCTGACATGCTGCCTGCGGAAGTGAGTGCCGTGACTCCGGATTCCCTGCGTTTGGACCGATCCGGAGAAATTATGACCTTGCCCCTGCGCGATGCGCGAGAGGTGTTCGAGCGGGATTACCTGATCGCCCAGGTGACACGGTTCGGCGGCAACGTCTCCAAGACCGCCGAATTTGTCGGTATGGAGCGCTCTGCCCTGCACCGCAAGCTGAAAAGCCTGGGTGTAGGCGGTGTGGAGCGGACGAAAGTTTAACCGGCCCAGCCAGCGAAACAACCTGGCGCGGCTCCCGTTGAGACGGCAGAGGGCGCTAGGGAAGGAGAAGACATGAAGGTCATTATTTGTGGCGCTGGACAGGTGGGCTTTTCCATTGCCCGATATCTCGCAGCCGAAAACAACGATATCACGGTGGTCGATCAGAGACCGGAGCTGATTCGGTCCATTTCTGACACCCTGGATGTCCAGGCCTTCGTTGGCTATGCGTCACACCCCAACGTCTTGGAACAGGCCGGGGCAGAGGACGCCGACATGTTGATTGCGGTCACCCATGCGGACGAAGTCAATATGATGTCCTGTCAGGTGGCCCATTCCTTGTTCAATGTGCCCACAAAAATTGCCCGGGTGCGGAACCAGAATTACCTTCAACCCCATTGGGCCAACCTGTTCTCGCGCGAGAACATGCCCATTGATGTGATCATCAGTCCGGAAATCGAAGTGGCCCGCGCGGTCACCCGGCGTCTTCAGGTGCCTGGCGCCATGGATGTGATTCCGCTGGCCGAGGACCGGGTTCGCCTGATGGGCGTGCGGTGTTCGGATCAGACGCCTGTGGTCAACACCCCCCTGCGTCAGCTCACCCAATTGTTCCCGGATCTGCAAATCGTTGTCGTCGGCATCGTCCGCCAGGACAAGGCGATGGTGCCCAGTGCTGAAGATCAGATGCTGCCTGGGGATGAGGTCTATTTTGTTGTTGCCTCCGACCAGACACAACGCGCCCTTGCGGCCTTCGGGCATGAGGAGACGGCGGCCCGTCGGGTGGTTATCCTGGGGGGCGGAAATATTGGCCTGTTCCTGGCGCAGACTCTGGATAATGATTTCCCCCAGGTCAACGCCAAGGTGATCGAGATGAACCGGGAGCGGGCCCAATATGTGGCTAAGACCCTGGGGCGAACCATGGTGCTCCACGGAGATGTCCTGGATCCGGAAATCCTCGACGAGGCAGGGGTGGGGCAGACCGAGACGGTCATCGCCGTGACCAATGACGACGAGACCAATATTCTGGCGTCGCTTCTGTCCAAGCGCTACGGCAGTCAGCGGGCCATTACCCTGATCAATAAGGGGACCTACAATACCCTGGTCAGCACCCTTGGGGTGGATGTGGTGGTGAATCCCCGGACGATCACCGTTTCCAAGATCCTCCAGCATGTGCGCCGGGGGCGTATTCATAGCGTCCATTCCTTGCACGAGGGATTTGGCGAGTTGATCGAGGCTGATGCCTTGGAAACCTCGCCCTTGGTCGGGCGTCCCCTGAAGGATGTGAACCTGCCGGCCGGCGTGCTGTTGGGCGCGGTGGTTCGCGGTGACGACGTGATCAGCCCCCGGGGCAATACGGTCATCCAGGGCGGTGATCGGGTGATCCTCTTTGCCTCGGCTTCGGCCATCAAGAAAGTGGAGAAAATGTTCTCTGTCCGTCTCGAGTTCTTTTAGCGCATTGAGCGGAAAAGTGGGGGCCGAAGGGAACGCGGAGCGGACAACCGGGCTTTCCGGCTCACTCGATGCTCTCACCGTGATCTCAGTCGTCCACTGTTCAAGCCATTCTTTTTCTGTAAGGAGCGAGGTGCCATGTCCCGCGTCGCCTATGTCAACGGTCGGTATGTCCGGCACGCCGAGGCCGCCATTCACATCGAGGATCGGGGGTACCAATTCTCCGACGGGATCTACGAGGTTACAGCCATCTGGAAAGGTCGGCCTGTGGACCTGGAGGGCCATTGGGTGCGTCTGGAGCGGTCACTGCGGGAACTGGAAATCGCCATGCCCATGTCGGTTAAAGCCCTGACTGTTGTGGCCCGGGAAACCGTGCGCCGGAACATGGTGCGCGATGGCATTCTGTATACTCAGGTGACCCGCGGTGTTGCGCCGCGCAATCACCTTTTCCCAGCCAACACCCCGCCAGCCCTGGTGATGACCGCCCGAAACAACCCGAATACCGGCGGCGCTGCAGCCGAACGGGGCATTAAAGTGATCAGCCAGCCGGATATCCGTTGGGGACGACGGGATATCAAGACCGTGTCCCTGCTGCCAAATGCCATTGCCAAACAGCGGGCCCATGAACAGGGAGCAAGCGAGACCTTTTTGTATACACCAGATGGCATAGTGACGGAATGTTCCTCCTCCAACGCCTGGATGGTGTCCAAGGAGGGTACGCTTGTGACACGGCCGCTCAGCAATGACATCTTGGGGGGCATCACCCGCCAAAGGCTGATTCAGATCGCCAAGGAGGCGGGCATACCCGTGGAAGAACGGTCCTTCACCCTGGAAGAAGCGAAGGAGGCACGGGAACTGTTTTTAAGCTCTACGACCAATTTCTGCATGCCCATTGTCCAGCTTGACGAGACGGTCATCGGAAATGGTCATCCCGGCGGAGTGACCACCGATCTCAGGAGCAAATACCTGGACTTCCTTGACACCCTGGAAGGTCCCGTTTGGTATGGTCGTTAGCACGACGATGCCTCGTCCCAAGGCGGTCCTTTTCGATTGGGACAATACCCTGATCGATAGCTGGCCCTGTATCCACAAGGCGATGAACGCGGCCCTAAAGGCCATGGACCATCCGGCCTGGACCTTCGAGGAGACGCGTGCCCGAGTTGGATTGTCCATGCGCGACGCTTTCCCCGGTCTCTTTGGAGACCGGTGGGAGGTGGCTCGCGATGTTTTCTACACCGCTTTCCGGGAAAGCCACCTGGACATGCTGGTGCCACTGGACGGGGCGCAGATCATGCTGGAAACCCTTGCAGAGCGGGGGATCTACTTGGGAGTGGTGTCCAATAAAACAGGGGATTTTTTACGCGAAGAGGCAGACGCCCTGGGGTGGACTGGTCTGTTCGGCGCCTTGGTGGGGGCGGGAGACGCCATGAGGGACAAACCGGCTCCCGATCCCGTCCTTATGGCCCTGGAGCCGGCCCGCATGGCGCCGGGGCCGGAGGTTTGGTTCGTTGGCGACACCCAGGTGGATCTGATGTGTGCCAAGGCGTCGGGGTGTACGGCCATTCTCTTGCGTCCTGCCCCCCCCGCTCCGGGAGAATTCATCGAATGTCCTCTAACCCACCATCTGTCGGGGTGTTTGGACTTCATTGGCCTGTTGCCAAAAGGATAGCCATTCTGTCGAGAGCTATGATGGAAGAAATGCCGATGGTCGTACCAACCAAATGATCTTGGTTTTCAAATAGGCCAATCGGTGATACGAAGAAATCTGCCGGTCCATGCCGCGCTGCGGAATCCTTTGGATCTTTCCCGAGGGCAGTCTTTCCCAAGGGTGGCATGGATGAAAGACGGCGAGAGTGTGGGGCAGCCGCAAAGGCTTGGCGGACCGAAAAGGACCGCCCAATTCCCTTCGGGACAAAAACGATAGAAAAGGGGCATTCTATGCCGGCCGAAAAGAATCAAAATGTACAGGACGTTTTCCTGAACTACATTCGCAAGAACAAGGCTCCGGTTACCATCTTCCTCGTTAATGGAGTGAAGCTGCAGGGCATCGTAACCTGGTTCGATAATTTCTCGCTGCTTCTGCGGCGTGACGGTCATACCCAGTTGGTCTACAAGCACGCGATATCCACTATCATGCCTGCTTCGCCAGTCCAATTGTTCGATCCGTCGAAAGAAGAGGCCGAGGCCTAACAAACCGTGTCATCCGGTTTCGAGTACGAGGGACCGCCGCCTGCTGATCGGGCCGCGGTCCTTCATCCGTTTCTCCGCAAGGCGACATCCGGCTCCCGGACCCCGGAAGTCCGGCTGGAGGAGGCTATTGGCCTCGCCCAGGCCATCGAGCTGGATATCGTCCTCACTGAAACTGTTCCGTTGGCTAAGATCGTCCCGGCGACCTATATCGGTGGCGGTGCTGTCGAACGGATGGCCACTCTGGTCGAGGCCGAGGACATCACGCTTGTCGTGGTGGACACCCAATTGTCCCCCATCCAGCAACGCAACCTGGAAAGGGCCTGGACGTGCAAGGTCATCGACCGCACCGGTCTGATCCTGGAAATCTTCGGCGAACGGGCCCGCACCGCAGAAGGGCGGATGCAGGTCGAACTCGCGCACCTCTCTTATCAGCGCTCCCGATTGGTTCGCAGCTGGACTCACTTGGAACGGCAACGGGGTGGTGTGGGATTCATGGGCGGTCCGGGCGAAACCCAGATAGAAATCGACCGCCGTCTGATCACTGATAAAATCACCCGCTTGCGGAAAGATCTGGAGGAGGTGCGCCGAACCCGTGGCTTGCACCGAGAGGCGCGTGCTCGTGTTCCCTATCCCATCGTTGCGCTGGTCGGTTATACCAATGCGGGAAAATCCACCCTGTTCAATGCCCTGACGACAGGTGGGGTGCTGGCCAAGGATATGCTTTTCGCCACATTGGATCCAACCATGCGGGCCCTGAGCCTACCGTCTGGGCGGAAGGTGATCCTATCCGATACTGTGGGCTTTGTGTCGGACTTGCCCCACGAATTGGTGGCTGCCTTCCGGGCAACCCTGGAAGAGGTCAAGGCTGCGGATGTCGTGGTCCATGTGCGGGATATCGCCATGGAGGATACGGAGGCGCAAAAAGCCGACGTGGAAGCTGTCCTGAAGGACATGGATCTGGATGACGCGGTGGAGCGGGGTCTGATCGAGGCCCTCAATAAGACCGACCTTCTCGATCCTGAGGCCCAGAGCCGCCTTGCAGAGGAAACCCAGGCCCGTTCGGACTTGGTTCCACTGTCTGCGGTGACAGGGCAAGGAACCCGGCTTTTATTGGAACGGATCGATGCGCGCTTGGCTGAGAGCCGGGTGATGATCGATGTGACAGTCCCGATCAGTGACGGTGCCATGATCGCTTGGCTCTATCGAAAAGGGGAAGTCCTATCCAGAGAAGATGGGGAGGAAGTTGTGCGAATCACCGTCAGGTTGGATCCTGCGGATGCCGGACGGGTCGATCCAAAGTTCCTGGATACCTGAGAAAAACAGTTAAAAGAGCGCCGAAAGGCGCTCTTTTTTTTGTCTACGCTTTGCCTCTGAAGTCCAAAAAAGGCACATATATGGTGTTACGGATCACGTAATAGCACGATATGGCATTCGCCAATGGGAGCATTCAAAAAAATAGAAAACGAAAACCATCGACTGTTTTTGTGGGTTAAATCTCCCAAAGATCACAAAATATAAGAAATGCACCTTTTAAGAGAAAGTCCTTCTGCCTGCAAAATACTAAATTTACACTTTCCGTTAGAAAGTCACGTCAAGTTTTTTCGACACAAGTTTTCAAATTTCTAGGAATGGGACTTACTATAGGTTGATTATCCGAAGGCCGCTCAAAGATCAGGAGCGGGGTTCTTGCTTAAGCCCCACTTACTACTAGTAGAGGGTTTGTTAACCGGTTAAGGCTAAGCTTTCTACTAGAGTTAACGCTAGTAGACCACGAATCAGACCTTCCCGCAAGGGGGGGAACGGGGTCGTCGGGGGGCTTGGAAGCCAATGGCCACGCCAAACAGCCAGAATCGCTGGCGCCAGAAGAATCATCTAGTCAAGCGGCAGTTGAATGTCATGGCCCGAAAGTTCGTCCATGACACCCTTGAGGAGGTCGCCGCAGCCAATGGGTTGCGCGGAAAAGGCGAAGCCGTGACTTTTTCCACCTTTGTGGTAATGGCCCTGGGGCAGCATGCGACGATCAACCCGGAAGCCAAGCGTTTGCTCGATATTTATCGAGATGCCTATATGAAAGATCGGGACATCTACGCGCCCTGAGCGCTTTTCCTGCACCTACCGGCCGCTTTCCCCTTGCGGAATGACCCTTTCATCCTGATGATGCGATCCATGAAGATCGACCCAAAAGCCGTAACGGACATCATTCGCGAGGTGGTGGATACCGAGGTCCTTCCCCGGTACCAAAACCTGTCCGAAGGAGACATTCGCAGCAAAACCAGTCCAATGGATTTGGTGACGGAAGCGGATATCCAAGCCGAAATTGCCCTGACCGCCCGGTTGCGGGACCTCTTGCCCGGCTCCCAAGTGGTGGGAGAGGAGGCGGTCCATGACGATCCCAGCATTCTCGATCGCCTCAAGGGCGACGGTCCCGTCTGGATCATCGATCCGGTCGATGGAACGGCGAATTACAGCCGCGGAAACCCCTTGTTTGGGTGTATTGTCGCCCTATCCCTGGGGGGCGAAACGGTAATGGGCTGGATCGACCACTGTTTGGAGCGGGAGACAACGGTCGCCGTCAAGGGGGGCGGGGTCGAGCGCGCGGGACAACCGGTCTCGCTGACGCCCCGGTCGACCAAATCCTTGGCGGAGATGGACTGCTATTTGGGTGGCAAAGCCCTGGTGAACTTATTTCGCCAACGCACGCGCCGTGTCGAACGCGTCGGGTCTGCGGCCCATGTCTACCTCTCCTTGAGTCGGGGGGAGGGGGACTTCGCAATTTTTACCCGGTTGAAGCCGTGGGATCATGCGGCCGGCATCCTCATCCACCGGGAAGCGGGGGGCGTTGCCCGTCTGCTGTCCGATGAGACTTATGCCCCGACACAGAACCTGGGCGTACCGGTGATGGCAGCGAACGAGGATGAGTGGAACGCCGTTGCGTTCATTGCCCGCGCTGGAGGGATCGTTCCCAATTAAGGCATCGACCCAAACGAAGGCTTCAGAGTGAAACGGGATCAGCTTGAGCCAAGCTGATCCCGTTTCACTTTCGTTATATAATTTTAGAGTGCTTCGAAGCACTCTAGCCAGAGTTTGGAAAGGCGATGCGTAAACAAAGGTTTAGTGTCCATTTTTCATCTACTAGATGGGCGGGAAATGGTCTACTAGTAGGGAGTCCCCTTTGCGGGAAGTTAGGTGTTCGTGACGGGTTGGGCCACTTGGGATTCCAGGGCGAGGTCGAGCATGCGCAGGAAGATCGCCGACTCTTGGGCTCCGGCAATGGCGAAGCGACCATTGAAGATGAAGCCGGGGACACCGCTCATGCCGATGGCGTGGACCCGATTGTTCTCCAACGAAACATCAGCCAGATCTTGGGCACCATCCAGGGCCTCCCGTGTTTGGGTCGCGTCCAAACCATGTATTGTGGCGATTTGGACGAGGACATCCCGATCTCCAATGTCCCGGCCTTCGACGAAATAGGCTTCAAACAAGCTGTCGAGGATGCGGGACCGCTGGTCCTGAGTGGTGCCCAAGCGCACCAGACGGTGGGAATCGACCGTGTTCGGCGTCCGTTCAATGCGGTTGAAGTGGAAAGGAATCCCCACCAGGCGCCCGGCGCTTTCTGCGGCTTCGAGCATCCTTTGGGCTCGGCGCGGGCCGCCAAACTTGCGCTCCAGGTATTGGCGTCGATCCATTCCGGCCTTGGGCATGTCCGGATTAAGGAGAAAGGGGCGCCAGCGGAACCGGGGTTGGATGGCCGGACGCTCCGCCAGAGCCAAGGAGAGGCGTCGCTTGCCGATAAAACACCAGGGGCAGGCGGTATCGAATATGACGTCCATATCCATGGTCAGGTTCCCTATTCTTGTTCCGCCAAATCCAGCCATCAGGATGTAACGCTCCCCTTCGTCAAGGTCAACGGTGCCGCGCGGAGAAGGGGCATGGAATAGGGGAGGGTCCCCGCGTATAGTGCGCGCCTTCCTCCTCCTACCACTTCTTCGGACATCCCACCGATGCTCATCGATCTTGGCTTGATTGCCTTCACCCTAAGCGTCTGGACGGCCATCGGCTTTCTGGGGCAATTTTTCTTCTCCATGCGGTTTATTGTCCAATGGTTGACCTCGGAGAAGGCGCGCAAATCGGTGATGCCCGTGGCTTTCTGGTATTTCAGCATCATCGGGGGCGCTACTCTTTTGGCCTATGCCATCCATCAGGAGGACCCCGTTTTCATCTTCGGCCAGGGTCTGGGACTGGCCATCTATGTGCGTAATCTGGTGCTGATTCGTCGGGAGAAAGCGGCCCAATGAACATTTTGTCAGTCTTGAAACGCCCCAGGGTAAAGGCCGCTGTGGCTCAGGTAGACCGGTTTGCACGGCCCTGGGGGATGCTCGTCGCCAATCCGTGGGTTTTGGTGGCAGGTGTCTTTACTCTGTTGGCGGCCCATGCGGCCCTCCATGGCTTCGTCTTTACTGGCCTGCCCCGGGATGAGCTGGAATCGGTTTATTGGGGGCAGGGCTGGGCCTTGGGATATGATATTCAGCAGCCGCCTCTCCACAACTGGATCGCCCTTGCCTTGATGGAGATGTTTGGCGCCTCGCCCGCGCTGTTCGGCCTGAATCGCGTGGTGACCATCGGCGCCATGCTGCTATTTCTCGGCCTCTCGGCCCGGTCCATGTCCGGGGGACGGTCCCTGGCCGCTACGGTAACGGTTCTTGGAGCCCTGACCACGGTCCTCTTCGGCCTTCAGATCTTCTTGAACTTGACTCATTCCCTGATGTTATTGGCGGCCCTGGCCTTTTGTCTATGGACGTTGACGCGGTTGGCCCGGCCAGAGGCGGGACCGGGCACCTATCTGCTGGTGGGAAGCGCCTTGGGGCTGGGGGCGCTCTCCAAATACAGCTTTGCGCTCTTCGCCCTGGCCCTGCTGGCTGCGGTTCTGGTCCATCCACAGCTGCGCAAACGGCTTTGGGATCGGCGGAGCCTTTGGGCCTTGGGGCTGGCGGTTCTTCTTGTCCTGCCCCATGGGGTATGGATGCTTCTGGCCGATCACGGAATCGCCGGAGAGATGGCAGGTATCCTGAAAGCCAAGCCGCTGGCCTGGACAGACCGTCTGCCTGATATCCTGAGGACTGCCTGGGTCGACCCCATCGCCGGAGTGATCACACCGCTGATACTGGTGGCTTTGGCCGCTCCTGGCGTTTTTGCCCTCCGCTTCGTCCGAGGCTCCAGCCCAGGGGCAGAGGGGGAGGATCCCACTCTCCCCTGGCGCCGTTTTCTTGTGGTTTATCTGGTCGCCTCCCTGACCCTGGCCACGCTGGTCACCCTGGCCTTGGGGGGGTCTGAGTTGCGCGACCACTATATGATGCCTGCAGTCTTGGTGGTCCCCCTGTGGCTGGGGCTGCGTGTCTCCGTTATGGCGCCTGAGGGCAAGACCCTTTCTCGGATCGGGGTCGCACTTGGGGGGGGGGCCCTGGTCATGGGACTGGGATTGCTCGGGGGGATGGCTTTGATCCGGCCCATGACCTGTGGGCGGTGCCTGACCGACCTGCCGGTGGCCGCTTGGAGCGAAGCCCTGCGGGAAAGCGGGTTCTCCCAGGGCACCTTGGTGGCCAATGATCTGGATGGGGGCGCCAATCTGCTCAGTCGCTTCCCCGGAAGTACCCTGGTGGTGCCCAATCTGGATCCTGCTCCAGGCACAGAAGGGGCGGGAACAGGACTCTGGGCGGTGGTCCTGGATCCCCGTGCCCCGAGTGAAGCGACGGAGGCCGTGAAGGCCTGGGTGGCCGCCCAAGGGCGATCCTGGCCCGAGACCTTCCAGGAAATCTCTGGCCCGGTCCGAGGTCCCTTCACCGACCAGATGCGGAGCCTGTCTCTGGCTCTGGTTCCCGCACCTTGACTGAGGGCAGGGGGGGGAGAGGAGGCTCGATCGAGGAGAGCAGGCGGATGCCTTCGGCAATATCCTCCCGATCGATGCCCGCATACCCCAGGATGAAGCCTGCGGGCGGGTTGACGGTCGCGAAATGGCGACCAATGGGCAAGGCTCGGACCCCCTGCGCCTCGGCCCGCTTCGACCAGAGGGCCATGGAGGACTGGTCGTGTTCCGGGAACCAGGCCACCAGATGGATCCCGGCCTCGGCCCCCGTGATTCGGATCCGGGCGCCGAAGTGGTCCTTCAGGGCTATAACCAGGGCTTCTCGCCGGGCCGCTTGAAGGGTGCGGATCCGGCGCAGATGGCGACCAAAGGCCCCATCGGCCATCCATCGCGCGAGGGCCTCCTGCTCCAATCCCGGCCCGTGGCGATCCACCACCTCCCGTGCCCGGACGAAGGCGGGGAAAAGGGATCGGGGCGCCGAGACGAACCCCAACCGAAGGGCAGGGAAGAGGGCCTTGGAGAAACCGGCGAGATAGATCACCCGCCCCTCCAGATCGGCGCCGGCCAGGGCGGGCAGGGGGCGGTCCCCATAGCGGAATTCGCTGTCATAGTCGTCCTCCAGGATCCAGGCGTTGGTCTCCCTGGCCCATCGCAGCAAGTCCATGCGCCGATTCAGGGACAGGACAACGCCGGTCGGGAATTGGTGGGAGGGTGTCACACAGACCCCTCGAACGGGAGGCTCCAGATCGGGCAAGAGATCAATCCGCGGACCCTGATCGTCAACGGGCAGTGGAACCGCCTCAGCCCCCAAGGCGTTCAGGACCTCTCGAAAGCCGCCATATCCCGGATCTTCCATGGCAACCCGCTCCCCGGGGTCAACCAGCAGACGCAGGGACAATTCGATGCCCTGTTGAGACCCATTGGTGATCAGCACCTCCCGCCCCTCGGGGGCGATACCCCGGTGGTCCCGCAGCCATTGGGCCACGGCGCTTCGCAGCGCAGGGGAACCCTGCGGTTGCTGGTAACGCAGCAGGTCCGGCCAGCGCCGCCGGTCATCCAGGACCGCCTTCACCGCCCGCTTCCAGGCGGCATGGGGGAAACTATCCGTGAGAGACAGGCCGAAGAGGAAGTCGTACCGTATTCGGGGCCGCATTCCGGCCTGTCCCGCCAAAACCCTTTGTGACGAGTGCTCCACGGCCCGCATCCCCCATTGGGACAGGCGGTGAGCGGCCCAATCGGCTCGATCCGACTTGGCGGGCGGAGCGACTTGTCTCGGGACGGCCGGAGGCAGGGGCAAATCCTCGGCCACGAAATGCCCAGATCCGGTTCGCGAGGTCAGATAGCCCTCCGCCTTCAGGCTCTCATAGGCCGTCAAGATCGTGGTGCGGGAAACGCCCAGGTCTCCGGCGAGGCGTCTGGAGGAGGGCAGGCGCGCTCCGGGCGGTAGGACGCCACGCAAAATCCGCTCCCTCAGGGTGTCGGCCACCGATCGGGCCAACGGAAGATCTTGGGACAGGGGGGGCAGGGTCATGGGCAGAGATCCGTTTGAATTGGACTCTCATAATGCTCAAAAACTGGATCTTTCCGCGACCAGTTTTTCCCGGCAAAACCTGTCTCACCCAATGGACCAGCAAGAAAGATTGGATCTCATGACCACCACACCTCCTCCCAGCAGCCCTCGCACGACCCTAAGTCGGCATCCCGAACGCGGGGACCACGACCCGGAAGCCATCCGGGCCTTTCTCGATAGTCAATTCCTTTGTCACTTCGCCTTCCAAGGACCCGATGGCCCCCTCTGCATCCCAACCTGCTATGGCCGGATCGGGGATTGGCTTTATATCCATGGGGCTCTGGCTTCGCGGGTGATGTCTGTGGGGAAGACCAAAGCCCTGCCCATTTGCGTGACTGTTACCCGTGTCGATGGTGTGGTCGTGGCGAAAAGCGCCTTTCACCATTCCATGAACTTCTGCAGCGTCATGGTCCATGGCGAGGCGGAGACGGTGAGTGACTTCGAGGAAAAGGCCAAAGCTCTGGCCGCCATTACCGACCGGGTCGTTCCTGGGCGTTGGGATGAGTGTCGTCCGGCCACGGATGCGGAAATCAATGCAACGGGTGTTCTACGCCTGTCCTTGGCGGAGGCGTCGTTAAAGGCACGGACCGGCGGACCGGTAGAGGCCAAAGAAGACCTGACTGGCCCCCAATGGTCCGGCGTCCTTCCGGTCACCTTGGTTGCGGGACAGCCTGAACCGGTTGCTGAGGCGGAGGTTCCCCCCTCTGTGGCCCTGTTCCTCGCCCAGTTCGCCCCCCCGTCGTAAATGGCGCAAAGGGAGAGGAGATGCTCACGCCCAAAGGGATCTTGACCTGATGAGACCATAGGATTTTGCTCTCCCCACTCCCTCAGATGGAAATGCTCTGGTCTGACGGAAAGGGAGGAGCAGTTTTTTCAGCCCCTCATCGATTTTGCCTCTCCGGAGGACCGTGACGCGAGGCATCATACACGAGTAGGAGCGGAAAACGCCATATTCTGGGCGGGTTTGAAAAGCATTGACGCCTTTCCGACGGACTGTGCCGATGGGCTGTCGCAGAACGAACCAACGACCTATTCCGTGCCACGGAACAGGCAGAATCGGTCAATCATAAGAGAGTGAAACTGGATCAGCTTGTGTCAAGCTGGCCCAGTTTCACTCTCGTCTTATAAATTTTAGGTGTCTTCTTGGCCACAATGAGCCACGAAGGGGGCTCATGCCTCTGACCCCATGTGCATATACCCAGGGGCGCGGGGTCAAAGCCCATGACTAAAGGGAATGGACAATTTTTAGACAAGAGGGATTGTAC
Organism: Rhodospirillum sp. A1_3_36; assembly: GCF_047263945.1. Lineage (NCBI taxonomy): Bacteria > Pseudomonadati > Pseudomonadota > Alphaproteobacteria > Rhodospirillales > Rhodospirillaceae > Rhodospirillum > Rhodospirillum sp. A1_3_36. The sequence continues at coordinate 536,722 of NZ_JBLAVB010000001.1, read as the reverse complement.
ATGTCTTGATCATGAAATGAAGGAGGCTAATTCCATTAAATCCTCCCAACCATATTTTTATAAATATCAAAATTCCCAAAAGTTCCAATCTATACATATCGTGCAATCATTTGAATCTCATTAAGTAATGTAAAATTTGCAAGAGTTCGGTGAAATTTCCGAGGATTATTCTGGAAAGGGCCAGTTTTCGCCCCATATGGGGAAAACGGATACGTTTTTCACATAAACCGGAGGTGGATATGGACAAAATAGGGAAGGTCATTGATGATTTTTTGCGGATGGAGGCCTCCGGCGGACTCGTCCTAATGGCCATGGCCGCCCTAGCCCTGATTGTTGCCAATACTCCTCTGGTCGACACCTACGATCTTGTGTTCTGGACCCCCTTCACCATTGGTTTCGGGGAAACCCTCGTGTTGTCCAAGCCACTTTTGCTTTGGATCAACGACGGTTTGATGGCCATTTTCTTTTTCCTGGTTGGTCTGGAAGTGAAGCGCGAGTTCTTGGCCGGCGAGCTGTCCTCGCGGGAAAAGGCGCTATTACCAGCCATTGCCGCTGTCGGGGGGATGGCAGCGCCAGCCCTGGTCTACTTAGCCATTGCCGGGGGAGATCCCCTCACGGCCCGGGGATGGGCCATCCCTGCGGCGACGGATATTGCCTTTGCCTTGGGTGTTCTCGCTCTACTGGGATCTCGAATTCCCTTAGCGCTCAAGGTGTTCCTAACAGCGGTCGCCATCTTCGATGACCTGGGGGCCATCATTATCATTGCCCTCTTCTATACGGATGGCCTAAGTCTTCCGGCCCTGGGTATTGCTGCCGTGGCTATTGTCGCACTGTTTGCCCTCAACCGCGGCGGTGTACGTTCAACGGCACCCTATTTGGTGGTTGGGTTGATCCTCTGGATCGCAGTCCTCAAGTCCGGTGTTCATGCCACGCTTGCGGGAGTCATCATCGCCATGGCCATCCCCATGGCCAAGGATACCAAGGGTCACAGTCCGCTGGAGCATATGGAACACGCCTTACACCGTTGGGTGGCCTTCGGCGTCTTGCCAATCTTTGCTTTTGCCAACGCAGGCGTTCCCCTGTCGGGTCTGGGGCCGGATGCGGTGACTGGCCCTATCCCCATGGGCATCCTGTTCGGTCTGCTCATCGGCAAGCCTTTGGGGATCCTGCTCTCGGTTGGCGCTGCGGTGTTCACAGGGGTCTGTCGCCTGCCGGAGGGAACCTCCTGGGGGCAGGTGGCCGGATTGTCTTTCTTGGCGGGCATTGGCTTCACCATGAGCCTGTTCATCGGCACTCTGGCATTCCCCGCCGATCCGGCCATCGAGGCTGGGGTGAGGATTGGCGTGCTTGGAGGCTCGGTTCTTTCGGCCACCATTGGGTTCCTAATTCTCCGCTGGTGGAAGGGCCCCGCAGCAGCGGTGGCATAAATGCTCATGGTTTCGGGGGCAACCGCCCCCGAAACCTCGTCGGGAGCCCACAATCGTATCCTTAAGAGACTTCTCTGCGGGGCATCTGAAACGCACGGAATGGGGCGGAATACCAAGAGGCGCGGATTGAAACCACGCCACTCTCGCAAACCGGTGTCAATATTGGAAAAAAGGGTACCATCGCACAGCGTCACACAGTGCGGAAATTGACCTTCTCCGACCAACTCTCATATCGTCACAAAAAGGGTATTTTCAACCCGAAAGTGTCTGTTGTATTCAGAAGAATGTTAGACTGGTTCTTACCCCGAAAAGGAGAGCTGTCGGAAGGGGTAGGAGGACGTCCAAACCCGGAGCAAGCGGCCGACCGGCCGCCGGGCGAAGCCCGCCCCATCGGAGGCGCGTCCGACGGGCACTGCCGTGAGATATGTAAAATGGCGGAGGGAGCCGGACGAAGTCCAAACCCGAAGTAAGCGGCCGACCGGTCGCCGGGCGAAGCCCGCCCCATCGGAGGCGTGCCCGAAGGGCACTGCCGTGAGATATGTAAAATGGCGGAAGGGGTGGGATTCGAACCCACGGTGCGTTGCCGCACGCCGGTTTTCAAGACCGGTGCAATCGACCACTCTGCCACCCTTCCAGAAGGCCGTTTGATACGATCCTATAAGTCGCCTGTCAACGGTTCCACATCGCTTTCAATCATCGCCTCTGTCGAGAGTGAAACGGGATCAGCTTGAGTCAAGCTGACCCAGTTTCACCCTATTTATATAGATTTTAGAGTGTCTTCGAGGTCCAGAAGCCACGATAATTGGACATTCCCCCCCAATTGTGGCACCACATACCCTGATGGTTCGGTTCCGGAAGGGGTCACATGACACGCGTTCATCTGTTTGCTCTGGCTCTGGCGGGTACTTTGCTCACTCAAGGCTGTGCCTCCAATGGGGGAGCCAACGCTGGAGTGCCCAATAATGCCCCTCCCGCCAAACCGGGGGTCTCCCGGGTTGCGACTCGTCCTGGGCCCACTCAATCATGGCAATCCTTCCTTTCCGATCTTAAGGCAGAGGCCCTGGCCGCAGGCATCTCGTCGGGGACCGTGGAAAGCGCCCTCTCTGGTGCTCAGATTGAAGACCGCGCCATCGTTCTGGATGGCAAACAGCCCGAGTTCAACAAAACCCTCGGCGCCTATTTTGATATTGCCGTGCCCGAATCTCGTGTCGCCAAAGCGCGGGAAATGTTTGCGGCCAATGCAGCCCTGTTGAGTCGTATCGAGCATGCCTACGGCATACCCCCGGCTATTTTGGTGGCCTTCTGGGGACTGGAAAGCAATTTCGGAAGCAATCTCGGAAATTTCCGGATTATCGACACCCTGGCAACTCTGGCTTACGAGGGGAGGCGAGGGGCGTTTTTCCGCAAGGAACTGATCGAGGCCCTGCGCATCATTGACGCGGGCAATATATCCGTAGACCGCATGGTGGGCTCTTGGGCCGGGGCCATGGGGCAAACCCAATTCATGCCCTCCACCTTTCTGGCCCATGCGGTGGATTTCGATGGCGATGGGCGGATCGACCCCTGGAACAGCACGGCAGATGCCCTGGCGTCTGGAGCCAAATATTTGGCAGACCTGGGTTGGAAAGCAGGGGAGCCCTGGGGATATGAGGTTAAGCTGCCCTGGGGCATGGATCTGACCATGACGGGCATCGACGCCAAGCGATCTCTGTCTGAATGGTCTGCCCTGGGAGTGCGTCTGGCCGATGGGCGGATTCTGCCCAATACGCCGGGAGCCATGGCATCGGTCATCCTACCCGCAGGGCATGAGGGGCCGGTCTTCCTGGTCAGGGACAACTACTTCACGATCCTCGACTGGAATCGGTCCTTGCTTTATGCCCTCGCCGTAGGATATCTGGCCGATCGTATTATGGGAGCGCCGGGTTTGGTAACCCCACCCCCCGCTGGAGACCGGCCCCTTCGAGTCTCGGAAGTGATGGAAATTCAAAACTCGCTGAACCGGCTTGGGTATGACGCTGGCACAGCCGACGGTTTGGTCGGAAGTCAGACGCGAGCCGCTATTCGGCGGTTCCAAGCCTCCAAAGGGTACCCTGCAGACGGGCATGCAGACCCTGAACTCATCCGCGACCTTCGTACGCAGTTTGATGGATAGGGAGTCCATTCCGGGGTCCCTGCGGCGGTCCTCGGAATGGATGGAACGAAGCAAAGGACCCATGTCATGACCAGAGTTCACCGCCCATTGAAAACCATTTTGGGCTATCTGACCGTGGTAGGCGTGGCCTTGAGTCTTAGCGCCTGCTCTGAAACAGCGATGGTAGTTCATTCGGCCAAACAACTGGGCCGGTTGGGCAATGATCAGGATAGGGGTACCTACAAAATCGGGAAACCCTATCAGGTTGGCGGACGCTGGTACCAGCCCAAGGAGAACTATTTCTATTCGGAAGTGGGCGAGGCCTCTTGGTACGGGCCAAAATTTCATGGAAAGCGCACGGCAAACGGCGAAATCTTCGACATGAATAAGTTGACCGGAGCCCATCCGACCCTGCCCATGCCAAGTTTCGTCCAGGTGACGAACTTGCAAAATGGGCGGCGGATAAAGGTCAAGATCAACGATCGAGGCCCCTTTGCCAACGATCGGATCATCGACTTGTCACGCGCTTCAGCGCGGGCCCTGGGATTCGAGAAACAGGGACGAACCAAGGTCCGGGTGGACATCCTTCCCGAGGAAAGCCGCCAGGCTAAGATTCAAGCCCAGGGCGGAGTAGTGGTGGCTGAGGCTCCCGCTCCGGTCGCCGCGCCGCCTGTCTCAAAGGTCGAAACGGTTGCTCTCGGTCCACCGTCCTCACCCCGGACCGGGGCGGTCCGGACGATCTCCTCCGGTGGGCAGGGAGGGCTCCTGATTCCTGCAGCGCCGCCTCGGAGTTATTATAGCGCCCAAAATTCCGCCATGGTTCCCAGCCAATATATTCAGGTCGGGGCCTTTTCGGATCCCATTAACGCTGATCGCCTAAAGTCCCGCTTGTCCCGGTTGGGGACAACGGTGGTTGTGCCGGTGACCATGGGAGATCATGTGCTTCATCGGGTCCGTTTGGGGCCGTTCCATGATCGGTTCGAAGCGGAGAAGGCCTTGCGGGCAACCCTCGCTTCGGGCTATCCAGAAGCCCGGATCGTCGACGAGGATTGACCCTCGACCCCAAGTGAGACCAAGGGATCGGATTTCGAGTGGGCACACTCCCAAACGATGGATGTGGCAAAAATCCGGTTGTGACCCGGGTATGGAAGGGTCTCGACGAAACAAAACAGAGTGCCCGGATAGGTGCATGAATTGGATCCGTTCAAATACGGCTTACGAACGTAACAGTCCCCCGTTTCTGGATATGGAGCTTTTGGTTTTGACCAAGCGAACCCGCCCCGCGATGACCGCCCTCCGTTCCTTCGCGCCCTGTGGATGGGGCGCCACTGGTCTTGCCCTGGGAGCGGGGTTGGGCCTCGTTGTGGCATTGCCACTGATGACAGATGTCGCAAAGGCCTTTGAAACAAAGGCGGACCATGCGCTGCTGATCAATTTAGGAACAAATACGGTTCTGTTTGACAAAGCTGCGGATGTGTCGATGACACCATCGTCCATGAGCAAGTTGATGACTGCTTACATGGTCTTTGATCGTCTTAAACAAGGCTCCCTTTCCCTGGACGACACCTTTACTGTGAGCGAGAACGCTTGGCGTAAGGGCGGTGCGGCAAGCGGGGGCTCGACGATGTTTTTGGAGCCCGGCTCTACCGTGCGGGTAGAGGATCTGCTGCGTGGGATTATCATTCAATCGGGCAATGACGCCTGTATTGTGGTGGCTGAGAACTTGGCCGGAGACGAGGCCAGTTTCGCCGATGCGATGAACCGACGAGCCCAGGAACTGGGGCTGACGGGGAGTCATTTCATGAATGCTACGGGTCTGCCCGACCCTCAGCACTATATGACTGCGCATGACTTGGCGATTCTGGCTGAACACATCATTCGCGATTTCCCTGAATACTATCGGTTCTATGGGGAAACTGAATTTACCTATAATGGAATCACTCAGCACAACCGCAATCCATTGCTCTACAAGAACATGGGCGCCGATGGTTTGAAAACCGGACATACCAGCGTGGCAGGCTATGGCCTGACGGCCTCCGCTAAGGAAGGCGATCGGCGGGTGGTTATGGTTATCAATGGCTTGAAAAGCACCAAGGAACGCTCGGAAGAAGCCGAACGTCTGATGGCCTGGGCCTTCCGCAATTTCGAAGATGTGAACCTGCTCAAGGCGGGGGAGCCCATCAGCAATGCGGAAGTTTGGCTGGGTGAAGATGATACCGTTCCCTTGGTTTCCGCCAAGGATTTGGTGGTGTCTCTGCCAAGGGCTGCCCGCAGGGACATGGTGGTCAGGGTTGTCTATGACGGTCCTTTGGCCGCTCCGATCAACGCAGGGGATCCCTTGGCCACCCTGGTGATCGAGGGGCCAGATATGCAGCGTCTGGAATATCCTTTGGTGGCTGGAAAGAAGGTCGAAGAATTGTCTCTGCTTGGGCGGGTTATGGCCTCGATCAAGAACGCCATTTTCGGAATGGCCCAGGAGGCCCTTCCCGAGGATCTGAACAAGGCGTCCCAAGCGGCCCCAGAGCCCTCCAAATAGGCGCCAAAGCGTGGCGCGGGGGCGATTCATTACCTTGGAAGGGGGCGAGGGCGCGGGCAAAAGCACGCAGCTCCGCTTCCTTGCAGAGACCCTGGCCTCCCATCCCACTGAGGTGGTTCAAACCCGGGAACCCGGCGGATCCACGGGGGCAGAAGCCATTCGTGGACTCTTGGTGGAAGGTGCAGAAGATCGCTGGGACCCACGAGCCGAGGCCTTGCTTCATGCGGCGGCCCGCCGGGATCACCTGATGCGCACCGTTTTTCCCGCACTTGAGCGAGGGGCCTGGGTCCTTTCCGATCGTTTCGCGGATTCCACTTTGGCCTATCAGGGATATGGCCATGGGCTGGATCTACGGGACATAAAAGGGCTACATCATTTCGTCTGCGATGGTTTCCAACCCGATTTGACTCTGATCCTTGACCTCCCCGTGGCCGCAGGACTGGCGCGGGCTGCGTCCCGGGGCGGCGCAGAGGACCGCTACGAGCGCATGGGACTGGCCTTCCATGAACGCCTGCGCGAGGGCTTTCTCGCCATCGCCCAGGATAACCCAAATCGGTGTGTGGTTTTGGATGCCCGAGGAGATGCGGACTCGCTGCGAAAGCGCATCGAAGGAGTCTTGATAGACCGCTTCCCGGACCTGTTGGCTCTTCAACCATGATGGAGCTGTCGCCCCGGACCAATCCCGAGCTTCTGGGCCATGGGGACGTCGAGCGGGAAATCCTTGAAACACAAGCCTCTGGTCGGATTGGCCACGCTTGGCTGATCTCCGGTCCCCGGGGTGTCGGAAAGGCGACTCTGGCTTATCGGTTCGCCCGCCATATCTTGGCTGGCCGGTTGGGTTCTCCGGAGGAGGGGGAAAACGGGGGGGGCGGATTGTTCGGTGCCGAGGCGCCACCGATCCAGCTCGCGCCGGACGCAGGATTGGGCATGGATCCGGAACATCCTGTCTTCCGCCGGGTCGCCGCTGCGTCCCATGGCGACCTCCGGGTGATTGAGCGGGCCATCGCCGATGAGAAGACCGGGCGGCGGAAGACGGAAATCGTTGTCGGAGACGTGCGAGACCTCGCCCATTTCATGGGAATGACCCCCTCGGAAGGGGGCTGGCGGGTGGTGATCGTTGATGAGGCGGAAACCATGAACCGCAATGCCGCCAATGCCCTTTTGAAGGTCTTGGAAGAGCCCCCAGGTCGGGCCATGTTGTTCCTGGTCAGTCACAATCCCGCCCGCCTTCTCCCCACCATCCGATCACGCTGCCGACGATTGCAGTTGCGGGCATTGGAGGACGATGTCTTGGCGACCCTGATTACCCGCCACCTCCCGGATTTGGCAGCGGAAGACAGGCAGAGCTTGGTGGCTTTGGCGGAAGGCAGTATCGGCCGGGCCATTGATCTGGCCGGGCAGGGAGGCTTGGACCTGTGCCGAGAGGTGATTTCCATGCTGGGTGCCTTACCGCGTCTGGACGTGACCCGTCTGCATACCCTGGGCGACAAGGTGGCCCGGGATGATCAGGCTTTTTCGGCCCTCGCCGATCTGTTTCCCTGGTGGTTGGCCCGGATGACCCGCTCTGGCGCCCTGGGACAGCCTCCGGCCCAGGTCATCACCGGGGAGGCGGAGGTGGCTGCGCGACTTCTGGGCGCGGCTCCCCTTGATCGGTGGATCGAGGTGTGGGAAAAGGTCGGCTCCCTGTTTGAGCGGGCGCGCGCCGTGCATCTGGACCGGAAACAAACGGTCCTATCGGCGTTTTTGGCCGTGGAACAGACCCTGGGGCGGACCTAGCCTGCGGCTTGTCACCCGCCCTGACCCCCGTTTCGGTGCCATACACCATTTCATTCTTATCCCATCATGGGGAGTTTCGCGTCATGTCCGGGCCCAAGCCCTTCTACATCACCACGCCCATCTACTACGTGAACGACAAGCCCCATATCGGCCATGCCTACACGACCCTGGCTTGCGATGTATTGGCGCGGTTCAAGCGTCTGGACGGGTACGACGTGCGCTTCCTGACTGGCACCGACGAACATGGCCAGAAGGTGGAGAAGTCCGCCCAGGCCAAGGGGATCGATCCCCAGACCTTCACCGACGGGGTTTCGGCTAATTTCAGGGATCTGGCCAGGGTGTTGAACGTCTCCAACGACGATTTCATCCGCACCACCGAAGATCGCCACAAGATGGCTTGTCAGGCCCTGTGGGACCGGCTGGTGGAGCGGGGCGAGATCTATTTGGACGCTTACCGAGGCTGGTATGCCGTTCGGGATGAAGCCTTCTACGGCGAAGACGAGCTGACACGCGGCCCCGATGGGACCCTGACCGCCCCTTCGGGCGCGCCGGTGGAATGGATGGAAGAGCCCAGCTATTTCTTCCGCCTGTCCAAATGGGCCGCGCCCCTGTTGCAATACTACGAGGACAATCGGGGGTTCATTGCTCCGGAAAGTCGCCGGAACGAGGTGATCAGCTTTGTGAAGGGCGGTCTGAAGGACCTGTCCATCAGCAGGGCCTCCTTCTCCTGGGGCGTGCCCGTGCCCGGCGACAACGCCCATGTGATGTATGTTTGGCTGGACGCGCTGACCAATTATATCACTGCCTTGGGCTTCCCGAACCAGGACGGCGATTACACCACCTATTGGCCCGCCGATCTGCATATGGTGGGCAAGGATATTCTCCGCTTCCACACGGTCTATTGGCCGGCTTTCCTGATGGCTGCGGGTCTGGAGCCCCCCAAACGGGTTTTCGCCCACGGGTGGTGGACCAACGAAGGCCAGAAGATCTCCAAGTCCCTGGGGAATGTCATTGATCCGGTGGACCTGATTGAGACTTTTGGCCTGGATCAGGTGCGCTATTTCCTGCTGCGGGAAGTCCCTTTTGGTAATGACGGCGATTTCAGCCAGCGGGCCATGATCAATCGCATGAATGGCGAACTGGCCAACGACCTGGGCAACCTGTCCCAACGGGTCCTATCCATGATCACCAAGAATTGCGGTGGCGTTGCCCCCACTCCGGGGCCGTTCACGGAGGAAGACACGGCTCTTCTGGACGCCGCCAAGGGCCTCCTGGACAGCCTGCGCTCTACCATGGACCGTCAGGCCTTTCACGAGGGACTGGAGGGCATTTGGATCGTGATCCGTGCCGCCAATGCCTATGTGGATCATCAGGCCCCCTGGGCCTTGCGCAAGACCGATCCCGACCGCATGGCCACGGTGCTCTATGTCCTGGCCGAGGTCATCCGACGCGTCGCCCTGTTGATGCAGCCGGTCACCCCCGATGCAGCAGGGCGGATGCTGGAGCAGGTGGGGCAGGGAGAGGACGCCCGATCCTTCGCCGCCCTGGCTCCGGAGATCATGCTGCAACCCGGACTGCCCCTGCCCAAGCCCAGCGGGGTCTTCCCCCGGTATATTGCGGAAGAGGGGGAGTAAGCCCCCTTCGGTTTTCTACTAGTAGATTGGTGAATGCCATGTTGGTCGATAGTCACTGTCATCTTGATTTCCCTGATTTCGCCGAAGATCTGGATGGGGTCGTCGGGCGCGCGCGCGAGGCGGGCCTGGGAGCGATGCTGACCATCTGCACCCATGTGACCAAGTTCGATCAAGTCCGCGCCGTGGCCCATCGGTATCCCGATGTCTGGTGTACCGTGGGCATCCATCCCCACGAGGCGGGAAGCGAGCCAGAGACGGATGCGGCGACTCTCGTCCTCATGGCTCAGGACTCAAAGGTGATTGGTTTGGGGGAGACCGGTTTGGATTTCTTCTACGACCATGCTCCCAGGGGCGAACAGGAGCGGGCCTTCCGAGCCCATATCGAAGCGGGCCGTCAAACGGGTTTACCGGTGGTCATTCACACCCGGAACGCCGACGATGAGACCATTAAAATTCTTAAAGAAGAACATGAAAAGGGTCCATTTAGTGGCCTAATCCATTGCTTTAGCTCTGGTAAAGAAGTAGCTGATGTAGCTGTGGAACTTGGTCTTTATGTCTCCATGTCCGGAATTGTGACTTTCCCAAAAGCCCAATCGGTGCGAGATGCCATCGCTGACGTCCCCCTCGACCGTCTCCTAGTAGAAACGGATGCCCCTTTCCTGGCTCCCGTCCCAAAGCGGGGTAAGCGCAATGAGCCGGCTTTGACGGTTCATACGGCGACCAAGGTGGCGGAGGTGAAGGGGGTTTCGAAGGAGGCTCTTTGGACCGCGACGACCGAAAACTTTTTTCGCCTCTTCACCAAATGTGACCATCCGGACCGGGAAGCGATCCTGGCCTCCTCCGTGGTGGCGAGGTAGACCCTATGGAGGATTTCCGCGTCACGATCCTGGGCTGCGGTGGCGCCGGTGGCGTCCCCTCCATCAGCGCCGGGTGGGGAGCTTGTGACCCAACCAATCCCTTGAACCGCCGCCGTAGGGCCTCCATCCTCCTTCAATGGAGGGGCGCCGGTCAGGTGGACCGTTATCTCCTAGTAGACGCCTCTCCGGACTTTCGGGAGCAAATTTTGTCCGTCGGGATCCGGCGGCTGGACGCCCTCGTGGTGACCCATGCCCACGCCGATCATGTCCACGGGCTGGATGACTTGAGGGAGATCAACCGATCCATGGGAGGCCCTCTGGATCTCTGGGCCAGGGAAGAGGATTTGGACGTTCTGGAGCAGAAGTTTGGCTATTGCTTCACGCCCTTGGCGCCAGGGGCAACCACCGTCTACAAACCTATTCTGAATAAACGCATACTGAACCCGGGTGAGATGGTCCGTCCGATTGAGGGGGATGACTTGGAACTGCTTCCCTTCACCCAGGACCACGGCTGGGCGACGACCATTGGACTGCGTTTTGGCCCTTTCGCCTATTCCACGGATGTGGTGGGACTGGATAACGCTGCTTTCGAAGCCTTGAAGGGGGTGGACACCTGGGTTGTCGATTGCTTTGGGCCAGACAAACATCCAACCCATGCCCATGTCGAGTTGGTGCTCGAATGGCTAGAGCGGGTAAAGCCCCGGCAGGCCATCCTGACCCATATGGGGCCAGGATTGGACTACAGAGAATTGTCGGCCCGCTTACCGTGCCATGTGCGTCCCGCTTTCGATGGGATGGTCATCCTGCCAAACGCCGGGGATTAAAGGGTTTTGACGTAGGTTAGGAATTCCACGACCTTTGAGCGCATGAATTCGGCCGTTTCGGCCAGTTCCGACGCTGCGTTATGGGTGTCTGTGGCCCCATCACGGGTTACCTTGGCCGCCTCGCTGACGCCATTGATGTTCATCGCTACTTCGCCCGTAGCGGCTTGCTGCAGGGTGACAGCTTCTCCCATAGCATTGAACATGCTGTCGATATTCGCCATGATCTTGGAAACCGACTGGATACTGTCAATGGTATCCTTGGTGCATTTCTGGATTTGCTCCACTTCGCCATTGATGTTGGAGGCGGCAGAGGCTGTTTTCAACGACAGATTCTTCACTTCGCCGGCGACCACAGCAAAACCCTTGCCGTGTTCTCCCGCTCTTGCGGCTTCGATTGTTGCGTTCAAGGCAAGAAGGTTGGTTTGCCCCGCGAACTCCCCGATCACATCCACCACCGTTGTAATCTGGTCGGTTGCACTTTGCAGTTGGTTCACGCGGTCAATCGTGCTCTGGACGGCGGCGTTGATGTCACGGACAAGGGCCTCGCCCCGAGTCTATTGCCCCGAAACCTCGCGGGCAGACGCGGCCAGTTCTTCCGCAGCCGCAGACACACCATTGGCTTGGACGGACCCTTCCTCGGCCGCGCTGCTCAATACGGAGGCGGTTGTCTGCATTTCGGTGGCTGAATCGGCGATCCTCTCAGCGACTGATTTCACGTTCTGTTCAAAATCATTGGCCATGGTGACCATATGCGTGGCAACCGACCAGCAGAGAAGTGCCGCCTCGTATTCTCCGTCATCGTTCATGACAGCAGAGACCCGCATGTCCAGCGTTTCCTTTCCAAGTTTGATCTTGGAGTGAAAGGGGAGCCTAGAGGTGTCCGAAAGGATATTTCTTTGATGCTGGGGATTCTTATGGAAGATATCGATGCTCTTTCCGACAACCTCCTGAGCCTTGACTGGCAAGAGATCCTGGAGAGTTTCCAGCGTTTTCAGGCAGGTTTCGTTGGCATAGGTGATTTCCATGGTCGTGGGATCGGCAAGCATGATATTGACCGGTAATTGATCCATCATCAGGCGACGGGTTTGGGCGAGACGCTCCGCGCGAACGCGCTGGGTCGCAACACTCCAGGACAGAACATATTTTTGTTTTGGACCGGGGTTCGTATACAAATCCACATGAAGATCAAGGAATTCTCCCCCGAGGGGGACCGTGGCCTTGATGGGAAAGCTCTTGCCTTGGGACAGCATCCTGCGCTGATGCTCTGGATTCCGGTGAAAGATGTCGATGCTGGATCCAACGATCTGCTGGGGAGAAATGGGTAAAAGATGTCCCATCTTTTCAAGCGTCTTCAATGCCGACTGATTAGCCCATTCGATGATGAACTCTTCATTGCAGAGAAGAATATTCGTAGGAAGGCGGTCGAGAATTTTTTTCTCACCGCTAAGTTTTTCCAATCCGAAAAGGCCGTTAAAGAATCCTTTGTGAAGCTCGACTGATCGATAGGGAGAAATTTTCATTTTATACGTCCTAGAAGAGATCTTGAGGGCTTTTAAGCAAGTTCCTCGCCAACTATCGAGAACATTGATTCTTTTTTGAAACGAAAAGATGTTTTGAATGGAATCAGAGAATTAACTCATCCACCAGAATGAGCTTTGTTCTCTTCTGGTTTCTGGGACGGCTTTTATGTTTTAAAATGCCTTGCAAAGCGCAAAAAATTTTGCGTCTTGCGAGAATTTTGCAAATAGAGGCTCCTGTTTGAGGATTTGGTCCTTCTAGAGTATTCCGCGAGATCAGGTTGGATCGCTTTGCGGCCACTTGGCCGCTTCCAAGGTGCGGTGAGGCAAACTCACCGCACCTTGGTATAACCAAGGAACGCTTTGCGGATCGCCTTATAGAAGTCCACACCATCCTGCGGACTGCTCCGAGCGTGGAGCGTCCGGTCCAGGTCCGCCATCGCTTGGATCATGGCGCATGTGGGGGTCCGCTTTTGGCTGGCGAGAAGGCGCCAGGCGGCACGATGAATTCCAGTCGGGTCCTTGGAAACAAGGGCCTTGCGCAGGGCTTGGCGGTGCGACCAGGTTCTGTAGATATCCTTTCCCCAGCCAATCGGATCAGGGAGTCGGATGACGAGAGTGCGTTCGTACAGGGTCAGCCAAAGCCCGAGAAGCACCCCCGTCAATGCCACCAAGGTTAGTGGAAGAGCGCCTTCGAAGTGGTTGACCCAATGGGCCGTTGTGTTATTGCCGAACCCCACATTGCCGATGGACGCGGCGGCCAGGACAATCTCTTTGGGTACCCGATCCTTTGTATCGAACCAGGGGATCCGCACCTCGGGAATGACGCCGGGCTCACCCGTAATCGGGCGCAGCCGCCAGATCCAGGTCACGGTGGTTTCCGGCCCCGCCTCAGTGGGTTGGACGGTCCGTTGCTCTGGCTCGTTGAAGGTGATCAACCACCGCTCCCGCATGGCTGGGGCCGGGGGCAGGGTCTGGGGATTGGCTCCCAGGGCCGTTATGGTCACGGTTCGGGTTGCGGTTTCGCTGTCCTTCAAAGTTGCAGGATCCCGGTCCCAGACGTCCGAATAGGTTATGGAGCGTGCGGGCAACCACCAGGACCGGCTGGGGTCCGGCGGAGGCGGTAGGACCTCCAGTGTCACCGGTGATGAGGTGATATTCCGGGTGAACCATTTCCCGTCCTCACCAATCAGTGTCAAGTGGTGAAGGAAAGGTTCGATGGTCAGCTTGCCCGATGCCCGGGGAAACATCGCCAGTTTTCGAGTGACCAGTGTGTACTTCCGGCCGTCGACCATGGTGTCCGTCCAGGAATCCCGTCCCAACTGCACCCAGTCAAACGAGGCCGTCGAGGGTGTCGACAGGGTCTCCTTGCCGATCCGCAAGTTGTGGTAATATCCCTTGACCGTCACAAGGATCATTTCCCCCTGGTAGGGAGGGGGAGCCCCTGCCTCACGGTCGATGATCGTTTCGATCCAGGCATCTTCCCGAGGCTCAGCCGCGCGCGGAGCCTCGATCCAAGGACCCATTAAAAGGAGAACAAAGAGAAGAGCCCAAGCCCCTATCACCACAGAAAACCTTACCATTTCGGGGCCTCCTCCGCGTCGGCGAGGCCAAGGTGGACCCGCCGTTCAAACTCCGCAGCCAAGCGCTTACGTAGGTATTCCCCAGGTGCATCCGACAGGGTCGCCAACCAGGCGTCACTGGCTTTGGTGAACTGGCTGTCCACTTTCCGTTTTGCCGCTTGTCGGATTTTCACAACCCGCTCTTTCACATCTTGGGGCAGGTTCAGGCCATCGGTATCGTAGGAGCTCACCGAGATGCCCCCCTTGGCATTGGCCTCCCCAACCACCGGGTCAAGAAGCTTGGCAAGGTAAGTCCGGTTGGCCTGGGCCTCTTCGTCCTTGGGATTGGCGAAAAGGACGGCGTCGAAATAGGCGACGGCCAATTTGTATTTCCCCTGGGCCGCCAGTGCGCTGCCCCGATCAAAGGTTGCCGCACGGCCCGCAGCTTCGAAAGCCGCGTCGGCGGCTGCGTATTGACCGGATTTGTAGAAGGCTACTCCCCGAAGCACCGGTTCGTCCAAAAAGGAGAGGGCGAACTCGGGTAGGCCCGCTCTCAGGGCGAGCTTACCCCAGGCAGTCGGTCCGGCAATCCCGGCGCAGACAAGGGCAAAAACAAGAAGGAAGAGTGGTATGAAGCGGCGCATTCTACCCCCTCCGCCGGAAAAGCAGCAGCGCCGGGACCAGGGCCAACACGATCAGATACCGCCCGTAATCGGTATAGAGAAGGGCGATCATATCATCCTGCCGAGACAAGCTTCCCGAAGCCCGCCGCCCAAGATCGTCGGCCAAAGCCAGAACGTCACCGGAGGTCACACTTTCGCCCTGGCCCGCTTTGGCCACCGCGCGGGCGGCCTCCGGATCTGGCCGGGGGGCGCCCTGCGGCGGGATCTTGGGAGCGACGAAAACGGTGGACACCCGCCCCCCCAGAGCGGTGATCCCAGCGACCTCGGTACGGACCTGGGCAGAGGGCAGACCGCCCCCATCCGTGATCAGAACCACGTCTCCAGCCTCCACCTGCCCATTGGCCAACAGAGATCGGGCCAGTTCCAATGCCTTGGCCGGGTCAGACCCCGTATCAGGCATGGTATCGGCGTCGAGGACAGCGATCAAACTTTCGGTCGTTTGGGGGTCCACTGTCGGAGCACTGGCCAGATAGGCCTCATGGGCGAAGAGGACCAGGGCAACGGGCCGTCCTCCAGCCCGTTGGGTCAATAAGGCCGCAGCGGCTTGGACGTCGTCCAGACTCCCGCCTTGGAGGATCGAAGGGGATAGATCGAGGGCAAGCACGAGGGTGTCCAAATTCCGGAAGGCGGGCGCGGACCGGTCGCGCACGGCAAACCCCACCAGGGCCACCGCCAAAATGGCAGCCACAAGGCCCGACAGGATCAAGGATCCATTGGCCCGACCCGGCGTGATCCGCCCCAGTGACGTCAAAACCCGCCTCAAATGGGGATCTATGACTCCGTCCCACCCGGCCAACCCGCTACTCTGCCGAGCCCGCCACAGGCCGAAGAGCAAGACAGCCGGAAGTAAGGCAAACCACCAGGGCCGAAGCAACAGGATACCTCCAAACACCCCATCACTTCCCATCACGTCCTCCGTCCGTTTGTGGCCATGAGAATCAGGCAAAGGACCAGGGCCAGGGCCGCAGGAACGGTCCAATAGTTCCGTTGGACGGCGAGGGGAGGGCGTTCGGACAAACTGGGTTCCAGGTCGTCAATGGCCTTGGCCACGGAAACCAGATCGGCCAGGGTCTTGACCCGGAAGAGGGTGCCGCCGCTGGTTTCCGCGATATCCCGCAGCGTGGCCACGTCCACGGCATCCCGGGCCTTGGGGTCGGTCTCCAGATCCTTGGGACCGAGGGCGATGGTATGGACAGTCACCCCCATCCGTGCGGCCAGGGCGCCCACTTCGCGGGGGGGGACGGATCCCGCCGTACTGACCCCATCGGAAAGAAGGACCACCACGCGGGCAGGGGAGTCGGACTCTTGAAGCCGTTTCAGGGTCAACCCGAGGCCATCGCCAATGGAGGTCGAGCGGCCGGATACACCGATTGCCGCTTCCTCAATAGCCTGGGCCGTCGCCGCCAGATCAAAGGTCAGGGGGGAGGCCACATAGGCCTTGTCGCCAAAGACCACCAATCCCACCCGGTCTCCGGTCCGTCGGGTGATAAAGGCCTTGGCCACCCGCTTGACCGCGTCGAGCCTGGAAATGGGCTGGCCATCCAGATCAAAATCCTCTTTCTCCATACTGCCCGACAGGTCCAGGGCCAGGATGATATCCCGACCAGAGGCGGGAAGCAGGGCCGTCGTCGACAGGATCTGCGGTCCCGCCAGGGCCGTGACCAGCAAGAGCCAGAGAAGTACCAGCGGCGCCAACCCGACCGTCCGGGCGAGCCCGCCGTCTGAGCCCCCCGGCAAACGCCCAGCCAAGGACGGGGGAACCTGAACCCAACCGCCGCCGCCCCGCCGGGCACTGGGCAACAGGCGGACCAGAAGGGGCAGGGGAAGGAGGGAGAAGGCCAGGGGGAGAGCGAAAGTCATCATCGTTTCAAACCACTTGCTGCCTTACCCTTGCCCTGAGTCTTAATCGAGCGGGCGGCGGCCAGGATGCGTTGATCCAGGGCGTCCAGATCCAGGCTATTCGCCCCGATTGGCCGATAGAGGGCCTCCCGATAGGACGGTTCCAGGGGAGGATCCACCTCCAGCTCGGTCATGAGGGCTGCCTGCCCCAAAAGGCGCTCCTGGACGGGTTTTTCCGAAAGGGCCGCGAGGTCCTCCCTAATCCGTGACAAGGGATCCTGGGTCCGGTGGAAGAGGGGCCGGAGAATCAGGGACAGGAGAACAGCGGCCAGAAGTCCCAGGGAAAAGGCGGCCAGACCATCTCGCCAATTGAAGGCCGCGAAGTCTGCAGGAATGCGGATGGGTGCCAGGGCTTCAATGACTTCGGCCAAGCTGGGCAGGGGGAGGGGGCTAGGGTCGGTGGCCATGGGCGCCCTCCCAAGCGGCGGTTTCCAGGGTTCCGAGCAAAGCCTTATCCTCGGCGGAGGAATCGATCACGGTGACATTGGCTCCCAGGTCGCGCAGCCAATCCGGGGCCGTATCGACTTTGACTCCCTTGGCCCGGGGGCCGACCCAGGCCCGTCCGGTGAGACCGTTCCTGTCACCATGAGGGTAAAGCCCGGAAGGTGGCGCAATTTCAAAGGCGTCGCGGATCAAATTGACGGTAACTCTGAAGCGACGGGACAGCGTTCCGAGGACTTCGGCAAAGTTTGGTCCCGGATGGTCAAGGGCCGTGGCCAGAATGAGACTCGCCCCGCTAGGCAGACGTTTCCCGGCCCGGGCCAGGAGAGCATCAAGGGGCGGATCATCTTCAGTCTCCCCTGGCCCTTTCCGGGTCACGCGGGCTTGCTCCAGGGCCGTTGCATGGGCTCCGGCGAGCCCCCCGACGACCCGAACCATGGCCCGGTCCCGGTCCTTGAGGGGCAGGCCTGAGGTGCCGTCTGCGGCGAGGGTCATCAGGCCGACCTTGCCCCCTGCCACGACGGTCCGCCATCCATTCAGCGCCAAGACCTCCGCCGCAGCCACGGACTTCAAACGCCGCCGGGTTCCCCAGAACATGGAGGGGCGGAAGTCGGCAATGAGCATGGCCGCCCTTTCCCTTTCGTCATGGTAGACGCGGACATGGCGTTTACCGGTACGGGCGGTGGCCAGGGCGTCCAAATGACGGATATCGTCTCCCTCGACGAAGGGTCGAAGTTCCAGGATTTCCAGGCCGCTGCCCCGGCGCTTGCTGGTAAACCCGCCCGGCCGCCCCGTGGTGGCCAGGGCGATCTCCGGCCAATGGGCCACCAGATGGCGCAGGTGGAGCAGGTGACCGGGATCGACCCAGGCCCCTATCGCCCTCTCCTCCGGGCTTGCGGACTGGCTCATGGGCTTTCCCCCCTTTCCTGAGCAAGAGACGGATTTTACAGGGGGGCCACGATGTCCAGCAACCGATGCACCAAACCGCGGGCCGTCTGTCCGTCTGCCACCGCCCGCCAGGTGGGGACAAGGCGGTGGGAGAGAATATCCGGGGCGAGGGCCGCCACGTCCTCTGGCAGGGCATAATCCCGACCATGGAGGTAGGCCCGGGCCTTGCTGGCCACAGCGAGGGACAGGCTGCCTCGGGGCGAAACGGGATGTTCGATGGCCGCACGAACCTCCGGCGCCGCCTCCCCTTCGCGGGTGGCGACGACCAATCGAACGATATAATCCTTGAGTGCCGGAGAGAGGTGAACGCAGGAGACTTCTGCCCGGGCCGCAGCGATTCCGTCCGGATCCAAGGCATGACTGAGGGCGGGGCTTTGGCCGCCACTTTCGCTTTCAACCAGATCGATGATGGCCCGCTCAGCTGCCGCTCCGGGAAAGCCTACCAGGACATGCATCATGAAACGGTCCAATTGGGCCTCGGGCAGGGGGAAGGTGCCTTCATGTTCGATGGAGTTCTGGGTGGCGACGACCATGAAGGGCCGGGGCAGGGGGTGAGTGGCCCCCCCCGCCGTCACCTGCCCTTCCGCCATGGCCTCCAAGAGCGCCGATTGCACCTTTGGGGGAGCCCGATTGACCTCATCGACCAGAACCAGGGAGTGGAAGAGAGGCCCCGGCTTGAATTCGAAACTGTTGTTCTCTGGGCGGAAGATCTGTGTTCCCGTCAGGTCGCCGGGCATCAGGTCCGGGGTGCATTGGATCCGGGCAAAGCCGACGTCCAAGCCAGAAGCGAGACGCTTGACCGCCCGTGTTTTGGCCAGTCCCGGCGGCCCCTCGACCAACAGATGACCACCAGCAAGCAAACCGATCATCAGGGATTCGACGAGGGTCTCGTGACCGATGAGCCCATCGGTCATTTCCTTGGAGAAGCGCTCAACCGTGGAAGCAAGGGCGGAAGGCGCAGCACCCGCTCCGCCACCATCCGGACCCTTTATGGTGGCATTCACTAAGGTTGATGTGGTGGAGGTCTCCCGCATGAACTGGCTTCCCATCGCCCGAGGTTTTTTTGTTACGGGAAAGTATGAGGCGGCTCTTAAGGGGGACCAACACCAACTTTGGGATTGGAAATAGGGGGTTGCAAAAAGGGGAGGGGGCGAGGTGTTGTCCGCCACGGTACACGACAGCCGGTGCTTTCCAGTCACAGGGCTTTGCCCCGTCCCCCACTGGGGCCGAAAGGCCCCAGACCCCAGGCCATTGAAAAAAAGGGGGGGTTGGGGGCATTTGCCCCCAAATAGGCTTGGGCAATCGCCCAAAAAAACACGAGACACTGTCGTGTACCGTGGTTGTTCGCCCCTCCCCCTTAGAAGGGATACTCAAGTATACAATTTAGCATGTTCCATTGAAGCGGATGACGCGTGCTACGAGATCTGCTGTCAAGGTCGATCCGGCATCGACCCATCCCCCACCATCCCATCGAGACAGGGCCACAAGCTGTCCATTCCCGTTGAAGAATGGAGAATAACCCCCTGTTAAAACAAATTGGATCTGGAAGTCAGTGCTTCCCGTGACCAAGGGATTGGTGAAGACGGAAATCGGTATGGCCTGTCCGGATGCGACCGTTGCATGGTCGAGTGTCAGCTTGACCTGATCATTCCCCATTGGTGTTCCAAGGGAGACACCATACCCCTTCACTCCCCCTTTCCAAGGCGTGTAATCGACTTTCGTGATGTCCACGTCATTCGAAGAGTCGTTGACCAAAAGCCAATCGCTGAACGTCCATCCCTCAGGCCCCTTGGGGCCCTCCGGATCCTTGGGCTCCTCCTGCTCCTCCTGCTCCTCCTGCTCCTCCTGCTCCTCCTGCTCCTCCGGATCCTGGGGCCAGGTGTCAGGACCGAAACTCTCCGGATCGATAGTCCGACCGGCTGCGGGATGCATATAGACCGCTGTGACCAGCGTATGCTCACGCAACGCCAGGTCGAGGCTGGTTTCGGCGATCAATTGTCCTGGATCGCCCATCTGCCCAGCGGAATCCGGCGTCAGGATCGGCATGGGGCTGCTCGGGTCCCAGGTGCCTTTGCGGCCACGCATCTTCCAACCGGCGAAGAGATGCCGCCCAAACGCCGAGGGAGCGCTAAGTTTCACGGCCGTTCCCCGGCGGAAGGTCCGCAGGAACGTTCCTCGCCCCTGTTGGCGCCCGCTGATGTCGGCTTGACTACACTCAATCCGTGGGGTGATCTCTCCGGGAACCGAGACGAGTAGGGAGACAAAGTTGCTATCAATGTCCCGAGCCGTATAGTCAAGTTCAAGGGTCAAGGCTTTGAAATGTGCGGGATATTCGCTGGTCATATCCATCACTCTGCGTTCGATCACAAGATCGGACCAAGCCGATGGCCGGGTAAACAGGGGGGAAGCGGAATCCGAACTTCCGATCAGATAGCGGATCAGCGAATGATCAACCGGATCAGGCCGTTCCGGGGTGATTGTGGTCTCTCCCCGGGCATGTCCGACAACCGCGCCCCACTGCCGTGCGGTGTTGCGGAAGCGGTAATGCTGCCCATCACGCCGCAGATCCGACTCATCGGAGTGCCGAACGCGAAGCCGAACATCGATGGCCTCTTTCGGTGGGTCAATCAGTTCGGCATGGGTGACCCGAATGTCGAAAATCCGCACGTCCTCAAGGCTGAGGTGAAGCTTGCCGAGCTCCATGGGATTGAGGACCACGCGCTTGTCGGGGCCGTTCAAGGTCGCGAGATGGTGCTCGGACAGCTCCAAGGTGACCCGGCTTTGGACGCCGCCACCGTCCGCTCGGCGCGGCAAAACGGTATTATAGTAAGTCAGGACATGGTCGGCGAGGGACTTTAAGTTTTCCTCGAAGACCACACCCAGGCGGTCGAATGCGTCGCCACTTAGGATCGCCCCTTCCTCTGGCTTGAGAACGGTCTTGAGTTCATCGAAAAGGAATTGGGCGTTGGCGTCGAAATTCGGCGGTTGTTCCAGCCATAGATAGAGGTAGGAAACGGCAAAATAATATTGATAGCGGTGCAACCGCTCCAAGGCCCGATCCCCCATGGCGCGAATCTGGCGGAGCCCTTCAGGGCTGAGACCGGCGGCCGTCTGAGCGATGCTGTTACGCAGGGAAATGCGAGCCAATTGGTTGGCGACGATGGTGTTGGCTGCCGCTTCTATGGCTGCCATGACGGCCCGGGTTCTGGATACGAACTGAGCCTTTTCGGCGTTGAGGTCCGCCAGTTTCTCGGCCATTTCCTGGTACTCTGGGCAATTGGCGACGGCCTTGGCCATGGCGTCTTCAAGTTCTGTATCTGAAACAGAAAGTGAGCCGAATGCCGTGGAAATCTGCTTTTGCGCGTCACCCTTGGCTTTGATGTGCTTTTTGACCTTATTGGACAATTGCTTTTTTTCGAGTGCCTCGGAGAAAGCGTCTTTCTCGCCACCGGAATCTTCTGCAATTTGCAGGTAATCCTTCGCCGCCTTGGTGACTTTCGGAAGCAGAACATCGCCCACCAATTTGCTGTCCCAGACGGCGGATCCAATATTGAGGACCGAATTGAACGGCTCGTCATTGTCCCAATCGGCGAAGGCGGATAACCCTTGGCCAACAGCCGCCAGCGCCGGTTGTCCAACCGGGATGATCTGGGCCACGCCCCCCAGGACTTTCCCTGCGGCCCGCAGAAGTTTCTCGGCCTGAAGGTCCAAACGAGCTCCCCTGCGCAAGTCCTCCTCCAGATTGCCAAGGTCGGTCAAGAAGGTGTTGATACGCTGACTGAGTCGTGCTTCCTCCGCCCCTAGAACTTCAAGCTCTTCTAAGCCCGTCGCATAGGCTGATGCGGCGGCCTGCAGTTCCTTTTGTAATTCCGTGAGCGCGGATTTTGCCGTCTCGATTCTCTTGGTTTTGTCCGCCTGATTGTGCTCCATCCAATAGCTGAGATAGAGGCGGGCCATCGCGTCCTTGGTCTCGATTTTGAAGGCCGCCAGGTTGCTTTGGAAGGAGAGGGCAGGCACCCAACCGGCTGGGTTCCCGAAGAAATCATTCGGCCCATCGATCCGCTGGGCGAGGCTTGCCAGTTCGGTCCGAGCCAGGACGAATTCGAGGGGCAGGGGGCTTTCATTGTTCGAAAGCGTCCCCTCTTCCGTCCTACCATCGGCCTTCAAGGCTTCGACAAGGCCGCTCTCGGCCGCAGACAGGGCGTCAAGATAGGTATCCAAGAGGGAGCGGGCGGCGGTCGGCCGTCCGACGCGAAAGGCATCTCTGACATAGGCGATCACCGCGCCAAGGGTGAGCTCGTGGATCCAGAAGATTGGTGTCAGGCAAGGGATGTCGAGTAGACGCCCCGAGCGGTCTTCGGGGTCTGGCCGGGGATCTGGCGCAGAGACCCTGGGGTAGGGCTTCGCCACATGCGTTTCATCGAGGGAGAATTTTTCATCCCACTTTTTGTTCAGGATGCCATTCCCATTGAGACCCGCTTGGAAATGCGGAACGGAGAACATCTGATAGGCGACAGTCAACTTACAGGATTTATTCGGTGTTCCGGCCTTTGCCTCGGGAAGATCCTCCGCCTTTTTACCCGGAGAGCCGAGCTTTTGGCAGCACCGGTTTCCTAAAAATTCAGCGAATCGGGAATGGATATCCCCCCCCTTTCCACCCAAACCGGGAATACCAGGCATGGTATTGGGCTTGCTTCCATCGCTGGGGAATTCCGATGTTCCGACGGAAATCGGGTCGATCAGACTCTGCCATTTGAAGCCCGGGCCCGTGGTAAACCAGGGCTGACAAGACGCTCCAATGGGTGTGTATCCGTCTGTTTTGTTGTTCCCTTCGATTTCTTCCGCCCAACTCAGATCCTCGTGTCCCAAGTACCCGGTTGGCGTGTTGGCAACAACACCGTCCCAGGGCGTTACCACGGAACCGTCCGCCCCTTTCTCGCCCTGCATGGCCGCCTGTCCGGCAGCCCCCATTGTGAAGAAGCGTTTGGTCTTTCCCGGAGCTTCGAGGTCACGCACGAAGAGAGAAATAGAGCCCCCGGCCTGTCCATCGGCGGCTTGATGTTGGTCACTGACAATTTCATAGGCGCGCGGCGTGGTGCTAATCCGCCCCTCACCGACGAAGGTCAAAGCCCGTGCAACAATGGTCACGGACGTTCCCGGTAGATCCAAGGGACTGCGGATCACCACTTCATCTGCAGCGATCACAAGACTGCTGATATTTTCACGACCGTTCAATTGGTCGAAAAGAGGGGTGGCGGGGGCATCTTCCAGGATGATCCTGAGACCGGAAACCGTTACGCGCTTGGTCACGATCTCCGGCGCGGCACCACTCCTGGGGTTGAAAACGGTTTTTGCACCATCCAATTCGGTAACCTGGATGTAGCGCATGCTTTCTTTGGAAGGTGGCGCACTCGATAGCGCCATATTAGAAAACTCAGCTTCAACTTTAGGCTCTAGTCCAAGCATGCGCGAGATCTTTGTCATTATTTTTTCCTCTTCTGCGTGTATTGCGGCCAAATATGGAAAATACCGTATCGCCTGGATCTCAAATTGCAACTATCGACCTTTAGATGCTTTTAGTTCAGAGATTCCTCAGGGGCTGTTCTGTGACCGTGATTCCTCCTGAATTGGCCCTGTTGTTGAGGAAAGATGGGTGGAGGAGGGGGCCTTCCCTGCTCGACCTGAGCTCTTCCGAACAAACCAGAACACGGAGGTCGTTTGAGGTCTTCCAGCACGAGAAGGAGACGGCTCAGGGGGCGGTCAGGAGGCGACTCCACTCCACGGCCCTCAGGGCCTGTGTGGTGGGAAACACGGAAACCACGTATGTCGTTAAGGCCGTTTGTGCTTGTGCTGCCGTTTTCTGTCTTTCTGTATCCATAATATACATTATGCGACTTATGGGCGGCGCAGAAAGCAGCTAGAGCAGCTTAAGCGCCTGATAAAAAAAGATATTCCATGAGCAACGCCACAAACTCACCTGTTAATATCACCCTTCCCCCCTGTTGACTGGGTATTTGCAACTCAAACAGTACGTTACATGCATGGATGAGCGTGATCCGATCTACACCCTATGTAACGGTGATCAATCGCCACCGATTTGGAAAATCGGGCGAGACAGTACAGGCTCCGTGCCGCTGAACTTGATGAATACGAAGCCATTAAAAAAGCCGTCAAAATCCGATTTGATGACCCCGCCACCCTGCCCCACCAGGTCGCCGCATACCTGGAAAAGGGTATGACTGCCCGCAACCTGGTTATCCGCGAAACTGGCACACCGCTAGAAACCATTAATTGGTATTAGCGGAAACGGTGCCGAGATCAGGGAAAAAGACCACTGAAGAGCGGCATATTCACGAGAATGAAACGAGATTTGATCACTGAATGGGCAAAAATTTTCCTTCGCGTAAACTTTGAGCTTGCCAACTGGTATACCGGTCTTCCAGGATACCGGCATGAAACAGCCATTCGAATTTGAGCGTGATCGCGCCTACCATCGACTGATCGATCTGATCTTTTCCGCCGGACTGGATCCCCAGGTTCCCTTGTCCGAACGGAAGCTCGCTGACCAGCTCGACATGGGGCGCATGCCGGTCCGGGAAGCCTTGCGCCAACTGGAACAGGAAGGCGTGGTCGAAGTGAAACCGGCGCGGGGGACGTTTATCCGCCGCCTGACCACCGATGACCTCGTTGATACCTATCGGGTTCGCGGCGCGCTTGAATGTCTGGCAGCGGAATTGGCTGCGACCCACGGAGAAACGGCGGAACTACATGCTCAAGGTCAGATCCTGCGGACCATGGCCCAGGAGAGCGGCGCTTTCCAGGCGCGGGAGATCGACGACGCTGGAACGAATTTCCATGAGCGGCTCGTCGATGCCTCCAACAGCCCAGCCTTGCGTGAGAGTTTGCGTGTTTTACGGATGCGCGCGCGACTGGTGTTCCACCTCCCCCGCTACTACGACCACGATCTCGCCCGCGCGACCTTGGGTGAACATATCGCCATTCTTCAAGCGGTGGAGGCGCGCGATGCACCTCGCGCAGCGCGCCTGATGGCTGCGCATCTGGAGCGGGGTTTGGACCTCCGCGTGAAAATGGAAGCCTCGGCGGGACGAGGCATTTCCCTCCCCACTTCCCCCCTACCCCTTAAGGAGACCTCGGAATGAAATATGCTATTGCGGCGGGCCTGACGGCCCTTGGGGCGGTCGCACTTGCCCCCATGGAGCAGGCCGCAGCATCGACCTTAGATGATGTCAGGGCCGCAGGGGTGGTGACCTGCGCCGTCAATGGCAGTCGTCCCGGTTTTTCGACCGTGGACGGGAAGGGCGCCTGGTCCGGGATGGATGTTGATACCTGCCGAGCCGTCGCAGCTGCGGTCTTTGGCGATGCCGAAAAGGTCAAATTCCTCAAGACCAACAATCAAACCCGCCTGACCGCCCTGCAAACGGGCGAAGTCGATATGACGGCTGCCAACACCACCTGGACCCGGTCGCGGGATACGGACCTCGGCCTCGATTTCGTCACCCCGACATTCTACGATGGTCAGGGCCTGATGGTGGCTAAGGCATTGGGGGTCACGAAGGTCGAAGAATTGGACGGTGCAAGTGTCTGTGTGCGTCCCAGCTCAACCTCCGAACGGGTGGCTGGAGACATCCAGAAGAAATTTGGCATCACACTCAAATTGGTGGTGCTCGAAGACCAGAAAGAGATCAATACGGCCTTCTTTGGTGGACGGTGTGATGTGGCCATCCAATCCTCTTCCGGCCTCAGCTCAACCCGAGCGTCGGTTGCCCCGAACCCCGATGACTACCTTATTCTACCCCAGTTGTTCGGCAAGGATCCAATGGGGCCGGTCGTGCGCCAGGATGATCCCCAATGGCGGGACATCGTCAATTGGACCGTCTACGCCCTGTTTCAAGCTGAAGAAAGCGGTGTGACGTCGGAAAATGTTGACGAGATGAAAGCGAACAGCGCCGACCCGGCCGTGCGCCGTCTTCTGGGGGTCGACGAGGCGGGCGCCACCGGTCTGGGCCTGTCAGGCGACTGGGGGTACCAGGTCATTAAACAGGTCGGAAACTATGGTGAAGTGTTCGATCGGAACGTGGGCAAAGGCTCTCCGCTGAAACTGGAGCGGGGCTTGAATGCCCAGTATACGGACGGCGGCTTGATCTACGCGCCTCCCCTTTAATTCCACCTCTATCCCCACATCGTTCATGGTCCGGAGTCCTGGAACGGGGCTCCGGATGGTTCTGGTTATCTTGGGCCTCCCTCCCCTCCTTCCCGTTGTTTGCTAACTGCTGGGCTTGGGAAGAAAAGGCCTGTTTTCCAGGACAAGAAAACAGGATGCCCGTTTCATGATCGCGCTGCTCGACCGTCTCCGTTGGACCAGATCCGTCGTCCCCCCGGTTTGGCGGGATCCAAAGGTTATTGCCCTTGGCTGGCAAATCCTGTTGTTGGTTGCTGTCTTCGCCCCCTTGATCTGGATGGGCGTCAATGCCTCGCGTGCCCTTGAGGACAGGGGGATGACGTCGGGGATCGATTTCTTGTTCACGGACACGTCGTTTCCCCTGGGCGATGGCTTTTTCTCTTTTGAACAGGGAGAGACCTATCTTCGGGCCCTGCTGGTTGGGGTGGGAAATACGGCCCTGCTGTCCATTCTCGGCATTCTCTCTGCAACGCTTCTGGGCGGGGCGCTCGGTTTGGCTCGCCTGTCGCGCAACGGCTTGATTTCCGGCCTGTCGCGCATCTACGTCTTAGTGTTCCGCAACAGCCCACAGCTGGTGCAGATTGTTTTCTGGTATAGTTTCTTTACCCTGATGCCCAATGCGCGGCAGGCCTGGAACCCGGGCTTGGGTATTTTCGCCTCCAACAGGGGCGTTGCCCTGCCCGTCCCAGAAGACGGGACTGCGGCCCTGTCGGTGCTGCTGGCTCTGGTTCTCGGGCTTTTGCTGCGGATCGGTCTGGGGGTTTTGTCAGATCGTCACCGGCGCCGAACGGGAGAGCGATGGTCCTGGATGCCCAGCGTACGGGTTTTGGTCCTTGTCGGACCGGCCGTCCTGGTTTGGTTTTTGGCCGGTGCGCCAACGGCTTGGTCCGTTCCGCTCCTGAAGGGATTTAATTTTCAGGGGGGCGTTATCCTCTCGCCTGAGTTCCTCGCGATCTATTTCGGGTTGACCTTCTACATCGCTGCCTTCATTGCCGAGATCGTCAGAGGTGGCCTTCTCAGCGTGGATGGTGGGCAGATTGAAGCAGCCAAAGCGATCGGCCTGAATGGCGCGGATATGTACCGCAAGGTGATCATTCCCCAGGCCCTGCGGGTGATTATTCCGCCCTTGTCCGCACAATATGTCAGTCTGCTCAAGAACAGTTCTTTGGCCGTTGCCGTCGGTTATCCTGACCTGTTCAGTGTCTCCAATACCATGTTGACCTACAGTGGGCGGACGATCGAGGTGCTGTCCCTGATGGCTTTGGTCTACCTGTTCATGTCCCTTTGTATCGGAGCGGTCAGCAATATGGCCAATCGCTTCGTCCAGATTCGGGAGCGCTGACCCCATGAGCCACCCTCCCCTGTCCTTCGCCACGCCCTCCTCCAGCCCCCGCCGCCCTCCCCCTCTTGGGCAGAGAGGGTGGATCGCCCATCTGCGGGCGCGGTATTTTCCCTCTGTCCCATTGGGGATCTCAACCCTGCTTCTGGTTCCTCCTTTGCTTTTCCTGGCGTGGGAGGGATTTCGCTGGGCAATTTTGGACGCTGTTTGGGTTGCACCTGAGGGTGAGGCCTGCCGCGCGGCCTTAGGCGCCTGCTGGGCCGTGATCACCGAGAAGCACCGGGTGATCCTCTTCGGAACCTATCCCTATGAAGAACAATGGCGTGGTGCACTTGTGACGGGCCTATGGGTTTTCTGGGGACTGGTCACAGCTTGGCGCACCGTTCCCCTGCGGTGGCGGCTGTGGGGCTGGCCTGTTGTGGCCATCCTGTCGCTTGTTCTCATGCGGGGAGGTCTTCCAGGGCTCCCCCTCGTGGATACAGACAACTGGGGCGGGCTTCCCCTGACGCTCCTCATTTTTGGGGGAACCGTCGCTGGAGGCCTCCCCCTGGCGGTTCTGCTTGCCCTGGGGCGTCGTTCCAAGCTCCCCATCGCCCGCCGCCTTTGTGTGGTTCTGATCGATGGCGTACGCGGGGTTCCGTTGCTCGTCGTCCTGTTTTTCGCCGCGCTCATCCTACCGCTGTTTCTGCCGCCCGAATTAACCATGGACAAATTGATCCGTGCGGAAATCGGCATGATCTTGTTTTTCGCCGCCTACGCCGCAGAGGTCGTGCGCGGTGGCCTTCAAGCCGTCCCCTCCGGTCAGGAGGAAGCAGCCAAGGCTTTGGGCATGCCCTATTGGCTGCGCATGGGCAAGGTCGTGCTCCCCCAGGCGCTGGCGATATCCGTCCCTGCCCTGTTCAACGACATCATTCGCGCGTTCAAGAACACCACCTTTTTCAGCATTCTTGGACTGTTCGATGTGTTGGGGGCAACCAAGGCCGCCCTGCAGGACCCCACCTGGGTCCGCTACGGCTTAGAGGGCTACCTGTTTGTTTTCCTTCTCTATTTCCTGTTTTGTCTGGGACTGACCTACCATGGGGCGGCCATAGAACGAAGCAACAGGACCCGCCTTGACCGAGGAGACAGCTGATGGCATCCACAACGATGGAGTCCGCTCCGGTGCCTATCGTGGAGATGAGCGGCCTCGACAAATGGTACGGATCCCACCATGTGCTGCGCAATATCTCGCTGGGACTGGCTTCGGGGGAAAAGATGGTGCTCTGTGGTCCCTCTGGATCAGGAAAGTCGACGTTAATCCGCTGCGTGAACGGTCTGGAATCGTTTCAAGAAGGCAGATTGACGGTGCGAGGCATCGCCATGGATGGAACAAGACGCTCTGTCGAGCGGATCCGCCAATCGACGGGCATGGTCTTCCAGCATTTCAATCTGTTTCCCCATTTGACCGTCATGGATAACCTGACCCTCGGGGCAATCTACGCTCGCGGAGAGCCGGAAGACACCGCGATCTCCCGGGCGGAGACGCTTCTGGCGCGGGTCCGCCTGACTCCGGAGACCTGGAAATACCCGGGGCAATTGTCTGGCGGCCAGCGCCAACGGGTGGCAATTGCGCGGGCATTGATGCTTGAACCGGAGGTCATGCTGTTCGACGAACCCACTTCCGCCCTTGATCCGGAAATGATTCACGAGGTTCTTGACGTGATGGAGAGCTTGGCCGCCGAGGGACAATCCATGATCGTGGTGACCCATGAAATGGGGTTCGCGCGGCGCGTCGCCGATCTGGTGGTGTTCATGGACCAGGGGGAAATTATCGAAGCCGCTCCCCCTGATGCGTTTTTCGAGGCGCCAACCAGCGCCAGAGCCCGCACCTTCGTTGGTCAAATCGCCCACCATGGCGCCTGACTCCCTGCCCGTTTCGTCCTTGTACAGCCAAAGGGGCCGCCCCATGCCCGATTGGGACCGTCTGCGCCTTTCCTTTCCCGCCACGGAGTCCGTAACCTACCTCGATATGGCCCGCAAGGCGTTGCCGCCAACGCAGGCCGCCACTGCCGCTGCGGATTGGTTTGCCGACATCGGATCTCCCGCAGCCGGGGGGCATGCGTTTTCCATGGAGAATGCCGAAACGACAAGAACTGCCGTCGCTCAGGCCTTTGGAGCGCCCCCGGAAACCCTCGCCCTGGTTAAAAACACCTCCGAGGGGGTGAATATCGTCGCCCATGGAATCTCCTGGAAGGCGGGGGAAAACGTGGTGATCTCCGGTGCCGAACACGAGAACAACACGTTCCCATGGCGGCCCCTCGCTCGGCAGGGGGTGGAGATCCGCGTCGTTCCCGAGCGACCAAGCGGTTTGGTGGAGGTTGACGACCTGATCGCCGCCATGGATGGGCGGACTCGCGTCCTCTCCGTGGCTTGGGTTACCTATGGCATTGGTCAACGCATGGACCTGGACCTGTTGGCTCAGGCCTGCCGGGATCGCGATGTCATCTTGCTGGTGGATGGGATCCAGGCGGTGGGTATTCTCAACCGACGGCTTGATAGCCTGGGCGCCCATGTGGTTGCCGCCGGTGGGCATAAGGCCCAATTGTCCGTGGCGGGAGCGGGTTTGATGTACATCTCCCCCGAGGTGTTGGACCGCATCCATCCTGTGTTCATGGCCAAGTTCAGCTTTGATACACTGGATCGTCGGGTAGACAATCCCGGCATGGCGCCCGGTGCCCGGCGGTTCGAATACGGCAACCCCAATTTTCTTGGTCTGGCAATCCAAGGGCAGTCCGCCCGCATGGTCGAAGATATCGGCTTGGATGCCATCGAATCTTGCGTTCGCCACCTGACAAACATGCTGTTCGAGGGGGTTCGCTCTTTGCCCGTGACCCTGCGGACGCCCGAACCGTGGGACCAGCGGGCGGCCATCGTCAGCCTGGACTTGGCCAGCGTCTCCGCCGATTGGATGGAAGCGACATTGGCCAACGAGGGCATCCGTGTGGCCAGTAAGGATGGACATCTGCGGATTTCTCCGCATTTTTACAACAATGAGACCGACATCCGTCATTTTTTAGAACGGCTTCAATTCCACCTGGAAAGGACCAGACCGTGAGTCACGCCATTGCCATTGACCTCGTTTCCGACACTGCGACCCGCCCGACCCAGGCGATGTTCGCGGCCATGGCAGCGGCAGCTACGGGAGACGAACAACGGGGGGAGGATCCCACGACGCGTGCCTTGTGCGAACGGGTGGCCGACTATCTGGGGATGGAGGATGCCCTGTTTCTGCCCTCGGGCACCATGTGCAACATGATCGCATTCTTGATCCATTGTCGGCCCGGTGATGAGATTATCGCTGCAGCCAACGCCCATGTGTACGGATCAGAGGGCGCTGGAGCGGCGGCCCTTGGCGGTGCCCAGTTCCGGGTCATCGACAGCCGGAATGGCCTCTTCGATGGGGCTGCGGTGGAGAGCCTTATCCGCGTCCCGCGTCACCGCTCCCCGCGCAGTCGCCTGCTGTGCCTGGAGCAAACGGCCAACCGCGGCGGTGGCACGGTTTGGCCCGTTGACCAAATTACAGCGGTTGCGGAAGCCGCGCGCGCTGCGGGTCTGGCTGTCCACATGGATGGCGCCCGTCTACCGAACGCAGCCGTCGCGTCTGGTAGACCGGCGCGAGACCACACCGCAAGCATGGACAGCGCCTGGATCGACTTTTCCAAGGGGCTTGGCTGTCCCGTCGGGGCAGCCCTCGGCGGATCCCGCGCCTTCAT
Organism: Rhodospirillum sp. A1_3_36; assembly: GCF_047263945.1. Classification (NCBI taxonomy): domain Bacteria; kingdom Pseudomonadati; phylum Pseudomonadota; class Alphaproteobacteria; order Rhodospirillales; family Rhodospirillaceae; genus Rhodospirillum; species Rhodospirillum sp. A1_3_36. The sequence continues at coordinate 505,196 of NZ_JBLAVB010000001.1, read as the reverse complement.
TGAGGAGGCCTGGACGTGGAAACATCGGTTGGGGGGGGCCATGCGGCAATCGGGGGTGCTCGCGGCAGCGGCCCTCCACGCCATGGACCATCACATCGACAGACTGGCAGAAGATCATGAAAATGCCCGGCTTTTGGCGACAGAACTCGCTCAGAGTCCCGGGATCTCCGTCTATCCCCGGGTCCCCGAGACCAACATCCTTTTCGTTGAGTTAGGGGACGGAGCGCCCAGCGCCTCCGTGATGGCGGAGCGTCTTGCCCGACACGGCGTTCGGCTCGGAACTGAAAATTCGAAGCTCATGCGTGCGGTCACGCATTTGGATGTGAGCCGGGAACAGATCCTGGACGCCGTGACGGCTATCCGTCAGGTATTGAAAGAAAGTTAGGTATATAGATTTTAGAGCGCCTTCGAGATCGAATGGGCCAAGAAGTGGCCCATTCGATCTCGAAGCACTCTAGCGGCAGAGGCGGGGGAAAGCCACGCCGCTTTTCATGCGTTCAAATGCCACGCAGGCTTTTGTGCGGCAGAAGACGCGGGGGCTTTACGCGCCAGAAGGCCTTGCTTGGGAGGCTCGTCGTATAAATAAACGCCGCGCTTTCCCTTTTTTTAAAGTGGGAAAGCACGGCGTTTGGATGTGAAGCTCCCTTGAGGGACGGTTGCGACCTTACAGGTAGTGGGCCCGGATTGGCGTGAAGCCGTTGAAGCCGACAGACGCGTAAGAGGTGGTATAGGCGCCGGTAGAAAGCAGGCGAAGGCGGTCTCCTGCTTTCAGGCTCAGCGGCAGGGCGTAATTGGCCTTGTCGTAGAGGATATCCACGCTGTCGCAGGTCGGACCGGCGATAATGACCGGGCCGGTCGCCTCGCCGTCTTTGTCGCTAACGATGGGGTAGCGGATCGCCTCGCCTTCCGTCTCGGCCAAGCCGTTGAAACGACCCGCGTCAATATAGACCCAACGGCGATCATCGGCATCGCCCTTGCGGGACACCAGAACCACCTCGGTCTCCAGGATGCCGGCATTGCCGCCCATGTAACGACCGGGCTCAACGATCATTCGGGGGCGTTGACCGTCGAACAGGCGATCAACGGCAGCCTGGATGTGGGCGCCATATTCATGGACAGTATAAAGCGGCTGGCCGTAGGGGGTCGGCAGGCCGCCGCCCATGTTGACCATGCTCAACTCGATGCCATGGTGATCCCGCAGGTCGCGGAACAGCTCGGCGGCCTTGGTCAAAGCCACGTCCCACTGTCCCAGGTCCCTCTGCTGCGAGCCAACATGGAAAGACACCCCATGGGCCTCCAGACCCAGGCCGACGGCCTTGACCAGCAAATCGCGGGCCATCTCGACGGAGCAACCGAACTTGCGGGACAAGGGCCATTCGGCGCCTACGTTGTCCACGAACAGGCGGCAGAAAACCTGGGATCCCGGAGCATGCTCGGCGATCTTCTCGAGCTCCTCCTCGGCGTCGAAGGCATAAAGGCGCACGCCCCGCTCATAGGCCGCAGCAATATCCCGGGCCTTCTTAATGGTATTGCCGAAGGAAATGCGCTGCGGCTCAACACCCAGACCCAGGCAGAGGTCGATTTCCTGCAAGCTGGCGGTGTCGAAGCTTGAGCCCAGGGCGGCAAGACGGGCGACGAAAGGGGGGGCCGGGTTGGCTTTCACGGCGTAGAACACTTCGGCAGCCGGCAGGGCATCGCGCAAGCCCCGGTAGTTCACCTCGACCACGTCCAGGTCCACGACCAGGCAGGGGGTCTGCGGCTGTTCGGCCAGAAAATCGGCCATTTTCCCGGTCAGACCCGGAGCCACCCATTGGGGTGCGGGGCCAACGAGAGTCAGGCCGTGGTTAGCCTCCTCACGGGAGAAGGCGGGGTCGATGGCGGCGGGAACGTCCGCGCGGAAGGCGTGATTGTGCATCTCGTGCAGCTCCACAAGGCTGGATGGCCGACCCTGGCTTGTAACCATCCACTGGCGATAAAATGGCGGACAGGCGCCAATTTTCTTGGAAAGGGTACTCAAGACGGACCCAGGGCGACCCGGGGAGGGGGCATCCCTCCCCGGTCACCGGAGTTCCGTCAGATCACGCCACGTTTATGTTCGGTCAGGTTTGCGTGACCGGCACTGAAGGCCTTCTTGAACACGGGCACGGCCGCAAGCGGTTTCGCGTCCCCGCACATAAAGATGTCGAGCGCGGCGTAGCCACATTCGGGCCACGTATGGATACTGATGTGGGATTCCGCCAGAACGGCTACGCCAGAGACGCCGCCATTGGGGGAAAAATGGTGCAAATGAATGTGCAACAGGGTTGCTCCGGCGACATCGACCGCATCGCGCATGGCGCTTTCGATCAACTCGATGTCATCGAGCCCCTCGGCATTCCACAGATCCAGGATCAAATGCCTGCCGGCGAATGTAAGACCATTCTCATGGATAAAATGGTCGAGGCGATCGTCACTCAAATGGCCGCCTTCGACGGCTTTCAGGGTGACGGGCGGAACGGATCTTACCTCTGCTCGGGCTTCATGGGCCTCTGCTTCAGTATTCACCGCCAATTGGGGGGACGCGTAACGCATCTTTCGTTCTCCCTAACCAGCGTTGAACCCGAAGGGTCTTGTTTCTTGAGAACAAGCCTCTCTATGGATTAGCCAAAAGAAATCGCGACCCCCGAAGAAACCCCGTGATACCTGGTCATGTGACCTCCAGGCGCCTCGGGATCGACGGGCAATCGCGTTCGAGGGGCGACCATACGCTCCATGCCCCCCAATGCAAGTGAAATTCGGGGGCAGTTCGATGAATTTCACATTTTTCAATTCCGGTCGTTGCAAGATGATCACGGCTGGGCTTTTCTACCGGGGACGAATGAGATATTTCACTGGAGGAACAAGCTGATGACCGAATGGTTTTCTGAAACCCTGCACCCCCATTGGCGTCAAGGTTTTGCTGCCAACAAGGTGTTGTTCCGGGAGAAGACGGAGCATCAGGATCTGGTCATCTTCGAAAATGACACCTTCGGTCGGGTGATGATGCTCGATGGCGTGACCCAGCTGACCGAACGGGACGAGTTCATCTACCATGAGATGATCGCCCATGTGCCCATCCTGGGCCATGGCCTGGCACGGCGGGTGCTGATCATCGGCGGTGGCGACGGTGGCACCCTCCGAGAGGTTCTCCGACACCCCTCCATCGAGCACTGCACCATGGTGGAGATCGACGGAGCCGTGGTGGAGATGGCCAAGGAGCATATGCCCAGCGTCAGCGCCGGAGCCTTTGACGATCCCCGTTGCAATCTGGTCATCGCCGATGGCATCGAATTCGTGAAGGCTGTGGAAAAGCCTTTCGATGTGATCATCATCGACAGCACTGATCCCTTTGGCCCGGCTGAAGGCTTGTTCACCGCCGAATTTTACGGCCATTGCGAGAAGATCCTGACCCCCGGCGGCGTTCTGGTGGTTCAAGCCGGTGTGCCCTTCCTTCAGCCCTCTGAGCTGAGCCATATCCAGAGGACCCTGGCGGCCAACTTCCGTGAAACCACTTTCTACGCCATCACCGTACCCACCTATGTGGGAGGCATGATGACCCTGGGATGGGCGTCCAACGACCCCACCCGCAAAGTGCCTGAACCGGCAACCCTGGAGAAGCGCTTTCGCGACTCGGGGTTGACCTGCCGCTACTACTCCCCGGGCGTCCATGCCGGAGCCTTCGCCCTGCCCGGCTTCATCCAGGACATCCGCCAAACCGCATCCTTGGGCGCTTGACCCATGGGTGTCTCTCCTCCCGATCCCAAGGCCCGCCCCATGGACCGTTTGGTGGCCATCATGGCCCAATTGCGCAACAGGGAAAGCGGCTGCCCCTGGGACATCGAACAGACCTTCGCCACCATCGCCCCCCATACGATTGAGGAGGCCTACGAAGTTGCCGACGCCATAGAACGGGGCGCCATGGGCGAGTTGCGGGACGAATTGGGGGATCTGCTTTTCCAGTCCGTCTACCATGCCCGCATGGCGGAGGAAGAAGGCCATTTCACCTTCGACGACGTGGCCACGGCCATCGCGGAGAAGCTGATTCGCCGCCATCCCCATGTCTTCGGCGAGACCTCCGTCGAGAACACCGACGCCCAGACGGCCGCTTGGGAAACCCAGAAGGCAGAGGAGCGGCGGCGCAAGGCGGAGGCGGAGGGCCGAGTCGCCAGCGTGTTGGACGGCGTCACCCCCACCCTGCCCGCCCTCACCCGCTCCGAAAAGATCGGCAAACGCGTGGCCCGGGTGGGTTTCGACTGGCCGAATGTGGAGCAGGTCATCGATAAATTGAACGAGGAGTTGGACGAACTCCGCGTTGAGGTGGAAGCCAATGATCAGGAGAAAATCGCTGAAGAAATGGGCGATTTACTCTTTGTTGTGACGCAATTGGCGCGCAAACTGAAAGTTGACCCGGAAACAGCCCTGCGACGGGCGAACCTGAAGTTCGAACGGCGCTTCCACCATGTGGAAGCCCGTCTGGCCGAAGACGGCCGCGCCCCGGACCAGTCAACTCTGGAGGAAATGGAAGAGCTATGGGCGGAAGCCAAGCGCTTGGAACGGGAGAGCGTCAGCTGACCGGTTCCCATCTTTTCCTGGCTGCACGATTGCTTCTTGCGGGGCTAATGGCGCTTGTCGTCGCCTCCTGCTGGCTACCTGACCAATTCGTTGCCGAAGTCCGTTTGGCCCGCAACGGCGATTATGCCATCACCTTTGACGGTGATATGGTCTGGGTTCCCCTGGTCGAGGCCCTGAGAGCCAACGAGATCGAGGGGAAAGAGCTGGAAGACAAGATCGCCGTCTTGACGCGCGACCTGACCCGGGATGAGTCCTTCAAGGAGGTGACCTACCAGGGAAATGGTCGCTTCAAGGTGCGTTATGAGCGAACGGGGTTTCTCTATCCGAAGGACCAGTTCATTTTCCCCCGGTCGAACAACCCCATCATCACCCTGAAATCCAATGGAGACGGCACAGTCGAGATCCGCTCGACAAGCTTGAAAAGCGGGGACCGGGCACGCATTACGGAAACCGGTTTGGAAATGCGTGGCAAGTTTCGGATCGTCTCAGACGCCATGCCCTATGCGGGTAATCCCCAAGCCGCCAGACCCCGGGGATACAAGAACTTCATGGTCTATGATTGGCTCGTCAAGGGCGTCGATGATGCGCCACCGGTATTGAAGCTGAACATGAATAGGCCGGTTCAAATGCCCGCCCGGTAAGGGAAAAATCCCCTACCAAGTATGAGCGCGAAGTGGGGCCATCCGTCACTTCGCCGATTGGCGAATGTTATCAGCCACTGCCCGGACCTTGTCCTTGATGGCGTCCGTATCCACGGCGGTCTGGGTGATCTGCCGGGAGATTTCCTCGGTCGACGCTCCCTGCTGCCGAACCGCCTCTGCTATGGTTTCCATGCTTTCTTGAAAGGCGTTCGTGACGCTGCCAATGCGGACAATGGCCGAGGAGACGGCTTGGCTGGCGTCCTGCAGCATACCGACCTGGGTCGCAATCTCTCCCGTGGCGCGGGCTGTTTGCTGGGCAAGGGTTTTCACCTCGTTGGCCACGACGGCAAACCCCTTTCCGGCATCTCCTGCCCGCGCAGCCTCGATTGTAGCATTCAGGGCCAGCAGATTGGTTTGGGAGGCGATATTCTCGATCAGGGTTACGACGTCGTTGATCCGATCGGCCGCCGTCCTCAGATTGGAGGCAATGCCTTCCGTCGTTTTGGCCTCTTGCGCCGCCCCACTTGACGACTCGGCTGCCGAGACGATTTGTTCGGAGATGTCGGAGACGGAGGAGGCCAAATGTTCGGCTGCTGTCCCGACCACACGGGTGGCTTCCGACAGGGAATCCGTATCCTTTTGAAGGTCTAAAGACAGGGTATCGGCAAGGGAGGCGAGCGTCGCCTTGTTATCGGCTTCTTCCTTTGCGCGCTGCTCCTTTGCCGCCACTTCCTGGCTCACATCGATAAAGGTTCCGCAGACCCGCAGCGCGCGACCATCCTGGTCCCTGTCCACCCCGGCGAACGCCCGGATCCAAAAATATTCGCCAGACTTCTTCTTGAAGCGAAAGACTCTGTCGTAGGTGCTTTTGCCGGTCCGATCGGATAGAAACTCACCAAATACTTCAAAGGTCTTCGCGACTTCATCCGGATGGACCTTACTCGCCCAGACCTGGATATCATCCGGGTATCCCGTCAGGTCGTCATGGGCATAGCCTGCCATTTGCCGCGCCTGCCCAGAAAACCACCATTCACTGAGTTCGTGGGTCGCCTCTCCGTTGAAGAGTGTGCCGCCCCAAAGACCGACTCCAGAATATCGCTTGAGCAGTTCGAAACGGACCTCATTGATCATCTGGGAATCCACATCGATCAAAGCACCACTGGCCCAAACCGAGTCTCCCTTCGCATCCCGGCTCGTTCCACCGATGATGCGGAAATACCGATAGATGGAATCCTTACATTTCAAGCGACAGACAATGTTCAGCGTATTGCCAGCCTCCCGCCTTTTGCTGTTCGAAAGAAAGTCCGAGACTCCTGAGGAGAATGTTTTGGCGTCGTCTTGATGGACCAGGTTTCGAAGGGTTGAGAACTGATTGGGAATGCTTTCGGTATCTCCCCCATCAAAACCAAGAAGTTCCCTGAATGTCTCCGACCATCGCCATTGGCTTCTGGCCTCCATAGGATCTTCGGAATAGAGCCGCGCGTCCCAGAATCCGATGGCTCCATTGGATAAAAAAGCGCGAAGCCTATTCGCATCCGCCACATCCGCCTGATTGACCTTTGACGAAAACATGTCGCTTCAAACCTCCAATGAGCTTTTCGGATACATCAACCTTTGATGGGGATAGTTTTAATCATTCTAGCCCAACCATACAATCTGTATTAGTTGGATTTTTCGGATTCAGCCCCCTAGCCATTCAGACGTAGGCTTGATTCAGAGGGGAAAAACGGCTTTCAGCCGGTGGGCCACAGCCCACACCCGCCCGGGAGAGGCGAAGCCTCCCCCGGACCCCCTGCTGTTTGGCAGGACGTTGTTTTTTGTCGTATCTGTAAGCGGAAGACACGACCGGGTTCCGCCGTTTACGGGGAGATCCCCTTGAGATACGCTGTGTGCTGATGTTCCCGGATGGAGAGTGAGTATGCTGGAGGGGGGATGGATCATCATGGGTGCCGGGATTGGGATCGGGATGGTGGTCCTCGCCATTGTCATGTTTGTGAACAACGGTTCCCAAGGCGCCCGTGGCCTGAATGTGGGGAATACGTTTTTCGGATCCATCACTCAGACCGTAAATCAGGATCACGTCACCGTCGCAACGCCATCACCCGAACCGGTCCGGCGGGATAGAGGAGTCGACATCTTAGCCATAGTCAGTTTGATCATTGGCGTGGTTGGTATCGCTGTCACGGGATATAGCATCTACATCTCCTTAGTGGCGATCGGGTGAGGACTGACAGTGAAAGATCCATCCGATCCCCCAGGAATACAGAACTGGGCCAAGACCTTCATTGGCGATATCCATCAAACAATTAGCATCTCCAATACCTATTACGGAGAACAGGGAGTCCTTCCCGCTTCGGATACCCCGCTTCTCCCCAAAAAGGACCTGACCCGGGCGTTCTTCGATGGGCCAATGGGGCGGGAGGCGGATCTGATTCAAGCCCTCCATTGGCAGGTGGGCCTCACCGAAACCCTGTTTGGGCGGACCGACGAGAAACAGGCGATTCTGGCCTGGGCCAAGGGCGGTCAGCCGGAGGTTCCTTCCGTCCGTCTCCTCTCGGGCGAGGGCGGCGTGGGAAAGACGCGCTTGGCCTCCGAAGTTGCCTATACCCTCCAGGCGGAGGGTTGGCGGGCTGGTTTCATTAAGGAGACCCATGTCTATACGACCAAGGATGGCCCTCTCTTTCTGATCCTGGATTATCCGGAAGAGGCCCCTGCCCTTTCCCAGCGTCTTCTCGATTGGGTCTCAGCGACAGAAGCAACGTCCCACCCCGTCCGTCTGCTGCTGGTATCCCGGAGGCGCCATAGGGATTGGGACGCGTGGTCGGACCTGCTGGGACCCCGTTTCGGTCGCCAAGCCATTGCCCAACCGTCCGCCCTGCCCGTCGACGAGGTCTGGAACTTGATCGCCGAAGCTGCGACTCGCTTCGCCGATAGGCTGGGCCAAGCGGTCGAACCGGCCCTGAACCGCGACAGGATGGAGGCTTGGCTGGCACAGGATCCCCAGGTTCATGGCCTGCCCCTCTACGCCATGGCTGCGGCAGTACATGCGGTGATTGATCCAACGCATGCCTATACCCTGACTCGAGGAGACCTCCTGTTGGCTCTGGCGGACCGGGAAATGCGGCGGGTCCGGCGCATATCTGAAAAAGCCGGTTTCGGCAAAGACGGATTGGCCACCCTGATCGGCCTTGCGGTGATGGGCGATGGTCTGAGGGGGAAAACAATCCGCGCCTTGGAGGGGCAGCACGCCTATCCCGCCGACAGTCTGGCGGGACGAGATGTCTTCGACCGTCTGTCCGACACCCCTTGGTGGAACAAGGAGAGCCAGTCCCTTCCCGCCCTCCGCCCCGACCTGCCAGCGGTGGCCTTCCTGCGCCGAGCTCTCCTTCCCGAAGGAGAACACCCCGTGACTCGGGAGGACCTGCCCGATTGGCTCTTTACGGTCCTGGACAGGGCCGAAGACGGGCTAACGGGCCGCCTGAACCGCCTCCTTTATGACCTGTCGAGCCTGGGCGACAGGGGCGCCCTCGATAGCCTGTCCGAGGCCTTCGGCCATATGGTGGAGCGAAACCCAGAACGGGCAGAGCGCTTTGCTTCGATTGTTTCCTCGGAAGCCATTTGGCTGGCTCCCTTTCAGGTGGCTGTCTGTTCCGCCTTGCTGGGGCAGCCCGATATTCTAGACGATGATAGGGCCGGCTTGCTCAACAATCTGGCGAATTTTCTCTCGGCTCTTGGTCGTCGGGAAGAGGCAGTGGTGGTCGCAAGGGAGGCCGTGGATCTCTATCGGACCCTGGCCGCTGCGCGCCCCGATGCCTTCACGCCGTACTTAGCGGGATCCCTGAACACTCTGGCAAATAGTCTGTCGGATCTTGGTCGTCAGGAAGAGGCAGTGGAGGCAGCCAGGAAGGCCGTGGATCTCTATCGGACCCTGGCCGCTGCGCGCCCCGATGCCTTCACGCCGTACTTAGCGGGATCCCTGAACAATCTGGCGAATAGGCTGTCGGATCTTGGTCGTCGGGAAGAGGCATTGCAGGTCGCGAGGGAGGCCGTGGCTCTCTATCGGACCCTGGCCGCTGCGCGCCCGGATGCCTTCATGCCGAACTTGGCCATGTCTCTGAACAATCTGGCGAATAGGCTGTCGGATCTTGGTCGTCGGGAAGAGGCATTGCAGGTCGCGAGGGAGGCTGTGGAGATTAGGCGGACCCTAGCCGCTACGCGTCCCGATGCCTTCACGCCGGACTTGGCCAAGTCCCTGAACAATCTGGCGAATTTTCTTTCGGCTCTTGGTCGTCGGGAAGAGGCATTGGAGATCGCTAGGGAGGCTGTGGAGATCTGGCGGACCCTGGCCGCTGCGCTCCCCGATGCCTTCACGCCGAACTTGGCCGGGTCTCTGAGCAATCTGGCGAATTTTCTTTCGGCTCTTGGTCGTCGGGAAGAGGCATTGGGGATCGCCAGGGAGGCCGTGGAGATCAGACGGACCCTGGCCGCTGCGCGCCCCGATGCCTTCACGCCGGACTTGGCCATGTCCTTGGGCGTTTTCGGCATGGTCTACATGGGGATGGGGAAAGACCGGGATGCGGCAGGCCAGTTCGAAGAGGGCGCGCGTCTGCTCGCCCCCTTTTTCCATCATCTTCCACAGGCCCATGCCTCTCTCATGGAAACTCTTGCCCAACTCTATTTCGAACTGGCGGAAAAGCTGTCTCTGCCAATCGACGAGGCTTTTTGGGGACCGATCAACGAAGTGCTTCAACGCCTTCAAAACGGCACCGACTGACACACTGGATCCCCGTTCTCGTGCCAAGGGATGCACATATCTTTTATTTAGGGCTGACCATTTTTATTTCGTCATGCCCGTGAAAACGGGCATCCAGGGTTGATTTCTCTGGTATTGGCGCTTAGCGCGTCAGGATACGTCAATCGCCGCCGCTGGTTCTTCCCACCCTGGATTCCCGCGTACGCGGGAATGACGAGTAAAAACAAAACGTTACGTCCGCCCTTAGCGCGTGCGCGGGGATGACGACAAAAGAGTCCTTCCGCACTCTGCTAAAAGGGGTCCGGGGACACTCTGTGTCCCCGGTCGGGTGTGGGCGGAAGCCCACGCTGGCCGTCAGGCCATAGGAGTAACAACGCCCTTTACCAGCCGCCCCCACCGCCTCCGCCGCCGCCACCTCCGGAGGATCCCCCCCCGCCCATACCGGAGGAGCTTCCTCTGGGCGGGTCCGGCAGGCTGGACGTGAAGCTTTGGCTCATGGAGGAGGAGAGGTCTCCGGCATCAAACCCATGGGATGTTCCGCCCAGGACCCAAAGGGGGTGGTAGTCCTGCTCCACCCGGGCGGAGGCCATGTGGTCGCGGAAGGCCTTGGACCAGGGCTTTTCCACGCCCAGGGCCACGGCATAGGGCAGCAGGGTTTCGAAATGCCGGGGGGTCAGTTCGGGCAGGTCGGCCATGTTCATGCGGTCTTTCTCGGCCAGCTCAAGATAGGTGCGTAAGCCCTCGACTTCGGCGGTTTTTTTGACGCCCAGGGGGGTGGGGGCCCCCATGAGGACCAGGAAGAGGCCGTTGACCAGGATGATGGCGGCTAACGCGATGATGGCCATCATGTCCGTAAGGCTGAGATCTTCCATCAGGCCGTGCATGGCACCCATCAGCAGGCCCTGGACCAGGAAGAACAGCAAGCCGCCAAAGCCCGCCAGGGTGATAATCCGTTTGGCGAGGGTTTCTCGTGTGATGAACAGGTTTCGCAGGTGATGGGTCAGGATCACCGCAATAATGGTCACAACGCCGACCGGTATGACAAAGGGGATGATGTCCGGGCTCAGGTTTCCGAAGAGGGCAAGGCTGACCAGCACCACCACGGACAGAATGATGCCCAGAGCGACGAAACCGCTGTTGGCTTTGTAGTAGCGGCCCCTGTGCTCCCCCTCTATGGCTTTGGTGAAGCGCGCGTGGAGGGCGACAACTCCGGTGCCATTGGCTTTCTCCAGGGTGAAGGTCTCTCCCGCCCGTCCCAACTGCTCCAAGATGGCCCGCTGCCCCGTCGGCAGGTCGGCGAGGCCAGTTGTCTTGTCTGTCCGGGTGAGAACCATCCGCTTGGGATTCCGGTTGTCGAGGGTGACATAGCCCTTCACCCCCAGGTCGATCAACGAGGCCGACAGGGCCGCCCATGCTTGGCCCCGGAAGCCCTTGTTCTCCACATAGTTGACCAGGGCCGGAGAGAGGTCGTCCGGTGGGGTCCAACGGGGGACCATGAGACCGGGAGGCGGATCCCGACCCACCCGCACCCAGGCCCACAGGTAATAGGCCAGGACCAGAGCCAACCCGCCGAAACCGATCACTAGGGCGGCCCTATCCCGTAGGGCCCAGAGGGTCTTTTCCGTCGCGTCGGGCTCGGCGATGGCTCCTTTGGGGAAGGACAGGGCGATGGTCAGGCCCTCGTGAAGGCCCAGGGGCCGGGTGGTCTCGATGAGGACTGTTCCGCTCTGGCGGGTCACCGTGTAGTCCTGTCCCTTTGCCCCCAGCGGACCCGTGTAGGCGGATACACCGGTGGGCTGGATCCCACCCGGAGGAGTCACCCTGGCCGAGACATGGTCAATGGGGAAGGCCCAGCCGTTTCCGGTGACGTTCCAATACAGTTCGTCATGGTCTTGAAAATACCGGATTTCCCGGTTGACCTGATAGGTCAGCTCGAAGTCATGGCGACCGGGGGTGAGCACCGTTTGGGCGTCGCCCAGATAGATGCGAATGCCCCCTGAGATGGTCTCTGAATGCCAGGCTGCGGGCTGGCCGTCTATGGCGGCGTCGGTCAGGGAAAAGTCAACGCGGCCAAGGCTTCCATCGTCTTTCCTGAAGGTCAGGGGGAAATCCCGGAAAAGGCCATGATTGATCTCCACCCCTTCCGACCGGGCGGAGATCCGTTCCCGCACGGTCAGGCGGCCGTCCTGGTGGATGATGATGGCCGACTCAAAACTCCGGATCACCTCCTTGGCGAAGCTGGGGCAGGGGATCAGTGCCAGCAGGGCGAGGATCAGCAGGGATGCCGCGCGGTGTTTGAGAGCAGCCATGGGGTCCGGTCTCTTCTCTTTTTAAAAGGCGATCTTGGGTGCGGTTCGTTCCGCGGCGTCGGTGATTTCGAAATAGGCGGCCTTTTCAAAGCCGTACCGACTGGCAATCAGGTTGGATGGCACGGTTTCCACCTTGATGTTGTACTGCCGGACGCCACCGTTGTAGTAGCGGCGGGCCATCTGAATTTCGCCCTCGATGGTTTCCAGGGAGTCCTGGAGGTCGGCGAAATTCTGGTTGGCCTTCAGGTCCGGATAGGCCTCGGTCAGGGCGAAGAGTCGGCCCAGGGCCTGGGTCAGCTCCCCTTCCGCCTTGGCCCGGCCCTCCACATCGCCGCTAGCAACGGACTGGGCCTTATTGCGCAGGTTAACCACCTCCTCGAAGGTGGATTTCTCGTGGCTGGCGTAGCCTTTGACCGTTTCCACGAGGTTGGGGATCAGGTCGGCACGACGTTTGAGTTGAACGTCGATGCCAGACCATCCCTCCTCCACCATCTGCCGGGCCTTCACCAAGCTGTTGTAGAGGGTAATGGCATAGAGAACGAGGGCAACGATCAGCGCGAGGATCACGATGAGGGTGGTCATGAGGGGGGCTCCGTTCAGCCACGTGGGTGCGTTATTCTATCATGGCTCCGCCATGGGTCCCCACCTTGTTCTCCACACTCCCCTTTCGGCAGATCTATCGAGGGAATCCCCTAATTGCATTATCTAAAGAACCTGATTAAAGGACACCCCTGTTTTATTCAGGGCTATCCAAAGTGCCTCAATTGCAACGGAGAAAATGATGTATTTTATGAAAAACAGACACATTCGCGACAATATAGCCTTTCTTATCGTATCATTTTGCTTCTTTAACGTGGACCCGGCTTTGGCGGTGGAGGAGAAGCCAACGTATGAAACGCGAAATTTTATCGAACCACTTTCGTTGTCTAGGGGAACATTTTTTGCGACGGATCAATATGCTGGATATTTCGACCATGCGGACTCGTGTACTGTTCTGGTCGAGGAAATGGCCTGGAACCGGTCGGAGTGCGACTACATAGAAAATGTTATTTTGTCACCGGTGCCAGGTGTCAATTCCGTGATCATCGATAAACCGAATTCCGAAGGCCATGTCGAATTAGAGGATTGGGATTCACCACATTTGAAAGACAGTATCGATGAAATATGGAGTAGCATGGAGGACGCCGTCAAAGATCAAAGCAAACGATTAAATCAAAAAATTGAAGCCGTTAAATGGGTAACCTATCCTACCCTTGATAAAGAGAATTCTATCTTATATTACGCCATATTGCTGAATTGGGACGGCAATGAGGTGGTTAACATAAAAGCATCTTTGTTCGACAGAAAGGGGTATGTTGCATTTCGTATTATTCCAGAAGATAGCACAGCAAGTGGCTCTTCCCTAGCTCATTTAGTCACCGATGTTACCCGGTTGTATGCACCAAAAAAAATCGAGACCTATGCCTCCTTCACCGCGGGTGACAAGGTCGCAGCCGGGGGCGCCTTGGGCGTTTTAGCGACATTGGTGGGCGTGAAATATGGCAAGGCGGCTGGCCTGGGGGTCATGGCGATCATTCTCGCCTTTCTGAAGAAAGCGTGGATCTTGCTTCTCGGACCGATTGTCTTCCTCAAGAAATTCTTCTCCAGAAAAAACAAGGAATAAGAGGTCTATTCGTCCTCCAGGCTACAGTACACGACAGTGTCTCGTCTTTTTGGGGCGATTGCCAAAGACCATTTGGGGCATATGCTCCCAAATGGTCTTTTTCTTTTACAAATAACAGCTTGGGGTCTGGGGCCTTTCGGCCCCAGTGGGGGACGGGGCAAAGCCCCGTGACTGGCCCCCCTGTCGTCTACCGTGTCTCCAGGCCCCTCTCCGGTTTAAGTCACAGCCCCCAAGCAAGGCCCTGGACCGCAGGGGGCGACCGCCGCGTTTCCATCAAGCGGAAGCCGCCCTCCCCTCGTCGGCCAAGGTGGCCAGTTGGCGCATCAGCTTGTCCAAGCCCGCGATCCGGTCCTTGGGCACTTCCCAATCCCGGCGATAGACCAGTTTATGGTCCGGGCGCAGTTTCACCGTGGCCACGTTGCGGCTGATGAACTGGACCAACCCACCGGGATTTGGGAACTGATTGTCGCGGAAGGTCACCACCGCCCCCTTGGGGCCGGCGTCCACTTTCTCCGCATTGGCCCGACGGCAGAGGACCTTGATGGTCACCACCTTCAGCAGATTCTCGACCTCCAACGGCAGTTTGCCAAAGCGGTCGATCATCTCCGCCGCCATATCCTCGATCTCCGCTTCGTTTTCGACGGAGGCGATGCGGCGGTAGAGGCCCAAACGCAGACCCAGGTCCTTCACATAGGTCTCCGGGATCAGGATCGGCGTGCCCATCTGGATCTGCGGCGACCATTCACCTTCGCCCTCCTCCAGGCCCTGGCCTTCCTTGGCGGCGGCAACGGCCTCCTCCAGCAATTGCTGGTACAGCTCGATCCCCACTTCCTTGATGTGGCCGCTTTGCTCGTCGCCCAGCAGGTTGCCCGCGCCTCGGATGTCCAGGTCATGGCTGGCCAGGGTGAAGCCCGCTCCCAGTGTGTCCAGGGTCTGCATGACATCCAGGCGCTTTTCGGCGGCCTTCGACAGGGTTCGTCCCGGCGGCAGAGTCAGATAGGCATAGCCCCGCGCCCGGCCCCGGCCCACACGGCCCCGCAACTGGTAGAGCTGCCCCAAGCCGAACATATCCGCCCGGTGGATGATCATGGTGTTGACGCGCGGCATGTCGAGGCCGCTTTCGATGATGTTCGTCGCCACCAAAACGTCATACTGGCCGTCGGCGAAGGCGGTCATCACCTCCTCCAGCCGCGAGGGGGCCATCTGGCCATGGGCCACCACCACCCGCAGGTCCGGAACCAGGGTCGTCAGTCGTTCCACCACCCGGTCAATGTCCGTCAGGCGCGGACAGACGTAGAAACACTGACCATTCCGATAGCGTTCCCGCAGGATCGCCTCGCGCACCACCACCGGATCGAAGGGCAGGACGAAGGTCCGCACCGCCAAGCGATCGACGGGCGGCGTGGCGATGATCGACATCTCCCGCACGCCGGTCAGGGCCAGTTGCAGGGTCCGGGGGATGGGAGTCGCCGTCAGGGTCAGCACATGCACATCGGCGCGGAGCTGCTTCAAGCGTTCCTTGTGGGCCACTCCAAAATGCTGTTCCTCGTCGATAATGAGCAGGCCCAAGTCCCTGAACTTGATGCTTTTCGCAACCAGAGCATGGGTGCCAACGACGATATCCATGGTGCCCTGGGCCATCTCCTCCTTCACCGCCTTGGCGTCCTTGGGGGTGACCAGACGGGAGAGCTGACCGATGCGCACGGGCAGACCCTCGAACCGCTCCTTGAGGTTCCGGTAATGCTGTCGGGCAAGCAGGGTTGTCGGCACGACCACCGCCACCTGCTTGCCGCTCATGGCCACGGCAAAGGCGGCACGTAAAGCGACCTCGGTCTTGCCAAAGCCAACGTCTCCGCAGATCAACCGGTCCATCGGGCGGCCAGAGGCCAGATCGTCCAAAGTCTCGATGATGGCGCGGAGTTGGTCGTCGGTCTCGGCATAGGGGAAGCGGGCGGCGAACTCGTCGTAGAGTCCTTCTGGCGCCGTGACCACCTCTCCGGCTTTCAGATGGCGGGCTGCGGCAACCTTGATGAGTTGCTCGGCCATGTCCCGGATGCGCTGCTTGAGCTTGGCTTTCCGGGCCTGCCAGGCCACCCCACCCAGTTTATCGAGCTGCACCCCCGCCTGTTCGGAGCCGTAACGGCTGAGAACCTCAATATTCTCAACGGGAACGAAGAGCTTGTTGTTGTCGGCATAGAGCACCCGGAGACAGTCGTGGGGGGCCCCGCCCGCAGTGACCGTTTCCAGGCCGTCATACTGGCCAATGCCGTGTTCCACATGAACAACAAGATCCCCCTCGGAGAGGGCCGAAACATCGGGAATGAACTTTGCGCCCAGCTTTTTCTTGCGGACCGGACGGGACAGACGGTCTCCGAGGATATCGGATTCGGTGATGACCGCCAAATTGGGGCTTTCGAACCCCCGTTCCAGGGGCAGAGCGACCACAACCGCCGCCTTTTGCCCTTTTTTTAGGGCTTCGGACCAGGATTCGGCGGTGACAATCGGCGTCACCCCATGTTCCCGCAAGACGCCGGTCATCCGCTCCCGGCTGCCCAGGGTGGCCGTGGTCAGGACAACCGTCCTGTTTTCAGCGCGGAGTGCCTCTACCTGCTGACGTACGGCATCATAAACGTTGTCGCCCGCCCGCGCTCGCGCATCGGCGAAGTCATGCCCAGGCTTTCCCTCAAAATCGAGGGCGCTTCCCGCGGTGCTGTCCACATCCACGGCGGCATAGGCGCTGAAGGCACCACCGGGCCGGGCGGCGCAATGGCGGGCGAATTCCGCTTCTTCCAGGAACAGGCGGTCCGGCGGAAGGGGGTGGTAGACCATGCCCCCTTCTCCGCCCCGCTTCTGGGCTTCGGCGGATTCGTCCACCTGACGCCGGGCCTCGAAATACTCCCAGATCTGCTCGACCCGACCGCTGATGGAGGCTTCAATCCCATGGTCCAGAGTCACCGGCCCTTCGGGCACATAGGCAAACAGGGTATCCATGCCGTCATGGAACAGGGGAAGCCAATGCTCCATCCCCAGGAAACTCTGGCCCGCCGAAATGGCCTCGTAGAGGGCGTCATCGCGGGAGGGCGTCCCGAACAGCTCGCGATAGCCCGAGCGGAAGCGGCTGATGGACTCCTTGTCCAGGACCGCCTCGCTCATGGGGCGGAGGATCAATTCCTTGAGGGTTCCCGTTGTCCGTTGGGTGATCGCATCGAATCCACGCAGGGAGTCCAACTCGTCTCCGAACAGGTCCAGACGGACCGGTTCTGCGGCTCCGGGTGGGAAAATATCGACGATGCCGCCGCGCACCGCATATTCCCCGGGCTCCATGACCTGTTCGGCCCGGCCATAGCCATGGTGGGCCAGGTGCTCCATCAGGGCGTCCAGGTCGAGCGGTTCCCCCACCTTCGCCGTGAAGACGCCCGCCGCCAAGACCTCCCGGGGGGGGACCCGTTGCAGGATCGCCGACGCTGTGGTCAGCACCAGCCGACCGGGGCGGATTCCCTTCGGTGTTGGTTCGGCGAGTCGCGACAGGGTATCGAGACGCTTGGCGACAACCTCCACGTTGGGAGAGACCCGGTCATAGGGCACGCAGTCCCAGGAGGGAAATTCGAGGATCTCCACCTGGGGATGGAAGAAGCCCACGGCCTCAGCCAGGCGAGCGAGTCGAACGTCGTCCCGGGCCACATGCAAGACCGTTGGACCGCCTTCGATGGCGAGCCCGCCAAGGGCCAGGGCATCGAGACCGTCGGGCAGGCCAGCGGCCTGAACGCGTTTGCCCTCGCGCAGGGATTTCAGGAGCGTTTTCAAGGGATCAAGGGTGCAGTTTGAAGTTTTTCAACAGGTCCATGACATCGGTCTGGTAGGGAGCCGGAGTCGGCTGTCGCCCCATGATCCAGTCCATGATATCCGCGTCTAACTCTTCCAAAAGGGCCTCGAAGCGGACGAGTTGGTCCTCTTCCATGGTGGCGATCTTGGCTTCGGCGAAGGCACCGATGAAGATATCGGCCTCCTTCATCCCCCGGTGCTGGGCCCGGTAGAGGGTGCGCTTGCGGCGAGGGTCGAGGGAAGCGAGATCCATGGGACGGGAACCGATGCTGGGGCCTTTGGCAAGGCGAGAAGGATAGAAAAAAGAACGAAAGAAGTACACAGTGACTTTAGGGCGAGGACTTTTGGTAGGATCGCCCTGCTGATATATAAAGCCTCCGTCCCCCTTCTGTCAGCCGTCAAGGCAACCAAATCATGCGCCCGGACTCCCTAAACGCTCTCTTTCGTCCCCTCTCCGCCCTGAAAGGGGTGGGCAAGGCCGTGGCGCCCCTCGTGGAAAAGCTGATTGGCGGGGACAAGGTGGCGGATCTGCTGTGGCACCTTCCCTCCAACCGGGTGGACCGGCGGTTCTCCCCGCCCATCGACGAGGCCCCGGACGGCGCCCTGGTGACGCTGACGGTCACGGTGGAGGCGCACCAGGAGCCCGCGCCCCGCTCCCCGGCGCCCTATCGGGTCATCTGCCGGGATGAGACCGGGTTCGTTACCCTGGTTTTCTTCCGGGCCCGGAGCAAATATATCCAGGATATGCTGCCCATCGGCGAGATCCGCGTGGTCTCGGGCAAGATGGAGCGCTACGGCGGCACGCCCCAGATCGTCCACCCGACACATATGGTCCCCCTGGCGGAGGAAGAGACCGTCCGCCGCGTGGAGCCCGTCTACCCCATGGCCCAAGGGGTTTCCGGGAAAATGTTGGTGAGGTTGGTGGAACAGGCCCTGGCCGCCGTCCCTGCGCTCCCCGAATGGCAGGACGGCCCCCTGGTCGCACGGGAGGGCTGGCCCCCCTTCAACGCAGCCCTTTCTGCGGTCCACGCGCCCCTTGAAGCGGAGGATCTGGCTCCGGAAAACCCCAACCGCCGTCGGCTGGCCTATGACGAATTGCTGTCCAGCCAACTGGCCCTTCTGCTGGTGCGTCGAGCGGCCCGCTCAATCAAGGGGCGGGCCATCAAGGGAACGGGGAGGCTCCGCCGACAAGTGCTCGATGCCCTGCCCTTCGAGCTCACCGGCGCCCAAAAGCGATCCATCGCCGAAATCGACGGCGATATGGCAGCGGACGCGCGGATGCTCCGCCTGCTCCAGGGGGATGTGGGGTCGGGCAAGACGGTGGTTGCCCTGCTTGCCGTCCTCAATGCCGTGGAGATCGGCGCCCAGGCCGCCATCATGGCGCCGACGGAAATCCTCGCCCGCCAACACCTGGAGACCCTCACGCCCCTCTGCACGGCGGCGGGGGTGCGTCTGGGGCTGCTGACGGGTCGGGATAAGGGCAAGCCCCGGGCGGCCATTCTGGCGGCACTCGCGGCGGGGGAGATCGATCTTCTGGTGGGGACCCATGCCCTCTTCCAAGAGGACGTGATCTTTCATGACCTGGCCGTTGCGGTGGTCGATGAACAGCACCGATTCGGCGTGCACCAGCGTCTTGCCCTGTCTGCCAAAGGCCGTGCGGTGGACGTGCTTGTCATGACCGCGACGCCCATCCCCCGGACCCTCACATTGACCCATTATGGGGACATGGATGTCTCCCGCCTGGACGAGAAACCACCGGGGCGGGAGCCCGCCGATACCCGCGCCCTGCCCATTGAGCGATTGGAGGATGTGATTGCCGGACTCCGGCGGGCCATTTCCTCAGGCTCCAAGGTTTATTGGGTCTGCCCCTTGGTGGAGGAATCCGAAACCGGCGATATGGCCGCAGCTGAGGAGCGGCATCTGCTGCTGACAGAGCTGCTCGGTCCCCGGGTGGGACTGGTTCACGGTCGTATGAAAGGGGCCGAAAAAGACGCTGTTATGGCTGCCTTTTCCGGTGACGACCTGGATGTTCTGGTGGCGACGACCGTGATCGAGGTGGGCGTCAACGTTCCCACCGCCCGGGTCATGGTCATCGAGCATGCGGAACGGTTCGGTCTCGCCCAGCTCCATCAGTTGCGCGGGCGAATTGGTCGCGGCGGCGGAAAGTCCTCCTGCCTGCTGCTTTACGCCAGCCCGCTGGGGGAGACGGCGCGGTCCCGACTGGAAACCATGCGCCGAACCGATGATGGATTCGAGATTGCCGAGGAAGACCTTCGGCTCCGGGGAGCAGGCGAGGTTTTGGGCACCCGCCAGAGCGGTATGCCCAATTTCCGCCTGTGCCCGGACCCCTTGGCCGTTCAGGACCTGATCGAAATGGCCCGCAAGGACGCCGAAGTCATCGTTGCCCGGGATCCGGAGCTGTCCTCCCCCCGAGGCGAGGCCCTCAAGCTTCTTCTCTATCTGTTCGAGCGGGATGCGGCGGTTCGGACTCTTCGATCCGGATAGGGGCGCTGCCTTTTTCCGCCTTGGGGGCCACCTTACGGCGCTTGGAGACCTCGGGCACATCCGTGCCACCGGTCACGAGGGGCATCTTGCGCACCTCCTCGGCCCGCCGATCCGGGGGCGTGACAATGCCGCCAGAGATCACCATCTTGATCCCCTCCTCCACCGTCATATCCATAACGATCAAATCCTCCTTGGGAACGAACAGGAGAAAGCCGCTGGTGGGATTGGGTGTTGTTGGCAGGAAAACGTTGATCGTCTCGCTTTCCGTCAGGTTCTGCACCTCCCCTTCGGTCACGCCGGTAATAAAGGCGATGGCCCACATGTTCCGCCGGGGATATTCGACCAGCACCACCTGCCGGAAGGCCGAAGACTGTTGGGCGAGAATGGTTTCGATGATCTGCTTGAGTGCCCCATAGATATTCCGGACCACGGGAACCCGCTGCAACAGATTCTCCCCGGCGCGCACCATCAGACGGCCCAAAACGCCCGCCGCAAAGGCACCAATGGCGATCAGAATCACCACCAGCAAGAGGAGGCCCGCCCCGGGAAGGGGCAAATCCAGGCGGTAAGCCGCAGGCAGCAGGCTCATCACCCAGCCGTCGACCACCTCGATAAAGGTCCAGGCGACGAAAAAGGTAATGCCAATCGGTGCCGTAACCAGGACGCCCGCGAAGAAATAGGCGCGCAATCGGGCCGCGAAGGTCATGTGGATGGACGGCCCGCCCTTTGTGGGGTCCGATGAGTGCGCGGCGTTCATGAAGTCTCCCGTTTATCCCCGCCCGCCAAGGGATTTGGCGGCAGGGACATGATATACTCTCCCCAATCAAGCCGAAACAGGGAGAAGATGACAATGAGCGCCAATCCTTTCCATCACCGCAGCGTAGACCGCACCCTTTGTTTCGCTTTGTCCATGATGGGGGCCGTTCTGTTGGGGGCACCTCTCGCCAAGGCCGATGTGTCCGGCCCCGCTTGTGTAACCGATGGCGGCCATCTCACCATCAATGGACATCGGTCCTATGGCCTGTGTTCCGGAGGAACTCCGACGGTTCTGGTCAATATCGACGCGCCGACCATCAAACAAACCTGCCAGGACCCGAAGGGGAAACCCTGGGACTGTGGACGCTGGGCGGCCTATGTCCTCCTGGAGCTGACCAAGAAGCAGACCGTCACCTGCCAAGGCAACGCGACCGATATGAACGGGGATCTGGTTGCTGTCTGCTATGCAAATGGCCTTGAGTTGAACCGGACCATGGTGGACCTGGGCTGGGCCTTGCCCATCGTTGGCGACGGCGGCCCCTACGCTGCCGAAGTGGAGCACGCCCGGGACAAGAAGTTGGGCCTGTGGCAGGGACGTTTCGAACGCCCCTCCCTCTGGCGGGCCCAACATGACAAGGACGAATAAGGGGAAAGGGGGCTCTGGATGGTCCGTGATTTGAGCGGAATGACTCTCATTATGTCAATAGCTGAGTCGTCATTCCCGCACAGGCGCTAAGGGATGCCCGTTTCCCGAGTACACTGTTGTGCGGACGTAACGTTTTGTTTTTACTCGTCATTCCCGCGCACGCGGGAATCCAGGGTGGGGACAACGGACCTATGCGGTTGACGCAACAGGAGCGCACTTCACTGACGCCTCCGAAATTAACCCTGGATCCCCGCCTGCGCGGGGACGACGGAAAAGGTGTTTTCCGCTCGATGCTCCAAAAGCGGGAGCCATGGTTCGGACAGGTTGGAGATCTGGGCTCCGCCCAGACCCGCAAAGGGTCACGGACCCTTTGATCCCATTGGTTTGAAGGGAATCACCCCCCCGCCGTCACTGCTAATCCGAGAGCCCGGCGATCACTTTGTCCAGCTCCGCCAATTTATTGGTGAAATACGCGTCATAGCGCTCCCCATAGGCCTCGCGATAGACCGCCCGCCCCTTTTCCAAGGCGTCCCGCGCATTGTGAAGACGATCGATCGACTGGGTCCGCGTTCCCAAGGCCATCAAAGCCAGCCCTAAGTTTTTCTGAGTCCGCGCCCAGTCCCGGGGCACGCTGTCCCGGGTTCGTTCCTCAAGGGCAGACCGGTAGGCCAAAACCGCCTCCTCAAGGCGCGCCGTCCCGCTTTCCCGCTCACCGAGGGTCCGGAGCGCATTCCCGAGGTTGTTCTGGGTCGTCGCCCAGTACAGGGGCACGCGGTCCCGAGTGTATTCCTCAAGGGCGGACCGGTAGGCCAAAACCGCCTCCTCAAGGCGCGCCATCCCGTTTTCTCGCACGCCGAGGGTTTGGAGCGCATTCCCGAGGTTGTTCTGGGTCGCCGCCCAACCCAGGGGCACGCGGTCCCGTGTCCGTTCCTCAAGGGCAGACCGGTAGGCCAAAACCGCCTCCTCAAGGCGCGCCGTCCCCTCTTCCCGCTCCCCGAGGGTTTGGAGCGCATTCCCGAGGTTGTTCTGGGTCGCCGCCCAGTTCAGGGGCACGCGGTCCCGAGTGTATTCCTCAAGGGAGGATCGGTAGGCCAAAACCGCCTCGTCAAGGCGCGCCGTCCCCTTTTCCCACGCGCCGAGGGCCCGGAGCGCATTCCCAAGGTTGTTATGAGTCGTCGCCCAGTACAAGGGCACGCGGTCCCGTGTCCGTTCCTCAAGGGCGGACCGGTAGGCCAAAATCGCCTCCTCAAGGCGCGCCGTCCCCTTTTCCCGCGCGCCGAGGGCCCAGAGCGCATTCCCGAGGTTGTTCTGGGTCATGGCCCAGGAATCGGGTGCCGAGGCTCTGTCGGTTTCCAGCAAAAGCTTTTGCCACCCTTGGATGGATTGGGCGAGCGCCTCGTTGTCTCCAAATTCCCTGCCCTGGCGATAGAGCGCATCCGCCCGCTTCCACAGGTAGTCTCTCCGCTCCGCGTCATGGCCGGGTGGGACTCGCTCGGCAGCGGCCCCATAGAGATCCGCAGCGTCCAGATAGCGCAGACGCAGGAGGGCGACCTCCGCCCTTTTGGACCGCGCCGCAGCGGCAGCCAGAGCCCGCTTGTCCAGCAGGGCGTCCTCGACGTCGACCAGGGCCTCGAGCAGGCGGTCGGCCCGATCCAGGTCTCCCGCTTCGACCGCGTCCCGGGCGGCTGCCTTCAGCTTTTCCGTTTCGGGGGCGTCACCCGGGGAGGCGGCCAGTTGCGCTTGAAGATCCCGGTAGCGTTGGGCGATTTCCACCAGACGGGCGGCGATCCGCTCCGGCGGCACGGATGTTTCGCCGGCTGCTTCCAGGGCTGACCGGATTTGCGCCTCGTTGATCCGGAGTTTTTCGCGCAGAAGACCCAAAAGCTCCTTCTGGCTGTCGGAAAGATCCCTCAGATCCTGGAACCATGGTGCGACGAGCTCTTTGAGACGTTCGGCAGGAATGCCGCAGACGACCTTGATATCACTCTCGGAAATGTCTCCTCCCACCGCCAGGGCGCAGCCCTCTGCAGAGACGCTGTCCCCCAGGGCCCGGGCTGGTTCCGCCCCAAGGGGCACGGCCGCCAGCCAAACCAGACCGAATGCCGCGAGCCGTCGGAGAGAGTTCGAACGGCTCCTCATTGGGTGGTCCCTTGGGCGGGCGTGGTCCCTTGGATGGTCACAGTGCTACCGTTGATATGGCGTGCGGCGACCCCGTGATCGGTAACCGTTATTGTGTCGCCCTTCGAGAACAATCCCAGACCGACCAGCCCCAATGCCAGGATTCCCAGGACCAGGACAATACTCAAAGGGACCGGAGTCCCGGTCCCCTGCTCTCCTTCCTCTCCCCCTTCGTTCCGATTGCCAAGAACCTTTAAGGCAGTCCAGACCGCGCCCCCCATGGCGACCACCGCAGCGCCCACCCATTCCAGAGTGGCCTGATTCTGGGCATTGCCAAGGAATGTCCAAAGCTCTTCCATCGCGGGACACTCCCACAGGTGTGAAACCGATGAAACACTTTGAAGTCATCTCCCATCCCCGTCAACACTGGGAAGGAGAAAAAGGAGGGTTCGGGAGGCATGCCTCCCGAACGGGGGCTTGGGGGCAGTCGCCCCCAAACGGCCAGCGCTCCTCCTAGATCAAAGCGCCCATCGCCGTGCCCGGGGGACCGCGCTGGTTCCTTCCAAGGCGTTGAGGATATCCTCTTTCCGGTGCAGGCCCGTCTGGGTGTCGATATGGCCCACCACGGAGGCGGCGTTGTAGGTGGCCGCCCGCAAGGCCAGTTCGGTGTCATGGCCCAAGGCCAGGAAGGCGGTGAAGGTCGAGGCGAAGGCATCCCCCGCGCCTGCCGTCCCCACGACATCCCCTTTCATGGCCGGGCAATGGAGGATTTCCTCTTCCGTTGCCACGAAGGCGCCCCGCCCCCCGTCGGTCAAGACCACATGGCTTGGCCCCATGGCGGTCACAGCCTGGCAGAAGCGGGAGAGGCTCATGTCGAATCCCCCCCCATTCAGGCCGCGCGCGGCCATCAAGGGGGGATCCTCGTCCTGCCCCATGGGAAGGCTGGGGCCGCCCTCGCCCACCCGGGCGACCAGATGGGGCACCAGGGCGCCGGCTTCCTTGCGGTTGATGGAGAGGATATCAATGCCCTTCAGACACTCTTGAAAGGCGGGTCCATAGGCGGAGAGTTGGCGGATCCCCGGGTTGGCGGCGACCTTGGCGCCCTGAGCCTTGGCCTTTTCGATGATCAGAGGGAAGCATTCGGCGGATTTGTTGGTCAAACTGGCGATATAGACCACATCGACGGCGAAGGCATCGTCGCGCAGGTCAACGGGCTCCATGAAGGAATTGGCGCCCCGAAAGGTGAAAATCGCCGCATTGCGGTCGTGGGAGGAAATCAGCACCGAGGCCCCCGTCGGCGCCCGACCATCCCGGGAGATCCAGCGGGTGGAGACGCCCTCGTCCATCAAACGGGCCATGACGGTCTCGGCCCGTTCGTCCTGCCCCAGTTTGACCAGGGTGGACACGTCAAGCCCCAAGCGCGCCATGGAGATGGCACAGTTGACGGCTCCACCGCCCGTATGGGTGGAGACCTCCTGGGCTTCGGTCTTGCCGCCTTCCTCCAGCAGCAGGTAGGAGCTTTCGGCGTTGAACATGGACATGCGTTCGATCCGATCGCTGTCAATAATGGCGATCGTATCGATCATGGCGCCGCCGATGGTGAGTACCCGCATGGTCACTGCCTTCCCCGTAACAGATGAGTCCCCTTAGAATTGGGACTTTGCCCGGGCTTTCAAGTGAAATCCTTAGGGCACCGTCCATCTGTCATGGATTACGCGGCGAGCCATCCCCCGTCATAAAGGGCAGTCTGGATCTCGGGCGCGCTTAACAGGCCCGCATCGCCCATGGCCCGACGCACGTTCAGCCAAGTGGGGTTTTCGGTCTTGGCCACCAGACGCGCCTCCTCCTTCACGCGCAGGCGCTCCAGATCTTCCCCCCCCAGGCCCAGGCGCCGGACGCTGTCCAATCGCGCCCGCGCATCCGCCCGCATGGGCTGTTCGAGCAGGTAGTCCAGGAAAAGCGGCAGGACTTGGGCCAACGACGCTCGAACCTCCGGATCGAAATCGGCCCAAATCCGGCGTAACAGACGGCGGAAAAAGGCCTGATGACGGGCCTCGTCCACCAAATGTTCCCGCAGGTTCAAGTGGAATGGGCTGGTGAGTTCCGTTTCCTTGACCAGTCCGATGACCTCTTCGGTGACGAGGTTTTCGGTCAAGGAGAGGGCGACCATGCGAAAGGCACCATGCAGTTCGGAAGGCAGGCGTTCCAGGGCCAAATCCAACCCTTGACGCGAATAACACTCCTCCAAACGGCCGTCCGGACGAATGCCTGTGATCTCCGTCAAACCGTCCATGAACTCCCGGGCGGCGAAGGAATGGTACCCCTCGTCCGTATGGATCGTCAGGGCCACTTGCCGGGCCAAGGTGGAGACATCGACGATTTGGCTCCGATGAGCCAAATCACGGCAGCCTTCACAGACCATGTCCGTTTCGATCAGGGCAATCCCGTCCATGATCCGATAGCAGGCCTGGGTCACCAGATAGGCTTTGACCTCCGGTCCCATGGCCCGAACTTCGGGTTCATCGACCAGGGGAACAAACCCCTCGGGTAACAGGAGAACATGGGCCTCCTCCGGACTGGGGCGATAGCGGGTCATGGCGCGGACGGTGGATCGCTCTTCCCATCCGTTCAAGTAGTCTCGGCAATAGGTTTCGAAGTCATCCATAACCCACCTTTATCCCTTCTTCCCGGCTGACTCCCCCCCTCGCTTCGGGAGGGGAGCCAATCATAGGGGCAATTATAGGGATGGAAAGGTGAAGGGAGAGGAAACGGGAGCCGTAAAACTTATCCCCCCGTAAAACTTATCCCAACGCCGCCGCATGGAAGCGGAGGTGATCCTCAATGAAGGTGGCGATGAAATGGTAGCTGTGGTCGTATCCGGCTTGCAGGCGCAGAGTCAGGGGATATCCTGCCTCCCGCGCGGCCTGATCCAGGGCCCAGGGCTTGAGTTGCTCCACCAGGAAGCCATCGGCTTGCCCCTGGTCCACCAGCAAGGGAAGCTTCTCCTCGGCCTTGGCCAGCAGGGCGCAGCTGTCCCATTCGGCCCAGGCCTCCCGGTCATCCCCCAGATAGTTGCCCAGGGCCTTATGCCCCCAGGGGCAGTCCATGGGATTGGCAATGGGCGCGAAGGCTGAGATGGACAGGTAGCGTCCCGGGTTGCGCAGGGCGCAGACCAAGGCGCCATGCCCGCCCATGGAATGACCCGCGATGCTCCGCTGGTCGGTGACCGGGAAGCTGGCCTCCACCAGGGCGGGCAGTTCCCGGACCACATAATCATGCATCTGGTAATGGCGGTCGTAGGGCGCCTGCGTGGCATTGACATAGAATCCGGCCCCATGGCCGAAGTCCCACCCTCCCTCGGGGTCCCCGGGGACGTCGTCGCCCCGGGGACTGGTGTCCGGGGCAACGATGGCGATCCCCAGTTCGGCGGCCATGCGCTGGGCGCCCGCCTTCTGGGTGAAGTTCTCGTCCGTACAGGTCAGCCCCGACAGCCAATAGAGCACCGGAACCGGCGTTTCCGGCGTGGCCTGGGGCGGCAGGAAGACCGCGAAGACCATGTCGCAGTTCAGAACCGCGCTCTGGTGCTTATAGCGGGTTTGTGTGCCGCCAAAGGCGAGGGTTTGGGAAACCTGGGTCAACATGGGGCCGTCTCCTTCAAGAGGGATCAGTACTCAGTACAGGATGACGGAGCGAATGCTTTTCCCGTCGTGCATCAGGTCGAAGGCCTCATTGATTTTGTCCAGGCCCATGGTATGGGTGATAAAGGTGTCGAGCTCGAACTCACCCTTCAGGTAGCGCTCCACGTAATCGGGCAGTTCCGAGCGACCGCGCACGCCCCCGAAGGCAGATCCCCGCCAGACCCGACCGGTGACCAACTGGAAGGGACGGGTGCTGATTTCCTCGCCCGCGCCCGCAACGCCGATGATCACCGACTCGCCCCAGCCCTTGTGACAGCATTCCAGGGCGGAGCGCATGATGTTCACATTGCCGATGCATTCGAAGGAGTAATCCACGCCACCGTTGGTCATGTCCACCAGGACCTCCTGGATGGGCCGGTCATAATCCTTCGGGTTCACCACGTCGGTGCAGCCGAGCTGGCGGGCGATCTCGAATTTCTCCGGGTTGATGTCCACGCCGATGATCCGTCCGGCCTTGGCCATGACGGCGCCGATGATCGCTGACAGACCGATACCGCCCAGGCCGAAGACGGCCACGGTCGAGCCGGGCTCCACCTTGGCTGTATTCCGCACCGCACCCATGCCAGTGGTGACACCGCAGCCCAACAGGCAGACCTTTTCCAGCGGGGCATCCTTGTTGATCTTGGCCAGGGCGATCTCCGGCACCACGGTGTATTCGGAGAAGGTCGAGGTGCCCATGTAGTGGAAGATCTCCTTCCCGCCCAGGGAGAACCGGCTGGTGCCATCGGGCATCAGGCCTTGACCCTGGGTGGCCCGGATCGCCTGACACAGGTTCGTCTTGCCCGACAGGCAGTACTCACACTGGCCACATTCCGGGGTGTAAAGGGGGATCACATGGTCGCCCACGGCGACACTGGTCACACCCGGTCCGACCTCCTCGACGATACCCGCGCCCTCGTGCCCCAGGATGCAGGGGAACTTGCCCTCGGAATCCTTGCCCGAAAGGGTGTAGGCGTCCGTGTGGCAAACGCCCGTGGCAACGATACGCACCAAAGCCTCCCCGGCCTTGGGAGCGGCGACCTCCACCTCTTCGATGCTCAGGGGCTTTTGGGCTTCCCAGGCGACGGCGGCGCGGGACTTGATCATGCAAATGCTCCTTGGAGAAGAAATCCATCATCCCTCGGGAAAGGGCTCCCCGAGGTTTCCCGAAGGCTATCAAATTCCTCTCTCTTGACAAAACAACGTTCTCGCAGAGCATTATTGCAAATATGGGATAATTGACGGAGAGGCTTGTGTCGGGTTGGGATGGCATCGACGAGTTCGTCGCCGTGGCGGAAACCGGAGGGTTTTCGACGGCGGCGGAGCATCTGCGGGTGTCCTCCAGCCGGGTGAGCCGTCAGGTTGCCCGGCTGGAAGACAGGCTGAAGGCGCGCCTGTTCTACCGAACCACCCGTCGGGTCGCGCTGACAGAGGCCGGACGTTTGCTGCTCGAACGGTTCCGGGGGTTGGCCGAAGAGCGGGACGAAGCCCTCCGCGCCGTGGGGGAGCGGGACGACGTTCCCCGAGGGCTGCTGCGCATGACCTGCCCAACGGCCTATGGCGACCTGTTCGTGGTCCCCTTGGTCAATGACTTCCTGGAGCGTCACCCGGATCTGCGGGTGGAGATGACCTTGAGCAATCACATGCTGGATCTGGTCCGAGACGGCGTGGATCTGGCCGTGCGTTTGGGCCGCATGGCCGATAGCGGGCAAGTCGCCACCCGCATCGCTCCCCGGGTCCTGCACCTCTGCGCCGCCCCCGCCTACCTCGAACGCAGGGGCACCCCCCTCACCCTGGGCGATCTGGCCAACCACGACTGCGTGATTGGCACCTCGGAGCTTTGGACCTTTGATGATCGGGGTGAGGGTGGCGGGACCGACTGGCACTTCCGGCCCCGGGGTCGGTTTCAATGCAACAGCGGTCACGCCGTTCTTGATGCCGCCTTGCGTGGGTTCGGGCTCTGCCAATTGCCCGACTACTATGTGAGAGAACCCATTCGGGAGGGGCGGTTGGTGTCGCTCCTCCCCGACCACCGCCCCCCGAACACAGAGGTCTGGGCGGTGTATCCCCAGGCGGGCCATGTTCCGGCGAAGGTGCGTATGATGATCCGCCACCTGCGACAAGGTTTGGCCAGCCGACCTGAATATCGATAGGGACGCGTTTCTCTGCCCCGCTCTATCCGATCCGCTCGGTGAGAGACTGACGAAATTCCAACTCTTGATCGTAGGCTTTGACCTCGTCATCAACGAAGTCGCGCATGGAAACAATGCCCAGAATGTGATGCTGTTCGTCGGTCACCGGCAAGTGCCGCAAACCGCCATCCCGCATGGCGTGAAGGGCGCGCATCACCGTGGCCCCATCGGTCACCGATACGGGATCCGGGGTCATCACCTCCGCCAGGGTCACCGCGTCGGAGTCCAGGCCTTTGGCGACCACCCGTTCAATCACATCCCGTTCCGTGAAGATTCCGGCCAAGCAATCGCCTTCGACGACCAGGACGGACCCAACATGATGTTCGGCCATGGCAGCCGCCGCTAGGCGAACGCTGGCATCCGAGTCCAGGCGCACAATCGGATGGTCGCTCAAGACATCTCGCAGACGTCTGTTTGGCATGATCAGCCCTCCCGCCTCACGTTCTTTTCGAAGGGGTTTTACGGACCAGGACAGATGATCTGTCATGCAGTTGGTTCGCCAAATCCTCTCATAGAGTAGGGCGCGCGTGCGACAAAAACCAGACGAGTCCTAAGACCCGCAGGTTTCTGCCATTCCGTGCAGTGCGGTATCTTGTTCCGCAACCGCGAAAAGCAAAGCGAATCCGACGGGATCAAGTCCGACGGATCAAGCCATGGTCACTTGACGGGTATCCAAAGAGTTTGGAATTTCTTGAGAGGTTGGTTGGGATCGAGCCACGGATTGAGGGCTTTCAAAACCTCAATAGTGGTCCCTTCCCGCTTGGCAAAGGTCGCGACACTTTCGCTGCCTTTGGCCATGCCCCGCTCGATGGGGAAATCGGCCGTGCCTCCAATTTCCTGGGGGACCAGAAAATCCTCCGCGTCCTTTTTGGCGGAGGCGACTTCCGTCTTCAAGCCATCCAATTGCTCGGAAAGGGTTTCGATATCCTGACTCAGTTGGGCGTTCTCTTTGCTCAACTGTTCCTTATCGGTTCGCATCCGATCCAGATCGGACAGCAGATAATCCACCATGCGGTCCTTTTCGGCGAGTCTTTGGTATGCCCAAAGGGAGCCGATAACCAAACTGGACACCAGAACCACAATAGAGAAAGCCAGTACGGCGGGGGCACGCATGGGGACCTTCACTCCGAAGGAGCTCCGGTTCCGCCTCCCCGTTACCCGAAGGTCCACCGGGGGAGCGGAACCGGACCGGTTCAATTCAGCGGGGCGATACTGCAGTGTCCTTTTAAGGCCGGAAGGCGGGCGCAAAGGGCCTTGGCCTGATCTGGCGTCATGGGCGCGGCGAAAAGGCGATAAAACACCCCTTTGCCTGGGATATTCACGCGTTTGATGGCGGGACTGAGGCCATTGAGGGTAGCCCCATCCGACTTCATAAACTTCCCCCATCCGACTTTGGCCATCGCCTCACTCTTATAGGCGGCCAGTTGTAGGCCGACGGCACCGGCTGGAGCCGCCATGGGAGTCGTCGACGCAGCGACAGGTGCCGGTGCATGTGCTGGAGCCATGGAGGGCACCGGAGAGGAAGCCCTGGCCGGATTCGCCGTTGGTGCAGGGAGGGGGTGTGAGGTCATCTCCACCCCCTTACCGGTCCCTTGGTCGCTGGGAAGGGAAGCCGGAGCGGTACTGCTGCCATTCCCCCGCGAACTCGACACCAACGATCTTACCTCCGTTGGCTGGCCTTGCATGGCGATTTCCCGTTTGACCACATACCCAACCTCTGGCGCGTAATGGGAAATGACGTTCAGGCCGTCATCCCTCATACAAGCGACACGGTAGGCGTCAAAGGATCCGGCGGGAACCTGGACCCGCTCCTCCTGATCGACGTTACAGGACCATTCATAGGATTTGCTGTAAGGGGGCTCATCCATGCCCGCGGATTCGGAGAATTTGGTTGCGGATCCCAACCGCAGGGGAAAGAGTTCGTTGTCACGGTTGATGATCCGTGTAATGCCCCTGCCATCGGCAGCAACATGTTTCAGGCTCGGCAAGATGGGATCGATACTGGAAACCCGTTCGGCCCCCAAAGAACTGCGCCAAACCAGCCGCCCCTTCTCGTCGAAACCGGCAACCGTCCAGGTTTCCTGGGGATTGTCGAAGGTGTAGGTATCCCCCACGGCATAAATGGGCAGGGACGCAGGCGCCATGGTTGCCGTCCCTGTCGGCGCATCGACCGACGCTCCTGGCGACGTCCCGCCTCCGCCATCGGCGCAAGCACCCAATATGGAAGAGGTCAGCAAGAGGGCGGCCAAACCACCGGCCAGACGTCGCTTCCCATCGCGAATTCCGTGAAGATCTCGGTTCATGGTCTTGTCTTTCCCGGCTTTTTCATACTTATGTCGATAAGGGAACGACCCCCTTTTCAGTGAAGATCACCCATACGAGTAAACAAGAGGTTACCAATTTCTCTGTTTATCTCGCCAAGGATCAAATACCCCTAATTCCGTTCGATCAGTTCCCTCTGCGTGGGGCAATCGAGATCTTCCATGAGGATAGCCCATTGACGAGATTCAATGGGATCGGCGGCGTTGATCATATTCGTTCGAGCCCGGGCACAAGCCTCCTGGGTCCGATCTCCCTCCGTCGCGATCCCGCCCATCAGGTCCTGGACGGCAGCGTAGGCACTGACATAGGAGCAGCCCCCCACCCCTCCCAAGGACAGAAGAGCCACCCCACCCAAGAGACGACGGACTTGGCGATGCGTCAAACTTCTCTCCATGGCTTGGCCCTTCTCTGATTTTCTTGAGCGCAATGGATCAGCCAAAGAGGGCATCGATATCATCCTGGGACAAGGCCACCTGCTCGACCTGAGGGCCGTTGACCAAATCATCTGTGGCGTGGATTTCCAATTCCGTCGTCGGAATGGGCAGTTCGGAGAACGCCTCAATCCCCCAATCGGCAATGATCTTCTTGATCCGGTCCTCGATAAAATTCAAGGTTTTGACCACACGGGTGACGCGCTGCCCCGTGATGTCCTGGAAGTTGCAGGATTCAAAGATCGTGTAGACTTCATTATTGATGCTGTGAGCGTAGGGGGAAAGGTCGTCGTCTTCCCCTAGGACTTCCAGAACTTTGTTGGCCAGTTCACTGATACGTTCAGCCGCATCGAGAATCGTGTGGGTCGCCTTTTCCGTGGCCCCCACGATGGCGTCCAGTTCGCTTGTGGCCTGTTGGACCCGATCCTCGTCGGACATGGGGTGCTTGATCTCGGCGATCTCACGTTTGGCCGAGGCCAGAGATCGGATCATGCGGGCGATTTCAATGCGCAGCAATTGCGCTTCGTCGGCATCCCCAGGCGGTTGTTGCTGACCACCCCGACTGGCCTTCAGAGTTTTAACGTCAGCACGTAATGCCTTGATTTCATTCATTATCAACGCAAGAGCTGCAGCCGAAACGCCTGATCCACCGCCCTCACCGACACCGGCCGCTTCCAAGGCGGCTTCGTCCATAGCCAGGGATTGGGTCGCGGCTTGCCGCTGCATGTATCTTTCGATCGCAAATGTCCTGCGGGGGCGATCCGTTGCCATGCCGATTTTCCTCACCCTATCGTAACCGATTAAAAAAACCGGCGGAATTACCCACCCTTGCCGGTTTGTTCCTATCGGCAACAGTACCATTGCCCAGGAGCAAAAGGAACGGACCTTCGTTGGCTTTTTCTGCAGCCCAAGAAGGGGGGCTTGATAACTTTGGCTCACCGTCCTGAAATTGAGAGAGGGAAACATGGCATCGAGGAAGACAAAGGTTAAACTGGGGCAAGGGACGAGCGCCATCTTGTCGACCCTTGTTGGCTTGATGATGGAAGGGTTTGTCTTCTGTCCCACTATTCCGGCATTCGCTGTCGAAGACGGATCCGTTGTGTCACCGGAGTCCTTCGATGCGTATGCGGGCAGAATCATCGTAACCGGACGCCGGGCAGAAACCCGGGATCCCGCCCTCTCTCCCTGTTTGGAAGATGGTCTGGTGAAAGTGTCGATCGTCCCAATGATTTAACGGTTCATTTTGATCCGACTCAGGTGAATGCGGCCATTACCCACTTCGGCTACACCCCTTGGCTTCAAACGGGCCCAACCCTGTTCCTAACCGTGGAGGTGCATTTTGGCGAGCGGCACTATCCCGTGAGCAGGGATGGCACCACCGGTCAAAGTCACCGGGAGGCAATCCTGGATGCCACTTGGAAACGGGGGCTCGGCGTTGCCCTGCCAAAATCCAGGGAGGCGAGGGTATCAGAAGCCCCTGATTCGTCCGTCCTGGCCGGAGATCTGACTTGGAATCCGGACGCTTTGGCCTGGACAGGCCACTGGCGCTTCGGAACGCACTCCTGGGAAGAACAGGCCACGGGTTTTGATGGAATTCTATCGGGACGCCTAGGGCCGCGTCCTACCGCTTTTGAGGGGCCGACCGCCGCCATAGGTTTCCACCACGGCCCGGTCGTCGCCCATGGTCTGCAACAGAAACAGCTCCTCGGCCAGGGTCGAAACCGTTTCCATGCGCAGGGCCATAGCCGGAGTGGCCCGGGCGTCCAAAACAACCAAATCGGCTTCCATCCCTGGCGCGATGGAGCCGACCCTATCCGACAGCCCCAGGGCTTCCGCATTGCCCCGCGTCGCCATGTGGAAGGACTGGAAGGGATCCATACGCTCCCCCCGAAGCTGCAGGACCTTGTATCCCTCGTCCAAGGTGCGCAGGAGTCCGAAGTTCGTTCCGCCCCCCACATCCGTTGCAATTCCGATACGGACCCCCTGAGCCTGAAGCCCAGCCCGGTCAAAAAGCCCGCTGCCCAGGAAGAGGTTGGAGGTGGGACAAAAAACGGCAACAGACTTGGTCTCCGCGAGGACGCCGATCTCCCGGTCTGTCAAGTGAATGCAATGTCCCAGCAAGCTCCGCGGGCCGAGCAGGCCAAAGGCCTCGTAGATACCCGTATAGTCCGGCGCTTCGGGATACAGGTCTTGCGAATAGCGGATCTCCTCAGCGTTTTCTCCCAGGTGGGTTTGCAGGTAGCAATCCGGATGGGCGGCGAGAAGGGCGCCTGCGGCCTCGAGCTGGGCCGGAGTGGAGGTGATGGCGAATCGGGGCGTGATGGCGTAGAGCCCCCTGCCCCGCCCGTGCCATCGGTCAATCAACGACTTGCTGTCGTCGTAGGAAGATTGGGCCGTGTCCCGCAAGGCGTCGGGCGCTTCCCGGTCCATCATGACCTTACCGCAGATCATACGCAGATTGCGTCGCTCGGCCTCGGCGAAGAAGGCATCGACAGAGGCCGCGTGAACGGAACCATAAGCCACCGCCGTTGTGGTACCGTGGCGCACCAGTTCATCGAAAAAACACGACGAGATTCGGGCTGCATGGTCGGGACTGGCAAACTTTTGTTCCTCGAGAAACGTATAGGTTTCCAACCATTCCAGAAGCGACCCGGCATAGGATGCGAGGATTTGGCTTTGCACATAGTGGATATGGGTATCGATGAAGCCCGGAAGGATCAGATGGGGCCGGTGGTCAATCACCTGCGCTCCAGAAGTCTCCCCAGAAGTCTCCATTGTCGAGAAATCCCCCAGAGCGGTCACATGCCCGCCTGATAGGGTGATCCCTCCATCCTCCAGGTAGGTGAAGGCGCCCCCCTCTTTCAACACCCCGTCCTCCAGGCCAAAGGGGGCCCGGTGAAAGGTCAGAACCCTGGCACGCAGGATGGTTTTTTCCATGGATCCGGCTTCCATAATGCTCTAACCATATGACCTAAGGGAAAATTGAAAAAGGGCGGTCAATCAACCGCCCTTCCTGAGAGGCTTGGTGGAGACGGAGCACTCTAAAATCACTATATACTCTGTCTCCTTGAAAAACCGAAAAACGCGGGGCCTGAGGCCACGGATCCCCATTTGGTATCAACAAAGGGTCCGCAGACCCTTTGCGGGCCTGGGCAGAGCCCAGAAACTGGGAGCGCCGTTTCCGGATTTTCGAGGAAACGGTGTATAATTAGAGTGAAACTGGGCCAGCTTGAGTCAAGCTGGCCCAGTTTCACTCTAGTCGACGAGGGTCGCCTGTGTGGCAGCCCTCAGTTCATCCTCGGTCACGCCTTCGGCGGTTTCAACGATCTTCAGACCACCATCGACCACGTCGAGCACGCCCAAGTTGGTGATGATTCGATCGACCACGCCCTGGCCGGTCAGCGGCAGGGTGCATTCCTTCAAGACCTTGGAGTCCCCTTGCTTGTTGGTGTGGTCCATGACGACGACCACGCGACCCACACCAGCCACCAGATCCATGGCTCCGCCCATGCCTTTGACCAGCTTGCCCGGGATCATCCAGTTCGCCAAATCACCATTCTCGGCCACTTCCATGGCTCCCAGGATGGCCATGGCGATCTTACCACCCCGGATCATGCCGAAGGAGGTGGCGCTATCGAAATAGGCGGAATGAGGCAGTTCGGTGATGGTCTGCTTGCCAGCGTTGATCAGGTCGGCGTCTTCCTCGCCCTCATAGGGGAAGGGCCCCATGCCGAGCATGCCGTTTTCCGACTGCAGGGTGACGTTCACCCCCTCGGGGATGTAGTTGGACACCAGGGTGGGGATGCCAATGCCCAGGTTGACGTACCATCCGTCCTGAAGCTCCTGTGCCGCGCGAGCGGCCATCTGATTGCGGTCCCAAGCCATATCCGTGTCCTCCCTTACGCCGTCTTGCGCGTGGTGCGCTGTTCGATCCGCTTCTCGTGCTCACCCTTGATGATGCGATGCACGTAAATACCCGGGAGATGGATCGTGTCCGGATCCAGCTCGCCCGGCTGAACAAGCTCCTCGACCTCAACCACGCAAACTTTGCCGCACATGGCCGCAGGCGGGTTGAAGTTACGGGCGGTCTTGCGGAAGACCAGATTTCCGGTCGTATCGGCTTTCCAGGCTTTCACGATGGACAGATCGGCAAAGATCCCCTTTTCCATGATGTAGGTTTGGCCGTCGAAATCCTTGTGTTCCTTGCCCTCGGCAATGACGGTGCCCACGCCGGTCTTGGTATAGAAACCGGGGATGCCGCAGCCACCGGCACGCATGCGCTCGGCCAAGGTGCCCTGGGGATTGAACTCCAGCTCCAGCTCACCGGACAGGTACTGGCGCATGAACTCGGCATTCTCGCCCACATAGGAGGAGATCATCTTCTTCACCTGCTTGGTTTGCAGCAGGATGCCGATGCCAAAATCATCAACGCCGGCATTATTCGACGCGAAGGTCAGGTCCTTGGTTCCTGCGTCCTTGATGGCACCAAGCAGCAATTCGGGGATCCCGCAGAGGCCGAACCCACCTGCAGCGATGAACATCCCATCGAACAGAAGCCCATCCAGGGCGTCAGCCGCAGATGCGTAAACTTTCTTCATGACTTTCCTCCAGACTCACGCCTTTTCGACGGGGCGCGTCGTGTGTCAGGCCTTTGGGTATGACCCTCTCCCCCCATTTTTCGATTAGGGGGACCCTGGGCCAGACCAATCTCCCAAACGTGTCATATCCCACAAGTCGACCGGTCGCAACCAAACTACCGGCCGGTCTTCCGCAATGCGGAATCCTTTGAAAGGAAGATGCGGGTATCCGGAGAAATTTCAAGCCCTCAACGAAAGGACACAAACCAAGAAGCCGTCCACCTCTGTGAGGTGAACGGCTTTTCATGGTGAGCCCGACAGGATTCGAACCTGTGACCCGCTGATTAAAAGTCAGCTGCTCTACCAACTGAGCTACGGGCCCAAAAGATCCATGACGTCATGGATCCCGAAGGCTTGCGATCTGTCGTTTCGGCGAATCACGCCCCCTCGGGAGGCGGCATAAAATCCGTTTAGGTGCTCCCTGTCAAGATTTTCTAGCAAAAAAGTCAGGCCAATCGGTTGAGCCGCGCTGTCCGGGCCTTTCGGTCAGATAAACCGCGGCTCCCGATACCGGTAAATCCAGGTTTCCGTCAGGGGTTTGTCCCCGTCCCTTAGGAAAGCGCGGATATCCACCGCCCCCAAACCGTGAGGATAAATATCGACCACCAGACGCCAACGGTCCGTTCCCACCACCCGTAGGGCATAGGGATTGTCTACTCGGGCGTTTCCTGCGCTGACGTCGGCCTTCACCCGGCCATCTTGGCTGGTATAAGCCGCAAGGTCGCCGCCTTCGAAATCAATGGCGTATTTGGCCCCGCCCTGGCTGGGTCGAGGTTGGC
The DNA here is from genome assembly GCF_047263945.1 of Rhodospirillum sp. A1_3_36. Classification (NCBI taxonomy): domain Bacteria; kingdom Pseudomonadati; phylum Pseudomonadota; class Alphaproteobacteria; order Rhodospirillales; family Rhodospirillaceae; genus Rhodospirillum; species Rhodospirillum sp. A1_3_36. Next base: position 467,355 of record NZ_JBLAVB010000001.1, on the reverse strand, counting down.
CCGGAACCCCAGGTCGCCCCTGTCGGGTCGCCACCACATGTCCTACTCCCATGGGTCCCAGGACAGGCGCGGCCACCCAACGCAAAATGTAATCGTAGCTCAACTCCGTCCCGGCCTCGATCGGCTTGTCCGTCGTCCAATAGGCAACGATGTTATCGTGGATCTCATCATTGGTGGGGATCTCCACCAGTTGGACCCCCCCTTCTCCCCAATCCCCCTTGGGTTCAATCCAGATCCCCGCGCGACGGTCATAGAAAACGCCATCATCCTCGTAGTGGGTAAAGTCCCGGTCCCGTTGGAGGAGACCAAAGCCCTTGGGGTTTTTATCGGTGAAGGTGGAAACCCGCATGGCCTTCGGATTGTCCAGGGGGCGCCAAAGGCGCTCGCCGGTCCCCGTCCAAAGGGCCAAGCCATCGGTATCGTGGATCTCTGGCCTCCAGTCGGTGGCTTCGTGGCGGTTGGTTTCCGAAAACCAGAACATGCTGGTCATGGGAGCGATTCCCAAGCGACCAATGGGGGTCCGGGTGAAAAAGCGGACAGAGATATCCATGTCGACACTTTCCGCCCCCGGCGCCGCGCATTGGGCCTTGTAGACGCCGGTCAGGCTTTCTCCATCAATCAACGCCCAGATGGTCAACCCCCCTTCGCCCAGGGGTTCCAGCCAGATATCCGTGAACCGGGGGAAGCGTTCGGCCCGATCGGCCATCGCGGTGTCGACGGCCACCGCCCGGGCCGATTGCCCATATTGGTCCAGGGGGCCGGCGGAGCGGAAATAGGTCGCGCCCATGAAGGCCAACCAATCCGAGGCGGGGTTTTTCGCGTGGAGTACCCGGAAGCCAGCCCATCCCATCCCCTCGACCTCGGGCGGGACAATGTCGCCAAAGCGGAAGACTTTGGGATCATAGGGAACAGAGCGGGCGCTGTCCCCATCCACCAGATGCAAACCCACCGGCTCCCGGGCAAATTCATGCATGTGAAAGGGGGCAATGGCGGGCGCGCCAATCCGATCTTTCCAAAGGGCTTTCTCGGGACGGAAGACGATCTTTTGGTAGGCGTCGTAGTCGATTCCCTTCAGGGCCTTTTCCAAGGCCGGGTTGACGGGTGTGGGTGCATAGGGCTGCCCGGCCATTTCTTTGGCCCGGGTAATCAATCCCTCGAAGGAAAAGGGCTCGGCGGGGCCAAGGGGAACGATCTCGTCCTGGGCAGCCAGGAGACTGGCAGGAAATGCGGGCAGAAGGCCACAGGCCGTCGCGGCCGCCATAAGGGACAGGATGGAACGTCGTCCCGGATTGGGAATCCCTGACATCAAAACCTCGCGAAAGATTGGGGCCGCTTGTGGAAGGTGGGCTTGGGCTTGGCTTCGACACGGCGCGATTCCGATATAAGCCTTCCAATGCCCATTTGGATAGGGGAGTTGCCAGGAAACATGTTTTTCCGCCCTTCCCTGTTCCCTGTCCGCCGCCTTTTCGATACTGTTGCCCAAGTCCAGTGGTCTCGCCCCGCTCCTCGCTCCCCCTTGCCGTCATCCCTCTTACCATCACCCCTCAAAGACCCAGACTTCCTTTGAAATTAGCGTGTACTTAAAAGGCTTCGCCAAAATGGATGGATTTCTACATCGATACTACCTTAATAATTCAAATAAAGATTTGTATAAATGGTTTCATTATTTTGATATTTACGAAAGACATTTCGAGAGATTCCGAGGAAAATCTCCTTTAGTCCTTGAAATAGGCGTATCGAAAGGGGGGTCCCTCGGTATGTGGAAGGAGTATTTCGGCCCGGGTTGCCGCATCTTGGGAATCGACAATGATCCCAAATGCGCGACGCTGGGGGACCGGACCATTTCCGTTCGAATTGGGGAGCAACAAGACGCTGCGTTCCTGGGCCGTGTTCTAGGAGAGTTTGGCCGACCGGATATCGTCATCGATGATGGAAGCCATATGATGAGTCATGTCACAGAAACCTTCAGCGCCCTCTATCCTGCGATCAGCCCCAATGGGGTGTATTTGGTCGAAGACATGCATACCGCCTATCTGCCTGACTACGAAGGAGGAGTGGGAAAACCAGGGACTTTCATCGAATTGTGCAAGGGACTCATCGATGAAATGAACGCCCTTTACACCAATGGCGAAGTTCCCGTGACCCCTTTTACGACGGGAACGGATTCCATGACCTTTTACGATAGTGTGGTTGTTTTCGAAAAGCGCCCCCAAGGGAAACGGCAGAACTGCACAACCGGCCCCATGGCGGGATAGGAGGGGAGTGCGTCCCTCAGGGATCTTCCAGCCGTGTTAAGCGCAGCGCAGCCATGCGGGCGAATCGAATGAGAATGGCCTTACGCCGAGCACCGCTCAGGGGGTGAGGAACGCCCTCGCGGAGGAGGTCACCGCCATGGCGATCAGCGATGATTAAACCACAATCGCCAGCGATGTAGTCCTGAGGAAAGTCTTCGGGGACAGCGAAAAAAAAGACGTCGCAAAAAGAACGATAGTCTTCCCACTTGTGGTCCGACTGAAAATCGGCAAGGCAGGACTTGACCTCGACAATCGTAACCATGCCCTTGGCATCCACCGCCATAACATCGGCCCTACGGCCATTGGCAAGGGGAACCTCCAGCAGAGCCGCCCGACCCAGGTCTCCCATCAAACGGACGACACCGCGCGCCAAGTCTCGTCCTAGAGCGGAATGAGGAAAAGTGTGTGCGGTTTTCCGTCTCATTCCGCTCTAACTATATAATTTAGATCACGTTTATGAATTTAGGCCGAACAGACCTAAATTCATCGTGATCTAGCGCGCGGCGTCCATTTTCAGGTATGGCTGGCAAAAGCTTACTTGTCGGCGTCCGCCGCAACCTGCATCTTGATAATGCGGTCGGGATCCTCAACGGACCCGTTGGCGCGCTTGTCACCCTTTTTAATCATATGAACGTATTCCATGCCTTCGACCACTTGGCCCCAGATGGTGTACTGGCCATCCAGGTGAGGAGATGGGGCTAACATGATGAAAAACTGGCTGTTGGCACTGTCCGGATCCGCAGTGCGAGCCATGGACAGCACACCTTCCAAATGGCGTGCCTTCGACGGCGGGCTGAACTCCGCAGGAAGGTCCGGCAGTTCGGAACCTCCCCGACCCGTGCCAGTGGGGTCCCCACCCTGCACCATAAACCCGTCGATCACCCGATGGAACGGAGTGCCGTCGTAGAAACCTTCTCGGGTTAATTTTTTGATGCGCTCCACATGCTTGGGTGCCAAGTCTGGGCGCAACGCGATGACAACGCGGCCGTCCTTGAGGTCCATGTAGAGGGTGTTTTCAGGATCGGCGGCCTTCGTTTCGGTCATGACGACTCCCATGTATGCGAGTAAAGCAAAAAAGGCGAGCAGGATTCGGCGCATAAGGCTTTTCCTTGAACCTCGGTTTAAACGATTGGGCGAAAAGAGCTAAGCTGAGCTGTTTCCATCCAACTCCCGGAATTTATCCAACAGGCGTTCCCGGACCAAGGGAGAGACAAAACCCGATATATCCCCGTCCAGGCGCCCGATTTCCTTAACGAAGCGCGAGGATATGAACTGACACCGCTCCGACGCCATTAGAAAGACGGTTTCCACAGTGGTATTCAAGCGGGCATTCATGCCACACATCTGGAATTCGTATTCAAAATCCGAGATAGCGCGAAGCCCCCGTATGATCATCGTGGCGTTCCGCTCAACGGCGAAATCCATCAACAGATTGGAAAAGGGCACGACATCAATTTCAATGCCCCTCTCCTTGGTCAGGGGACGGGTGGTTTCGGCCACCATATCCACCCGTTCCTCCAGGGAAAACAGGGGGCCTTTCCCCGCATTGACAGCCACGCCAATGGTCAAATGGTCCACCATGCGGGCCGCGCGCCCGATAATATCCAAATGCCCATTGGTCACAGGGTCAAAGGTTCCCGGATATACGGCTAGGCGTCTAGTCGTCATCACCATCCGTCCGTTCGGGGGCTGTATCGTCGGAACCGGGGGATTTGACATCCCCGTCTGTTCCGCCTTCGGTGATAGCTGGAAGATCCCCCCCATCTTCCAATCCATCCACGTCCTCGTCGTCCCCATTCATGTCTGACAAATGGGCGACCGACACGACCCGTTCCCCTTCGGATAGGCGGAACAGGGTCACACCCTGGGTTTTCCGTCCGGCAATGCGAACGTCATAAACGGGCATGCGGATCAACTGGCCCCCGTCGGTGATCAACATCACTTGGTCCTTCTGCCCAATGGGGAAAGAGGCCACGACGGAGCCATTGCGTTCACTCATTTCGATATTGGCAATGCCCTGCCCGCCCCGACCCGCAGTCCGGTATTCGTAGGCAGAGCTGCGCTTGCCAAAGCCCCGCGAGGTGACGGTCAGAATAAATTCCTCCGCCTCCTGCAGGACTTCGAACTGGTCCTGAGTCAGGGTGCCGCTGGGTTCGGCGTCGAGTGTGATGTCCTCCTCGCCCTCACCGGCAGCCCGCCGCAGAGCGCTGGCCTGTTTCAGGTAGGCCGATCGGGTCTCCGCATCGGCGGTCACATGGGAGAGGATCGACAAATAGTTAACCTTGTCACCCTCTGCCAGACGTACGCCGCGAACACCCGTGGAGGTCCGGCCTGCGAAGACCCGGACTTCTGTCACGGAGAAACGGATCGCCTTGCCCATGTTGGTTGTCAGCAGAACATCCTGAGCTTCGGTGCAGGTGCGCACGCCCACCAGATGATCACCGGGATCCAGCTTCATGGCGATCTTGCCGTTGGTCATCACATTGGTGAAGTCCGAAAGACGGTTCCGCCGCACGTTGCCCGTTTCCGTGGCGAACATCACATCCAGCTCGCCCCAGGTTTCCTCGTCTTCGGGCAGGGGCATCACGGTGGTGATGCGCTCTTCCTCGGCCAGGGGCAGAATATTGATCATGGCCTTGCCCCGCGCCTGGGGAGTCCCCAAAGGCAGACGATAGACCTTCATTTTGTAAACCATGCCCGTCGAACTGAAAAACAGCAGCGGGGTATGGGTATTCGCCACGAAAATGGTGGTGACAAAATCCTCATCGCGCATGGACATGCCGGCCCGCCCCTTGCCACCCCGGCGCTGGGCCCGGTAAGTGGTGAGCGGCACCCGTTTGATATATCCGGTGCTGGTAACGGTGACGACCATGTCCTCGCGCTGGATCAGGTCTTCAATGTCGTGTTCGAACTCGTTTTCCTCAATCACCGTCCGGCGGGGGGTGGCATAGGCCTCCCTCATCTCCACCAGTTCGGCGCGCATGATCTCGTAAAGCCGCTCCCGGGAGCGCAGAATATGCAGGTATTCCTCGATCTGGGAGCCAATCTCAGATAATTCGCTGTGGATCTTGTCCCGCTCCAACCCGGTCAAGCGGTGCAGACGCAGGTCCAGGATAGCCTTAGCCTGGGTCTCAGACAGGCGATAATGCCCCTCCACCACGGTTCGACCCGGCTCGTCGATCAGCATGATCAGCGGTTCGACATCCGCAGCCGGCCAGTTCTCGGCCATTAACCGCTCTCGAGCGGTTTGGGGATCGGGGGCCGAGCGGATCATCTTGATCACCGCGTCCAGGTTGGCCACGGCGATGGCCAAGCCGACCAAGACGTGCGCCCGGTCCCGAGCCTTGCCCAGTTCGTAGATCGTGCGACGGCGGATCACCTCTTCACGGAACGCGATGAAGGCCTCGAGGACCTCCCGCAGGTTCATCAGCAGGGGCTTGCCGCCATTCAAGGCCAGCATGTTGACACCGAAGCTGGTCTGCAACGGGGTGTACCGATACAACTGATTGAGGACCACCTCGGCCATGGCGTCGCGCTTGCACTCGACAACCACACGAACACCCTGACGGTCGGATTCGTCGCGGATGTCGGAAATGCCTTCCAGCTTTTTGTCACGGACCAGTTCGGCGATCTTCTCCACCATGGAGGCCTTATTGACCTGGTAAGGGACCTCTGTCACCACAATGGCTTGGCGCTCCCGGGAAATGTCCTCAAAGTGACATTTCCCGCGCATGACCACGGATCCGCGACCGGTCATGAAAGCCGCACGGATGCCGGACCGCCCCAGGATCGTTCCGCCCGTGGGGAAATCTGGACCCGGCACAATCTGGTGGATGGCCTCGTCGGTTATGGTTGGATCATCAATCAATGCACAACAGGCGTCGATCACCTCCCCCAGATTATGGGGAGGGATATTCGTGGCCATACCCACGGCAATACCGCCCGCGCCGTTCACCAACAGGTTCGGATAGCGGGCCGGAACGACAATGGGTTCCCGGGTCGTCTCGTCATAGTTGGCCTGGAAATCGACGGTTTCCTTGTCGATGTCATCCAGCAGACTATGCGCCGCCTTGGCCAGCCGAGCCTCGGTATACCGCATGGCGGCGGCCTTATCGCCGTCCATGGACCCGAAGTTGCCCTGGCCGTCGATCAACGGCAGACGCATGGAGAAGTTCTGCGCCATGCGCACCATGGCATCATAAATCGCCGAATCGCCATGGGGGTGATATTTACCCATGACGTCACCGACAATGCGCGCCGATTTGCGGTAGGGCCGGTTGTAGTCGTAGCCATTCTCCTTCATGGAGAACAAAATCCGCCGGTGCACCGGTTTCAAACCATCCCGCACATCGGGAAGGGCGCGGCTGACAATCACGCTCATGGCGTAATCGAGATAGCTACGCTTCATTTCGTCTTCGATAGAGACGAGAGAAATATCGGAATCCATAGGCTTAGGGGTGTTGTTGCTCAACTCGGAACGCTTCCACTGAATCGGGCGCGCCACGCACCCCGTCTATGGGGATGGGAGCGGGCGAAACACCACGCTTGGGGCCGGATGCCCCCCGGAACCGGGGGCAAGGGGATACTCGGCCTGGACCAGGATCCTCTCCAAACCAGAACGCGCGCCCGGCGCGGTCTTCCCGGTTGGTGTCAGACCCTCTTGCGGTTTGAAACCCGATTCACGCGACCAATGCCTTTGGGAACCCCCTCTGGACCTTGGCCATATGATCCGGACTTCCCACGCCACCGGTGACTCCAACTGTCTCCGGAACGCGGATGCGCACCTTAGCAGATCAGCCCAAACCGAGCAACTGAGAACAGCTTGGAAAAGCGTCCCTCAAGCCTTTGTTTTCACGAGAAAAACTATACTTTTTCGCACCTGCCTAAATGGTGCGGGGCTCTGCCCCGCTCCCCGCTGGGGCCTGAGGCCCCGACCCCCCATTCCCTTTGAATCCGGGCACCGACAGATCTCTGCCGTTCTGACGAAAGTGAAAGTGGGTCAACCTGATCTCGGAATGCGTTAGAACGGAATGTCGTCATCAATATCGACCGGTCCCGGCCCTTGTGCCGGGCCAGAATCCCAGCCTTGACGCGCCCCACCGCCCTGGCTTCCCCCATAACTTCCACCGCCAAAGTCGCCGCCGCCGCCGGACCCGCCGCCATACCCGCCACCGGAGCCGTACCCACCGCTACCACCACGGCCCTGCTCCTCCCCGCCACGGCCATCAAGCATGGTCATCTCGGCACCCGGTCCCTGGAGCACGACCTCCGTGGAATAGCGGTCCTGCCCGCTTTGATCCTGCCACTTACGGGTTTGCAGAGATCCACAGAGGTAAACCTTGGAGCCCTTGCGCAGGTAGCGTTCGGCGATCTCGGCCAGGGGACCGAAAATGGCGACGCTATGCCATTCGGTCCGCTCCTTCCGCTCCCCCGTCTGGCGATCCTTCCAACTGTCGGAGGTGGCAATACGCAGGTTGGTTACCTTACCCCCGTTCTGAAAGCTCCGCGTTTCCGGATCCTTGCCCAAGTTGCCGATGAGAATGACCTTGTTGACCGAACCAGCCATGGGGAAACCTTCCGAAAAATCAATGATTAACCGTCCATCAGGACGGGGGATTAACCGTCCATCAGGACGGGGGATTAACCGTCCATCAGGACGGGGAAGAGGGCCGCTGAGCGCCCCCTGACGGCCCACACTCTAACCGGAGCGCCGCCCGCTGAAAACGAAAAACCCGGCGGGATGATCCGCCGGGTTCTTCTGATAGGCAGGATAGCCGATTACTTCATGTAGTAATCGTAGTTGCCACCCATCCATTGATAAATCACGTAACCCGGAGCGGTCACGTCGCCCTTGTCATCAAAGCCGAACGTGCCCAGAACCGTGTCGAATTCCATGCTCTTCAGCTTTTCGCCCACAGCCTCGACATCAGTAGAACCGGCGGCTTCAACGGCATCGGCCCAAGCTTGGATCGCGCCATAGGTGTACAGGGTGTACCCCTCGGGGTTATAGCCCTCGTCCTCGAATTCCTTCACAACCTCCACGGCTTCCGGGTTTTTCCGGGGATCCGGGGAGAAGGTGAAGAGGGTGCCATCGCCAGCCGGGCCCGCGATGGAGGCGAACTCGCTCGACACCAGGGCGTCACCGGACACCAGAACTGCGTCCAGACCCTGTTCCTTTGCCTGGCGGATGATCAGGCCCGCCTCGGTGTGATAGCCACCCAGATAGATGACTTCAATGCCTTCGTTCTTCAGCTTGGTCACCAGGGCGGAGTAGTCCTTTTCACCCGCCGTGATCGCTTCGTAGAGGGCCTCGTTCACGCCGGCGGCGTTCAGGGCTGCCTTCGTTTCGTCGGCCAGCCCCTTACCATAGGCGGTCTTGTCATGCAGGATGGCGATCTTCTTGTCGCCGAAATGATCCTTCAGGAAGGCGCCTGCGATCAGGCCCTGCTGGTCGTCGCGACCGCAGGTCCGGAAGACGTTATCGAAGCCCTGCTCGGTCAGCTTGGGATTCGTGGAGGCCGGAGAGATCTGCAGAATGCCTTCCTCGTTGTATACCGCAGAGGCCGGGATGGACGACCCGGAGCAGAAGTGACCGGCCACAAATACCACGCCGTCGTTGACGAACTGGTTGGCCACGGCCACAGCCTGCTTAGGATCGCAAGCGTCGTCACCGATCTTCAGTTCAAGCATCTCGCCCAGGACACCGCCCTTGGCGTTGATGTCCTTGACGGCCATTTCGGCGCCTTTCTTCATCTGCTCGCCGAAGGACGCATACTGACCGGTCATGGGGCCAGCGGTCGCGATGACGATTTCAGCCTGGGCCGTACCCATGCCCAGAGCGAAGGCCGCAGTAGCCGCCAGAAGTCCGGTTTTGAACATGCTCATGTGAACCACTCTCCTTGTGTGAAGTGGATGCGTCGTGAACGACTTGGATCGAAACCCCACCGGTCCGATCCAAAAGCAATTTGCGAAACCCACAAATCGCTCAACGGATTACATCTAGATCACAGTCTTTGCATGAAATCGATTCCGATTTCAAATCTATGTGATCCAGGATTGGGCCTCCCGAACGGGAAACCCGAAAGGGGAAATCCACCATGGCAGATGGGCATGGTCATCCTTATTTTCCAGGCCTCTTTTCCAGACCCAATTTCCAAGGTGAACTTCCAGTACCTCCACCGGCAGGTGCGCCGATGGAGAAATGGCTCTCACCCTTTGCCTTTTTCCCGCCAACCCAGCAAACCGGTCCGTTCGTACAGCCAGGGGTACTGGCCGACCATTTTGCGGGCCTGGGTCATCCGATAGGCAAGCAGACTGATTCCGATCAGAATCGTCGTATCGATCAAAAAACCAGTCACGGACAGAAGCTCACCACCGAACAGGGCGAAAACGAAAAACCGGTTGGCCAACCCCGTTAAAATGCCATAGGGCACGGTCTGAATCATGGGACGCCAAGTGCTTGCCAGGGCGTTTCCCGTCATAAAGGCGGCCCAGCCGACCATAACGACGGTAAACAGAAGAAACACCAGGGGCGACGAGCCGAGCAGGGCATTTTGGTCCATCAATGGCCTCCCTCCAGATAAGCGGCGCGAATTTCCGGGTTGGAGAGCAGTTCCTGTCCCGTTCCCGACAGGGCCACCTTGCCGTTGACCAGCACGTAGGCCCGATGGGCGAGCTTCAGGGCGTGGAAGGCATTCTGTTCCACCAGGAAGATGGTCATGCCTTCCTTTTCATTCACTTCCTTGATCGCCTGGAAGATCTGGCGAACCACCAAGGGGGCAATACCCAGGGAGGGTTCATCCAAAAGCAACAGGCGGGGGCGGCTCATCAGTGCCCGACCAATGGCCAGCATCTGCTGCTCGCCACCCGACAGGGTTCCGCCCCGCTGGTCGCGCCGCTCCTCAAGCCGGGGAAAGAGCTTGTAGACCTTGGCCAGATCCTCCTCAAAGTATTTGGGATCGGAAACCAGGGCGCCCATCTGCAAGTTTTCATAGACGCTCATGCGCGAAAAGATGCGCCGCCCTTCGGGCGACTGGGCGATTCCCATGCGGACGATCTGGTCCGTGGGCACCTTGGTGATGTCCTTCCCCTCGAAAAGGATTTGGCCTTCCTGGGCTTGGGGATCCCCGCAGACGGTCATCAAAAGCGTGGTCTTGCCCGCGCCGTTGGACCCGATGAGGGTCACGATCTCGCCCTTGTAGACATCCACGTCGATGCCCTTCAGGGCCTCGATCTTGCCATAGTAGGTGTGGACACCGGAAATGCGCAGGATGGGTTCGGTGCTCATGCTTGGCCCCCCTTCCCGCTTGCTGCAAGGTCCTGGGAGACTTCCGGGGGCAATTCCTCGTCCTCTTCCTCACCGAGATAGGCCTTGATGACCGCAGGATCCTCGCGCACCGCACTCGGATCACCATCGGCGATCTTCCGGCCATGATCCAATACGACGATATGGTCGGAGATCCCCATGACCACACTCATGTCATGTTCGATCAGCAGCAGACCGATACCGTGATCATTGCGGATGGACACCAAAAGGTCGTTCAACTCCAGGGATTCGCGGGGATTCAGCCCCGCGGCGGGTTCGTCGAGGCAGAGCATGACCGGCCGGGTGCACATGGCCCGGGCGATTTCCAGGCGGCGCTGGTCGCCGTAAGGGAGGTTCTGCGCATCCCAGTCGGCCTTGTCGGTCAGCCCCACCTTGTCGAGCCAATAGGTCGCCAAGTCGATAGCTTCCTGCTCGGCGCGCTTATACACGGGCAGCCTCAGCAATCCGGCGATAGAGAACATCGAGGCCTTCATCAGCACGTTGTGCTGGGCGACGATGAGGTTTTCGAACACGGACATTTGGCCGAACAGCCGGATGTTCTGAAATGTCCGCCCCACATGGGCCACCTGGGCAACCTTGAAGCCCTCCATCTGCTCCAGGAAATAGGTATTCCCGGATTTCGGATGGTTCAGGACCAACCGCCCCACCGTCGGCTTATAAAATCCGGTCAGACAGTTGAAGACCGTGGTCTTGCCCGCTCCGTTGGGGCCGATGAGTGAGGTGATTTCCCGATTGCGGGCCACGAAGGACAGGTCGTCGATGGCGACCAACCCCCCGAAGCGCATGGTCAAGTGCTCCACGGTCAGGAGCATGTCGGCGGTGCTCATGCCTGGCCCTCCCCGTTGGCGGATTGTCGTCCCTTGAGTTTCGAGAACAGAATGGTCGGATCTCGATAGGACAGAAGCCCCCGCGGACGCCACACCATCACCGCGACCATGGCCGCGCCAAAGACAAGCATGCGATACTGTTCGAATTCACGGGCCATTTCCGGCACAACGACCAGGAAGAAGGCCGCGATGACAACACCAATCTGGCTTCCCATCCCGCCCAACACCACAATGGCCAGGATCACCGCACTTTCGATGAAGGTGAAGCTTTCCGGGCTGATGAAGCCTTGGCGGGTGGCGAAGAAGGAACCGGCAAACCCGCCGAACATGGCGCCCAGGGCGAAGGCGGAGAGCTTGATGTTCGTCGGGTTCATCCCCAACGACCGGCAGGCGATCTCGTCTTCACGGAGGGCTTCCCAAGCCCGGCCCACAGGCAACTTCCGAATCCGCTGGGTGAACAGATTGGTCAGAACCGCGAGGCCCAGGATAAGGTAAAACAGGAAAACCACCCGGTACATCGTCGAGTATTCCAACCCGAAGAACTCATGGAAGGTGGTCCCCCCCTCCGCAGCCTTACGGCTAAATTCCAATCCGAACAACGTCGGGCGCTCGATGCCGCTGATACCGTCGGGGCCGTTGGTCACATTGTACCAGTTCAACAGGATGACCCGGATAATCTCACCAAACCCCAGTGTTACAATCGCCAGGTAATCGCCCCTCAGGCGCAGCACTGGAAAGCCCAGGATAATGCCAAAGAACGCAGCGAAGACACCGGCCAGGGGCAGACAGACCCAGAAGGACCAGCCAAAGGTCTGGGAGAGCAGGGCGTAGGAATAGGCACCAACGGCATAGAACGCCACATAGCCCAGGTCGAGCAACCCCGCCAAACCGACCACGATATTCAGCCCCCAGCCCAGCATGATGTAGATCATCCAGGTGGTGGCCACGTCCACATAGTACCGGTTTCCGAAGGGCGAAATGGGGAAGATGACCGCCAGGACCAGGGCCACCAAACCAATGGCAACCATGTTCTTGCGGAAGAATCCCCCCACCGGCATGACAACCGTCTTCGTCAACGCATCCCGGGTCCGACTGGAGGGATTTTCCCGCCAGATCACCAACAGGGCGCGCCCCACAAAGGCCGCGAGGACAAACCAAGCCCAACTGTCCCAGCGGGTCTCGATGACGAGCCCGCCAGTCCCACCGCTGGCGGCATGCAGCGCAATGAAGGGGAGGAACAACACCGCAGACAGGGCGGCAGTAATGGTACATTCCTTGAGCAAGGCGCCCAAGTCGAGCCATCCGACCACCAGGCCGGGTTTCTTGGTATCGATCATGGCGTCTGCCATCACACCTTCTCCACTTCCGGCTTACCGAGGAAACCCGTCGGCTTGAAGATCAACACGAGAACGAGGATGCCAAAGGTGGCGACGTCCTTGTATTCGATAGTGAAATAGGCAGACCAGAAGGCTTCGATCAATCCGATCAGCAGTCCTCCCAGCATGGCACCCGGCAAGGATCCGATGCCACCCAGCACCGCCGCCGTGAAGGCCTTCATCCCCGCGAGGAAACCCACATAGAAGTCAATGACACCGTAGTACAGGGTCGTAATCAACCCGGCCACTGCAGCGAGCACGGCACCCAGGACGAAGGTCAGGGAAATGGTCTTGTCCACGTTCACCCCGATCAGGGAGGCCATCTTCCGGTCCTGTTCACAAGCCCGTTGCTGGCGTCCCAGGGACGTCTGGGTGATCAAATAGGTAAATCCGACCATCAAAACCGTGGTCAGAACCCAGATCACGATTTGCAAGTAGGTAATCTGAACGGCGAACCCACCTTGGGTAAAAAGCTCGAACCCGCCCTGAACGACAGGCTGAATGGGCTTCACCCTTGCGCCTTGGGATATCTGCACATAGTTCTGCAGGGCAATGGACATGCCGATGGCCGAAATCAGCGGCGCCAGCCGGAAGGATCCCCGCAAGGGCCTGTAAGCCAACCGCTCCACCGTCCATCCGTAAGCGGCTGTGAAGATCATGGAAATGACCAACATGCCCATCAGCAAAATAGGAATCGAGACAATGCCCATGTCCCCGAAAACCAAATAGCTGATGATCGCCAGAAAGGCGCCAATCATATAGATCTCGCCATGGGCGAAGTTGATCATGCCGATAATGCCATAGACCATCGTATAGCCGATGGCTATTAGGCCATAGATCGCGCCGAGCGTGAGCCCGTTGATCAATTGCTGGATAAAATACGCCACCCTACCCCCTAGTTTTCCTGGAGCTCCGCAGTTCCGCCCGCATTCCGCGACGAGAACAACGTGGGAAGAGCTGAACAATCTGGGTTTTTGGAATTCGAAGGGTCCCCCACCACGACGACCCCTCAAAACGTGGTATCGATCAACGGTGTTACAACAGGTCGACCGGGCCAGGCAATTCCCAGAAACCCAAAGGCATCGGCGCCATGATGTTACCCAGACGGACCTCACCGCCTGTCCACGATCGACAACCTTTATACTTCTGTCCTATGGCACTTCGCGAGCGACAATTTATTGCTTGGAGAATATATTTTGGATCCAAAAATTACCTTTTTCCGGAAAGCGTGCAAATGGGCATCAACCGCGCTAGATAAACCACGGACTGAAACACTCGACTTTTTTCCAGGCGATCCCCCATGAGCACTCACGAAATACGCGTATGCGGCGCGAGACAGCACAACCTGAAAGATGTTAACCTTACGATACCAAGGGACAAACTGGTTGTGATCACGGGGTTGTCCGGCTCCGGTAAGTCGAGTCTCGCCTTTGACACAATCTATGCCGAAGGACAAAGGCGCTATGTGGAGTCCCTGTCGTCCTATGCCCGTCAGTTCCTGGAGCTGATGCAGAAGCCCGACGTGGATTCCATCGAGGGACTGTCTCCGGCCATTTCCATCGAACAGAAGACAACGTCACGCAACCCCCGCTCCACGGTGGGGACGGTGACGGAGATCCACGATTACATGCGCCTGCTGTGGGCGCGGATTGGCGTGCCCCATTCCCCAGCCACGGGACTGCCCATTGAAAGCCAGACCGTCAGCCAGATGGTCGACCGGATCATGGGACTTGAGGAGGGCGCACGCCTTTATCTCCTCGCTCCCATCGCCCGGGGTCGCAAGGGGGAGTTCAAGAAGGAGCTGGCGGAGCTGTCCAAGAAGGGCTTCAGCCGGGTAAAGGTGGATGGGGAGATTTACGAGATCCCCGACGTCCCCGCCCTGAACAAGAGGATCAAGCATGATATTGAGGTGGTCGTGGACCGCCTGATCGTACGCGAGGGGCTTGAGACCCGTTTGGCGGATTCCCTGGAAACGGCACTCGAGTTGTCCGACGGACTGGTCTTTGCCGAAGACGCAAAAACCAGTGAGCGCCATACCTATTCGGCCCGCTTCGCCTGTCCCGTCAGTGGCTTCACCATTGATGAGATCGAGCCCCGCCTGTTTTCCTTCAACAACCCCTTTGGCGCCTGCCCGACCTGCGATGGCCTTGGGGTGACCATGTATTTTGACCCGGATCTGATCGTCCCTGACCAAACGCTCAGTCTGAACAAGGGCGCCGTCGCCCCCTGGTCCAGCCAAACCCCACCCTCCCCTTACTACGCCCAAGCCTTATCCAGTGTTGTCAAACACTTCGGTGCCGACATGGACACAGCATGGAAAGACCTTCCAGACGCGGTTCGGCAGGTGATTCTCCATGGTTCCGGAAAAGAAATAATCCCCCTGGCCTTCAACGATGGGACACGGAGCTACAAGACCGAGAAGCCCTTCGAGGGGGTCATCCCCAACATCCAGCGGCGTTGGCGGGAAACGGAGAGCAATTGGATCCGCGAAGAGCTATCCCGCTATCAAGCCACTGCCCCCTGCGAAGCCTGCGGCGGCCACCGGTTGAAGCCCGAAGCGCTTGCGGTGAAGATCCAAGGCAAGCATGTGGGCGAGGTCTCTGCCCTGTCGATCGCCGGAGCCCGGGAGTGGTTCGCCGCATTGGAATCTGTCCTATCCGAGAAAGACCGATCCATCGCCGACCGCATCCTACGGGAAATCAATGAGCGCCTGGGCTTTCTGGGCAACGTCGGCCTCGACTACCTGTCCCTCTCCCGCACTTCGGGCACCTTGTCGGGTGGGGAGAGTCAGCGGATCCGTCTGGCCAGCCAGATCGGCTCGGGCTTGACCGGGGTCCTCTACGTGCTGGACGAGCCTTCCATCGGCCTGCACCAGAGGGACAACGACCGCCTGCTCATCACCTTGAAACGCCTGCGGGATATTGGCAATACCGTGATCGTCGTCGAGCATGACGAGGACGCCATTCGCGCCGCCGACTATCTGGTGGATATGGGGCCGGGTGCCGGTGTCCACGGGGGCACCATCGTCGCCCAGGGCACACCGGAAGAGGTCATGGCCGTGCCTGAAAGCATCACCGGCCAATATCTCACGGGCAAGCGGGCGGTTCCCCTGCCCGCCTCCCGCCGCCCCGGCGACGGACGATTCCTGGAGGTCAAGGGCGCGCGAGCCAACAACCTCCAGTCCGTGGACGTCAAGATCCCCCTCGGCACCTTCACCTGTATCACCGGTGTGTCCGGTGGTGGCAAGTCGACCCTGGTGATCGAAACCCTCTACAAGGCCCTCGCCCGTCACCTGCACGGGGCACGGGACCTGCCGGGCGACCATGATTCCATCGAGGGCATCCACCATATCGACAAGATCGTCGACATCGACCAAAGCCCCATCGGTCGCACGCCCCGGTCCAATCCGGCCACCTACACCGGTGCGTTCACCCCTATCCGGGATTGGTTCGCGGGCCTGCCCGAGGCCAAGACCCGGGGTTACAAACCGGGTCGCTTCTCTTTCAACGTGAAGGGCGGGCGCTGCGAGGCCTGCCAGGGCGACGGCGTGCTGAAGATCGAGATGCACTTCCTGCCCGATGTCTTTGTGACCTGCGACGTCTGCAAGGGCAAGCGCTACAACAGGGAAACCCTGGAGGTCGCCTTCAAGGGCAAATCCATCGCCGATGTTTTGGACATGACCGTCGAGGAGGCCAAGGATTTCTTCAAGGCCGTCCCCGCCGTCCGCGACAAGATGGAGCTGCTCTCCCAGGTGGGGCTGGATTATGTCCACCTGGGCCAACAGGCCACCACCCTGTCCGGCGGTGAAGCGCAACGGGTCAAGCTGTCCAAGGAGCTGTCGAAACGGGCCACGGGCCGCACCCTCTACATCCTCGACGAGCCCACCACGGGTCTGCATTTCGAGGATGTCCGGAAGCTGATGGAAGTCCTCCAAGCTCTGGTTGATACCGGGAACACGATCCTGGTGATCGAGCATAACCTGGAGGTCATCAAGACCGCAGACTACATCATAGACATGGGACCCGAGGGCGGATCCGGCGGCGGGCACGTCGTGGCCCAGGGCACGCCCGAAGAGGTCGCAGAGACGCCGGGAAGCCATACGGGCACCTATCTGAAACCCTATCTGGCGGCCCGTCAGGCGGCGCAATAAGGCTCGGAAGAGGACGGAAGGAACGCGTTTCATGGATGTGGAAAACGGCCCAGACCGACTGAGTCTGACCCTCACCCTCCCCACCGCCCCCAGTCGGGTCTGGGAGGCGCTGACCGGAGCGGAGCACATCCGGGTCTGGTGGGGCGATCATGTCACCCTGGAAGCCAAGGCAGGCGGTTCGTTGCGGGAGGAATGGGACGACGGCAGCGGAACCCCCATGGTCACCGAGGGCGAGGTCCTGACCTATCAACCGCCAAGGCATTTGGTCATGACCTGGAAGGACGCCAATTGGCCTTTGGCCACCCGGGTCTCCATCACTTTGGAGGAGACGCCCCCCGGGCGCACCCGTCTGCGCCTGGACCACACCGGGTGGGCCTCCCTTGGTGTGAGTGAGGAGGCCAGGGATACCCTGATCGCCAACCATTCTGCAGGGTGGAGCATCCATTTGCGCGATCTCCGGGACCATATGCGCCGTATTTGAGACCAAGAAAGAACTCTTTTTTGGTGTCTAACTCGGATGAGGACCGTGAACATTGTAATCCGATAGTCTTCGACCTATCCTTTTTCCCTGACAGGGGAATTGTGCACGGATCAGGGAGAAGCTGCATGGACCAGATATCCAAGGATATCCGTATCGGATTGGTGCTTTATGGCGGCGTGTCCCTCGCCGTTTATATGAACGGTACCGTGCGGGAGGTCTGGGAACTGCTGCGCGCCAGCCGGGCCAAGATGGACCCAACCTTCGCCGAAAATGCGGGCCTCAGCACGACCGCCAAAGAATGGATATCGGTACTCAAGGAAATCGAGCAGGAAACCGGCTGTCCGCCCCTGCGGGTGGTGGTCGACGCCATAGCCGGAACCTCCGCCGGGGGAATCAATGGTGTGGTTCTGGGGAAAGCCA
The DNA here is from genome assembly GCF_047263945.1 of Rhodospirillum sp. A1_3_36. Classification (NCBI taxonomy): domain Bacteria; kingdom Pseudomonadati; phylum Pseudomonadota; class Alphaproteobacteria; order Rhodospirillales; family Rhodospirillaceae; genus Rhodospirillum; species Rhodospirillum sp. A1_3_36. Next base: position 449,481 of record NZ_JBLAVB010000001.1, on the reverse strand, counting down.
TCCTGGAAGGGGCCGACATTACCCCTCTGACGACCACCTGGGTCACCCAGGCGGACTTGCGTGTTTTGAAAGTGAAGCCCCCCCATTCAGTCTGGTGGATTTTCCGCCAAGTCATTGACGGCATACTCTGGAAGATGACCGACAAGGAGACTCGAGAGACACTCGATCGCTATCTTGCCTTGGGCGGGTTGGACCGGGAGTGGCTTTATGGAACCCTATACAGTGCCATCGTCAGCAAGGATGGCCGCTACACTCCCATGAGCGGAGAAACCTTCACCAAGCTCATCGCCGATGCGCTGGATGCCATGGACGCCAAGAAGACCAGCCCCCTGATCCCGGCGGATACCGACTTGGACATCTTCGTGACTCGCACGGATCTGTTTGGCTGGCCTCGCCCCCTGCCTTTGACTTTGGAAAACCAGAAGACCCAACTTTTTGAGCGCACCCATGCCCATATGGCGCATTTTAAAAGTCGCCCCTCAGAAGCCGTTCCGTTCGATAACTTCTCCCTGACCTATTGCGCCCGCACGACGGCCTCCTTTCCCTTGGCCTTCCCTTTGGAGACCCACGAAACCATTGCCAACGCCTGGCTAAAGAAACCGGAACGGGTCTTAAACGGGGGACAGCTCACCGCATTTCTACGCACTGTGTTGCGGGAACATGTCTTGTCTGGATCTCCCGTGGAGCGGGCTTGGCAGGCCGATGGCGGGATCGAGAACAATCATCCCTTCACCCAACTGATCCAGGCCATAGAGCGCAAACCGGTCGCCCGACATGTACACCGGGTCATCCTATACCTTGAACCTGATCCCGAGGACATGGATCCGGCTGATTGGGGAACACCGGAAAGCTGGATCGGCAAGCCAGACGAGAGCCCCTACCCTCCGGTGAGTGCCCCCCCAATCGTCAAGACTGGGATGAAGCTCCTCGGCATGATCTCCCATGATCCCATTTATAAAGATTTACGCAATTTGAAGGAGCGCGACGTCACGGTCGGCCGTTTGCGTGAAGACCGGGATTCGATCGCCAGGGCGGCCATGGAATGGGTGAAACGCTGGCGGGGGGACCCACCCGCCCCCCTCTCTCTGGAGAAATTTTCCACCCACCTGGATCAAGCAGCCCAAAGCGCCATGGTGGGGGTTGGGGAAGACGCAGCGCCAGACGCCGTGATCTACGCCCGGGTGAAGGTCCGCTCCATCCTTGATGACCTGGGTGTCATGTTGGGCGAATCCCTGGCCTATCCCGCCGCCTCCCGCCATGGGCAATTTCTTGCCCGTCTGCTGAAACGCTGGGTTGAGGATAATCTCCCCCATATTCAACAAGGCATCACCAACGACGCGGTTCACGCCGACAGTCCGAACCAGGACCTGCCCGATAACCCCCGGTCCTTTCTCTCCACTTTCGATCTGGCCTATCGAGCGCGTCGGATCCGGGCCGTGATTCAAGTCATCGATACGGCCTACAATACGGTCGACCTGTCGGACGTGGACCGAACCGCAATCGATCAGGCCAAGGCCGCCCTGGCCGATATGTTGGATAGTTTGGATGAACCCTGGTTGAACCAAACTCTGGTCACGTCTCTGTTGGGTCCAGCACCGACTGGCACCTCGTTGGGCGATAAAATCTCGGATATTTTTGGTGCGGGTGACCAGAGCACCCTGGACACCTATATCGAGACCACCTTGAGGTTTGATATCGAGGTCGCGTTGCAAGCCCATGGAGACGGGCTGCGCAAAGTCTGGGGCTTGCTCGCCGGTCTCTATGCCGCCGCCACAGAGGGGCACAAGACCAAGCTTTACAACGCCCTCCTGCTTTTGCCTGAGACCAATGGAATCCGAGACTCGGGGATTGATGCCGCCATCGCTTTCGCCTTCGTCGATCGATCCCTGTTTCCCCGCATGAATACCGCAGGTATTACCGACTTGGTTACGGCAGAAGTCATGCGCCTCTCTCCCCAGGATTCAACGGCCATCACGACCAACCCGAATCGGATTAAAAGCGCTGGATTGAGCGCATTCGCTGGGTTCCTCTCCCACGAATACAGGGAGCAAGACATTCTTTGGGGGCGGGCAGATGGCATGGAACGGCTACTCCAACTGATCCTGAAAGCCGCAGGTCGGGACCCGGACAAGGAAGAGGCCTGGATCAAGCGACTCCTGGCTCGATTGCTGCAAAAGGCAGCTCAAGAACACGCGGCCCACAATTGGGTTGTGCCGCCGGAAATCCAGAACTGGCTGGCCACCCATCTAGAGTGAAATAATACCAAGGTACGGTGAGTTTGCCTCACCGCACCTTGGAAGCGGCCAAGTGGCCGCCGCGCCTTATGGCGCTTAAAAGCCCGCGTGGCGTTTGAACGCAAGAAAAGCGGCGTGGGTTTCAACCCGCGCCGCTTGGTATAAGATCAACTTGGAACAAGTTGGCCCCACTTCACTCTAGTTGGATAAGTTTTAGAGTGCCTTCGAGGCTAAGTTGGGCCGTAAAGCACAGGACACAACAGTGACTCGTCCTTTTTGGGCGATTGCCCAAACCCATTTGGGGGCCAATGCCCCCAAACCCCCATTTTTCTTTTACAAATAAGCGCCCGGGGTCTGGGGCCTTTTAGCCCCAGTGGGAAACGGGGCAAAGTGGCCCAACTTGATCTCGGAGCACTCTAGGACATTGACCCAGTCAGGCCGTTGGAGTACACGCGGGTCCATGAAAGACCATAGCCATCCAACGGCCATTGAATTGGCCTTCCCCAGCCGTATTTACCAGGCGGATCTGGGGTCCGAGACCGAGCTGATCGAAGAGCTTGGAGACTGTTGTCTTGCCTTGGCCGAAGACGATGAAGCCGGGCAAAGGTGGTGTGAGGAGAACGGCTATCCGGGCTATACGTCCTACGCCTCTCTGGACGATCTACCTTGGCGGTTCCCGCCCTTCGAGACCCTTCAGGCCCACATCTACAAGAATGCCGCCCAGTTCGCCGAGGCGCTCCATTGGGACCTGGGAGACAAGGAACTGGTGCTCTGCTCCCTTTGGGTGAACGTTCTGGATCCGGGCGGTTTTCACGGATCGCATATTCACCCCAATAGCGTGATCAGCGGCACCTTCTACGTCGACCTGCCCGAGGGCGCAAGCGCCATCAAATTCGAGGATCCCCGTCTGGCCCGCATGATGGCTGCCCCCCCGCGCAAGGCCAATGCCCCCCGGGACCTCCAGAACTTTTTGAAGTTCACGCCGACACCGGGCACCATGTTCCTGTGGGAAAGTTGGCTTCGGCACGAGGTGACCTTGAACCAAGCCGAGGAAGAACGGATTACCTGCTCCTTCAACCTCTCCTGGGGTTAGGAAACAAGCAGGGGCGCTGCCCCCGCACCCCCGCCGGGGAAGCCTGGGCTTCCCCGGACCCCATCGGTCATTTTGTATTTTAATTCAAGTTCTTGTCGCTCTAGGCTCTACCCAGATCCTAGTACTCTTTTGCGCTCGACACTCTAAACGGAATGGGGGTCCGGGGCCTCAGGCCCCGGTGGGGAGCGGGGCAAAGCCCCGCAGCTTCAGAACGTTAGCCCTTTTCCGTCGGACGCGCCAATTCCCAGGTTTCCGTGATCGTTGCATAATCCATATACCCCAGGCGGGACAGGGTCCGGGCCAGGGTGACGTCAAACCGCCCCTCTCGGATGAATTCATCCCGGATATGGGTGTGGACCACCTCGCCGATAACCAGATGGGCGTCCGTTGGGTTTCCGTGACGGTCTGTCAGGCGGGTGGCCGACAGGGTCACGCATTCCAAAGCAGCGGGACTCTCGGCCACAAAGGGGGCAGCAATCTCCACCGACTGGCCTTCGGTCAGACCGGCCAACACGAATTCGTTGGCGCCATCGGGAACCATGTCCGAGGTGGCATTCATCGCCGCCACCAAAGGCTCGGTCGCCAGGGAGAAGGTGAACTCCCCCCGGTCCTTGGCATTCACGAAGGAATGTTTCGGCCCCATCGAGGAAAAACAGATCATATGCGGCCCGGTGCCGATTCCATTGAAAAAGGAATAGGGCGCCAGATTGGGGATCCCATCGGCATTGCGGGTTCCGATCCAGCCGATGGGCCGGGGCGCCACGATGGCCTTAAAAGGGTCGTGGGGCAGATCCTCTGGCCGTCGGTCACCGTAATGCATGGTCTCTCATCCTCCGTTCTGCCGGTTTACGAAGCTTTTGTATGGGGTCTGAGGCCGATCACAGCAAGGGGTGGAGGGGCGTTCTCAGGGCCGCGTTGAGCAGAACACCGGCCAGAGCGACAATAAGCCCGCCTCCGATCATGGCGCCGGTCCCGGCAAGCACACCGGGGGAGACGGGCAGACGGGCGCCCAGACGGGCCAGAGGCACCCGCGAGGCCCGCGCCCCCACGGCGAGCAGGGAAACGGTCGCCGCCGTCCCCAAAGCCATCACATAGGCAGAGAGAATTCCGGCCGCCCAAAGCCCGAGACCATTGGCGACCACCAGAACCAGGATCGCTCCGGAACAGGGCCGGATCCCAACGGCCACAGCAATCCCCACCGCCGTCTTCCAATCCCCGGCCCGCTCTACCTGGGCTATGGACGGGCCGTGGCCATGACAACAAGCCCCATCATGGGTGTTGTGGTCGTGATGGTCGTGATGGTCGTGAGTATGCCCATGATCATGCACATGCCCCTGGTTCATATCCCGCGCCCGGGAGCGGAGAACGCCCCGGATCCCCTGAACCAAAATATAAAGGCCCAGCATGCCGACTGCGGCATAACTGGCCGGTTCCAGCCAGCGATCCGACGCAGCCGTAGCCCAGCGGGCTCCCCCTCGGACGAAGAAGAACGCGCCATAGACCAGAACCACCGCCGTGGTGGCCTGAACAGTTCCGGCAGCCAGGGAGAGCCAGATGGCCCGGCGGAAGTGGTGTTCCGTCGTGGCCGCATAAGTGGCGATGACAGCCTTGCCATGTCCTGGCCCCAGGGCGTGGAAGACACCATACCCCAGGCTGGCAATCATCAACGCCAGCCCGGCGGTAAGTCCCTCCCCATCCCGCAACCCCTTGACCGCATTGGCGAGGTCTCCGTGGTAAGCCGCTTGTTGGGAACGAATTTCCAGGATTAAGCCATCCAACCAACCGGCGGCCAAGGCGGGTTCTGCGGCCAAGACAAGGGCAGCAATAAGCACAACACAAAATCTAATCACACTGCACCCCGATCTTCTGGGCATAGGGGAACCCCAGGCCTTCTTCTCCCGGCTGTACGTCCTCAGAAATGGCTATGGCGTCGTCGAAGGTCATATCGCGCGCTCCTTCCGGTTCAAAAACAGTGACCTTGCAGCCCGGCGGCGCGCCCTTCAGGGAGGCCGCATTTGGTTGTTCGGCCAGGAGAATGGATATGTAAAATGTGGGATCATAAAGGCGAAGGCTGATCTCCTTGGCGTGGGCCACCAGATCTACAGGTTCCGCCAAGGGCAGGACAAAGCGGTAGACGAGGCGCCCATCCACCCAGGATGCGCCCCCTGTAGCTCCATCCCCCCAGGCCAGACGTTTGTCTCCCAACCGGGCATCGGTGAAATAGATCCATTCCCGCAGGTTCTCCAATGCCTCGTTGAACATGGCATCCAGGGGGGCCTGGTCCGGAAGGCCATCTCCATCTTCGTCGAATCCCTCCACGCTGGCCTGGGAATAGAACTCATCGAAGGTCCAGGTGACCGTCACCCCCGTCCATTGGCCCGCTTCGTTCACGGATAGAACCGCTGTGGCATCGATCCAGACATGGGGATGCGCCTCGGCCAGCCGAGCCCATCCGCCCATCCCTAGGAGCGCCAGGGTCAAGATCGTCAAAACGCAGCGAATCACCGTTTCCTCCGTCCGAATCCCAGTTTTTCACGAAGCTTCGCCACTTCTTCCGCCCCGTCCTCCAATTCCTTGAGTGTCTCCTCAAGGTCGCGGCGCAACCGCTTTATTTTGCTGTCGAAGGAGCGAATATCCAGCCACCTGCGCTCCCGGGTTTTCCCCATGTTCGCGCGGATGGCCCGACGGAGGACCCCCTCCATGGTGACGATGATCAGAATGAAGGCCAACAGACCCAAAAGGACTGCGGCGACCGCGCCGTAATCCCGGTCTATGGCGTAGACCGCCGCCCAAAAGCCAATGGATACGACCGTAGCACTGCCCACCAGGATCCAGCGGTTGGTGTGGATCAGATGCCTCGCCTGGGTTTCCTCAGCCTCAATGAGGGCTTCCAGCACCGACTTGCGGGCACTGGACTTCCAATCGGAGACCTTCATGCCCGACAGGGTCCGGGTCCGATGGTCCCGGATGAAGTTCTCCAGACTCATGACGACCAGATCGGCCCGTTCCTCAGGCGTCGGCGCCCCCTTGGCCCTGGGAGCCTTCGAGGGGGCGATCTTCCTGTCATCGGAAGGTGCCGCAGTGGGATCATGACCCAACACGGGATCCGGCCTGTCGTCCATCAGGCCACTCCGGCCCCCGGGGGATGGGGCGCGGGGTTTCCTTGTGGGCGGGCGAAGGGATCGGGTTGGGGGCCGGGAAGAGGCGTCATCGCTCGACAACCAGTCGTCGATGGTCCCACTCCCCTCGGAAAAAGCCTCCAGCATGCCCTCAGCGGGAGGCGCAAGGGGGCTGTTGTCCCCCTTTCTTCCGGCGGGGGACTTACCCTTGGGCGCGCGCCTTGAAATCTTCGAGCTCCTCGGTGGTCACCAGATCGTAGCGGTGCAGGGCGCTGTCCACGGTCTGACTGGTGATTCCCCGCCAGAAAATCATGGCCTCGGCCTTTTCGAAGGGACCATGAATTTCCAGGGACTTGCCCCCGGCCATGGCCTTGAAGTCGGTCCCGGAGTATTCGCCACCGACCACGTAGAAGTCCTTGCCATCGGTGCCGCTTTCATTGCGCACGAAATAGCGGACCATAGCGTTATCCACGGTCTTGCCGGTCAGTGCCCGCCAGCATTCGTGCGCACCAGCCTCAGTGAACGGCCCGAAACGTTCTTCCTCGGCGCCATTGGCCAGAGTCCCGAAGGAGGTGTCGGCGTATTCCCCACCAATGACCCAAAAACTGCGTTTCTTTTCCATGATGCTTGATCATCCCCCTTAAGTGTCACATCGAAACGATATGCGGCAACGCCCGAATCCAGTCCCCTTTTCCAGCAAGACGGACCCTATGGGCGATCGCTGATTGGTTGACTTCACCAGCCCTCTTTATCCAAAACCGCACCCATGACCGAGCCCATGAGCCCCAGCCCCTGGGTCATTGGTCCATGGATCACGAGTCCATGGGATACCCCTTGCGCTGCCACTTTCCGACACCGCCGTCGACCACGGACAGCGCGGTGAAGCCCTTGCCCTTCAAGGTGCGGGCGGCGCTGGCGGCGCGGCTGTTGGTGGCGCAAATCAAATAGACGGGCGTCGCTTTCAGCGCCGCCAAATCGTCGTCAGAAATTTCGTTCAGGCGGGTCTTCAGCTCACCCACGGGTAGATTCATGGCTCCGCGAGGGTGGCCTCCAGCATATTCCCCCTCACCCCTCACGTCGATGACAAGACAGTCTTCTTTGCCATCCATCTTGGCCTTCAAGTCATCCAGAGAGACGAAGGGAACCCCAGCGATCAGACGGGGCATCATGCGAATGGCAAAGATGGTGGCGAGCACCAGGAAGGCGGTGGACAGGAAGCCCCAGGACAGGTTGAAATCCTCGGTCACCGGCATCCTCCTAAATAAGACAAAGGTCGGGTTTCCCCGGGTCGGAGAAACCGGGTCTTTGTGTCGCGCACCGGGACCGTTCTGTCAAGCATACCCCGAGCCCTCACCGGGACAAACGGACGGCACCTGATTGCACCACTCCCCATCCTCGCGCCCCCTACTCGCCCCCCTAGAACATCGAGCTGAAAAGTAGATACCGGTTTTCCGGTCCACTCAATACTCTAACCATATGATTTCAGATCAAATTATCCGGCAGGAATCGATTCCGATTTAGGCCGGTTTGATCTAGACAGGGCCATTCCTAGAGCTTAAAGACAAACCATGAACGAGACAAACTCCCCCCCGAACACCCCGCAGGCGCGCCTGACCATCGTCGGCGGCGGTTTGGCCGGATCCGAGGCTGCCTGGCAGGCGGCCCGGGCCGGTGTCGCCGTAACCTTGGTCGAAATGCGCCCCACCCGTCCCACGGAAGCCCATCACACAGACCATTTGGCCGAATTGGTCTGTTCCAATTCCCTGCGGTCGGACGACCCCCTCTTCAATGCCGTCGGCCTGTTGCATGAGGAAATGCGCCGGGCCGGATCCCTGGTCCTGTCCAGCGCCGACGCCCATAAGGTGCCTGCGGGTGGCGCCCTGGCCGTTGATCGGGACGGTTTCTCACAGGCCGTGACCCAAGCCTTGGAGGCTCATCCGCTGGTGAGGATCGAGCGACGGGAACTCGATGCTCTGCCTGCTCCGGACGGTGGCTTGGCTATCATCGCGACAGGTCCCCTGACCTCCGCCCCCCTGGCCCAAGCCATCCAGCTGGCAACGGGAGAGGACAGCCTGGCTTTTTTCGATGCCATCGCCCCCATTGTCACCAAAGACAGTATTGACTTCGACAAAGCTTGGTTTCAAAGCCGTTACGATAAGGGCGATGGGCGGGACTACATCAATTGCGCCATGAGTGAAGCCCAATATGAGGCCTTCATTGATGCCCTGATCGACGGGGAAAAGACCACGTTCAAGGAATGGGAAGGCACACCCTATTTCGACGGATGCCTCCCGATTGAGGTCATGGCCGAACGGGGGCGGGACACCCTGGCCTTCGGACCCATGAAGCCGGTAGGCCTACGCGATCCCAACAATCCGGAACACCGCTCCCATGCCGTCGTCCAGCTCCGTCAGGACAACGCACTGGGGACCCTATACAACATGGTCGGTTTCCAGACGAAGCTGAAGCATGGGGAGCAGATTCGCATCTTCCGAACCATTCCAGGGCTGGAGAATGCCGAATTCGCCCGCCTTGGCGGCATCCACCGCAACACCTTCCTCAACTCCCCCCGCCTGCTGGATGGGCAATTGCGGCTGAAGGCCCTGCCCCACCTGCGCTTTGCAGGCCAAATCACAGGTTGCGAGGGCTACGTGGAAAGTGCTTCGGTCGGCCTCATGGCGGGGCGCCTGGCTGCGGCGGAAATCCTGGGTCTGGAGTTTGCTCCGCCACCTTCGACGACGGCCATGGGTGCTTTGCTGGCCCATATCACCGGGGGTGCGGATGCGGAGACCTTCCAACCCATGAACATCACGTTCGGCTTGCTGCCACCCTTGGAGCCCTGGTCCACCAAACCCGGCGGCAAACCCCGTGTCCCTAAGGGGCGGGAGCGCAAGGTAGCTTATGCTCACCGCGCCCTGACGGATCAAGCGGGTTGGCTGAAAGCCCCCTCTCCCTGGTCGGAAGAGGATTCACCCCGCGCAGACTGGCCCCTACCCGAGCCACAACCCCGCGAGAAAACTCCACGCCAACCCAAATAAGCAGATACAAACAAAAGGACGGCCCGAAGGGTCGTCCTTTTTTAGAGGCAAACCCCGCAACGCCAGTGCGTTTGAGCACCGACACCGAAATCAACCCTGGATGCCCGCTTTCATGGGCATGACGGAACCCTTTGATTTTACGCCATGACTTTTGGGTTGGGCTCTTAGGCTATGAGATCAGACAGACCAAGTCTGTCGACTCAGTTTCCAACATGGTAGCGCCGGAAATCCTAGCGCATATTGGATAGGCCGAGAACGGTCCGTCCCCATTGCGAGTGGGCCGGAGCGCTAATGCTACCCAAATCGCCAGCCAAAGGCATTTCGACACCCTGACCACCGAGGCGCGCATTGCTCACATCGACAAGTCCACTCAGAACCACGCTCAAGGCTACAACCGTCAAGACTGCAGCCAAGTGTTGGCCAGCCGTAACATGATCAGCACGCATCGCCGACCTCCTTCACATACTCTTTCCCAAAGTGGGCGCCCATACATTCCGCGTAGGGCATTTTTATACCACACCCTTTACCCTACGCCCCTTTAGAGGCTCCGGCAAGGGTTTGAATTAATTTAATTTTTATTCACTTTTCATTAAGACTCTGACCGCGACTCCGAGGTGTTCAAACCTAAATCGACGGCACAACACCATCCAGAAATCACGTCAAAAGCGTCTCGCAATCGCAGATAGAAAAAGCCTGATGGGCATACGAGGAACAACCAATGCCCTCGGATCATTGGGAAAATAGTCGCATTTTTTCACTACGTCGATGTAATGCCAACAAAGCCGAGCCATTAAGAAAGGCGAAGCTTGATCCATTTTCACCGCTCCTCGCAAGCGCCTCGCTGACAAGAGGTGGCCTTGAACGAGATCCATCACGCGACGCAGGGGCTTCCTGGCAGCCTCGCCCCCTTCAGGTCGGGCCAGTGTCTCCACCGTCACCCCAGCTTCAGCGCAAAGATCTGCGGGAAGGGTCAGCCGTCCCCGACGGGCCTCCAAGGCACATGGACCCACGAGGTCGAGCAGCCCCCAAGCCGTCCCGATATCCTCCGCAGCCGCCAAAGTCTCTGGTGCGGTGATACCCACCACCCGGGCCGCCATCCCATTCAAGGCTCCGGAGGAGACTCGGGCATGGCAGACCATATCCTCCTCCGTTGCGAAGGGCTGGACCTCCAGATCTGTCTCCCTGGCATCGATGATGGACAACAAAGCCTCCCGGTCCAAGCCATAAGTCTGGATGACGGCGTTCACCCCCTCCCCCACAGGATGGCCGAGGATGGGTCCCTTTCCATCACAGGCACTATTGACTTGATCCCGCCACCATTGATAGCGCATCTGCCCAATCAAGGCTTCTGACACCGTTCCCGCAATCCGAGCCAATTCCACATGGAAAGCATGAAGGGCCATCAAATCCTCCCGCCGGGCAGCGGGGGCAAAGAGATTGGTTTGAAAACGGGCCGGATCGTAGTCACGGACATCCCGGGCGAGCAGGGACAAGCGCGCAGGCTGATCGCTGCTTGACTGGGAGGGGGAGGACGGGGCGGTGGGGGGAGAATCCGCAGTCATGTCGTCTTCCTTCGTGAAGGTCTTCCGGGACGAGAATGCCCCCATATGGCCTGGGTTGGGCGGGGGGAAAAGGGAAAATGCTCATGACGTGTCATTTCCTCCCTTCACAACGGGGCCTATCGCCCATAAATCAGATGCATTCCGTGCACGGCCCGGTCCAAGGGTCGACGTTTCACCAGAAGGAGAGAGTACCGATGGCCTTCGAGCTGCCGCCCCTGCCCTACGCCAAGGATGCGCTGGAACCCCACATGTCTGCCCAGACCCTGGAGTTCCACCACGGCAAGCACCACAACACCTATGTGACCAACCTGAACAACATGGTTAAGGACACTCCGCTGGCGGACAAGAGCCTGGAGGAAATCATCCTGGCCGTGGCCGGTGACGCGTCCAAGGCTGGCGTCTTCAACAACGCTGCCCAGGTGTGGAACCACACCTTCTTCTGGAACGGCATGAAGGCCAACGGTGGTGGCGAGCCCACCGGCGCTCTGAAGGAGGCCATTGACGCCGCCTTCGGATCCTTCGAGGCCTTCAAGACCGAATTCAAGCAGGCTGGCGCTACCCAGTTCGGCAGTGGCTGGGCTTGGCTGGTGGTGAAGGATGGCAAGCTGGCCATCACCAAAACCGCCAACGCTGACCTGCCCATGACCAAGGGTGAGACTGCTCTGCTGACCTGCGACGTTTGGGAGCACGCCTACTACCTCGACTACCAGAATCGCCGGCCGGATTTCCTGTCCACCTTCCTCGACAGCTTGGTGAACTGGGACTTCGTCGCCGACAACCTAGCCAAGGCCTAAAATACCGCAAAGGTATACGACAGGGGGTATTTTCCCGTTACGGGGCTTTGCCCCGTCCCCCACTGGGGCCGAAAGGCCCCAGACTCCAGAAACTGCGAAACCCTGTCATGTACCGTGAGTGACCGCCTGGCGGGAGGGGGGCACTCCAGCGTCTCACATGAAAAAACGGGTTCCCACCAGGAACCCGTTTTTTTGTCATCCCTGCCCATCCTTCGCCAAGGTTGCCCTGACGGGCAAACCATGGCACGGTCGACATGCAGCATATCCCCGTTCTATTTCAAGGGACTTCAAGACGATGACGGACGGAATTACGATCCGCGACGCTCAAGACGGTGACGCGGAAGCCATCGCCACCCTGTTGGTACAAGCCGGCGAAGGCCTGTATGAATTCCTTCTTGACGGGCTGGTTCCCGACATGGGAGCGGCGGACCTGCTTGCCCATTTGGTGGAAACCGGTGACAGCCCCTACGGCTGGCCCGAATGTCGCGTAGCCTTGAAGGACGGAGTCATTGTTGGCATGGTCAACGCTTTCCCCGTCGAACGCCTTGACGAGCTGGAAACGGACATGGTTCCCGCCGATCGGATGGTGCACGTCCTTCCCCTCTCCCGCATGCGGGACCCCGGCGGCTTCTATATCAATGCCATGGCCGTCCTGCCTGAACACCGAGGCCATGGAATCGGCCGGAAACTGGTCGCCGAAGCCTTGGGCATGGCCGGAGCCGAAGGGCGCAAACGAGTCAGCCTGCAGGTCTGGTCGACCAATACCAGGGCGATCAAACTCTATGAGGAATTCGGCTTCTCCTCGATAGACCATTTGGACCTCCCCCACAACGACCGCCTATCAGCCCGGAGAGTGATTCTGATGGCGCGCGGCGTCTAACGAGTCCGGGCCCTAACCGAGACGTCAAGGACTCCCGGTCCCCCATCATGATCGCCATCCCCTTCCCCTTCGTGGTGGCTCTTTTGCTGTGGATCCTCCTCATCCACCTGCTGGTGGACCGGGGGGAGACGGTGTCTCAGGGGGAGAGGGCGGCTCTTTTCTTCGTTGGCGCCTGCGCCACGGCCGTTACTGTGGTCGGCTTACGGTGGAGTCTTGATCTCCTGGTCTTCCGATTCCTTTTGGTGGGCGTTGCCGCCCTGGTGCCGCCCATTGCTTGGTTCTGCTTCTCCCCCCTTGCCCGCCCCCTCGGTGACCGACCTCCCCCCCCTCGTAACGTCCTTTGGATCCATGGCTTGCCCTTCGTTCTGGCTCTTGGGCTTATGGTCCTGAGACCGGCGCTGTATCTCTCCCCTGACTTTGTTTTGGCCATACAGTCACTCTCCTATGGCTTGGCCCTGGCCCGCATCGGACTCCAAGGACCTGATCGCTTGGCTGCGGCGCGCCTGACAGACGCTATCGCCGTTCGAAGGGGAATCCTGGTGGCCTCCATGGTGTTGATCAGCAATGCCGCCGTGGAGACCGCCATTGCTTTGGATTTCAAGTTCTATGGGGGACGCCATGCTCCCGACATCGTCGCCGGGGCAGACGGGGTAGGCTTTGTCCTGATCGCCCTGGCGGCAACCTTGGTGCGGCGCAGCCGTCCCAGTGAGGTTTCAGAGGCCGCCGAGGCCCCTCTCCCAGCCACAACGCTTGCGGAGAAGAAGAACCAGGAGGATCCGATAATCATCCGTGATGCCGTCGACCGAGTCCTCACCGAGCGAGGGCTGTACAAGGACCCTGACCTGACCGTGAACCGACTTGCCCGGGCGACGGGCATTCCGGCCCGCCGCCTATCCTCTGCCATCAATCGATTACACGGGGAAAACATCTCCCGCTTCGTCAACACCTACCGAATCGCGGAGGCCAAACGCCTCCTAACCGAAACGGAGGCGCCGGTTACCACGATTCTCTTTGACTGCGGTTTTCAAACAAAATCGAACTTCAACAGGGAGTTCCTGAGGATCACCGGTCAGAGTCCCAGCGCCTACCGCAAGGCCCTGTCGACCGTCACCGAAGGGCCGCCGCCAGGAAGAGAAGCACCCGGTCAATGACCTGCTTGTGGATGGCTTCTCGGTCCCGTCCACCGCCATCATGGCAAAGGATCCCATCCCCCGGATGCTCGTCCTCCAACAGGGCGGTGGCGCCTGGCTTGCAAAGGGAGAGGAAGCTAAAGTGGGCGGCGTCGGAAATCCTCAGGGACTCCGTCCCCTCCTTCGGCAAATAGTTGAGCAAATATCCGGATTCGAGATCCGTAGGAAGGGCGCTGGAAGTGTCTCCGGCGGCGATCACCAGAACCGGAACGGAGATCACCGCGAGGCTATCCGGGGTGAACCCTTGGGCGAGCCCGAGGTCGAGGGAAATCGCGGCCCGGATGCGTGGGTCTCGCATATCCTGCCCCAGGGCAGCCCGCTCCACCGTGCCCAAGCCCATATTCCCATCCTCTTCTGCGATCCGGCAGGACGCAACCATCTCCGGGTGTTGGATGCAGGCCTTGGCAAAACGTGCGCGGTCAAAGCGTCCTCCGGCGAGGGCCAAGGCCGTCCAACCTCCCAGAGAATGGCCTATAACGGCAATCCTGCCCGGGTCAACGGGCCCGGCGAGACTCGGGTCGGCCAAAAGAGCATCCATGACCCGGCTCAGGTCATGGGGGCGTTCCCATAACCGAGCGGCTTCCTCGGGGCGGCGGTCCCGACTCGTTGTCCCGGGATGGTTCGGCGCCGCGACCCGATACCCCGCAGAGACCAAGGCCTCGGCCAGCCAAATCTGATTGCGCCAATTGCCCCCATGGCCATGGGAGAGCACCACCAGCGGTCGGAGTGTGTTGTCAGGGACGGCATTCTCGACCACGGGAATACCGATGAACGCGGGATTATCCCCGGCAAGCGTTACCGGATCAGATTGGTCCGTGGAATACCAGAGAGCCACCGACAGGTCCCGACGCCCATCCGGATCCGCGAGACGGATTGTCCGGAAACCGACCGACCCTGCCTGGGCGACAGATAAGGACATCAGAATCCCGAGAAGCAAGACAATAAGAAAGCGAAAAGCCATAAAAGCGTTTCCCTATTTTGAACAAGGACAGGCTCCAACCTTGCGGTTTGGCTCACGCTTCCGAGACCTGAAACGCGATCCAGGTCCTACTTTTTCCGGGTTTTTCCCTATAGGGCGGTCCGATTGAGACTTCTTGGGTGATGAGGGGATCGCATTTCCCGGTAGATCTCCCCAGCTTTCGCCTCGAGACGCCAGGGGCGCGCCAGCTTTAAGGCGACATGGTAGGCAGGATCCTCCCGGTCGAGGGTGGCCAAAGTCAAGGCGGGCTCGGTGCTTTCCGAACGGGGGGATATCTGCAGACCATCCGGTCCGATGATATGCCCCATCCCACCCCGGGTTGGCGCCACAGCGCAGATCCATAGGCCATACAGGCTGCATGGGCGCGCAGCACTGTTTGATAGGACTCCGGAAGACCTTGGGAGGCAAAGAGCACGGCATCGACACCCCGTTGGCCGTAATCTGCGAAAACTTCAGGAAACTGGACTTCAATGCAAATCGCGCAACCGAAGGTGTAGTCATCGACGGAAAACACGATGGGGTCTTCTCCAGGGGTATACCAGCCCCCCAATTCCGTATGGGAGAGGAAGCGCTTGTCGTAACGGGTAACCAAAGCCCCGCAATCGGAAAAAACATAGAGACTATTGTGGGGAGGCAGGCCGTCTTCCAGCGGGTGGGCCGCACCGACCACGCCCCAAAGACCCCGCTTCCCGCATGTTTCAGCGATGGCTTCCAATTCGGCCTTCTGCCGGGCCCAATCGAACCGAAGCCAGTCATCTGGGGAGGCGATCTGGGACTTTGCGTACCCGGAGAGAGCCCCCTCGCAGAACGTGACGAGCCGGGCGCCCTGATCGGCTGCGTCGCCAATGGCCTTCCGGATGGTCTGTCCGTTGGCTGAGACATCCTGCGCAACGACGGTTTGCGCCGCAGAGACTCGCATCGCCTCAAGGCCCCTTCCCTCTCTATGGGGGGCCTGAGGCCCCGAACCCCCATTGGGGGATCAAAGGGTCCGTGACCCTTTGCGGGTCTGGGCAGGGCCCAGAAACTGCGAAGCAGGGTTTCCGGATGTTCGAGGCCAAGTTGAGCCAAGACGTGGCCCAACTTGATCACGGAGCACTCTAAACGGCGATCAGGGCCGTCGCGACGCGGCGGTCTTCATGGATCAGCACATTATAGGTCCGACAGGCCGCGCCCGTATCCATGGGCTCCGGCGTGATCCCGACGGCCAGGCAGGCCTCGCGGACGGCCTTAGACGGCAAGCCCATGCGCTCTCCGCACCCGATCAACAGGATATCCAGTTCCTCCCGCCCCATGTCGAGGATGGGCTGGATGCTCTCCACGGTCAGGTCTTCGAGTCGGGCTACGGACCACGCGAGGGTTTGTTCCGGTGTCACCAGCAAGGAGCCGGTGTAATGGGTGCCGGTCACACGAAAACCGCCATCGCCATAGGCCTCGACGACCTGGCGGCTGGCGGGAATTTGCATTTTCAGTTCCATGGGAACCTCCAAAACTGTGGAGGGGTTTGGGGAGGACGAATCCTCCCCAAATGGGGATTCGGGGGCGATGGCTCCCTGAAGTCAGAAATCGGGGGCACGCGCCCCCGACCCGATCACCGCTTATTCCGCTTTCCCTTGGCCTTACCAACAACCCGGCCCGGAGTCAGGGGTTTGGCCTTGGCTTCGGCTTCCGCCGCAGCCTTTTCCGCAGCGGCGGCGCGGGCGGCCAGGGCTTCACCGCTGCTAGGCTCGCTACCGTCGTCATCAGCTTCGACAATAATCTCGGTCTCTTCGTCGGGTGCGTCCGGATCCAACTCTCCGCCCCGGGAGAAATTGAAATAGATCAGCGACGGTACAGCGACATAGATGCTGGAATAGGTTCCGACGAAGATACCCCAGATGATGGCAAGACTGAACCCACGCAACACCTCTCCCCCGAAAAGGAAAAGGCAGCCGACGGCCAGAACCGTGGTCCCGGAGGTGAGAATGGTCCGCGAGAGGGTCTTGTTGATGGCCAGGTTCAAGACCTCGCCCACACTGAGCTTCTTATAGCGGCGCATTTCCTCGCGGACGCGGTCGAAGATCACCACCGTATCGTTGATGGAATAGCCCGCCACGGTTAGGACCGCTGCTACGCTGGTCAGATCGAACTGAATCTGGAACAGGGAAAACAGCCCAATCGTGGCAATGACGTCATGCAGAAGGGCGATGATGCCTCCCATGGCGTATTGCCATTCGAATCGGAACCAGATGTAGGCGGCGATAATCAGAATGGACAGCCCCATGGCCAACATCCCGGCTTCCACCAACTCGTTGCCGACCTTGGGACCAACCAGTTCGGTCCGCCGGTATTCCACATCCGATCCCAGAGCCTCTTTCACCCGGGACAAAGCGGCCGTATTCGCGGCCTCTCCGCCGGGCTGCTCGGGCAGGCGAATCAAGAGATCGCGTGGATCCTCCCCAAAGGTGGTCAGCGAAATATCGCCATCCACCACATTGTTCAGCTTGGAGCGGTAGTCGCTCAGGTTCGCCGGTTCGGGGGTCCGCACCTCAATCAGGATACCGCCGGTGAAATCGATGCCGAAGTTGAGCCCTTGGACCGCGACGGAGACCACACAACCGACAAGGAAGATCGTCGAAACGACCAGCAAGACAAGACGCTTCGAGAGGAAATCGATGCGCGTGTCATCGGGAATCAACTTGATGGGACGCAACATGGGAACCTCAGATGGGAAGCGTCTTGGGTCGCGCATGGCGCACCCAGACGGAAATGATGAAGCGGGTGACCATGATGGCTGTAAACATGGAGGTCAGCACGCCGACGGACAGGGTCACCGCGAAACCGCGAACCGGACCGGAGCCGAAGTAGAACAGCAAGGCCGCAGCGAACAGCGTGGTCACATTGGCGTCCAGAATGGCCGAGAAGGCATTGCTGAACCCCGATTGGATGGAATGAATCAGGCTCTTGCCCAGGCGGGACTCTTCCCGGATGCGCTCAAAGATCAGCACGTTGGCATCCACGGCCATGCCGATCGTCAGGGCGATACCAGCGATACCAGGCAGGGTCAGGGTTGCTCCCAAGCCCGACAGGATGCCGATGAGCAGACAGATATTCACCGTCAGGGCGATATTGGCAAAGATGCCGAACTGCCCGTAAGCAAAAATCATGAAAACAACCACCGCGACGAGACCCAGGACGCTGGCAAGCTCGCCTGCGGCGATACTATCGGCACCCAGTCCGGGACCAACGGTCCGTTCTTCAAGCACGGTCAACGGCGCCGGAAGAGCGCCTGCCCGCAGCAGGAGGGCAAGATCCTGAGCCTCTTGAGTGGTGAAATTACCGGAAATGATTCCGCTTCCACCCAAAATGGGCTCGCGAATGCGCGGGGCGCTGATGACCCGGTTATCCAGAACAATGGCCAGGAACTTGCCTTCGGCATCCGACGTCACCTGACCGAACTTGCGCCCACCCACGGTATCGAAGCGGAAGCTCACCACCGGCTCGCCATTCTGGAAGGAGGCTTGGGCTCCGACCAAACGGTCGCCGCTAACTTCGACGCGCTTGCGCACCACCAGCTTGTCGGGTTGGCCGGGTTGACCGGCTTCGCCGTTATCCAATAGCTTGGAGCCGGGGGGAATGCGCCCCCGGGCCGCATCCTCTGGGGACACGGTTTCATCGAGCAGATGGAACGTCAGCTTGGCCGTCTGACCGATCAGGGCCTTCACCCGTTCCGGATTGTCGATACCGGGCAATTCCACAATAATCCGGTCCTGGCCTTGACGCTGGATCGACGGCTCCCGCGTTCCCGTTTCGTCAACACGGCGTCGGACGATTTCGATGGATTGATCAACGGCCTGGGTCCGCTTTTCAATCAGAGCCTGTTCCGTGAAGCTCATGGACACTCGGCCATCGTCGGTCATATCGGCCTGAACCCCGCTTTCCAGACCGCGAAGCAGACGCAGCGCCTTGGCCCGGTCATCGGGATTGGTGATCGTGAGCGAAACGGCACCATCCCGCATGCCCAAACCCGAATAGCGGATTCGCTCCCCGCGAAGGGCGGTGCGGACACTTTCGACGAGACTTTCGAGTTGTTCGTTGACCAGGGTTTCGAATTCAACCTGTAACAGAAGGTAGGACCCCCCTTGCAGGTCGAGCCCCAGGGTTACCGGTTGCCACCAACTGGGCATGGTGTCGGCCCGGTCGCGCATGAAATTGGGGATGGTAAAGGCGAGACCGGCCAATGCGACCAGAATCACCAAGGCCATCTTCCACTTCGGGAAGGAAAGCGTCATCACGGAAATCCGTCTGGAGGACGGGGGGCTCAGCAGGGAGCCCCCCGGTCAGGAGAGTCGTGCTGAAAGCACGCCTTTAGCGCACTGATTACTTCTTGCCGCCCAGCAAGCCCTTGAGCTTGGAGGCCATTCCGCCTTCCTGGGGGCCATTGGGTCCACCGTTGTCGTTCCCGGCGGCCTCACCGGCCACGGGTTCGGTCTTGGAAATAATGTTGGCAATCATGTCCCGCATGACGCGGACCTTAATATTTTCGGCAATCTCGACACTCAACTCAGTCTCGTTCACCACCTTGACGACGGTGCCAACGATGCCGCCGTTGGTGACGATCTTATCGCCGCGACGCACATTGCTCAACATGGCCTTGTGTTCCTTCATTCGCCGCTGCTGGGGGCGAATCAGAAGGAAGTAGAAGATGACGAAAATCAGAATGAGCGGCAGGAAGGATTCCAGTCCGCCCAGGGCGCCACCAGGAGAGGCCGCTTGGGCATAGGCCGGGGAGATGAACATCGGGTCCTCGTTTCTTCGATCCGTGTGAAAACCGGTTGCATGGGCACAGAGCCCAGGCGGGAGCCCGGACTATAACGATCCGCGAGCATGCTTGCAAACACGGAAGGCCGAAGCGATCTACCACAGCCTTGCTCCCTGGTTGGATCTGCGTGATGGGGAGATAACGACCTGTCCCGCCACTAAGACGATTGCTCTCGGTTTAGTTTAAAGCCATTACATTCCCTACGATTGATTTTCTGGCCGTAAAGACAAATGCGATGGGCGCCAGTTGTGTTTACGAGAAAGCCGAACAGTAACAACCGATATGCTGTATCGGTGACCGGACTTAGAGCAGATCTTCCCTAGGGAATACTCTCCTTAGTAGGCAGAGCCCGCCTTTGTGGAAGGGGCTTTGCATTACATAGTGATAAAACATCATCATTTCTTATCAAACAACCTGGGTACAAGGAGATTTCGTCCTTGGTCCTTCATCAAAAAGCGCGCGCCAGAGGGACGTGCCTCCGTAATCGCCACTTTACTGGAACGGCCCTGACCGGTGGGATTGCTCTACTCGCTGCAGGCGCCCTCGTTCCCGGGATCGCCCGGGCTCAGGGACTGCCTGAAGGTGGCTCGGTCACAGCTGGAGCGGCCGTCATCCATAGTCCTTCTGGCGACAGCTTGGTCATTGACCAAGCCTCAGCGCGGGCTATCCTCGCTTGGCAGGGCTTTTCCATCGGACAAGGGAAAAGCGTTACCTTCAACAACGGCTCAGGCGCTACCCTCAATAGGGTCACCGGCCCCCTCCCCTCCCCTCCCAGATCGACGGTAATCTTTCAGCGACAGGGTCGCTCTATCTGATCAATCCGGCAGGTGTCGCCATCGGTCCCTCCGGGCGCGTTCAAACAGGCGGATCCTTTACCGCCTCGACCCTCGATATCCCGGATCAGGATTTCCTTGATGGCGGAGACAATACCTTCTCCGGGTCTTCCACCGCCACGGTGGTCAACGCGGGGGCCATCGGCTCCCTGGGCGGTGATATCACCCTGATCGCTCGCAAGGTCACCAACAACGGCACCCTGTCCGCCCCCAATGGAACGGCAGCCCTGGCTGCGGGGACCGAGGTCCTGGTCCTTGACAAGGCCCAAGCCGACGGCGGTCATATCCTCGTCAAAGTCGGCGGTGCCGACGATGCGGTCACCAACAGCGGCCGTATTGCTGCGGCTGTCGCCGAACTGCGGGCCAATGGCGGCAATGTCTATGCGCTGGCGGGGAATACCGGCGGCACTGTGTCCGCAACCGGCACAGCCATTCGAGACGGGCGGATCCTGCTTACCGCAGGCAAGGACGGCACGACAGAGGTCTCCGGCACCCTGCAAGCCCGAAAGGGCACCGACGGCAGCGCCTCAGGGGGCACCATCGTCGCCACCGGCGGCGCGGTCCACCTGACCGGCACGGCCAAACTGGATGCCAGCGGCGCTGCGGGCGGAACTATCCTGGTGGGCGGTGATTACCAGGGCGGGCGGGATCCCGCTACCAAAACCCAGGACGGGGTCATCACCACGGCCCGGACCACAACCGTTGACAAGGGCGCGGTCCTGACCGCCGACAGCACCGCAGGCAAGGGCGGCACCGTCGTTGTCTGGTCCGATGAAAAAACCGGGTTCGAGGGCGCGATCTCCGCCCGGGGCACCGGACAGGGCGGAGGCGGTGGCACAGCCGAGGTCTCGGGCAAGGCCGTCCTCGCCTATAAGGGGACAACAGATCTGACTGCGGAAAACGGACAGACCGGCACCCTGCTGCTCGACCCCCACAATCTGACCATCACCACCGACGCCAAGGCCGGGGATGGGACCTCAGCCACTTACGACAACAGCGGCCTGAAGGTCAGCACCCTGGAAAACGCCCTGGGAACGGCAAATGTCATCGTTTCCACTGGCTCCACCGGCACACAGGCCGGAGACATTGTGGTTGACAGCGATGTCACTTGGGCAACCAACACCCTGACCTTGCAGGCAGCAGGAAACATCCGCCTGAACAAGAGTTTGACCGGAACCAACAATGCCGGACTGGTTTTGGATTATGGAACCGGCAAGGGCTATGTTCTGCATATCGGCGCGAAGATCAACCTCGCAGGAACCGGAGCCAGCCTGACCATCGGTGGAACGGGCTATACCCTGATCCAGGACAAAGCCGGATTGGATAGCATAGGCATAGATACCGCCAAACTTTCTGGAAATTATGCACTGGCCGGAGATCTGGACCTGTCGGGCAGCCACATATTCAGGGGCCGTTATCGGAGACGATACGAACGTATTCAAGGGGACCTTCGCCGGGTTGGGGCATCTGATCCCGCTGGAGCACCTTCACCGGCGGCCGGGTCCAGGACGCCCAATACGCCTATGCCCGGGGATCAGTTTCCCACACCACGCCCCTGGATCAGGTCGGAGGATCCGCCGACTACGTTCTGAAGACCACGCTACTCGCCCAGGTCGCCGGACAGGCCCTGCCCGGATCCGAACAGGTCTCCCTCGGCGGCTATTACGCCACCCGGGGATACACCATCGACGACGGCTCCGCTGATACGGGGTTTATCTTGCGTAACGAACTGGCCCTGCCCAAAGTCTCCCTGCTCGGTGCCCTGGACCTCTCCGATACGCCCGTGGTAGGCAAACTGAATGACACAGTTGCCCCCTATGGGTTCCTTGACGTGGCCTATGGGCATTCCTTCAACCTGAACAGCACCGCAACCGATACAAACAGCACCTTGGTCGGCTTGGGGGTGGGGCTGGAGTATTCCCTGGCCAGCAACCTGCGCTTTGGAACAAACATCGGTGTCGCCCTGACAGACGGACCCGATCAGACTCAACAGGGAGACGTTTCCGCTCAGATGAGGATCACCCTGGCCTATTAATCGCGGCTGCGAGCTTGCGAGCGGTCCAGGAAACGATTATCCAGGCGGTCTCCCAAAACCAAGGCTCAGGAGACCGCCCCGTGACCGATTCCCCTTCGATATCCGACCTCTATTCGGTCCTGGAGCGCATCGCCAGTGCCCTCGAACGCCAGTCACCCCCTCCCTTGCCCACCACCGATCTGAGCCTCGCAGACGCCTTTGTCTGGCATGCCGCCGACGGGACGGCAGAGCCCATCTATCGGGTGAACAAGGTCGATATCGCCCTGCTTCGGGGCGTGGAGCGCCAGCGCGAAACCCTTTACGATAATACTCTGCGCTTTGCCCGGGGATTTCCCGCTAACAATGCCCTGTTGTGGGGGGCCCGGGGGACGGGCAAATCCTCCCTGCTCAAAGCGGTCCATGCCGCCGTCAACGAGACTCTTGATAAGGAGAGTCGCAGCCGTGTCGCCCTGGTGGAAATTCACCGGGAGGACATTCCCTCCCTTCCCCGTCTTCTGAAAATCCTCGCTGTCTCAAACCGCCCTTGCCTGCTGTTCTGCGACGACCTGTCCTTTGACGGGAACGACGACAGCTATAAGTCCCTCAAGGCCGTTCTGGAGGGGGGCATCGAGGGGCGGCCGGAAAACGTCCTGTTCTACGCCACCTCTAACCGCCGTCATCTGCTGGCCCGGGACATGGTGGAGAATGAGCAATCAACGGCCATCCATGCCAGCGAGGCTGTGGAGGAAAAGGTCAGCCTATCAGACCGTTTCGGTCTGTGGCTGGGCTTCCACAACCTGGATCAGACGACCTATTTTGACATCATTCTAGGCTATGCCAAGGCCTATGGCCTGGAAACGGATCCAGAACAGCTCAAGCGGGAAGCCAAGGAATGGTGCGTGACCCGGGGCAGCCGGTCCGGTCGCGTTGCCTGGCAGTTCATTCAGGAAATCGCCGGGCGGGAGGGAAAGCGGCTGGAGGGGTGACGCCCTTCCAATCTTGTCGCCCATTCTTATCGCCCATTCTTATCGCATAGCAACCCGCTGACCGACCAAATAGGGATTGGGATCAACGGCTTTTCCGTTCTTCCTGATTTCGAAATGAAGCTGGGGTTGGGAGACGCCACCGGAACTTCCGACCCGCGCGATATCCTGGCCCCGACGCACCACCGCTCCACGCCCCACAAGCAAGACCTCGTTATGGGCGTAAGCGGTCATTAATCCGCCTTCGTGTTTCAGTAAGATGAGATTGCCAAACCCCCGAATTTCATTGCCTGCGTAAACAACGACGCCGGATTCGGATGCCTTAACCGGAGTTCCCGCCGGAGCGGCAATGTTGATGCCGTCATTGTGCTGCCCCTTGCTGGTCGGCCCATAGTTCGACAGGATCGCCCCTTGCAGAGGCCAAGCAAAGGCGCCCGCCAGAGCAGGGGCGCCCGGCACGGGTCCCTGGGCAACTACCGGAGTGCTGGGCGGGGAAGACACGGGTGCGGTGGCGGGCCGGGCGACGGGCGGAGGAGGAACCTGAATGCGTTGTCCCTCGCCGGTCGTTTGGGGCGCTCCTTGGTACACATCGGGCGCCGGGTCGCCATAGGTCGACGGTTTCTGAACGGGAACGGGAACGGTTGCGACCTGAGTATTCTGGGGATAATCCGGCTGGACCGCCGGTGCGGGTGCGGCTCCAGGCAGGGTCAGCCTTTGTCCTACGCGAATCATATAATCGGAACCCAGCCCGTTCTCGCGGGCCAGACGGTTCATATTGACGCCATGCTGACGGGCAATGGAATAGACCGTTTCGCCGCGCTGGACGACGTGAACGGCTTGCCCGGGAAGTCGGATCACTTGCCCGACATACAGAGTAAAGGGAGGCCGTAAGCCATTGACCGCAATGATCTCCTTCATCGGAACGCCATAGCGCCGGGAGATCCCATAAACCGTATCACCGGGTACAACCTGATGGGTCTGTGCCACAGAGCGAGAGACATCATATCCCGGGCCAGGCGGTGGAGAGCGGGAAGCGCAAGCAGAAAGCGCCAATACCACCCCAATCAGGGCGGCTCCGGCCAGGGAACCCATCCTCCGGCCTCGTTTTCTGATGCTGGTGGCGGTCTTGATCATGCTCAGGACCTTAGAGCAAATTCGTATGCCGTTTATTAACTATCCGCTCCCTGCCGCGATTTTTTTGGCGGACAAATCACCAAGCCGCAGCGCTGGGAAACCCTTCAGGTAGACCTTCCACCATGGGAACGAAGCGAACAGGAAATAAACTTTCCGTCTGGATGTGGGTTTCATGGCGGCGCACACGGATGACCTCCTGGTCCCCCCCTTCCTTGCCTACGGGCAAGACCATCAAGCCCCCCACGGCCAACTGATCCACCAAACGCCGGGGAATATCCTCGGCTGCTGCGGTCACCAGGATGCGTTCGAAGGGCGCCTGTTCCGGCCAGCCCCGATGACCATCTCCTTCGCGCGTCACCACATTGCGCAGGGTCATGGCGCTGAAGCGGGCTTCGGCTTCCTTGAGCAGGGGGGCGTGGCGTTCGACCGTGTAGACCCGACGGCACAGGCGGGACAGGACTGCCGTTTGATAGCCCGATCCGGTACCGATCTCCAACACCTTATGGCGGTCGGTGAGATCCAATTGTTCGGTCATTCGCGCAACGACAAGGGGCTGGCTGATGGTCTGACCACAACCAATAGGAAGGGCCGCATTGTCGTAGGAATGGTGGAGGAAGGGGTCGGCGACAAAAAATTCCCGGGGGATGGCCTCCAGGACAGCAAGCACGCGAGGATCACTCACATGACGGCTGAGTTCCCTCTGTAGATGGGCCTTCAATGCCCTCAACTGCTCCTCCCGAGAGAGTGAGATCTCACCTTGAGCAAAGTCCCCAGCGGGAAGCATACGTCCAAAGCTCTCGTTCACCGATACCCCTCCAGACCCCAGCATGATCTATACAAATGCCTCCGCGAGATCAGTTAACGCGCCGTTATCGGTCATATCCACGCAAAGGGGCGTGACCGTAATAGCTTGGCGGTAGGCAGCCTCCAGATCCGTGCCCGGGCTCTGTCGGTCCTCCTTACGCATAACACCAATCCAAAGGTAAGGACGCCCCCGGGGATCCATCCGTTCTTGGATATCGTCGCCCAGCTTTCGCTTGCCCTGACGGCAGACTTCCACGCCAGACACCTCCACAGGGGGGCAATCGGGGAAGTTCACATTCATCAGCAGATCGCGCCGCCAGGGACGGGCGCAGAGGCGTCGTATCACGTCCGCCGCGTGAGTCGCAGCCACCTGGAACGGATCCGGAGAGCGCTCGTCAAAGACCTGGGACAGGGCAATCGCCCGTATTCCCAGGAGAGTCCCCTCCATGCCTGCGGCGACGGTTCCGGAATAATGCACGTCCTCGCCCAGGTTCCCGCCCCGATTGATACCCGAAAGAACCAGATCGGGCCTGCGATCGGCCATCAGGTGGTTGACCGCCACCAAGACGCTATCGGTGGGTGTGCCACCCACGGCAAAGCGCTTTTCGCCCCTCTGGCCGTAGCGCAGGGGGTCGTGAAGAGTCAGGGCATGTCCCGCGCCACTTTGTTCCCGATCGGGCGCGACCACCCAAACATCGTCACTCAGGGTCCGTGCGACAGCCTCCAGATGAACCATGCCCGGCGCATCAATGCCGTCATCGTTGGACAGCAGAATCCGCGCCTTGGACAGATCGACGAGGGGATCGAACATCAGTGCCCGGCCCCCATGCCCATCACCTCAAGTCCCCCCATATAGCCCCGAAGGACCTCCGGCACAGTCACCGTTCCGTCGGCGTTTTGGTAATTTTCCAGCACCGCCACCAAGCAGCGTCCGACAGCCAAGCCAGAACCATTCAGGGTGTGAACGAAGCGGGTGCCCTTCTCGCCCTCGCCCTTGAAGCGGGCATTCATGCGGCGGGCCTGGAAATCACCGGTGTTGGAACAGGACGAAATCTCTCGATAGCGGTTCTGGCCCGGCAGCCAGACCTCCAGGTCATAGGTACGCTTGGCGCCAAAGCCGATATCCCCGGTACAGAGTGCGAGCACCCGATAGGGTAAGTCCAGCTTCTGAAGAACCGTTTCTGCGCAAAGGGTCATACGGTCCAATTCGGCTTCGGACTGGTCCGGGTGGACAATGGAGACCATTTCCACCTTCTCGAATTGATGCTGCCGGATCATGCCCCGGGTATCCTTGCCGGCGGCCCCGGCCTCGGCCCGGAAACATTGGGTATGGGCCGTCATACGCAGCGGCAGGTCTCCCTCGGACAGGATCTGCCCGTTCACCAGATTGGTCAGGGTCACTTCGGCGGTGGGGATCAGGTAGAAGTCCTCATCCACCTTGAACAGATCTTCACCAAACTTGGGCAATTGGCCGGTCCCGTACAGGGCCGCCTCCCGCACCAGGACAGGGGTTTGAATCTCCGTATAGCCATGATCGGTGATATGCAGATCGAGCATGAACTGAGCCAGAGCGCGCTCCAGGCGAGCCACCTGCCCCTTCAGAACCACAAAGCGAGCGCCAGACAGGCGGGCACCCGCCTCGAAATCCATCTCTCCGAGGGACTCGCCAATGTCGAAATGCTGCTTCGGGTCGAAGTCGAAAGTCCGGGGCGTGCCCCAGGTCCGGATCTCCACATTGGCTTCCTCGTCGGGGCCGTCGGGAGTCTCCTCATCCACGGTGTTCGGCAGACCCATGAGCAGAGCCTGCAAATCATCCTCTACCGCTTTGGACTGGCTCTCCAATTCGGCCATGCGGACTTTCAGGTTAGCCACTTCGTCCATCAAAGGCTGGGCGTCCCCCCCGGCCTTTTTCACGCCACCGATCTGCTTGGAGACCTCGTTGCGGCGGGCCTGCATCTCGTTCAGATCCGTCTGGTTGGACCGGCGCTTACCATCCAACTCGAGGATTTCCGCAGCCCGAGGCGGCAGTCCACGGCGGGACAACCCCCTATCGAAGGCCTCGGGGTTTTCGCGGATGGCTTTAAGGTCATGCATTGGGTGGGTCCATGAGTAGACGTGTCAAGATACCACGGTCTGACGCGGCGCGGGGAAAGGGCAGATCCCTTGCTCCGCCAGGAGTCTCCCGACTCCATGGACGGGAATCCTATGCGGATTGGGTTTAAAAACCCTTGAGAAATGGCAGAACCAAAAGGAGAAACGACTACTTCGTCTGATTCCAATCCGTTTCCGAAACGCCACCGTCGTCCCCATCGTCCTCGTACCCGTCTTCCCGGGAGGATACCACTGTGCCGGTCGCAGTCGACGGTACACCGGAGGTCGTTGAAGATTCATCCGAAGCTGGTGGCTCAGGGTCATTGCCCCCTTCACCGGGACCATCCTCTTCGTCATCGAAGTCGAGGTCATCTTCCTCTTCGCCCCGGGATTTTTCCACCATACGGGCAGCGACAATGGAAAGCTCATAGAGGACGATCATAGGCAGAGCGAGCAGAACCTGACTGATCACATCGGGAGGGGTGATCATGGCCGCAGCCACAAAGACACCAACGATGGCGTATTTCCGCGCCCCCGCCAGCGACTTGGACCGGACCAAACCGGACCGTGCCATCAGGGTCAGGACCACGGGCATCTGGAAACTTAACCCAAAAGCCAGGATCAGCTTCATCACCAGCCCCAGGTATTCGCCGACCTTGGCCTCCAACTGGATAGGCAGGACGGTTTCCGCCTTGGTCGTCTGGAACCCCAGCAGAAATTCCCAGGCCATGGGCATGACGAGGTAGTAAACCATCGCCGCCCCCATCACAAAAAGAATGGGGCTGATGAACAGGAAGGGCAGGAAGGCGCGCTTTTCATTCCGGTAGAGTCCGGGCGCGATAAACATCCACATCTGGGCCGCAAACAGCGGAAAGGAGAGAACGCAGGCGCCGAAAGCCGCCACTTTCACATAGGTGAAGAAGGCCTCGGTCAACGCCGTGTAAATCATCCGCTGGGAGCCACCTACCCGTTCCATGATCTTGGCCAGCGGTTCGATCAGGAAGTTGTAGATATGCTCTGAAAAATGAAAACAGGCAAAGAAGGCCACGATGAAAAACACGACCGCCCAAAGCAAGCGATTGCGCAGTTCCACCAAATGTTCGAGCAACGGCATTGTTTTGCCGTCCACATCCTCTTCCTCGGGGGCGCGGTCCGCCGGAGCCATTCCCTCAATCCACCTGTCTTATTGCTGTTGTTCGGCCGAAGTGGCCTTGGTCGTCTTGGGCGAATCCCCGTTCCCTTCACCCAGGGTTTCCGCAGATGCGGCCCCCTCTTCTCGCTTCCCCTGATGCAAGGGAGCGGCCAGTTGGGGTGACTGATCCTGCGGTGCTTTTTCCTGCGTCGGCTGCTTCTCAATGGACTTTTTGCTCGGATCGTCCCTCAGGGATTTGGCGAGCGAGCCGTCGGGATCGACAACCTTATCGATCTTGCCGCCGATGTCCGTACGCGCGATCGTATTGACCTGCTTGCGCACCTCATCCACGCCGGACTCACGCATCACATCGTCCATGTGCTTTTGAAATTCACCGCCCATGGCACGAATTCTCCGCACCCACCTGCCCACGGTGCGCAACACCCTGGGCAGGTCCTTGGGACCAATGACGACAAGGGCGAGCACGGCAATAACCGCGATCTCGGACCAACCAAGGTCTAGCATGGATATCCGTCTTTACCAGAGCGGTGAGCGGCATTCCGGACACAATGACAGGCGTCCTGTGACCGCTCGGTTAAATCGTTGACAAATTGCGTCGGCCCGGATGACGGACCGGCGCAATCGGGTCACCTCCAAAACCGGAGGCTGCAGGCCCTCCTCCAACTTAGGAGGCGTCTTCCTTGGTCTTGGCTTTCGGCGCGGCATCGGCAGACTTGCTGTCGTCGATCACCTTACGGTCGGAGGACGTAGGTTCATCATCGTCGTCGGCCATGCCCTTTTTGAAGGCCTTGACGCCCTTGGCGACGTCACCCATCAGCCGGGGAATCTTACCCGCGCCGAACAGCAGAAGAACCACCACCAAAACGATGATCCAGTGCCAAATGCTGGAAAAACCCATAACTCCTCCAAACGATCAATTTCGGCGGGACGCATCGGTCGCCCTTTGCCCTGGCGGATCATCGCAGAAAGCAACGCCCCTCGCAACGGTAAGGCATGACCAAAGGGGCAGGTTTCTCCCATTCCCGATGCGGGCTCATCCCGTGAGGTTTTAAGATACCCCGCGCCCGATCAAGCGGCATCCCGTCATGTGTCTTCGCTGCCACTTGTTGTGGTGAGGGGCTCCCGACGCAGAAGGTCAAGTTGCAGATCCTCCCGCCGCCCAGGCTGGCCGGTCAGCGTCCCGTCTTCCTCCACATCTTCCAAGGCGTCGTCCCCGTCCCGGGCTCGGGCACCATAGGCGGCCAGTGCCGGACGGCGATCCAGAAGGCCCGCAGCCTTCAATTCCTCAACACCGGGCAGGTCATCGAGGGATTCCAAACTGAAGTGATCCAGGAAGGAGTCGGATGTTCCCCAGGTCAGGGGGCGCCCCACGGTTTGGCGCCTTCCCCGGGGCCGAATCCAGCCCGCTTCCAACAATAGATCGAGCGTCCCCTTGGACAGGGCCACGCCGCGAATGTCCTCGATATCGGCCCGGGTGACCGGTTGGTGGTAGGCGATAATCGCCAGTGTCTCCACGGCAGCCCGCGAGAGGCGCCTCTGCTCCGGCGCTTCCACCCGAAGCATCCCCGCCAGATCGGGGGCCGTCCGGAAGGCCCAGCGGCCGCCGGTGACCACCAGGGTAACACCCCGATTGGCATACTGCTCCTGCAGGGCCGTGAGAAGCCCACCCATATCGGCACCTTCAGGCAGGCGGGTAGCCAGCTCCTCCGGCGACAGGGGATCGGCGGAGGCGAACAGCAGGGCCTCGACCATCCGAAGCTGACCGAAGTCCACCTCCCCTCCCGTCATTTTCACGCCGCGTTTGAAGGGTCCCTTACTCATCCTTATCCCCTTCCCGCCAGACAGCCTTGCCCGTGGGTTTCACATGGATTGGTGCATATGTTCCGCCATCCTGGCGAACGGATAACAGACCCTGCTTGGCCATCTCCAGTGTGGCCACAAAGGTTGCAGCAAGGGCTGACCGCCGGGCCAAAGGGTCGAGCATGGCCGGGGGCAAGAAGGTCTGCAGGGTCGTCCAGTCCAGCACGGTTCCAAGCATGGCATTTATCCGCTGAATAGCATCATCGACGCTATAAAGATCAAAGTGCTCGATCTCCAAGACCTTTGGCCGCTCCATGGCCCGCCTGACTGAGCCATAAGCCCGCAGCAGGTCATGCAGGGTGGCCGCGAAAATCGGCCGTTTGACCAGAACGAGTCCTTCGGGTGCCCCCCGGGAAAAGATTTCCCTCCCCAGGCGGGGACGGCCCATCAGCCGTTCCGAAACGGCCCGCATCCCCTCCAGCCGTTGCAATTGAAATTGCAGGGCCGCTGCCAGTTCCTCGCCACTGGGTTCGTCCTCGGACTTTTGAGCTGGGATCAGCAGGCGGGACTTTAAGTAGGCCAACCAAGCGGCCATGACCAAATAGTCTGCGGCCAGCTCCAATTGGGCTTGGCGTGCGTGGGCCATGAAGGTCAGATATTGTTCGGCCAAGGCCAGGATGGACAGCTTGGCCAAGTCCACCTTCTGGTCCCGTGCCAAGCTCAGCAGCAGGTCAATGGGTCCCTCGAAACCGTCCAGTTCCAGGACCAACTCATTCAGCCGCTCCGGCGAGGGCTCTGGCGTGGGGTCCTCCTGAAAGTCGGACTCGTCCACCATGATCTCTCCCGGCCTCTCAAGTGAAACGAGAATGGATTGAATGAATCTGGCCCCGGTTCACTCAATCTATAGAGATTTCAGAGTGTTCCGAATTGACCTTGATCTCGGACCCCTCGGAGCCATCCCTAAATGGGAAGCATGACGGTGGTATAAACGGCCGCCATCAACGCCCGGACGATGGGGCCAATAACCAACTCAAAGGGACTGAAATGGATGCCGATCTGCCCGAGGAGCAGGGGCAGAAGAAAAAGCACGCCGATCAGCAGCAACAGGCCCTTTTTTTCCATCCGGGACATCCAAAGGGCCGGCTTCATGGGTAACAGTCCCACCAGCACCCGCCCGCCATCCAAGGGAGGAATGGGGATCATGTTGAAAACAGCCAGAACGCAATTAATCAAGACGGCCTTTTGCAAGGTGATGAACAGAACTTGTAGCCAATCCTCTGGAACGAAACGCAAAAGATGGATGCTGGCCGCGAAGACAACGGCCAAAAACACGTTCATTCCGGGGCCGGCAAGGGCCACCCAGGCCATATCCCGTTTGGGGTGATGCAAGTTCCGATAATCCACGGGCACCGGCTTGGCCCATCCAAATAAGAAGGGCGAACTCACCAGAAATAACAGACCGGGCAACACGACGGTGCCAAAGGGATCCACATGACGAATTGGGTTTAAGGTCACTCGCCCCAGGGCCTTCGCCGTATTGTCACCCAGCAAAGAGGCAGCATAGGCATGGGCCGCCTCGTGTAACGTGATGGCCAGAATCAGTCCAGGGATCCAGGTCAGAACGTTTTCGACCATCCCCGCGAAGTCCATATCCATCACGACAAATACTCCGCCAGGGTTTCTTCGTCGATGCGCGGATCATAGGCTGGGTCTGGCGTACCAAGTTGCCCCTTGGCCCGATGCCAGCGCTGCATGCCCATGAGATCCAAGGGACGTGCGGCGTGAACCACCTCTTTCATCTCATCCATATCCCCGTTGCAATGGAGCACCAAATCGCAACCTGCTGCCAGCGAGCGGCGGGTCCTCTCCTCCATGGTGAGGCGATCAAGGGCCTTCATGGACAGGTCATCGGTCATCAACAATCCCTGAAAGCCGCAGACCCCGCGAATAACCTCGTCGATCACTTTGGCCGATAGAGTGGCCGGCTGGGTTGGATCGATTGCGGAATAGACGATATGGGCGGTCATAGCAAAGGGCGCGTCGGCCAGGACCTGAAAAGGCGGGATATCATGACCTGTCAGAGTGTCAAGATCGGTATCCACCACAGGCAAATCCTTGTGACTATCCGCGTGAGACCGGCCATG
This sequence comes from Rhodospirillum sp. A1_3_36, assembly GCF_047263945.1. Lineage (NCBI taxonomy): Bacteria > Pseudomonadati > Pseudomonadota > Alphaproteobacteria > Rhodospirillales > Rhodospirillaceae > Rhodospirillum > Rhodospirillum sp. A1_3_36. Next base: position 416,838 of record NZ_JBLAVB010000001.1, on the reverse strand, counting down.
GCCAGGGATATGTTTGATCACTGGATAGACGCCACCGCTCAACAGTCCGGCGACCACCGCCTGTCCCAACGGACCAACAACCTCAGGGTCTTCCGAAAAGGCCCGATCGCCGATAATGTCATGGGCTCCCTGCTGGCGGACGTCCAGGACCGGCAAGCAATCGGTATCGATCCCCAATTGGCGCAGATCATGGGCGATCAGCCGAGCCTGTAAGGTGACCGCAGCCCGGGCCTTAAGGGGATCCCGCCCGTACAAGGAACCAAAGACTTCCGCAGGTGAGCGAACGGGCCAATGGGGAGGGCGCAGCCGCTGAACGCGCCCCCCTTCTTGGTCGATCAGGACCGGAGCATCCGTTCGGTCGACAGTCGCCCTAAGACTTTCGGTCAGGGAGCGGACTTGATCCGGTGTCTCGATATTCCGGGCGAAGAGAATGAACCCGAAAGGGTCGACTTCCCTAAGAAAGCCGATCTCATTGGGAGTCAATTCCGTTCCGGAGACACCCAAGATAGCGGCCAATGGCGATTTATCGGACAACGATGCACCCTTGCCCACGGCTTTTTAAGGTTTCGCAGAGGGCTTTGGCCTGGGCGCGATCACCCACCGGCCCCACACGAAGGCGGAAATAGATCCCCTTGTCACCCAGATCGGCCCGCACAACCGAATGGCGGAAGGAGCCAAGAAGATTTTTGTGCGTGGTCAAGATATTACGCCATGCCTCCTCGGCCGCACCCTCGGTCCGCAAAGCGGCGACCTGGATCAGGGTATCTCCCTTCACGGCCTTTCCCGACGATGCCGGAGCGGCGGCGGCCGTTTGAGGGGAGACGGGCTGCGGCGCTACGGGTTTGGGAGCAACAGGTTTGGGCGCCGCGGGTTTGGGAGCAGCTGTTGTCTTGGGCTCCAACGGAACGGGTGCCGGAGCGACCGGTTCTGCAGGGGCAACCGGCAGCGGCATGGTCGCCGTCCCGTTCGGCCTGTCTAGGGGACCCTTCCCGTTTGCCAGCGGCACCGGAGGTGGCGGCGGAGCAGGAGGGGTATCGGTTTCTATCGGGGAAGGTGGAATCTCCGGGGCCTGGGTCGCAAAGGCCGGAGCCGTGGTCTCGGTTTTGCCTGCGGCCTCTTCAGTCGGTGCGACCGGCGGTGGCTTGGGCTGTTCCGCCTCCGGAAGCAGCTTCTCTTCCGGTTTCACGGCCCGATCCCCTTCGGCAATGCGGTTATAAACGAGCTTGTCCTTGTTTTCGACCATCATGCCGCCGGGTTCTTCAGGACGAGTCTTATAGGGCTCCCCCTCGGCAGTGATCACCGGTGGTCCATCGGCCCCATCTGCCCGATCACTTCCCGCTTCTCCCAACAAATACCAAGCGGCGACACCGGCAACCAGCAGACCGAAAAAAATGCCGAACATAATGGCCAAGACACCTCCCCGTCCCCGGGGGCCATCCACGTCGTCATCCAAATAGATCTCATCGGAATTGCGCAGTTCGTCTGGCAGCAAGTTCATCAGCTGCTCGTCCAGGTCGATATCGTCCTCTGCACCGTCCGGACGCTGGCGCTTTAGTGCCATTACCGCATCTCCTTAACCGGTTCCACTCCGAAGATCTCCAACCCAGACGCTATCACCGTCGCTACCGCTTGGACAAGCGCGAGGCGGGCGAGGCTCATCTGCTCGTTCTCCGGAAGAAAGAACCGCAGTTGAGCGTCATCGTTCCCACGATTCCACAAACCATGAAAGGCTGCAGCCACTTCACCCAGGTAGAAGGCCACCCGATGGGGTTCATGGGCTTCCGCAGCACTTTCCACCAAACGGGGCCAACCAGCCAGCAGCCGCACCATGGCCAGCTCTTCTTCCGCATCCAGTAGCGACAGATCGGCGCTCTGGGCCAAGGCCTCAGGAGACAGGTCCCGGCCGGAGAAGGCCTCCATGGCGAGACGTTTTACGGACTGGGACCGAGCATAGGCATATTGCACATAAAAGACCGGATTATCCCGAGTTTTTTCCGTGACTTTGGCATAATCGAAATCCAAGGCTGCGTCATTCTTACGGGTCAGCATAATAAAGCGGACGACGTCCTTGCCCACTTCATCAACCACCTCGCGCAGGGTGATGAAGGTACCGGCGCGCTTGGACATTTTCACCGGCTCGCCCTTGTTCATCAGTTTGACGAGCTGGATCAATTTCACATCAAGCTCTCCTTGCCCATCCGAAACGGCTTTCACCGCGGCCTTCAGGCGCTTCACGTAGCCGCCATGGTCGGCGCCAAGAATGTTGATCATCTCCTTGAAGCCACGCTTGTATTTGTCGTGGTGATAGGCGATGTCGCTGGCGAAATAGGTCCAGGTGCCGTCGGATTTCTTCAGGGGCCGGTCCACGTCATCGCCGTATTGGGTAGCCCGGAACAGAGTCTGGGGCCGGGGTTCCCAATCATCGGGAAGCTTGCCCTTCGGGGGTTCCAGCTCACCCACATAAATCAGATCGCGATTTTCCAGCTCCGCAAGAAGCTCATCGACCCGCCCGGCGCGCACCAAGTCCCGCTCGGAGGTGAAAACATCGTGGGTGACGCCCATGGCGCCCAGGTCTTCCTTAATCAGGGCGAGCATACTCTCAATACCCCGATCCCGGAAGTGGGGCAGCCACTCGACCTCCTCCTTGCCCAGCCAAACAGCTCCTTCGTCCGCCGCAATGTCCTTGGCCAACGGAACCAGATAGTCACCACCGTATTCGATTTCCTTGGCCGCAAGCATGGCCGCAAAGGCCTCTTCGCTCAATTCTCCAAGCACCACTCGATACCGGGCATAAACGGCCCGGGCCAAGGCATCGACCTGGGCGCCCGCATCGTTCACATAATATTCCTTGGTCACCGCCCATCCGGCCTTGGAAAGCAGGCTGGCGAGCGCGTCACCATACACCGCGCCCCGTCCATGCCCCACATGCATGGGACCTGTCGGGTTGGCGGAGACGAATTCCACGTTGACGGCCGCTCCTCCGCCCATCGTAGAGGCGCCGAAGGCGGGTCCCGTTTCCAGAACCACTTTCAAAACGTTTAGCCAAGCTTCTGACTTCAAACGGATATTGATAAAACCTGGCCCGGCCACTTCGGCGTCGGAGACCAAGTCAGCCTGGACAAGCTTGCCAACCAGCAATTCAGCCAGATCGCGGGGTTTCATCTTGGCAGCTTTGCCCAAAACCATGGCCGCGTTGGTCGCCATGTCACCGTGGCTGGGATCCCGAGGGGGCTCCATGGTCACCCGAGAGGCATCCAGCTCTGCGGGCAGGGTGCCTTCAGCCTTCAATACCTCGACCACATCCAGAACAACGGCTTTTACTTCATTGAAAACATTCATGGCTTCACCAACGGGTCAAACAGTCTGGCATGTTCGTCGAGTGCGAAACGATCGGTCATACCGGCGATGTAATCACAGACCACCCGGGCTGTCCGGGGGGTATGGGGTTTCGAAGCCCGCTCCCGCCAATCGGTGGGCAACAGGCGCGGCTCCTCAAGCAATAGGGCGAATGTCTCACGCACCACCCGCCGGGCCTTGCTGGTCATGCGGTTCACTCGATAGTGGCGGTAAACATTGAGAAAGAGAAAGTCTTTCAGGCCCTTGTCGTTTTCCGCCATTTCCGCGCTAAAGGCAACCACCGGCTCATTCATGGCCCGGATTTCCGCCGCCGAACCAGGTGCCGCCGTACACAGTCGGCGGCTGGTTTCCCGGCGCAGGTCATCCACCATGGCCGTAATCACCCGCCGCTGGGTCTCATGCAGAATGCGCGAGGTTTCCAGGCCAGGATAGGTCTCCAACACCTCGCGCAGGAGTGGACCGACCAGAGGGACCTCCACTAGATCGTCCAGCTGCAGAAGCCCGGCCCGCAGACTGTCATCGATATCATGGGCGTTGTAGGCGATATCGTCCGCCAAGGCAGCGATCTGCGCCTCCGGTCCAGCGTAAGAGGCCAGCTCCAAATCATGGCTGCTGACATATTCCCGGATCGCTGCGGGCAACTCCTCCAGGGTCCTCTCCCCGGCCTTCACCAGGGGACCGTTATGCTTGACGAGCCCCTCCAGGGTCTCCCAAGTTAAATTCAGGCCATCGAAGGTGGCATAACGCCGTTCCAACTTCGTGACGACACGTAAGGACTGGGCGTTGTGGTCAAAGCCGTCGAAGGAGGCCATGCAATCCTTCAGCGCATCTTCTCCCGCATGACCGAAGCAGGTGTGCCCCAGGTCATGGGCGAGGGCGAGGGCTTCGGCAAGATCCTCGTTCAGTCCAAGCATGCGGCTGACTGAGCGGGCGATCTGCGACACTTCCAGACTATGGGTCAACCGGGTTCTGTAATTTTCCCCCACTGAATTGACGAAGACTTGGGTCTTGTACTTCAAGCGGCGGAAGGCGGCGGCGTGAATGATCCGATCCCTATCCCTTTGGTGGGGGGATCGATGCGCGTTGCCAGGCTCGGGGTGGAGTCGTCCTCTGCTTTCCTCCGGATGAGTGGCATAGGGGGCGAGGACTGTCGGTTGGGGAATCCAGGGTGTCATGGCGGAAAGGTAGTCTCCAGCGCGCCTCCGGGCAAGCTTTCAAGCCCACTGTCTTTGCCGAATAAACCAATAAGCCGTTCAATATTTCACAATCAGATGGTCAAAGAGGCCTTTCATTTACGCCGCAGTGCCGAAGGAAACGCCCCCTCCCCTTGCGCTTGGCTGCCCGAACTGCCTATCTTGGCAGTTGGAAGCTTCATTCGGACGCAACAGTCCCGTGGGTTTCATGGCCTTCCCCCATGGCCACCCCAATTGGCTCTGTCACAAAGGAAGACCGCAATGACGGACATGACCACTGAAACCACCCCTGCTCCCGCCACCGGCGTCTCCCAAGGACCGGAGGTAAGCATTTCCGCCTCTGCGGCAGCGCGAATCAAAGCCTTGATGGAAGCGGAAAAAAACCCTGGCCTGATGCTGCGCGTGATGGTTTCCGGCGGCGGATGTTCGGGCTTTTCCTATGGGTTCGACCTGGAAAAAACCGTTGCCGAAGATGATCGGCTGTTCAAGGAACACGACGTCACCGTGGTGATCGATGAAGCATCCCTGGACCTGCTGCGGGGCTCGGTGATCGACTATACGGAAGACCTGATGGCTGCAGCCTTCACCATCAAAAACCCCAATGCCACCAGCACATGCGGTTGCGGAACGTCCTTTTCCGTATAAGGGGTGAGCGCCGGTGAGAGGATACCCCCTCACCAATCCAGACATTTGTCCCGTTCCAGGCCATAGGCCTGGGGCGTGTCCATTTCCAGATTTCTGGCCCGCTGTTCTTTGAAGAACGCCTGAAACAGGGGTTCCAACTCCCTTTGGATGCGCTTGAGGTGCACTTGCTTGGCTGTGGCCCGGGAGGATGCCTTCATGGGGTTCACTTGGCGCGCCACCTCGGCGGCTCTGGCACTCAAGCGGGGCAGAAAGGCCTCGTATCCCTGACGGTAAAGCGCCACATGGCGCAACTCGTGGTCCAAGGTCACGTGGTAGGGACAGGTCGACGGCCGATACTGCCGGGCGACGTAGACCAGAATACTCTCGTATTGGAAGCGAATCGTCAGATCCGTTAGAAAGACACAATATCTCTGATTTCCCACCTGCTTGGCGGAAACCCTTGTCTGGTAGGAATAGGTTGGGCGGGTGCTGGTCAACCCGACGGCATTGCCCACCGCCGATGCCCCTTGCTGGCTGGCCAGGATCGCCGCCAATTGGGACGCCGTTTTGCTTGTATCCAGAGTCGGTTGGGCAAATCCGGTTTCCAAAATAACCCGGGGAGCCATCTCTGGCTGGGGACAATCTGCCGCAAGGGCGGAGGAGGCCCCTGGGACACTCAGGCCGACGATCACACAGCCCACCCTGATAAGGGTTCCCCCGACTGCCCTTATCAGGGCTCCCCCGAGCGCCCTTATCAGGGCTCCCGTGATAGGAAACGTCAAACCCTGTTCCTGCGCCGCCGAGGCGCGGGTCGAAGCCGCTTCATCCATGGGTTTCCCTGTCCCCCGTCCCTGGTCCATGGTAAGACGAGACCATCCCGTCCCCTCCCCATATGGCCCTCTCAGGAGATAAGAAACAATGGTGCGCATCGCCACCTTCAACGTGAACAGCGTCAAGGCCCGTTTGCCCAACCTGCTTGCATGGTTGAAGGCGGAAACGCCCGATGTCGTCCTCCTTCAGGAGATCAAATGTGTGGACGAGGCCTTCCCGGCCCTGGAGATTGAGGAATTGGGATATCAGGTGGCCGTCCACGGCCAGAAGACCTACAACGGCGTGGCCATCCTCTCCCGCCTGCCGCTGGAGGACATCACTCCCCGCCTGCCCGGCGCCACGGGATCGGAAGACGACGAACCCGACGCCCAGGCCCGCTATATCGAGGCCCTGGTGGACGGCAAGGTCCGGGTCTGCTGCCTCTACCTGCCCAATGGGAACCCCATCACGGAAGACCGCAAGTTCGGTTATAAGCTCCGCTGGATGGACAAGCTGATCGACAGGGCGCGAGTCCTTTTGGAGACCTATCCGGACCTGCCGGTGGTCATCGCCGGGGATTACAACGTCTGTCCAACCGATGATGACGTGTACGACCCCAAAGGCTGGAAGGATGACGCCCTCTGCCGACCGGAAACCCGCCAGCGGTTCCGCGCCCTGCTCCACATGGGATATACGGACGCCCTACGCGCAGTGACCAAGGCACCGGGGGTTTATACCTTCTGGGACTATCAGGCGGGCGCTTGGCAGAAGGATAACGGCCTGCGCATCGACCACTTGCTGCTCAACCCGGCGGCCGCGGACAAATTGATGACCGCAGGTGTGGACCGCAAGCCGCGCGGAGAACAGAAGGCCAGCGACCACACGCCGACGTGGGTGGAGTTAGCTTGCAACGCCCAAACGTCTTGACCGCTTTTTTCCTCTCAATTACTCTCACACTTTAAACGATGCCTTCTATTTTAAAGGGATCCCGTGGGAGGGGTGAATCTTGTGCCTTCTTGCGACATAAACTCAAAATTGTGAGGCGCTTTTCGAAATTTCTTTGCAAGTGGTTAGAGTATCGCTTGGAGCGGAAAACCGGTTGTCCGCTCCGCGTTCCCTTCGCGGCCCCCACTTTTCCGCTCGATGCTCTAGGCCAAACTTGTGCTCGACAACATGGCATTGAGGGCAATGCGAACAAATAACCGCATCGGATGATCCCTTTATACCAAGGTGCGGTGAGTTTGCCTCACCGCACCTTGGAAGCGGCCAAGTGGCCGCCGCGCCTTATGGCGCGTAAAAGCCCGCCTGGCGTTTGAACGCAAGAAAAGCGGCGTGGGTTTAAACCCGCGCCGCTTGGTATTAGTAAAGAATCCCTATCCAATCGACATGGCTTCCTTGCCTTACCCTCTTTAGGAGAGACTGACCATGAGCGAAAGCTCAATCTTCGACATGATGGATAATCCAAACCCACCCGAACCAGAGGGCGCACGGACGATGGTTCAAGTCATCTATGCCCTCTACGTTGTTTCTTTTTTTTATGGAATTACGTCTGTATTTGGACTCACCATGGCCTATCTGAAACGAGGCGACTACACTGGAACAATATATGCTGATCACTTGACTTGGCTGATTCGAACTTTTTGGTTTTCTATTCTCTTTTCTTTGATTTCCTTAGCAATCATCTTGAGCAATTCTCTTTCTCTGGCATATTTGATGATGGGAATGACAATGGGATTCTGGTATTCCCTACCTGGAGCAGCAATCCTAATACTTTGTTTCACTGTTATATGGTTTATCTACCGTGTGTTTAAGGGAATGTTCGCCATAAGTAAGCGCAAGGGTTTTTCTAATCCCAAGTCATTCTTTTAAAACAGGTCCACAAGTCCTGTTCGGCTTCAGCTTTTGCCGTAACCCGACAGAAAAAACGCCCCGTGGATCGACCACGGGGCGCTTTCACATCAACGAAGGGACATCGAGCCCCTACCTCTCCACCTGGGATACGTCGCGCACGGCGCCCCGATCCGCACTGGTGGTGAGGGCTGCGTAGGCCCGCAAAGCGGCCGAAACAACCCGCTTCCGGGGTTTGGCGGGTTTCCAGGCGTCCTTGCCCTTGGCGTCCATGGCAGCGCGACGCTGGGCGAATTCCTCCTCGGAGATCTGCAGCGTGATGGTCCGGTTGGGGATGTCGATGACCAGGGTATCCCCCTCCTCCGCCAGACCAATGGGGCCACCGGCGGCCGCTTCGGGAGAAGCATGGCCGATGGACAGACCGGAGGTGCCGCCGGAGAAACGGCCATCGGTCAGCAGGGCGCAGGCTTTGCCCAAGCCCCGAGACTTCAGGTAGCTGGTGGGGTAAAGCATTTCCTGCATCCCCGGCCCACCCTTGGGACCTTCATAGCGGACGATCACCACGTCGCCCTCGACCACCTCGCCGCCCAGGATCCGGGCCACGGCCTCGTCCTGGCTTTCGCAGATCTTCACGGTTCCGGTGAAGGTCAGGATCGACGCATCCACGCCGGCCGTCTTCACGATACAGCCATCAGGCGCGATATTGCCGTAGAGAACCGCCAAACCGCCATCTTTGGAATAGGCGTGCTCCAGGTTCCGGATGCAGCCGGACTCCCGGTCCGTATCCAGCTCCCAGCGGTTCTCCGTCGAGAAGGGCTCGACAGTTCGCACCCCACCCGGAGCCGCCTTGAAGAACCGCTTCACGATGGCGTTGTCGGTCAGCATGATGTCATTGTCGGCGATGGCGTCGGCCATGGTCGGCGCATGCACGGTCGGCACGTTGGTATTCAGCAGACCGGCCCGGGACAGCTCGCCCAGGATCCCCATGATGCCACCGGCCCGGTGCACGTCCTCCATGTGGTAAATCTGGGTGCTGGGGGCCACCTTACACAGATGCGGCACCTTGCGGGACAGGCGATCGATATCCTTCATGGTGAAGGGGATTTCCCCCTCCTGGGCCGCAGCCAGCAGGTGGAGCACCGTGTTGGTGGAACCGCCCATGGCGATGTCCAGGCTCATGGCGTTTTCGAAAGCAGCGAAGCTGGCCACAGAGCGGGGCAAAACGCTGTCGTCATCCTCCTCGTAATGGCGCTTGGCCAGATCGACGATGCGCCGCCCGGCCTCCAGGAAGAGCTCCTTGCGGTCGGCATGGGTGGCGACGATGGAGCCATTACCTGGCAGGGAGAGACCAAGGGCCTCGGTCAGGCAGTTCATGGAATTGGCCGTGAACATGCCCGAGCAGGAGCCGCAGGTGGGGCAGGCAGAACGCTCAATGACCGCCACTTCGTCGTCCGAGTTCTTTTCGTCCCCCGCCGCAACCATGGCATCGATCAGGTCCAGGGCGACTTCCTTGCCTTTCAACACGGCCTTGCCGGCTTCCATAGGGCCACCGGACACGAAAATGGTCGGAATGTTCAGCCGCAGAGAGGCCATGAGCATGCCCGGGGTGATCTTGTCACAGTTGGAAATACACACCAGCGCATCGGCGCAATGGGCGTTCGCCATGTATTCCACCGCGTCGGCAATCAGCTCCCGCGAGGGCAGGCTGTAGAGCATGCCATCGTGGCCCATGGCGATACCATCATCCACGGCGATGGTGTTGAATTCCTTGGCCACACCGCCCGCATTCTCGATCTCGCGGGCCACCATCTGCCCCAGGTCCTTCAGGTGCACATGACCCGGGACGAACTGGGTGAAAGAATTGACCACGGCGATGATCGGCTTGCCGAAATCATCGTCATTCATGCCGGTGGCGCGCCACAATCCGCGGGCGCCGGCCATGTTGCGGCCATGGGTGGAAGTGCGGGAACGATAAGGAGCCATGAAACGTCGCCTGCCTGGAGGGTCTTGGGTGGACCTTCCTTTTGGAAGGCCTGTCCCGGCTATCCGGGGTCGGTGACCTTACAACATGGAGCCCCGTGTTCAAAGGAGAAGAGACTCCCGGACTTCCGCCTCCATATATTGAAGCCAATCCTCTGCATACCGTTTCCCATTCGGATGCGGAGGTAAACTAGACTCTGTGTCCTTGAAAATCCGGAAACCCTGCTTCGCAGTTTCTGGGCTCTGCCCAGACCCGTAAAGGGTCACGGACCCTTTGATCCCATTGGTAAAAACAAATGGGGGTCCGGGGCCTCAAGCCCCGGTTGGAGACGGGGTATAGAAACCAAATGCCCCTACTCTTTTGATAGATATCAATGAAACTTTTCTCCTAATCCGGGATTTTTCCCCGTGGAGTGTCAATGGCGCTTCCCAACGCCGGATCCACCGGCCCGAATTGGGGGCGCGATCCAAGAAGGAGACAAGTCCATGGGCCGTTTCCGAATGACAACGACCGCCCTTTGTGCCGCCTGTGTCTTGACTGTGAGCACCGCCTTCGCTGCCGATAACCTGCGGGATCAGGCCAAGGACATGTTCAAACCCATCCCTTCAATAGTTCCTGCGGTGGAGGGAAACGCGGTGACCGGAGAGCGCATTGAATTGGGCCGCTCCCTTTTCTTCGATCCCCGCCTATCCAAGAGCGGTTTGATTTCCTGTAACACCTGTCACAACTTGGGTATGGGAGGAGATGACAACCTCGAGACCTCCATCGGGCATGGGTGGCAAAAGGGACCGCGCAACGCCCCAACAGTGCTCAACGCCGTATTCAACGAGGCCCAATTCTGGGATGGCCGGGCCGAGGACTTGAAGGCTCAAGCCAAGGGACCTGTCCAGGCCGGTGTGGAAATGGCCAGCACTCCCGAACGGGTGGTTACCACCCTAAAGTCCATGCCCGCCTATGTAGAGGCCTTCACAGCCGCTTTCACAGGCGAGGCGGACCCTGTGACCTTTGACAACATGGCCAAGGCCATTGAGGCCTTCGAGGCGACGCTCATTACCCCTGCAAGCCGCTTTGACCAATGGTTGGAGGGCAACGACGTCGTTCTTGATGAAACAGAAAAGAAGGGCTTGGCTCTGTTTATAGACAAGGGCTGCGCGGCCTGCCACAACGGAGTCAACGTGGGGGGCCATGGGTACTATCCCTTTGGCGTGGTGGAGCAACCGGGCGCCGACATTCTGCCACCCGGGGACAAGGGGCGGTTTGCCGTAACCAAGACCGCAACGGATGACTACGTTTTCCGAGCTGGCCCTTTGCGCAACATTGAGCTGACTGCCCCCTATTTCCATTCCGGAAAGGTTTGGGATCTGGAACAGGCCGTCGCCGTCATGGGATCTTCGCAGTTGGGGGAGACCCTGAGCGAAGAAGAGGTAACGGCCATCACGGCCTTCCTCAAAACCCTGACCGGAGAACAGCCCAAGGTCGAATACCCCATCCTGCCGGTGAGCACTGCAGGCACGCCCAAGCCTGAGGGGATGTAATCGCCCCCATATTCAAGTCACAGTAAACACGAGGGGGGCGACAGCCCCCCTCTTCCGTTTCACAAATCCGGACAATCAGGCCCCAAAGGAGAGGCCGTTCTCGCTCCAGGGAAGGTGCGTCGGCCAGTCTCCGGTGGCTGCAGCGATGGCATTCGCCACGGCAGGCAGCGAGGGAGGCAAGCCCGGCTCCCCCACGCCCGTCGGCGCTTCGGTGGAGGGCAGGATGTGAACCTCAATGGATCCAATGTCCCCCATCCGCAACGGCATATAGTCGGGGAAATTCCACTGATCTACGGCACCGTCGGTGAAAGTGATCTGGTTGCGCATGGCCGCCCCCAGACCGAAACCAATCCCGCCTTCCATCTGAGCCTTGACGATGTCCGGATTGACAACGACTCCGCAATCAACGGCGCATATCACCTTCTCGATCTTGATTGCCCCATCTTCGGACCGGGAGACCTCAGCCACTTGGGCCACGTAGGTATTAAAGGACTTGTGAACGGCCACCCCCCGGAAACGCCCCGCGACAGCGGGTTTGTTCCATTCCACCTTCTCGGCCACGAGGCGAAGCACCCCAGCAAGCCGTTTTCGATCCGGATCATCGCCTTCCAAAAGCGCTAGACGGAAGGCCACCGGGTCCTGGCCCGCCGCCTTGGCAGCCATGTCCATGGCCGCTTCCATGGCATAGCCCGTGTGGGTATGTCCCACAGAGCGCCACCACAGAACCTTAAGTGGCGAGGTCCAATCCGACAGGCCCACGGACATGGCGGGAATGGCGTAATGACTGTCCCGCACACCCTCTGCCGAGGTACCGTCGACACCGTTTTGGACCATAGCAGCCTCAAAGGCCGTGCCTTTCATGATGGATTGCACAGCCAACCGGTGATCCCACCCCACCAGTTTGCCGTCACCATCCAGGCCAATCTTGACCCGATGGGCAGCCATGGGGCGGTAATAGCCGCCCCGAATATCGTCTTCCCGGGTCCAGACAAGTTTTACGGGAGTCTTGCCCCCCAATAGGGAGAAGGCCAGTGCGGCCTCCACATGGTAGTCGGATGTGGGGCTGGCGCGGCGGCCGAAGGACCCTCCGGCATAAACCGTGTTCACTTCCACCTTGTCCGGCGTCAATCCCAGGACATGGGCGACGGCGCCTTGGGTGATCCCCGGCGCCTGACAGCCGTCATGGAAGCGGACGCCGCCGGTCTCGGTTGCCTCGATGACGCAATTCAGGGGCTCCATGGGAGCATGGGCCAAGTGGGGAAAAGTGAATTCCGCCTCAATCACCTTGGCCGCACCGGACAAGGCCGCCGTCGTGGTCGCCAGATCACCGCCCTCCCGGACCTGATAAGTGGGTTCGCCCCGTACCAGGGCAAGGTGTTCCTCAACCATGCGCCCGGTGGAGCGGGTTTCTGCGGCACTATTGTCCCATTCGGCGGTGATCGCGTTTCGCGCCTGGATCGCCGCCCAAGTGGACTTGGCGAAAACCGCAACCCCCGCCTTGTTCGGCAGAGCCTTGGCATCCAGGAACCCGGCCACATCCCTGGCGCCGGAGGCATCGAAGGAGGCAAGGACGGCACCGGGCCGATCCGGACGCAGAATGACGGCGTGCACCATACCCGGCAGGGTGACATCCAGGGCAAAGACGGCCGTGCCATCCGTTTTGTTGGTATTGTCCCGCCGTTTCAGGTCGGACTTACCGATCAACGTGAAGGCCGCTGGATCCTTGAGGGGCGGAGTCTCGGGCGGAACCAATGCCGCTGCTGCGGCAACGAACGCGCCGAAACCGGCGGATTTATCTCCGGCCTTGAGAAGTCCCTTCTCAACGGTGACCGCTTCGGGCGCCACGCCCCATTCGGCGGCTGCGGCCTGCACAAGCAAGGCCCGGGCCGCAGCCCCCGCCTTGCGATATTGCATATAGGAGTTCCAGATGGACATGGATCCGCCGGTCATCTGCACGCCGAATCCGACGATTTGGTACTTCTCTCCGTCAGCGGGTGCGAACTCCGTGCGCAGGGTGGTCCAATCGGCGTCCAACTCCTCGGCCACCAGGGTCGCGAGGCCCGTGGAGGTCCCCTGCCCCATCTCGAAATGCTTAAGGACAACGGTCACAACGCCGTCTCCGTCAACCTTGACGAAGGGGTTGAGGTCGACGGTCCCAAGCGGTGCGGCGGCCAGCGCGCCCTTGGCATCGAAGCCAACGACCAAGGCGACACCAGACAAGGCGGCAATCCCCTTGAGGAATCCACGACGGGAGGTTTGAACGGTCATGGCTTAGCCCTCCATCAGGTCGGCAGCGCGGTGGATCGCGGCGCGGATGCGGGGATAGGTGGCGCAGCGGCAGGCGTTGCCTGCCATTTTATCGTCGATTTCCGCATCCGTCGGTCGTGGCGTCGTGCTCAGCAAGCCCACAGCGGACATGATTTGACCCGATTGGCAGTAGCCACATTGGACCACGTCCAATTCCCGCCAAGCGGTCTGGACCGCCTGGGCAGCTTGGCCCGACACCCCCTCGATCGTTGTCACGGATTGCCCGGCCACGGAGTCGAGCGGGGTTTGACAGGACCGAACGGGCTCGCCTGCCAAATGAACGGTGCAGGCTCCACAGGCCGCAACACCGCATCCAAATTTGGTTCCGGTCAAACCAATCCCTTCTCGAATGGCCCAAAGAAGGGGGGTGTCTCCGGGGAGGTCAACCGATACCGGTTGGCCATTCAGCACGAAATCTATCGCCATGGAGCGCCTCATTCATGGGGAACGCGGGTCCCGCTTTAGGACCGGTTCAATATATTAAACTGTACGGTACAGTTTACATTTCCCCAACGCTCTGTAAACCCAAAAGTTTACTTTTCAAAACCGAGGCCCTATACCACTACGGAAAGAAAGGGGAAATTCGAGCCCATGGCCCTCCGAGAATCGAAAAGACGCCAGATCGTTGATGCTGCCATTTCCGAGTTCCTCGAGAATGGGTTCGGCGGCGCCAGTATGGACCGCATCGCCACCCGCGCGATGGTGTCCAAGCGAACAGTCTATAACCACTTCCAAAGCAAGGAAGATCTGTTCCGAACCATCGTGGGCATGGCTGGCGAGGAAGCCCGGACGACCTTGAATGTGACCTATGATCCCAGTCGGCCTCTCCGCCCCCAATTGGTGGAACTGGGTCAGGCCGAGGGACGATTGATCCGTTCGGCATCCTTCATGCGGATGATGCGCATGGCCATGGGCGAGGTTCTGCGCGACGCGACCCTCGCCGCAGAGCTGAACCGCTGCTCGGACCATCTAAGCATTTTCAATGCTTTCTTCGCCGCAGCCAAGGCTTCTGGCGCCTTGATCACCGACGATTCGGAAATGGTGTCCAGCCAGTTCATTGCCCTGATCAAGGCCACAACATTCTGGCCCTCGGTCTTGTCTGGACGCCCCATTTCGGCTGAGGACATGGACCGCGTGGTGGAGCACGGTGCCACAACCATCGTGGCCGCTTTCGGCGCCCCCGAAGCCGACAGCGCCCCCGCTTCCGACCAGAATCCTTAGAGTCGCCTCCTATCAAATCCCTCTAACAAGGTGCGGAAAAACAGTTTAAGTCGTCATTCCCGCGTCCGCGGGAATCCAGGGTGGGAAGAACCAGCGGCGGCGATTGACGCATCCTGACGCGCTAAGCGCCAATACCAGAGAAATCAACCCTGGATGCCCGTTTTCACGGGCATGACGAAATAAAAATGATCAGCCCTAAATAAAAGATATGTGCGTCCCTTAGCGCGAACGCGGGAATGACGACTTTGGAGAATACTCTAAAACTTATAGAATGAGAGTGAAACTGGATCAGCTTGACTCAAGCTGATCCAGTTGCGCTCTAAAGCATCTTGTGTGAGTCGCAACACGGTACACGACACTGTTTCATATTTTTTGGGCGATTGCCCAAGCCCATTTAGGGGCCAATACCCCCTATCGTGTACTGTGGAGTCGCAGATCAGGCAGAACGCTTTAGATCGTTTCGGCGATGAAATCCGGTTCAATTCCGCATTCCGTCAACCGCTGACCGCTGACCTGGGTGCGCAACAACCCGCTTTCCACCAAAAGCGCCTTCATGCCTGCACCTTGGGCGCCGAGGACATCCGTATGGGGGCTGTCACCGACCGCCAAAATCCGATCCCGGGGAATGCCCTTGAAGCGTTTGGTAACCAAGTCATAGATGGCGGGATAGGGCTTGCCCAGGAAAGTGATGTCCAGTTTGGGCAGGGCCTCCGCCAAGCGGAAGGCAAAGAACCCCGGCTCGTAGCTGAGCGCCCCCTGATAAGGACAGGTGACATCGGGGTTACAAACAATCAGTGGGCGGGGATTGGCCGTAAGGGACTCGAACAGCAGCTCTTCCGGCGTGCCGTCCGCCCACATATTCGTATCCACCAGGATAAATCCGGTCGCGGAGTCCAGATCGGCAGGGTCGAAGGATCCCACGCGGGTTCCGGGGAAAGCCTCAACCACCGCGTCCGGATGATAGCCAAGAACGGCATATCCCTGCCCACCCTTGTGGAATCGCAGGAACCAAGGCAACAGCGAGCGCCCGGAGATCACCTCCCGCTCGCCTATGGGGAAACCCATGGCAGTCAGACGCTTGGCCACCTCCTCGGGCGCGTGGGTCACCGAATTGGTGAGCACGCAGACTTTCTGCCCTCGCTCCCGCAGGGCCGAGAAGGCCTCCAAGGCAAAGTCATGGGCCCCTGCCCCTTCATGAAGCACCCCATAGGCATCCAGAACGATCAGATCGAAGTCGTCGGCCACCTCTAGGAGGCCGGACACCCTCCGCGTCCCTTTCTCAGGGGGCGGAGGCACGGGCGGCAGACGCCGCCCTGCCCCAAGGTAAACCCGCCAGGCTTCGTCGAAGTCGAGGAATAACACGGCTCGCCCCCTCGCCTGCCTATCCGACCCGCGTCAAGGCTTCACGGACCTTTTCCCGCTGGCCTTCGTAGTCGGCGCGGCGCTCCTTCTGCTCCTCAACCACCTCTTCAGGGGCCTTGGCCAGAAAGCTCTGGTTGGACAGCTTCTTGTCGATGCGGGCCACCTCCCCATCCAGGCGCTTCAACTCCTTCTCCAGGCGCTGGCGCTCCTGGTCCAGGTCGATGACACCCGCCAGGGGCAGAACCAAGGTCGCTTCGCCCAGGATGATCTGAGCCGCGCCCCTGCCGGGAACCTCTTCGCTGGGTTCGACGCTCTCAAGCCGGGCCATGGTCAGGATCAGCGGCTCATGAGTCTTCAGGCGAGCCAGGGTCTCGGCATTGGCGCCTTTCAGCGTCAGGGGAATCTTGGCCCCCGGCGGCACGTTCATTTCCGCCCGCACGCTGCGCACCGCAGAGATCAAGCTGACCACCCAATCCATCTCGGCCGCGATCTCCGGCGTCGACAGGCCCTTGCCCTCGATCCAATCTTCCTCGACCAGCATCCGCTCGCGCGGGGCGATCTTCTCCCACAGCTCCTCGGTGATATAGGGCATCATCGGGTGGAGGATATGGAGGATAGCATCCAGCGTCCAAGCGGCCATGGCGCGCGTCTCGGCTTTGGCGGCCTCGTCCTGGCCCTGGAAGATCGGCTTGGCCATTTCCAGGTACAAGTCACAGAAGGTGTTCCAGACGAACCCATAGGCGGCCTGGGCAGCGTCGTTGAAGCGATAGGCCACGATGGCCTCGCCTACGGCCTTGGCGCATTCCTCGACCTTGCCCGCGATCCACCTGTTGAGGGTCAGATGGACCGAGCCCGGATCGAAGCCGTCCAGGGGAGCGCATTCGTTCATTTGACAGAAGCGGGCCGCATTCCACAGTTTGGTGCAGAAGTTCCGATATCCGGCGACCCGCTGCTCGCTCATCTTGATGTCCCGGCCCTGGGCGGCCATGGCGATCAAGGTGAAGCGCACGGCATCGGTGCCATACTGGCCCGCGAGATCCAGAGGGTCGATGACATTGCCCTTGGACTTGGACATCTTCTGGCCCTTCTCGTCCCGGACCAGGGCGTGGATATAAACATGGCGGAAGGGGACATCCCCCATGAAGTAGTGGCCCATCATCATCATCCGGGCGACCCAGAAGAAAATGATGTCAAAGCCCGTGACCAGCACATCCCCGGGGTAATAGCGCTTCAGCTCCGGTGTCTCATCGGGCCAGCCCAGGGTGGAAAAAGGCCAGAGCGCCGAGGAAAACCAAGTATCCAAGACATCTGTGTCCTGGGTGAGCACAACATCTTCGCCGTAATGGGCGCGGGCGGCGATTTTTGCTTCGTCTTCCGTCTCCTCGACGAAGAACCTGCCATCGGGACCGTACCAGGCCGGGATCTGGTGACCCCACCAAATCTGGCGACTGACGCACCAGGGTTGGATGTTGCGCATCCATTCAAAAAAGGTCTTCTCCCACTGCTTGGGCACGAATTCCGTCCTGCCCTCTTCGACAGCCTTGATGGGCTCCTGGGCCAGGGTTTTGGCGTCGACGAACCATTGGTCGGTCAGCCAGGGCTCTATCACCACACCGGAGCGGTCCCCATAAGGCTGGGTCATGGGGTTGTCCTCGATCTTCTCGAGCAGCCCCATCTCCTCGAAGGCTGCGACAATCTTCTCGCGGGCGTCGAAGCGGTCCATGCCCTGGTACTCGGGGGGCGTGTTCTCGTTCAACCGGGCATTCATATCGAGGATATTGATCATGGGCAGGTCGTGGCGGCGCCCGACCTCGAAGTCATTGAAGTCATGGGCGGGGGTGATCTTCACCGCGCCAGAGCCCTTTTCCGGATCGGCGTGCTCGTCGCCGACGATGGGAATCAGGCGGTCGGCGATGGGCAGGCGCACCTGCTGGCCAATCAGGTCCTTGAAACGTTCGTCCTCCGGATGGACGGCCACGGCGGTATCACCCAACATGGTTTCCGGTCGGGTCGTGGCCACGGTCAGGAACCGGCCCGGCTGCCCCTCCACGGGGTAACGCAGGTGCCAGAGCTTGCCCTTGACCTCCCGCTGTTCCACTTCCAGGTCGGAGATGGCCGTATGGAGTTTGGGATCCCAGTTCACCAAGCGCTTGTCCCGGTAAATCAGCCCTGCCTTATGGAGGGTCACGAAAACCTTACGGACGGCCTTGGACAGGCCTTCATCCATGGTGAAGCGTTCTCGCTCCCAGTCGGGCGAAGCCCCTAGACGACGCAATTGGCGCTGGATAGCGCCGCCGGATTCCGCCTTCCACTCCCAGACCTTTTCGATGAAGGCCTCTCGGCCAAGGTCGTGGCGGGTGATCCCCTGTTCGGCCAACTTCCGCTCCACCACCATCTGGGTGGCAATACCGGCATGGTCGGTCCCCGGCTGCCACAGGGCATCATGGGCTGCCATGCGGCGAAAGCGGATCAGGGTGTCCTGAAGGGTGAACGTCAGAGCATGTCCCATGTGCAGGCTACCCGTTACGTTGGGTGGCGGCATCATGATGGTATAGGGCTGGGCGTTGCTTTCGGGATCGGCGGCAAATCCGCCCGATTGTTCCCAACGCGCGTACAGACGCTCTTCGACCTCGGCGGCGCTGTAGGTCTTGTCCAGCATGGCGGGACTGTCCTTCGATTCATAGTTTCAATGGAAATGGGAGGGAGGATCCCCTCCATGGGACCGGCCCATAAAAAAACCGACCCCGAAAGGTCGGCAATCATAGGACTCGTCTGGCGGGAATCAAACCCTTTCTCTGCGGGACTGAGAGGGTGGAAAACCGGCTTCGGTTTTCCACCCTTCCCTTAGAATCGTCCGAGATCAAGTTGGGCCGCATTCGCGGACCAACTTGATCTCGAAGCGCCTCTAAAATCTAGAGCATCAAGCGGAAAAGTGAACACCGGCTTTCCGCTCCACCCGATGCTCTAACCATATGAGTCTGGATCAAATTACCCGCCCTAAATCGATTCCGATTTAGGGCGGTTTGATCTAGTTCTTGTCGATCCCGTGAACCAGACGCTCGATTTCCTTTTGAACCAGACGTTCGGTCATCTGAGGCAGATGTTGATCCAGCCACTCCTTAAGAAGTTGGCGTAGGATTTCGCGAACGATCTCCTCCAGCGTCAGACCACCATGACCCAGACCGATATTCCGCTCCCGGGACACGGCAGACGCCAATCCAGCCAAAAGCCCCCCCGCCAGAGCCTCAGTTTGAGAGGACATGATACGATCAAGGCCCTGGTCCTCGGTCACTCGTGGGGGAGGGGGAGGAGGAGGCGGTGGCGGAGGTGGTGGAGGAGGTGGTTCCGGCTCGGGATCTGGCTCCGGCGGAAAATCGTCCTCCATGCCCATCACATCGGTCAGTTCCAGAACATCTTCTTCTTCCGGCTCCGGCTCCGGCTCGGGAACGAGATCTTCAAGAACGAGGACTTCATCCTCCTCCTCTTCCTCATCCTCCAACTCGAACACCGGTTCCGGCTCCGGTTCCGGCTCGTCCTCCAGACCCCAATCATCCAAGATCGGTTCCGGCTCCGGTTCCGGTTCGACTTCCGGCTCGGGTTCCTCGGCCTTTTCCTCATCTTCCGAAAGAATCTTCCGGATGGAGGCCAGAATGTCCTCCATCGAGGGTTCCTGTTGCGCGTTTTCGTCGCTCATGGTGCTCGGCTCGCCCGGCCTAAATTAAGTTTCAAGTCTCGGGATTACCATAAAAGCATCCATGTAAACAAATTCTTACCCGCCGCAGTTCAAAAACGGGATAAACACAGCGCTCCCATTCCCCGAGAATCACGGATAAAACGGAAAAGGGCGGCCAAAACAAGCCGCCCCCCACCATCGAGTCGGAATTATTCGGGCCTACTGAGATGGGGAAGCCCCCCCCTTTGTCTCACCCGGCGCGATGACATATCGCACCTTGGGGAGGGTCTGAATGGCCTTGTCATCTGTTTCGTTCAAAACGGCGTCCTGGGAAAGTGGCTTTTCCGGAGACATGGCCGCATCCTTATCCGCCCAATCGTTGCCACCAATCCATTGGCCACGCACCTCTTCGTAATGCTTGACCGGATCATAGATCGGGGTATCGAGTTCCAGATCCTGAGCCGTCATACGGCCCATGGCCGTCAGCAACTCGTAGGTATTGATGGCAGCGTCCCGTTGTGCGCGAACCAAGTTCACGCGAGAGGTCAGCAACTCCTGCTCGGCATCCAGGACATCCAATGTTGTACGAGATCCCACCTGGGCCTCCCGCTGCACGCCCTGAAGGGCGATGGATGCGGCGTCGATCTGACTGTTATAGGACTCAACACGGGCATTGGCACTTTGCAGATTCTGCCAAGCCGTGGCGACATTCTCCACAACCGTATCGCGCTGTTCATCCACCTGTAGTCGACGCTGACCGGAGCGGTGTTTGGCATCCCTGATCTGCGAATAAATCGCGCCGCTTTGGTACAGGGGAATGTTCAGATTCAGTCCAACCTCAAAGGTGGTGGTGTCCAGATTCGCGGTCGAGGACGGTTCATGGGCCCAAGTATACGAGCTGGTGGCCGTCACGGTCGGCAGCAGCTTTCCCTTTTCGTCTCGAACTGTGGCCTGGGCAGCATCCCAATTGTATAAGGCATTCACGATGTCAGGATTGCGGGACAGCGCCTCGGCAACCGCATCAGCCAGGGTGAGGGGCAACTTCGCATAGAGCGCGGGAGCCACCAAATTTTCCGGCGGATGCCCAACAACTTGCTCATAGGTCGCCATGGCCGTTTTCAAATCACCCTCTGACCCAATCCGATCGGAAACTGCGCCCGCCCGACGGGACTCGGCTTGGGCGACATCCGTTCGGGTGATTTCTCCTACCCGGAAGCGGTCCCGGGCCGCCTGTAGCTGCCGATTCAAAACGTCTTCATTGTTGATGTTCAGTTCCAGGACGGCCTGATTCTGCATGACATTGAAATAGGCCCGGGCGGCATTCAGCAGGACAGTCTGTTCCGCAGAATGCAGAGTGGCCCGCTCTGCCTTCACCGTTGCCTCGGCAACATCGGTTTGAGCCTCGGTCCGAAAGCCGCGAAAGATGTTCTGGTCCAGAACGATCCCCACCGACGCAGGAACCGTATGGACGTTCTTTTGTCCAGGATAGCGGTCCAGCCTCCGATAGAAAGAGGACCCCTGGATGGACACCTGGGGACGCCAGTTGGAGAGGGCTTGAGGGACCTGCTCGTCCACGGCACGCAACACGGCGCGGCGGGCGGCGATTGTGGGATTGCTCTGATAGGCAGAGACCAGAGCCTCTTCAAAAGTTTCCGCGAAACTTGGCGCCGCACCCAGCCCAACACTGGCGAACATAAGGGCGGCCACGACTTTCGAGACGGGAGCGGTGGAAAAGGGTTTCATCATTTTTCTCTCGGAGCGCCTATCAACCAATGGTGTTTTCAGGATTGACCATCTTCTTTGGTCAGGCCAAACCGACACGAGGTCAATCCCGAACAGGGTTTGATCCCGTTGGCAAGGAGGGGAGCCTAACCCCCATACTGAACAATACAATACGGTTTGGCCCCATAAAACCCAAGCGCAACATCACAAACACTGGGTAAGAATGCACCGGCGTTGCCAACATGCAACGCAAAACCCGCTGAACCCTTGGTTTGTTTTCCCAAGGACATCTCTACCGAACGGGATAAAGGTCGCAGCACGCTACAGGACAGTGTCTCGTCTTTTTTGGGCGATTGCCCAAGCCCATTTGGGGGAAATACCCCCAAACCCCCTTTTTTTGTCCGGGGCCTGGGGCCTTTCGGCCAATAAATGTCCGAGGCCTGGGGCCTTTCGGCCCCGGTGGGGGACCGGGGCAAAGCCCCGTGCCGGCCCCCTGTCGTGTGCCGTGAACTGGGTGACACACCGCTCCAATTCAAAGGAAAACCCAAAGTCACCCCTGTCCAATCATGGAAATGCCCGGACGAATCCGGGCATTTTTGTCATCTTGGCCCCTTCCCCAAGGGAGGGGGATATCGATCAGAAAACGAATGCGGGAACGGACTCGAAACCGTTCAGAAGGGGGCTGTTGGCATCAAGCTCAACACGGCGCCCGAAGGTGTCACCTCGACGCTCGACCACGACAACGCGACCGGATCCTTTTTCCATGACCACAGCGACCAAACGGCCACCATCGGCCAATTGATCCCGCAGTCCGTCCGGAATGGATGGAATGGCGCCATTGACGACAATCACATCATAGGGGGCCTGCTTGGCGTAGCCCTCGGCCAGAGGGCCTGAAACCACCACGGCGTTGTCCAGACCCAGATCAGCCAGATTGGCAGAGGCCTTCTCCACCATTTCCTCATTGGATTCCAGGGCCACAACCGTATTGACCATACGCGCCAACACTGCGGCGGAATAACCTGTGGCGCAACCAATATCCAAGACCACGTCCGAGGGCTGAATCGATGCGGCTTGAAGCAAGCGGCCCATGGTCATGGGCTCCACCAGAAAGCGGCCACCACCAATGGCCAAGTCTTCGTCCACATAGGCGACACCTTTAAAGGCCTTCGGCACGAAGACCTCGCGCGGTACCTCGCCCATGGCTTCGATGACCAGGGGATCCGTCACCCGGTTGGTACGGATCTGATTGTGGATCATATTGATGCGCGCGACGCTGTAGTCCATGATGGCCTCTCGCGTGGAAGAAGGAAGACGCGGATGCCCTGCTCCCGATGACCAGGTTTCAAGGCGGCTCCGGTTTATAGCCCCCGCCCGCAGCCATGACAATAAGTCTGGAGTCTTGAGAGCGGGAGCGGCTGCCTTTTTCTCTCCTGCCGAGGCGAGATGAATTTTTCTGATTTTTGACGCTTGACCGATCAAAAGCCCAAGCGTATAAAGCCGCCCTCTTCGGAGCCGAGCCCCAGGGTTTTGAACCGAAGAGAAAAGTTGAGAACCCGCCTCTTTCCTCTTGTAATAAAATGGAAAATTCGGCATAAGTGCTCAACGAGAGGGCCGGATGGCAGAGGGGTTATGCAGCGGACTGCAAATCCGCGTACGTCGGTTCGAGTCCGGCTCCGGCCTCCAAATGACTGGGCGATTTCGTCTTGCTCATTAAAGTGGGTGAACAATAGAGTAGGCATACAAGACGATCAAAGGGTATATTGATCCGGAGTAGCTCAGCGGTAGAGCAATCGACTGTTAATCGATTGGCCGGGGGTTCGAATCCCTCCTCCGGAGCCATTTGGGATAAAGGCGGTCCGCCATTGGATCGCCTTTTTCTATACTGCGGGAAGGTTCTGCGGCGAACGGCAAAACGACGATGGTTGGTTTGCATCAGCTGCCGACTTTACAATACCAAAGGGCTTTTGATTTGGCCCGATAGAGTAAGCAGACCATAGAGCCTCAGGGACTCGCTCTGCGGTCCCCTCGGAAGCTCAATGATCCGGAGTAGCTCAGCGGTAGAGCAATCGACTGTTAATCGATTGGTCGGGGGTTCGAATCCCTCCTCCGGAGCCATAGAGGAAAAGGCGGTCCCCCATGGGATCGCCTTTTTTTTCTGCTGCCGCCTTCCGCCTTCCGCCTACCATCTCCCAGACTCCGATCCGTTGCGTTTCATCAATGCACGACCCCGGCTTGCTTGATACATAAGAACTTACTAATATTAATCGAAACCAACCGAGGTCCCTGTCATGTCAGCCCCCCCTTCTCCTCTTTCCACAGCTCCC
Source organism: Rhodospirillum sp. A1_3_36 (assembly GCF_047263945.1). Classification (NCBI taxonomy): domain Bacteria; kingdom Pseudomonadati; phylum Pseudomonadota; class Alphaproteobacteria; order Rhodospirillales; family Rhodospirillaceae; genus Rhodospirillum; species Rhodospirillum sp. A1_3_36. Next base: position 392,878 of record NZ_JBLAVB010000001.1, on the reverse strand, counting down.
ATACCGTCGGCCGACGTCGACGCCCCATGCACCTCAGCATCTGCCGGAGATGGATTACGAACTCATTCCGTCGGAGATGGATTGCGAACTCATTCCGTCGGAGATGGATTACAAACTCATTGGCTCTCTCATGTCCCGATCCCCTTGTTCGCCGTGGTTATGGGAGTATCGGGGTTGGGGTTAGCTTGGCGTAAAGCGAGTCATGTTCTGGGCATCCCCGAAGAAGTCGGGGACGGAATCCTGATGTTCTCCGCACTCCTTTTTCTATGCATCTCGGCCCTTTATGGCCTCAAACTGCTCCGGCATCCCGGGGAAGTCCGCAGGGAATTCACCCATCCAATCCGCGTGAATTTCTTTCCCGCCTTCTCCATCAGCCTCCTCCTTTTGGCCGTGGCTGCTCTGCCCAACGCTCCGTCCTTGGCCCAAAACCTTTGGATTACCGGGGCCGCCCTGCACCTCCTGGGAACGATCTATCTCATGGGCCGCTGGTTCACCCAGTCCCACGAGATTTCCATGATTAACCCCGCTTGGTTCATCCCCGTGGTGGGCAATATTCTCGTTCCGATTGCCGGGGTCCCCTTAGGACACAGCGAGGCCTCCTGGTTCTTCTTTTCCATAGGATTGATCTATTGGATCGTGCTGTTCACCATTGTGTTCCATCGAATCGTCTTCCATCACCCCTTGGCGACAAAATTCCTGCCAACCCTCTTCATTTTGATCGCGCCCCCTGCGGTGGGGTATCTGGCTTATGTGGCCCTGAACGGTGGGCAGGTTGATGGATTCGCTCGCATCCTCGTATACGGTGCCCTATTCCTCACCTTGTTAAACCTGTCCCTGACCCGCCAATTCCTGAAGGTGCCCTTCTTCGTGTCCTGGTGGGCCTACACGTTTCCCACAGCTGCAGTCACTATCGCCTGCCTGGATGTCTGCGCCCGAATTGGCCATGGAGGCCTGACTTTGGTGGGAGGGTTTCTGCTGATTCTGGCCACAGGTCTGATCACAGTGGTTTTCCTTAGGACGACGCTGGCCTTGCTTCGCGGCGAATTGTTCATTCCAGAGTGACCCCCCAATCATTGGAGGAGAAAAGACAACGGCAGACCCCTTAGCGCGGGTCTGGCTTGAGGGTTGCACCCGGAGAAAAAACGGGTCAGGCTACCTCGAACCTAGCAGGTCGAAGTGAAAAGTCTTTTTGAGACAGCTTCTTAACAGCACTTTCCTCGCCCTGCGCCCCGCCCGTTGGAGTCCTTGATGAGCGTCCGCAATCTCTCTGCGCTATTCGCCCCGACCAGCATTGCCGTTATTGGCGCGTCCAACCAGGACAACACCGTCGGCCAGTTGATCATGCGCAACCTGTTGAGCGGTGGATTCGACGGGCCAATCATGCCGGTCAACAACAAATACCATGCGGTTGCGGGTGTTCTGGCCTATCCGGATGTGGCCTCCCTACCCGCCGTGCCAGACATGGCCGTGATCTGCACACCGCCCGAAACGGTCCCAAAACTGGTCGATGAATTGGGTGCGCTGGGCTGCAAAGCCGCCATCGTCATGACAGAAGGTCTCTCCCGGGCCAAGGAAGCCGGGGGACGGTCTCTTCAACAGGCCATGCTCGATGCGGCCCGCCCCCACCGGATGCGCCTCCTCGGCCCCAACTGTATTGGCTTGATGGTTCCGGGACTGGGATTGAACGCCAGCTTCTCCCACCAGCCTGCCCTGCCCGGCAAAGTGGCCTTCATCAGCCAGTCCGGCGCGATCTGCACCGCCGTCCTCGACTGGGCCCGGGGCCATGACATCGGCTTTTCCCATTTTGTTTCCCTTGGGGACAAGGCTGATGTGGATTTCGGCGATGCCGTGGACTACCTGGGCGCCCAACCGGATGTACGAGCCGTTCTGCTGTATATCGAGACGCTCACGGATGCCCGAAAATTTATGTCCGCGGCCCGGTCTGCGGCCCGAAACAAACCCGTGATTGTCATCAAATCCGGTCGGAACAAGGCCGGAGCCCGGGCTGCAGCCTCCCATACCGGCAATCTGGCCGGATCCGACGAAATCCACGATATTGCCTTCAAACGAGCGGGCATGCTGCGGGTCTACAGCCTTCAAGAAATGTTCTCTGCCGTGGAGACGATCGCCCATTCCAAGCGTATCGCCACCCGGGGGGAACGACTGGCCATCGTGACGAATGGGGGCGGAATCGGCGTCATGGCCGTGGATGATATCACCGAGAAAGGCGGACATCTGGTCCGCCTTTGTGATGACACCAAGGAGAGCCTAGCCAAGATTTTGCCCAAAACCTGGTCCGTGTCCAATCCCCTGAACATTGGGGCCCACGCCAAACCCGAGGATTACGAAAAGGTCTTGGAGACCTTGGCGGACGCCAAGGAAGTGGACGCCGTTCTGGTCATGCATGCCCCAAGCGCACTGATTTCGGCCACAGAAGCGGCCAAGTCGGTAATTTCCGTGGCTCAGAAACGGCGCTCGGCGACCATCTTTACCTGCTGGGCCGGAGAAGAGAGCGTCGCGGAAGCCCGTCGCCTTTTCGCCGACGCTCAATTGCCCACCTTCGGGACGCCAGACGAAGCCATTCAAGGCTTCATGCATATGGTGGAGTATCGGCGCAATCAGGTGATGCTGATGGAAACACCCCCCAGTCTGCCGACGGAGTTCACCGCAAACGTGGCCTCCGCCCGGCTGATTATTAACCTCGCCATCGAGCGAGGACACCTGACCATGAGCGAGCCAGAGGCCAAGGCCGTCTTCGCCGCCTTTGGTATCCCGACGGTGGAAACCCACATCGCCGGCACGCCTGAGGAAGCCGAGGATTTGGCTCGGCGCCTGAATGGTCCGGTGGCGGTCAAGATTCTCTCCCATGCCGTCACCCATAAATCGGACGTGGGCGGCGTCGTTTTGGACCTGGAAACGCCTGAAGACGTGCACCGCGCCTGTGCCCATATGGCCGGGCGCATGGCCGAAACCTTCCCCGATGCCACAGTGGAGGGGTTCACGGTCCAGCGCATGGCCCGGCGCCCCGGCGCCCATGAACTGATCGTCGGCGCCACGATCGACCCGATTTTCGGGCCTGTAATCCTCTTTGGACAGGGAGGAACCGCCGTGGAGGTCATCCGCGACCGGTCCGTTACCTTGCCTCCCCTGAATATGGCGCTGGCCCAGGACATGCTCCAGCGGACTCGAGTCTACAAGTTGCTGGAGGGCTATCGCGACAAACCGCCTGCGGACCTGGAGTCCATTTGCGTGACCCTGATCCAGATTGCCCAAATGATGATCGACATTCCGGAAATCGTCGAACTCGAGATCAATCCCCTTTTTGCCGATGCGAAAGGTGTTTTGGCCCTGGATGCGCGAGTCCGCTTGGAGCCGGGGCGCACCAAGGGGCCGCATAAGCTGGCAATCCGCCCCTACCCCAAGCAGTTGGAAGAAAACTTCGTGATGAACGACGGGCGGTCCGTCCTCATGCGCCCCATCCGGCCAGAGGATGAGCCGAAACATTACGAATTCGTCTCTAAATTAACTCAGGAGGATATCCGCTTCCGCTTCTTTGGACTGGTGAAGGAACTCCCCCATGACCAGATGGCTCGGCTGACCCAGATCGACTATGCGAGAGAAATGGCCTTCGTTGCAGAACTGACCGAAGATGGAGATAAGCAGACTCTGGGGGTTGTCCGCGCCGTCACCGATCCGGATAACGAGACCACCGAGTTTTCCGTCGTCGTGCGCTCGGACCTGAAGGGGTCGGGCTTAGGCAAAGCCCTGATGCGCAAAATTATCCGCTACTGCAAGGAACGTCGGACCCGCTACATGTTGGGACAAGTCTTACGCGACAATCGGCGCATGCTCAAGTTTTGCGAAAACCTGGGTTTCGAACGCATCGGCATCATCGACCAGGATGTGGTGGAACTCCGCCTAGAGCTGGAAAAGGTCAAGCTGGACGCTGAATAGCCCCAGGAAGGGAGGCACAAAGCGAAAAGCACCACGCTACACGACAGGATGTGTTTTCCCATCACGGGGCTTTGCCCTGTCCCCCACTGGGGCCGGAAAGGCCCCAGACCCCGGGCTCTCATTTATAAAAGAGAAATGGGGGGTTGGAGACATGTGCCCCCAAAGGGGCTTGGGCGATCGCCCAAAAATACAAGACACTGTGGTGTACTGTGGAAAAATACACTCTCCTTGTGCACAGCCTTCTCTGATAGGATGGAACGTTGAAGGTTCGCTAGAAAAGTGAATTGGAGCTGTCAATCGCCAAGGAAGGACTCCGTCATGACCTCCATATCCGCTCCCACGCCATTTCCGTCTTCGCTTCTGATGCTGGGCGCTCGATCTTCCTCTGATAATCGCCAATCCACAAGGAGCGCTGCCGAAACGAACATTCTAAAGGCCCTTAAGGATACGGATCCTGAAAAGGCGAAGGCGTTGGAGGATCGTCTGGATACCCGGGATCGGGTGCTGCAAAACTTTATTGCATCGACACCCGACCCGTCCGAGCAACGAAAAGCGAGAGCTCGCGAGAAAATCGAGGAAATAAAACAAAAACTGCAGGCCCTGCGCATGCTGGCGAACATCAATCCGGAAGCGGCCGCCAGACAAGCCGCTCAATTGGCCAAGGAACTCTCCTCTGCCGTGCAGCAATACTCCGGTGGAGGAGTCGGGCTCTCTGTCAGTGGGGCCAACGTGAGCCAGCCGACCATGTCCTCAAGCGTTTCCGCTCCGGTTTCATCAGACGCCTCTGCCCCATCGCCTCTTCCCGCCGCGACGCAAAACGACGTCGCCGCCACAGGAATCAGCAGCAATATCGAGACTGCGGCAGGTTCCACAGTGCCAGCGCCTGTCGAGTCGAAAAATGGGGCCACCCCGTCTCACCCAGACTCTGCGACCGACGGCAGTGGAAACAGCGTTCCAGACGGCTCATCGGACGAGGGAACCGGTTCGACAGAAGAGCAAGCGACCCTCAGAGCCATTCAAGAGAAGCTCAATGCGGAAATCGCGAAAAGGAAAGAGGCTTTTGGAGACGCCAAAGCCGATGCAGATTTCGCCTCGACCGTCGACAAGATAAAGAACGCGCTTAAATCCATCTTGGAAACCGCAAAGCGCAAGCTGAAAGAAACGGATGATGCGGAAACGCAAAACGTCGTGGATCAAGGTCAACAGGCTTTGCAGAAGGTCGATACCTTCCTGAAGGGGTTAGGCGGGCTGAACGCGATTGTGACAGCACCGTCTTCCATCAATATCCTGGTTTGATCGCAACCTACCCAAAATGCGATATACACCGTTTCCTCGAAAATCCGGAAACTGTGCTTCGCAGTTTCTGGGCTCTGCCCAGACCCGCAAAGGGTCTGCGGACCCCTTGATCCCAAATGGGGGTCCGGGGCCTCAGGCTCCGGTGGGGAGCGGGGCAAAGCCCCGCGTTTCTTATTTTTTCAAGGAGACAGAGATAAAACAAAATCTTAGAGCAAAACAATGTTTTGCGATGATGCGATGTTCCCTTGCTCCAGCCAGTTCATCGCAGCACGGTTCTATGCCTCCACCTGAAGAATACCATCCCGAATTCGAGCGGCCATCTCCCGTCGTCCCTGGGCGTTGAGCAGCACCTCCAGCACCTTGTCTCCCGACTCTGGCCGGGCGAGCAAAAAGCCCTGGATCACGTCACAGCCTTCGTCGCGCATATAGGCAAGCTGGCCTTCTTCCTCCACACCTTCGGCGATGACTTCCAGACCCAGACTGTGTCCCAGATTGATGATGGCACGGGCGATCACGGCGTCGTTACCGCCATCCGTCACATGGCGGACAAAGGACTGGTCCACTTTCAGTTTATCCACCCGAAACTGCTTGAGGTAACTCAGTGAGGAGTACCCCGTCCCGAAATCGTCGATGGCCAAACGGATCCCGGCCCTTGACAGGTCATTCAGCAGGTTCACTGCCTGTTCGGCATCCTGCATCAACATGCTTTCCGTCAGTTCCATCTCCAGATCATGGGGATCAACCCCATGTTCAGCCAACAACGCCGTGACCCGCTCCACCAAACCCTTTTGACGGAACTGCACCGCCGAAATGTTCACCGCCATCGTCAGGGGGGCTGCCCCAGCGGCACGCCAGCGCGCATACTCCATAAGGGCTTGGTTCAGCACCCAGTCCCCAAGGTCATGGATCAGACCGCTATCCTCTGCGACAGGAATGAACCGGTAGGGGGGTATGGCACCCAGTTCGGGATGCTGCCAACGGACCAGGGCTTCCACCCCCTTGGGCTCTCCCGTTTCCAGGCCGTATTGGATTTGAAAGTGCAGATGCAGTTCGTCATCATTGTCCAGGGCACGACGCAAATCCCCTTCCAGACCCAATCGGACGGCTGCCTCGGCATTCATTTCCGTGGAAAAGAAGGAACAATTGTCATCTTCGGATTTGATGGCCCGGTACATAGCCATATCCGCGTTCTTCATTAAATTGTCCGGATCCGTGCCATCCTGAGGGTAGATCGCAATCCCCACATTGGCCCCCACCCGCACCTCCTGAGAGCCCAAATCCACTGGGGTTTGGATGACCTCAATCAAACGGCGAGCGAGGGCCGAGGCGGTCTCGGCGCTGGTAACACCGGTCTGGATCAGAGCGAATTCGTCTCCGCCCACCCGGGCAACCGTATCGGCTTCTTCCGCTGCCGCATTGATACGCGAGGCGATGGTCATCAACATTTGATCACCGGCGGCATGACCCAGGGTATCATTCACCCGGCTGAAATGGTCCAGATCGATGAACATCACCGCTATCCCCGCATGCCCTCGCCGAGCCTGGACCACAGCCTGATAGAGGCGATCTCTGAAGAGGACCCGATTGGGCAAACGCGTCAGGGTATCGTAGTTGGATAGGTAGCGAACCCGCTCCTCAGCTTTCTTGCGGGCAGTCACATCTTCATGGACAGCCACGTAATGGGTCACTTGACCGCTATCATTCAGGATGGGCGTAACTGTTTGGTCCACCACATAGGTCCTGCCATCCTTGCGTCGCTCGGTCAACTCCCCCCGCCAGACCCGGCCCCGTTTGATCGCCGCCCACAGTTCCGCATAGACCTCCGGCTGCTGCTCGCCCGATTTCAGAAGATTGGGCGTTTGATCCAGAACTTCCTCTGCCGTGAAGCCCGACAGGCGGGTGAAGGCTTCATTGACCCATTCGATCTGGCCGTCTGCGTTGGTGATGAAAATGGCGTTGGCCGCCGCACTCATCGCGGTGGATTGCAAGCGCAAACGGGCTTGATCGCGGATGGTCCGCAGCGCCGCACCCAGACGATTGGCAAGAACCTCCAACCGCCGCCGAGCAATGGGAGGCAAAATATCCCGATTGAAACCCAGGGTAAGAATACCGCTGACCGTGTTTTCCGCCCAAAGCGGCAAACAAAGAACGGATTCACATCCACAAGCCCGGATCCAGGGGGCCACAGCCGCCCCCATGGGATCGATGTGCTCCAGAACCTGGGTACGGCCAAGGCGCCAAGCCATGCCCGCCGGGTCGACCTTGGCGAAGCCGTCTCCCTGAACGGTCTCCACCATATCTCTCGTCTCTGGCATTCGGGGACCGCCGCAGCCAACGACCCGATGCCCTCCCCGTGGCTCCAGAACGGCCATCCAGACTGCGGAAGCCTCAAACAGTTTGGCGACTCGGTCGCAGACTTCCGCCGCCACCCCTTCCAGTTGGGTTCCAAGGAGCAAATGGGTATCAATGGAGCGGGATATACCGTCCATCTCCTCACCCAGGGTCTGCTCCCGCCGATCCCGTAGGGTAACCAACCCCCCTTCGCCGTTCTCAATAGCCAGTGGGGTCACGGCCAGGGCGACCGGCAAAGAGTGCCCGTCAGGCAAACGCGCCATCACCACAAGCTCCGCTCCCTCCTTGGAGCGCTTGGCCGCACTGTTCTCATACCGCCAGGCCGGATCAAATTCGGGAATATGGGTCTGCAGATTTGACTGGATCAGCATATCAGTGGATCGCCCCAAGATACGCGTCGCTGCGACGTTCGCCGACAAAATCCGCCCCGCCCCATCCAATGTCAAAAGCCCATCGGCCATCCCCTCGATCAGGGATTGGTAACGGCCGCTTTCCGCCCTCGCCTCATCTGCTTCCCGCTCGGCCTCCCGCAACTGAGCCTCGACCACCCTCCGCTGGCGGTTAAACACATAAAGAACGGTCAAAAGGGCTATCAGAAGGGCGCCTGCCGCAACCAACCCTCCCAAGAGATTCAGATAGGCCGTCGTCATCACCTAGTTCCCCCTTGGGGATGGAAGCAAACCAAAAGAAGCACCGTGCATATCCAAACCACAACGAGGGCCAGAACAAGGGATAAAGACAACCTTAAAAATAGCGTTCCTGGCACCCCGAAACCAAGAAACGCCCAATGCACTGACGGCCAACGCAGGTCTAGTGCAGTCAGCCAGACCAGAACGGTACCCAGACAATATCCCGTGATCTATTATCCAGCGCAAATGGAAAGCCACCTTCCGAGCCGAAAAAGCCTGCATTCCCCCTGTGTTATTTGGTCAGGGCTACATAAACGCCGTCCCAATCGTCGGGCGGAGCAGCTTCCAGGTAAGCCGCAACTCTTCCGTCGTATAGGTCATAAAGCCCCTGAAGGCTCAACTCAGGCAAGATAAGACGACAGGCTTCGATCAAACTCTGCGCCTCGGCCCAACGCATCCCCCGATACGCCTCTAGCATGGCGGCATGGGTATGTCGAAGGGTCTGGAAATCCTCCATGGCGACCAGGGTCTCGTCTCCCAAAAGGCCAAAAATACGCACGGGCACGGTCTTACCCTTCACGCGAATCAGATCAAGCTCCAGAACCGCCATGTCCGGAACCAGTCGGGCCGTATTTTCCCCCAGGACAGAGGTCACACCATAGGTTTTGGATTGCCCTTCCAAGCGGGAGGCGAGATTGACGTTATCTCCCAAGACCGAATAATCGAAGCGTTGATCCGAGCCCATATTACCAACGCAGGCAATGCCCGTGTTCACGCCAATACCGATATTCAACGGTATGTGGCGACGCCCCTCCTCCTGGGCTTCCTTTTCCAGGATCTGGTTCAACACGGCCAGACGCGCTTTCATTTCCAAGGCCGACAGGCATGCATTGCGGGCATGCTCCCCATCGTCCAAGGGGGCATTCCAGAACGCCATGATGCAGTCCCCCATGTATTTATCGATGGTCCCGCGACGGTCCAGGATCACATCGGTCATGGGGGTGAGGAAGCGGTTGATCAGGCGGGTTAAGCCCTCTGCGTCGAACAACTCGGAAATGGTGGTGAAACCACGGACATCGCAGAACATCAGCGTCATTTCGCGCATTTCCCCGCCCAACCGCAGGCGCGAAGGGTCGTCGGCCAGACGTTCGACTAAAGCCGGGGACATGTAGTGGGAAAAGGCGTTCCGCACTTGACGCCGCTGGGCTTCCTCTCGGGTGTACCCCATATACGTAAGGAACATATAAAGCAACAGCGCCACCAAACCAGGAAAAACCGGATCGTAAAGCTGCAAGTTTTCCCTGTAAAGTGTAAAGGACCCAACCCCCGTTGTTACCAGCAGGACAAGCAGCAGCAGGAGGGTCCAACGGGCACCGATCATGGGGACCAGAACGATCAGCAGTAATCCAACAGCAAGAGTCCCCCAGGCTTCCAGGTCCAAGGCATTTCTAGACCGCTTGAGCATTTGGCCGGTCAGCATGTTCTCGATAATATTGGCATGAACTTCCACTCCGGGAAGGAAATTTTCCGTTGGCGTGGCTTTGATATCGAGCATGCCCACCGCAGACGTTCCGAGAATCACAAACTTATTGGTGAACATATCCGGCGAAGCCGTACCACGAAGAACGTCAACCGCACTGACGTACTTTTTTTCGTCCCGCTTGGAAAAAAAGACATGGAATCGCCCGGCCTGATCCAGGGGGACGGTCAGTTGAAAAACTTTCCCATTGGGCAGACGCGTCTTCAGAACCATGTCCTCCACCCCCTGCAATGTTCCATCCCGTTTCCCCCGAAGCAACATTGTGGAAGCATTCATGGCCACCCGGACCATTTCTATGGACAAGGTCGGGTATACCTGCTGGGCATCCAACGCCTGAATGGCCATTGGAACGCGACGCACAATGCCATCCAGCTCCCCTTCGACGATGAAGACCCCATGGCCCTTTGCGGCCTTGTCGAATTCAGGGAGATTGAACAGCATGCGGGGATAGTCGGTCAGATAATCCAGGACGTTATGCCCCAGAATGGCGATGGAACTCGACGGCCTGTCAACGGTCTGACTCTGGCTGGTGTTCACCGACGGCGCCATCCCCGTTACCACCCGAGCCCCCTCAATTGCTTGAGCAAAGATCTGGTCATTGTCCGGAAGGGCTTCCAACCGCTCGCGAATCGCCGGATCCTTGCCGATGACACTTTCGAGCAACCGTTCGGGTGAAGTTCGGTCCGGTTCCGGAAAGACAATATCGAAACCGATAACGGCGGGATGCATGGCAGAAATCTTGTTCACCAGATCAGCAAGAATCGTTCGAGGCCAAGGCCATTGTCCCAGTTCCTCCATTGATCGATCATCCAAATCAACGATGGTGACCAGCCGTTGATCGACAGTCCGCGGGTGGATTCGCTGGTAGAAATCGAAGGTCTTGGAGCGCATGAACTCCACCGGCGCCGGATCTATCAAACGCAGGGCCACAGCGCCACACAGCAGGATGAAAGCCCATAGGCGGGGCGATGTCATGACTTTGCGTAATCGCCCCCGCCAAGGTCGCCCCCTCCCCCCTTCATGAGAGGTTGGCCTTTTTCCATCGTCCTTATGCTCAGCCGATTTCTTCACGCTGCCCGACAACAAACCACCCCCTCTTTGATCCACCACACGTCTCAGTCGCCTTTGGAAGATGGACAAGAACGCCAAGGATTTCACCCCCTTCCCTTGCCCAATAAGAATTTGTGTATAAACTCACAGCCTTGAAGGGGACCACCGGAAGCCCGACAGGGGTCTGAGATGCGCCCCTTGCGTCCGAGGGGTAGGCCTTCGGATCAAGATAACATGGATTTGGCGGACCAGCATGTCCCTAGCGACGATACTTGGCGTTCTTTCTGGCTTTGGCCTCTTCGTCATCTCGATTCTTCTCAGTACGGACAACTACGCCCTTTTCGTGAATTGGCCGAGTTTTATCATGGTGCTCGGTGGTACATTTGCGGCGACGTTCATTTCCTTCGAGCCCAGGTACGTCTTCAATGCCTTGAAGGTGATGAGTTCGATTCTGTTCAACAGCGAGATCTCCCGGGCCATTCTGACCCACGAGGTGGGGCGCATCATCCGCTGGGGCTATATCATTCAGAAAAACGGTCTACCGGGCTTGGAAAGTGACGCCCAAAAGGTCCGCAAGCAGGACCGATTCCTGGGATATGGGATTGATCTTGTCGTCAGTGGTTACACAGGTCAGGAGGTCCGGGAAATTCTGGCCAATACGGTGGAGACAACCTTCCAGCGTCAGGTCGTTCAAGCGGATATTCTAAAGAATATGGGCGCAACGGCCCCAGCCTTTGGTATGATCGGTACCCTTGTCGGTTTGATCATCATGCTCGACAACATGGGGTCGGATCCCAGCCAGCTTGGCCCCGGCTTGGCCGTGGCCCTGGTGACCACCCTTTATGGCGTGCTGGCCGCACGATTGATCTTCCTTCCCGCAGCTTCGAAAATCAAACAGAGGGAAGAGATTATTCGGTATAGAAATTACTTGGTCGCGGAAGGTTTGGCTCTTCTCGCCGAACGGAAAAGCCCTCGCTATATCCAAGACCGCATGAACAGCTACTTGGACCCGTCCATTCACTTCAGCATTGACAAGATGCGGGGACGCAGCGGGGAGTAATCGCATTATGTTGGGTAACAAAAAGAACAACACGCCAGAAGAAGATGACACCGACACCTGGATGCTCACCTTCGCCGATATGACGACTCTTTTGCTCGCCTTTTTCATCCTTCTGGCATCCATGTCGAAGGTAGACGTGGTCTTATACGAAAAGGTGAAGGCCGGCATTCAAGAGGGAATGGGCAGTCGGCAGATTGCCAAACCCATTGAAGACCTGCGCAAAGAAGCCAGTGAAGTGATAAAAACTCTCCAGGTTGAGGACGTGGTCGGCCTCGGCCAGGATCAGGACGGTCTGGTCATCGAATTCGCCTCCAGCGCCTTCTACAAGCCCGGCTCCGCAACTATTCTGCCCGAAGCTATTCCGGTTCTTGAGCAGATCATTGCAACCCTGAACGAACCGCGCTATCAGAACTTCCAGATTGAAGTCCAGGGCCATACCGACGACACCCCCATCAGCACTCCGGAATTTCCCTCGAACTGGGAATTGAGCGCTGCGCGGGCCACACGGGTCTTGCGACTGATGCTACAGGATGGGGTCGACAAGGAACGTCTCCTGGCCGTGGCCTACGCCGATGTGGCGCCAAAAGTTCCGAACCGCACACCGGAGGGACAACCAATCCCCTTGAATCAGGAACTCAACCGCCGCATCGTTATACGGGTCTTCCCCCGGAACACATACGCCAGCAAATAGTCTGATTCTGTCTTTGTTTTTTCGCACACCCCCAGCATTCCGCTTGCCAAGGGGCGGGCAGCCACCCCATATGCGCCTACCGTCCGGCACCGATCCCTGACGGATCGGATGCCCTGGTCCCAGGTGCCTTCTGTTCCCGATCGGCGCTCCAATCCGACGGAACACCCGCCATGCACCCCTTGCTTCCTGCTACCGCTGAATTGGTTACGGGTTTCCCCTCTCTGGCCCCGACCTCCCCCGTTGTACCATCGCGCTCCGATGCCGTGGCCGAGGCCCTGTACACCACGGGATGGTGCGTCTTGGAGGACTTTCTTCCAGCCGACCTGACGGCCGCCTTGCGAGTCCGGGCCGCCGTCCTGGAAAGCATGGGCAGTCCCGTCCAGGCGGGAATTGGCCGGGAGGAGGAGCATCACCTCAATCAATCGATTCGGGAGACGTCCATTTATTGGCTAAATGGCGCGGACCCGGCGGAATCCGCTTATCTGTCGATCATGGAAGAGTTGCGCGGTGCGCTCAACCGCCGCCTTTTCCTGGGCTTGTTTGAATTTGAAAGTCACTTTTCCTTTTATGAAGCAGGGGGCTTCTATGCCCGTCACCTGGACGCCCTGAAGGGAACGCGGAACCGAATGGTCAGCATTGTCTCATACCTCAATCCCAATTGGAGCGAACGAGACGGCGGCGAATTGATTATTTGGGACGCGGGGGAGGATGGTCGAGAGGTCGCCCAGATCCTGCCCAAGGCCGGAACAGTCGCCGTTTTCCTATCCGAGGAAATCCCCCACGCCGTAGCCCCCACCCACCGGCCACGGCTGGCCATTCCCGGCTGGTTCCGAATCAATGGCTCCACCGCAGACCGGATCGATCCGCCTCGCTAACGGATCGCATATCCATGAAGAAAGAGCTCTAAAGCTTTGTTTCCACCGATAAAGTATCTTCAACCGCCTGAATCACCTGGGGCGATAGAGGATCCGTTGTCGTCGGGAATGCCCCGGCAAGAGATCCATCCGGTGCCACCAGATATTTATGGAAATTCCAACCCGGGGTGGGCAGGTCACCCCGACTGTCCCGGGCCCAGGCATAAAAGGGATGGGCTCCCTCCCCCTTGACGACCGTCTTTTCGGCCAGGGGAAAATCCACATCAAAGGTGGTCTCGCAGAAATCCTTAATTTCGCTCTCCGTTCCCGGTTCCTGCCCTCCAAAGTCGTTGGATGGCACCCCCAAGACCACCAAACCCTGATCCCGGTAGCGCTGCCACAGGGCTTGCAGTCCTTCGTATTGGGGGGTGAAGCCGCAACGGGAGGCCGTATTGACCACGAGCACAGGGCGCCCGGCCCAAGCCTTCAGTGGCAATGGGGATCCATCAATGCTTTCGAAGGTGAAATCATGGGCCGTCTCGGCCAGGGCCGGACCAGAAAATCCGACCGCGCTCAGAAACGCAGCGAAGCAAAAGGAAAAACGATGGCGCATGGAGGGGGCTCCTATTCAATGGGGATCATCACACCCCTTCATATGGCGTGACGCGCCATCCGGATCACCCCTTTGCCCGCAACAAGCGGGCCTTGTCGCGATTCCATTCTCGTTCCTTAATGGCGTGGCGTTTGTCATGGGTCTTGCGACCCTTTGCCAGCCCCAGGGTCAGCTTGGCAATCCCCCTATCATTAAAATACAAGTAGAGGGGCACCAGGGTCATGCCATCCCTGGTGATCGCGTTGATGAGCTCACGCGCCTGCCGATTATGGACCAAAAGCTTACGGGCCCGGCGCGTCTCATGGCCCATCCCCTTCATTGCCTGTTGCCATTCGGCAATATAAGCATTGAACAGGTGTAGCTCGCCATTTTTGGGACCAGCATAAGAATCGGCAATATTGGCCCGGCCAGAACGGAGGGATTTCACCTCCGTTCCAGTCAGCATGATCCCCGCTTCCAGGGTTTCTTCAATATCGTAGTCATGGCGGGCACGGCGATTTTCCGCGACCCGTCCATGGGATATCAGATCATTTCCACGGGACATGGGAGCGCCTTACAGAATCCCCGCGTGGGCCATGGCGGCTTCCATCTTCTTCTTGGCGGCCTCGGACAAGGGCACCATGGGAAGGCGCATGTCTGCGGTCATTTTACCAAGAAGGCTGGCGCCGTATTTGGCCGGACCCGGGTTGGGTTCACAAAACATTGCATCATGCAGGGGCATGAGCCTGTCACGGATGGCAAAACAGGTCTCCAAGTCCCCCCCCCTCCAAGCGGCATGCATCTCCGCACAGAGCTTGGGCGCCACATTGGAGGTTACCGAAATGCAGCCCACACCCCCTTGGGCGAGAAAGGCTGTGATTGTCGCGTCTTCGCCAGAAAGCTGGCAGAACTCAGGCCCGATGGCCAACCGCGTCTTCAAGGGACGGACCAGATCTGCCGTGGCGTCCTTCACCCCCTTGATGTTTGGCAGCTCCTGAGCAAGCCGCGCCATGGTCTCGACACTCATATCGATAATAGAACGACCTGGGATGTTATAGATGATCACCGGCAGGCCATCGACGGCCTCGGCTACGGCCTTGAAATGCTGGTAGAGGCCTTCTTGGTTGGGCTTATTGTAATAGGGGGTCACAACCAGCACCGCCTCGGCCCCGGCCTTCGCGGCAAACTTTGCGAAATCAATGGCCTCTGCCGTGCTGTTGGACCCGGCTCCGGCGATTACCGGAACCTGTCCTTTGGCCGCTTCGATGCATAGCTCCACCACCCGTTTGTGTTCGTCATGGGACAGCGTGGGGGATTCCCCCGTGGTCCCCATGGGAACGAGGCCTTCCGTGCCCTGGTCAATCTGCCAAGTCACGAAATCCTGAAAGGCGCGCTCGTCTACCGCGCCGTCGCGGAAGGGAGTCACGAGAGCCGTGATGGAGCCCTGAAACATGGTGTTCTCCGGATCAGTATGGTTTTGCTTGCCGCGTGCAGGGACGCGGACCGGCCTTTGTATCACAGACGGGCCTTGGAGCAAGGCCGGCGTGCCCCGAATAGCAGGAAAGTGCCCCAATCTAACAAGGCTCTTGCGATGGAACGCCAGTACCCCCATCGTCATAAGGATAGTCGCCGAACAGCCGGGACCCACCACTGCCTAAGGGGATGTTTACCTTGCGCTCGCCCAGTATAGCCGCTGCCTTTGTCGCCATCACCCTCTCCCTCACGCCGTCGGCTTGGGCAAAAAGCGATTTGTCCGCGATTGACTTGGCCACCTATTCGGCTGCCTTCGAAGCGGCGGACAATGACCAATGGAGCAGCGCGCGGAGTTTGGTCCGCAAAGCCTCTGACCCACTGCTCGCCGATGTCATCTGGTGGCGCCATCTGCGGGTCAACGGGGGCAAGGATGATCCGGGCACCAAGGAACGCGTGGCCTTTCTGGACCGCCACCCGGACTGGCCGTTGACCAACACCATCCAGAGAATATTGGAAAATGACCTTCTAGACCGACAGCCGGGGGCCAACGAGGCCATTACTTTTTTCGAGCACCACCCCCCCGTTTCCAGTAAGGGGAAACTGGTCCTCGCCCGCGCCTTCATGGACAAGGGAGCCATGGACAAGGCGCGTGCCCTGGCCCGAGACGCTTGGATTAATGGAGATTTCTCGCAAAAAGATGAAACGGATGCATTGGCTCGCTTCCGCATCCTTCTCACTGCCGATGACCACTGGGCACGGGCTGACCGCTTGGTCTGGGACGACCAATATGCCGCGGCAAATCGTATGCTTCGATTGCTCGACAAGGGCCATGCGAGTCTGATCAGTGCCCGAATAGTCCTTGGGTCAGGCAAAGGAAATGCCGATGCCGCAGTGGCTGCGGTTCCTAAGAACCTGAGGAGTGACCCGGGCCTCGTCTACGAACGGGTCCGGTGGCGCCGCAAAGCAGGCCTAGAGGCCGCTGCAGCAAACTTGCTGCTGAAAGAGAAAGGCACCGCGCGTGGGCGGGAAGACAAATGGTGGCGGGAGCGGGCTCTTCTGATCCGCGATGCCATGGACCACCACCACTATTCCCAAGCCTACAAATTGGCGTCAAGCCACGAACATGACCAAGGGCTGGCCTTTGCCGAAGGGGAATGGCTTTCCGGGTGGATTGCCCTGCGCTTCCTCAAGAATCCGACCAAGGCCTATCCCCATTTCACAAGCCTCCATGATGGGGTTTCCACACCAATCAGCCTGTCCCGCGGTGCCTACTGGTCCGGACGGGCTGCGGAAGCTCTGAAAAAAGCCAAAGAGGCCAAGGCTTGGTATGAAAAGGCGGCCCTGTACCCAGCAACCTTCTACGGTCAATTGGCCGCAGAGAAGCTGGGTAAGTCATTGTCAACATTGATCCCCAGCCACGATCCCGCCCCCGATGACAAGGCTCTGGCCATACTAAAGACCGACCCAATGGTGACGATCGCCAGACAGTTGGCTGAATTGGGACGCGAAGACGAATTGATGTCCTTCATCCTAACCCTCAACGGTAAATACACCGACCTGGGATCTCGTGCATCCATAGCCGCCATCGCTCTGGATAACGGACAGCTGGGCGTGGGGGTTTTCATGGCCCGCCGTGCTTCCCTTGACGGATCGCTCTTGACCGAAGGGGGATACCCCCTGCCGCCAGGCCTGACGGAACGGGTCGTCGACCACGCCAACCGCCAACACCTCCACCCGGCCGCAGTGCTGGGACTGGCCCGACAGGAAAGCAACTTCAACCCTAAGGCCAAATCCCGGGTGGGCGCTCTGGGGTTGATGCAATTGATGCCAGCGACAGCCCGTAAGGTGTCTGGCCAAGAAGGTATTCCCTTCGACCAGGACAAACTGACCTCGGATCCGGCCTATAACGTGCGTTTGGGCTCTCGCTACTTTGGGGACCTGATGAAGCAGTTCGGCGGATCCATCGTTTTGTCTGCCGCAGGGTATAACGCCGGCCCCGGACGTCCCATAGGATGGATGAAGGACAATGGCGATCCCCGCTCCATGTCTCTGGAGAATGCCATCGATTGGATCGAGAAGATTCCTTACCCGGAAACCCGCAACTACGTACAGCGGGTTATTGAGGGAATGCTTGTCTATCAGGTCCGCCTGGGGGAGACCCTTCCTGTCAACGCTCCCAGTGCCGCCGTGAAAGGGTGACCGAACCATGACGAATCCTTCCCCCGCTCCGGCAGCCTGCGTCTTCGATGCTTACGGCACCCTGCTCGACGTAAATGCGGCGGCCCGTGCGGTAAGCGGCGAACTCGGGGAGCGGTGGAAGGACTTCTCCGCCCTATGGCGCCAAAAGCAGCTGGAATACACTTGGTTGCGAGGATTGATGGACCGACACGCAGATTTCTGGACCGTAACGGGAGAGGCCTTGGACCACGCTGACAAGGCGATGGAGATGGGCATCACACCAGACCTGCGAGAGCGCCTCATGACCTTGTATATGACTCTGGAGGCCTACGGGGAAGTGGCCGAAGTCCTGGGCAAGCTGAAGGCCCAGGGGGTACCCCTGGCAATTCTATCCAATGGAACACCGCGCATGCTTGACACCGCCGCCCGCCACGCCGACATTCGCGACCTGCTGGACCACGTTCTATCGGTGGAGGAAGTGGCCGTTTACAAACCCCATCCGAGCGTCTATCAGCTGGCCCAAGATCGCCTGCGCGTTCCAAGAGAGCGGATCCTATTCCTTTCCTCCAATGGGTGGGATATTGCTGGGGCTGCCTCCTTCGGCTTTGCAACTGCGTGGATCAACCGATTTGGCAAGGTCCGGGAAAACCTATCCCATGGGCCCATCCATGAACTACCGGACCTGACATCGGTTCCGGCACTTGTTCAAGTCATCCGCTCATAGCCGGATCGTAAAGCTGAGTGCCTTCGAGGTCCAGGGGACCGTTCACCAGGGATTATCGAGTGATCCCATCTAAAAAAGGCACCCAAATAAATGGGTGCCTTTTTTAGATTTCGTCGGTGATCGGTTCAGGACGCGACCGGAGCCTGCTCCGCCTTGTCCTGCCGCTTCATATCCCCACCTTTTTTTCCATCAGTAAGCATCAAATCCGTCGGCGCAGTGATACGACGACAATGACCTTCCATATAAGCACCAGGCTCTATAGCCAAGCTTTCATGGCTGATGTCGCCAGTCATCCGCGCCGTGCTGGCAAGGAATACTGACTTGGCATTCACCTGACCATTAACGGATCCATGCATGCGGATCCGTTCGGCTCTAATCTCACCCGTAACGGCCCCAGAAATCCCAATAATCAAAGAGGAACATCGAATATCCCCTTCGACCCGACCATCGATCTGGATTTCACCCGCACTCTGGAGATCACCTGTGACCGTGAGGTCAGAGCTGATGATCGAAGGGACACTTCTCTCAGAAGAGGCCGAATCGGCCTTTTGTGGCTCGGAGATAGGTGTGGACTTCGCCGGTTTGCTGCTAGTCTTTGAAAACATTTTTTCCCGCTTTCATGAACACCGCCGGGTTCCGGGGTTTACCATTAACACGCACTTCATAATGCACATGGGAGCCGGTGCTGCGGCCACTACTGCCGACGGCTCCAATCACTTCGCCACGCTCCACATGCTGGCCCAGTTGGGCCTTGATCGTTCGCATATGGGCATACCGGGTGCTCAAACCCATGCCATGATCGACCTCGACTACGCGACCATAGCGCCCACGCCACCCGGCGTAAACTACCTTTCCTGGCCCGGTGGCAAGGATTGGCGCCAGCATCGGCGCGCCCAGGTCCAAGCCCTCATGCCGAGACAAACGGCCGTTGACGGGATCCTTACGCACACCAAAGCGTGATGTCACGCGATAGGCTACGTTCAAAGGCACAGCAAGGGGAAGATCCAACACCAGATTATGCAGTGCACCCCATCGATCCAGCCGATCATTCAGATCATTCAAGCTCGCATCGAAGGCTGGGTTCTCTATATCGGGCAACTCCAGAGGCAGGAACGGACCTCCCTGCCCGAAGCTTGAGTTCTCACTTTTCTTACGCTTAATCAGACTATCCACGTCCAGCCCGGTCTCGCTCAAATCCGTTTCCAAGGCCGCGATCTTATCCTGGGCCATCTCGCCAAACCGCTCGACCAGCATGACCTGTGCTTCTTCCATGTCCGAGAGCTGGTCTTCCAGACCCTTCACACGTCCAGTCAACTCCTGATTTTGCGAGAGAGCCAGATCACGCTGAAGAACCACCTTGCGCATCTCCAACTCAATCCCGTCAAAATCAGTAAGCAGCACCCGAGCCTGCGACAAGTCTTCCATCCCTTGTTGCAGGGTCGTCAATTGGGTCATCAAGATCTGCTGTTCCCGATCATACCGGCGCTGCTCCTGCAGGAAGTCGGCATCCTCCCCCCCCGACAACCCCTTGACCTCAGCCTCGCTTGCCCCGTCCGGCACCGTCGCCGATCCACCTTCCTCGTCCACCAGCTTCGCGAATTGACTGTGATTGGACTGAAGGGCATTGGTGACTTCCGCGACCCTCTGTTTGTAAACGCTCACTTCGGCCAACAGAGACTTGTATGCCTCGCGGGCATCCTCAATCCTCTCGTCCTTGGCGGAGATGATGTCATCCATCCAAATGAGCGCAGAGGTAGAATAGGTCACCCAACCAAAGAAAATCACCGCTGCGGTCAATACGACGATTTGGTGAAGGCTGGTCAGGGTGACCTGACGCATGCCGCTATCGCTGCGAAGCATCAAATGGCGCTCGGGAAAATACCGACGCAGCTTTCGGTGGAATTGGGATAAGCTCAGTTCCTGGGGATCAAATTCGGACATGAACGCTCCTCGTTTCCACAAAACAATCAATTGGACCGGTTTACCGGACACCGAACCAGCGAATGGGACGGGCGACATTGGCGAACGGTGCTCAATCGGGCGCTAAAAGATAGCATGAAATATCAAAAGCACCAAAGGGCGATCCAAACTCACACTCCCTGTCACACTGGCTGCCATCAAAAGGCAGCGCCGCCGAATAGACCGAATACCGTGACAACGAGCCGGATACCGTGACAACGGATAGAGGGAAGACTATGCCCCACGTCACCCCACCCAAGCTTCACTCTTAAAATTCAGTGAACCGTGTTACAACAAAAAAATGAGAACGCCCAAGCCCCGCTGACTAGCCCCCCATTCCTGCACCCCTGGATACCATGACGTTACCCACCAATTCGACCGAATCGGGCAGCGACCGCCGCGACCGCGCCCCTATCCCGGTCCCCTTGCCCATCCTGGCCATCACAACCTGGTTCGGCTCCGGTCAATGTCCCGTAGCCCCTGGCACGGTCGGTTCTATCGCCGCCCTCCCCTTCGCCTGGGGATTGGCCTGGGCCTTTGGCCCGATCGGGCTGGCCATTGCATCGGCCCTGGCCTTCCTGATCGGTACCCTCGCGTCCTCGGCCCATGTGCGCCGTTCGGGGGAACGTGACCCAAAGCGCATTGTCATCGACGAAGTGGCTGGCCAATGGCTAACCCTGGTCCCCGCACCCCTCGACCCCCTGGCCTATTTGGTCGGGCTGGCCTGTTTCCGCCTGTGTGACATTACCAAACCCTGGCCGGCCTGCCTTGCGGATCGCAGAGTCCACGGAGGAGTGGGAATCATGCTGGACGACGGGATAGCAGCCGTATATTCCACAGCGATGATGACTGCTTACGTCCATTTTCTGATGTAGTTTCTGAATACCCAAGGAGCCCCTCATGTCCAAACCCCTCCCCTTCCCAAAGGATTTGGCCCAGCACGCCCAGGAGGTCATCTCCGCGTTGAAGGAAAAGGGCTACTTGGTGGTCACCGCAGAAAGCTGTACTGGCGGTATGATCTCCACGGCCCTAACGGCGGTCTCCGGCTCGAGCGCCGTCGTCGATCGCGGATTCGTGACCTATTCGAATGATGCCAAGACCCAGATGCTGGGCGTGCCCGAGGAAATGTTGGCCACCCATGGCGCCGTCAGCGCCGAAGTTGCCCAAGCCATGGCCGAAGGCGCCCTGAACAACTCGCTGGCAACCATCTCCATTTCTGTCACCGGCATCGCCGGGCCGGACGGTGGAAGCGCGGACAAACCGGTGGGGCTGGTGCACATGGCCTGCGCCATCGCCGATGGCCCCGTCCAGGCTCGCCGTCAGGTCTTCGCCGGAGACCGCCACGAGGTGCGCCACGCTACCGTTAACGCCGCCCTGGACCTGATCCTGCGGGCGATGGAAATGGATGCATCCCCTCAAGCGGAGGCCGATTAGGAGCACCCGCCAGGGCACCACAGGCTGCGGCAAACACCGAAACCGACAAGGCTCATGTCAGGGTTCCCGGGGCGTGCCCACCGATGCCCGTTCCACCAGAGTCGGCGGAAGGACCAGAGCCTCGGGCAGGGGATGTCCCTTTTCCAAATAATCAATCAATAGGGCCACCGCCCCCTCTCCCATCTCCGGGACGGGCTGGTGGATGGTGGTCAAAGGCGGCGCGGTATAGGCGGCGAGCTCAATGTCGTCATAGCCCAGGACCGAAAGGTCTCCGGGCAGGGACAAACCAAGGCCCTGGGCCGCACTCAGCGCCCCCATCGCCATGACGTCGTTAAAGCAGAAGATGGCCTGGGGCCATTGGCTCCTGGGTCGGGAAAGCAGCCTCAGGGTGGCCGCATGCCCCCCCACGACGGACAGATCGGCTTCCACATGGTGCTCCGGTGCCAGGGAAAGCCTTCTTTCGGCTAGAACCTCCAGAGCACCGACAAGGCGCGGCGCCGAACGGGCATGGGCTGCGGGACCGGTGATCAGGGCAATTGAGCGGAATCCCTTGTCCGCCAGGTACTCCATCGCCAGCCGTCCCCCAAGGGCACTGTCGTCGGCAACAGTCATGGCAGCAGTTCCGGGGGCCGCATCCAGGGCGATGGTTGGCACGGCAGTGGCGGCGGTGGCGAGGTCATCCGCCATCCCCGGCCCCTGGTTGGCGGTGAGCAGGACCAGAGCATCAATGCGACGGGACCGCAGGACCTCCCGATAGGCGCGCATCTTGTCGAGATTATCCTCGGAATTGCAGAGAATCAGGCTGTATCCCCGGGCGAAACAGGCCCGCTCTACCCCGTGGATCAGCGCGGCAAAGAAAGGATTGGTGGAACTGGTGACCACCATGCCGATGGCTTTCGTTCGGCTGCCCTTCAGGGCGCGGGCCAAGCCATTGGGGGCGAACCCCAGGCGGCTTATGGCGGCATTGACCCGCTCTGCCGTTTCCGGGGCCACATATCGGGTCCCGTTGATCACGTGGGAAACGGTCGTCCCTGACACCCCCGCAGCGAAGGCGACATCCTTGATCGTGACCATGGTCCCCCCTTGGGTTGGCCTCGCCGCACCGGACTGTCCGACGTGGCGAGACCCCTTTTGTCGCGACGAATCAGGTCGCCTATTTCTGGATCATCTTCAAGGGGACAGGGGTGTATTCCGGAACGGTTTCACCCTTGACGATCTTGTCCGCAGTCTCCACACCCATGGAGCCGATGCGATCGGCCTGTTGGGCAACGGTGGCCACCATGGACCCCGCCTGCACTGCGGCGATTCCATCGTCGGTTCCATCAAAGCCCACGACCAGCACCGTCTTCCCCGCAGCCTCGATGGCCTTGATGGCGCCCAGGGCCATTTCGTCGTTATGGGCGAAAACGGCGTTCACATCCGGATTGCTCTGGAGCAGGTTCTCCATGACGTTCAAGCCCTTGGTCCGGTCAAAGTCAGCGGGCTGACTGGCCACAACCTCGATCCCGGACACGCCGTCCACCGCCGCGTGGAAGCCCTCGCCCCGATCCCGGGCCGCAGACGTTCCGGGCACGCCCTGGAGTTCAATCACCTTGCCGCCATTCGGCAACAGGGAGACGATCAACTCGCCGGCCATCTTGCCACCGGCCACGTTGTCCGAGGCGATATGGCTGACCACCTTGGCGCCATTGGCGGCGCGGTCCAGGGTCACCACGGGAATATCGGCCCGGTTGGCGGCGCGGGCCGCCGTGCGGACGGCGTCGGAATCCGTGGGGTTGATCAGCAGGACCTTGATGTCCTTGTTGATCACATCTTCCACATTGGCCAGTTCCTTGGCCGGGTCGTTCTGGCTGTCGAGAACCAACAGCTCGTAACCCAGCTCCTTGGCCTTGGCTTCGGCCCCATCCTTCAGGGTCACGAAGAAGGGGTTGTTCAGGGTGGAGACCACCAGGGCCAATTTATCGGCGGCCTGAGCGGCGGAAACGCCCCCCATCAAGGCCGCAGCGGCGACGGCCGCCATCAAAATTTTGCGCACGTTCCGTACTCCCTCACTCTTCTTTCGTTGAAAGGCTTGGTTTCACTCTAGGCTACTCAAGCCCCACTGGCCTTGCTGCGGCTATCGACCAGCACGGCCAGCAGGATGACGGCGCCCTTGGCGATCATCTGGTAGTAGGAAGAAACATCCATCAGATTGAGCGCGTTGTTGAGCACGCCGATGATCAGCGCACCCACCAGGGTACCGAAGAGGGTTCCGCGCCCGCCCATCAGGCTGGTGCCCCCCAGGACCACGGCGGCGATGGCATCCAATTCATAGGACGTCCCGGCCGTGGGTTGAGCACTTTCCAGGCGCGCGGTGATCACGATCCCGGCAAGGGCGGCCAGCAGCCCCGAGACGGCATAGACCGCCACCTTCGCCCGCCCCACGGCGATCCCGGCCAGGCGGGCCACCTGTTCATTGCCCCCCAGGGCATAAACCTGCCGACCAAAGCGCATATGGGACAGCACGAACCAGCAGAGCAGGAACACGCCGATCATGATGAGCACGGGTACGGGCAGGCCGAACACATACTCTCCGCCGACGGCCCAGAAGGCATCGGCCGAGGCCCCGTCGATGGTGCCGATCGGGCGCCCATCGGTGAAAACCAGGGTTGCCCCCCGCAAGGCCGTCATGCCCACCAGGGTGGCGATGAAGGGCTGGACACCGCCCACGCTGATGATCACGCCGTTGGTTGCCCCCAGGGCCGCGCCCAGGACCAGGGTCGCGGGAATGGCCACCCAAAGGCTCATATTCGCCGCCACCAGACTGGCGCAGACCGCACCGGTAAAGGCCAGAACCGACCCCACCGACAGATCAATGCCCGCCGTCAGGATGACGAAGGTCATGCCAAAGGCGATAATCGCATTGATGGAGGTCTGCCGCAGGATATTCAGCAGATTGTCCACGGTCAGGAAATTGGGACTATAGAGAGAGACCAGAGCCATCAACACCAACAACCCGACCAGGGACTTGTTGGCGGACAGGACTCGCCCCAGACCGGCCAACCGGCCCGGTTGGGGCGGCGCCGCGCCGGGGCCGCCGCCGGGGGGGTCTCCGGGAGAGCCAACGGTGGCCGTGGCATTGGATGATGACGTGACCATGGTCCTGGTCCCTCCCTCTCTTCAATCGGCTCAGGCGACGGCCCGTTCCATGATGCGTTCCTGGGTGGCCTCACCCCGCGCGAAGGCGCCGGTGAGCCGCCCCCGGGACAGCACCAGGATCCGGTCCGACAGGCCCAACAGTTCCGCCATGTCCGAAGACATCAGCAACACACACAGGCCCTGTGTCTTCAATTCATTGATCAATCCGTAGATCTCCCGCCGCGCCCCCACGTCCACCCCCCGGGTGGGTTCGTCGAGGATGACGATCCGGGGATCGGCGAGCAGACATTTGGCCAAAGACACCTTTTGCTGGTTGCCGCCGGAAAGGGAGGAAACCGGCGCCTCTGGCCCCGCAGCCTTGATGGCGAAGCGCTCCATGAAGCGCCCCACCCCCCCCTTCTCCAACCCGGACCGGACGATCCAGCCCGGCGAAAAGCGCTTCAGCGCGCCGAGCGCCATATTCGCCCGGATCGCATGGGGTTGGATCAGGCCATCACTCTTCCGGTCCTCGGTCACATAGGCGATACCCAGCTGGACCCCATCCCCGGGGGAGCGGATGGCAACCTCGGCCCCGTCCACCAGCAGTGTGCCCGCCGTGGCCGGATTGGCGCCATAGATGGCCCGGGCCAGTTCGGTCCGCCCGGCACCCATCAGCCCGGCGAAGCCGACGACCTCTCCGGCATGGGCCTCGAAGGTGATATCCCGGATCCCCGGCGCGCACAGCCCCTTGACCTCCAGTCGGGCCGAGCCGGGCTCGGTGGCGACCCAGGGGTATTGCTCGGTGATGTCCCGACCGACCATATGGCGGATCAGGGCCGGTTCATCCAACTCAGCCACGGGCCCCTGGTGGACAAAGCCGCCATCCCGCAACACCACCACATCATCGCAGAGGCTGAAGATCTCGTTCAGGCGGTGGGAAATATAGATGATGGCCTTGCCTTCGGACCGCAGGTGGTCGATGGCCTCGAACAGGATGGCCGTCTCCACGTCGGTCAACGCGTCCGTGGGCTCATCCATGATGATGACCTTGGCGTCCAAGGACAGGGCGCGGGTGATCTCCACCATCTGTTGCGCCCCCACCCCCAGGCGGCGCAGGGGCCACCGGGGATCCACATGGTCCTGCTTCAGGCGCGAGAGCAACTCCCGTGACTTGGCGTTCAACCCGGCCCAGTCGATCGCGCCAATGGCGTTCACGGGCTCCCGCCCCAGGAAGATATTCTCCGCCACGGACAGATCGGGCAGCAGGTTCAGTTCCTGGTGAATGATCGCGATCCCCGCATCCATGGCCTGGCGCGGACCGGCGAAGGAAACCGGCTTCCCCTCCAACCGGACCTCGCCACCGGGATCCGGGTGGTAAATGCCCATGACAATCTTCATGAGCGTGGATTTCCCCGCCCCGTTTTCCCCCACCAGGGCGAGCACCCGCCCGGCCTGGGCGGTCAGCGACACCCGGTCGAGGACCTTGATTGTCCCGAAGGTCTTGGAGATATCGGAAAGCTCGAGAACCGCCGCCATGGCCTTTTCCCCCTGCCTGTTCGGTGTCCAGAAGCCCTAAAACGGTACGCCGGAATAGAGGATGATATTGGCGTAAGGGGTGCACTCCCCGGTGCGGATGACGGCCTTGCAATCGGCCACCAGCCGCTTGAAGGCCTCGTGAGTCACCGCGTCCATTTCGAGCCCGCTCCCCTGGGCCGCGCTGGCCCGGTTGAGCAGGGTCATGGTCTTGGCATGGTGGGCGGGGCTGGCCTGGGTGTATTCGCTGGCCAGAACGGCCCGCTCCACCTGCACCTCGTCGAGGATGGCCGACAGCACATCGACGAAGGGCGGCAGGCCGGGAATGACGGAGAGGTCAATGCGCTCCGGCCCCACCGGGATGGGCAAACCGGCATCGCAAATCACCAGACCGTCCGTATGACCCAATCGTGCAATAGCAGCGCAAAGGGCCGGGTTCAGGAGTCCGGACTTTTTCATGGCATTCCCCTCCCACGCTTGGGCGAAATCGAAGATCCAGAATTGCTCCGCGCAAACGATTGCGCAAACGTTTTCGTTTGTGCGTTGCGTCAATTCGATGCCGCAATGCGGGATTTGTTGGAGGGGGGCGCCAGAAACACTTTGGGGGCTCCCGCCCCCAAAACCCCCGGTTGGAGGCGATGCCTCCAAACCTCCCTTTTCTTTATTGATTCTTTGACAGAGCCTCCGCTTATGGAAAAACTCATGGACGTTGCCATAGAACGACTCAATCCATTTTAGAACATCCTGTTGGTGAGAAAATCCTATGACCTCTATCCGGATTCTCCATATTTCCGACCTCCACGCCCGCGCGGCCACCTCCTGGCGGGATCGTCGTGTTCTGGGAGACGCTTGGGAGAAAAACCTGGCTCAGATCATGGAGGATGGGCCGCCGGATCTCGTCTGTTTCACCGGGGATATCGCCCAGTCCGGCCAGGAGAAAGACTACGAAACCGCTTCCGTCTTCCTGGACCATCTCCTTGGTATCACCAAGCTACCCAAGGACCGACTGTTCCTCGTCCCCGGAAACCACGATGTGGATCGGAGCAAAGAAGAGGCCGCGTTCAAGAAATTCCGCTCGAAGGATTATCTATCCCTCTCCAGCGACGCACTCGGCAGTTGGCTGTACGACGAGAGAGCACCGCGCGGATGTACACAAGAAGACCTGGAGGCGGTCCTCAGGCGCCGGGATGGCTATCACGCTTGGCTCAAGGCTTGGGGCGTGTCCCATTGCCTGCACGGCGGCTCGGATACCCGTCCGGGATATCGGCATAGCCTGACCCTTCCCGGTTTTCCCATGCCGCTCCATATCATCGGACTGGATACGGCTTGGCTGGCCGGAGACGACAATGACAACGGCAAGCTCTACGTGACCACCGAACAGGTCGGCACTCTGTCTTCCGATGGCGCCGGGAATCCCCTGGGCGGATTCCGCCTCGCCCTGGCCCACCATCCGCTGGATTGGCTTGCCGATCAGATGGACGTCAAACGTCTACTCGCCGACCGGGTGGACCTGCTCCTCTGCGGTCATGTGCATGACGCGGATATCGGCCAAACCCTTGATCCGGACCGGACGCTCCGTCAATGGGCCGCAGGATGCCTCTATGAACGGGACACCTATCCCAACAGCATGCAGGTCATCGACCTGCACCCACCGGCGGCGGAAGGAGAGCAAGCGGCTTATACCCTGTGGTTCCGGCAATGGTCTCCCCGGGGTCATTGGCATGCGACCGACTCCCTTTACAGCGGAAGCAACAATGGCCGCCTGACCATTGGAGACCCCACAAAGCCAACCCCATCCTGTCCCCCCCACCACCCCGGAGTCGAGCGGCTGTTCGTTGGGCGGGACGAAGAATTGGCCCAATTGGAAACCGCCCTCCTCCCCAAGGACGGCAGGGCCCCCCGTCCCTGCGTGGTCCACGGCATGGGCGGCGTCGGGAAATCCTATCTGGTCGACCGCTTTTATAGCCAAACCAAGGCCCATTTCCCCGGCGGCTATATCCGCGTCACCCTGACGGACCAGATGGAGGCCACGGAAGAGGCCATCCTGGGTCTCCTCGCCGCGATGTTGAACATCCAGGCCGGGACAGCCGCCCTGCCCGGTTTGGTGGCCGACCGGATCGGCAGAGCACACCCCCTGGTCCATGTGGAGAACGTCGACACCCCGGCGTTGGCCCAGGCCATGGTCGATCTGGTGGACCGCCTCGGCACCCCACCGCTGGTCGTTTCGGCCCGATCCGACGCCATCGGTGGCGAGGGCCATTGGGCCGATATCCCCCTCTTCCCCTTTGACCAAACCCACGCCCTGGACCTCATCGCCCAGGAAATGGGGATCTTGCGGCCGACCGCGGACACCCCCGACACGCGGGCCTTGGTCGATGCCCTGGGGCACCTTCCCCTCGCCCTGCATATCGTTGGCGCGCGCCTTCGCAAGGGCCTTGGAACCGCCACCACTGAACTGGAGACCCTGAGGCAGCGGAACCTCGCTGTCGGCCCACCCAACAGAAGTGATCCCCTCTGGAAGGACCGGGCGCGGGCGGTCATTGCCCATTCCCTGGACCTCTCCCTTTCCGTTCTGAAGGCGGAGCTGGTCGACGATGCCCTGTTCGCGGGTTTCCTCGCCCTTGGGCACGGGCCGGAAGCCGGCTTTACCCGCGCCCTGGGCGCGGTGGTGGCCGATCTGGAGCCCCTGGCCATCTCCCAGGTCTTGGAGGCGGCCCAGGATCTCTCCCTCGTCCTGCCCGAAATCGGCAACCAGAGCCAACCACGCTGGAAGCTCCACGTTCTGTTGATGGAGCACCTGCGCAACCGCTCCAAAGGCAGCCCTCCGCCCTGGAAGCGCATCGCGGACTGGATCGCCGGAAACCTGAGAGGCTCCCCCGAAAGCTGGAGCGACACCCTGGACCCGGACCACCTGGGCCTTCTCGAACTGCTGACGCGCATGCCCGAGGAGGAAGCCCGCCCCGCCCTGCGGCCCGCCCAGCTCTATGCCCGCCAACGGGGTCCCTATGGCGTTTGGCGGGCATTGTTCTTGAGGGCAGCAGAGGCGGAGGAGACACCGGACGGCAAGCGCCTGTTCCTCTATCGCGTTGCCGACCTCTATCAATACGAAGGGGATCCCGAGGGAGCCCTTTCCGCCGCCGAGGAAACCCGTGGCATCAAGGGGGGAGACCAAGAGGACCGGGACCTTGCCCTGTCATGGGGGGTAACCGCCGATATCCTCACGGCAAGAGGACAATACGACGACGCCCTGCGCATCAGACAGGAAGAAGAAATACCCGTATACGAACGCCTCGGGGACGTCCGAGAGCGCGCCGTGTCACTAGGAAAAATCGCCGATATCCTCATGGAAAGAGGACAACTCGACGACGCCCTGCGCGTCCGACGGGAAGAAGAACTCCCCGTATACGAACGCATCGGGGACGTCCGAGAGCGCACCGTGACACTAGGACAAATCGCCGATATCCTCATGGCAAGAGGACAACTCGACGACGCCCTGCGCATCAGACAGGAAGAAGAACTCCCCGTATATGAACGCATCGGGGACGTCCGAGAGCGCGCCGTGACACTAGGAAAAATCGCCGATATCCTCATGGCAAGAGGACAACTCGACGACGCCCTGCGCATCAGACAGGAAGACCAACTCCCCGTATACGAACGCATCGGGGACGTCCGATCCCGCGCCGTGACACTAGGAAAAATCGCCGATATCCTCATGGCAAGAGGACAACTCGACGACGCACTGCGCATCAGACAGGAAGAAGAACTCCCCGTATACGAACGCATCGGGGACATCGATAGCATTGCCGCGACTTATTGGGAAATTGCCTCGATTTTCAAGCGACAAGGAAAACCCGAAGAGGCTGCTCCCCTCGTCGAACGCGCCTATGAGATACTCCAGAAAACCGGGCGGCTCGATGGCATTTGCGTTGTCGGACAAGACTACGGACAGAGACTGTTCGAAAGCGGGCGGATCGAGGAGGGGCGGCGGGTGCTGCGGCGCTCCATCGATGGGTTCCGCCAATTGGAGCGGGAGAGCGACGCCCTGGATACCGAACGCCTGCTGGAGGATCTGGAGGCCCGGCACGGGGGGACTGCCCCGGGATCGTAGGTGGTTGCGACTCCGAAGGAATTAACACGGTGTTTCACTCCGTCATCCCCGCGAACGCGGGGATCCAGGGTTGTTTTCGGTGGTATCGGTGACGGGCGCTCCTGTTGCGTCAAACGCTTCCGTCCCCGGTTCCCACCCTGTCAAGCCGTTTTGATCTACTCCGAACTGGCTGCCATGCTGATCAAAAGCGCATAGGCCGCCCGTTTATGCGACGGAGACCGGATCCCCTCAAAAGCCGTCACCATCTGCCAGGTGAGAGGATCCGTCAGCATAGCCTCCCCCTCCGGCACGGGCGAGGGAACGGGGGGTGGCAGGTCTTCGAAAAAATAGGACGGCGTCACCTCCAGGGCGCAAGCAAAAGCGTAAAGACGACTCGCACTGATCCGATTGAGCCCCGACTCGTATTTGCGAAGCTGCGAATCGGAAATGCCAACGTCAAAGGCAAGGTCCTGTATGGAGAGGCCCAGGGTCCGCCGCCGCAAGCGCAAGCGGCGTCCCACAGTGATATCAACGGGAGTAGGCGCTTCACCGCGCCCCCCTCCCCTCTTCGGGGAATGACGAGTGTTTTCCATAGCCGGATAATCCGGCCGGAGGCCGGGGAGAACCGCCGAAACGGACCGGGTCAACGCGGGGACAGACAACTCAGGCACCGGATAACCCGGCCCGCCCGGCGTCCTCCCTCAGCCCCCGGCCAGCACGACCTCAAGTTCGACCCACAAGCAGGACGAATTTGTGGAAACGGCGGACAATGGGATATAACAAGCGTTAGCCATGACCTTGCTCTCTTTCCTAGTGTAAGCAGGGTTGCGGTTAGGCGTTGGGGGTGGTGCCAGCCATCCTCGACGCCGCTTTGCCCATCTCTGAGGGTGGACACAATCGGGAGTGTACCGCGAACACCCCTGCGTGATCTACTATCAAGAGAGGGTGGGCTCCATTTTATGGGGCCGATCGCCCCACGGTCTGGGGGCTCCCTGCCTGAAATCCGCCCTGCTGTCCACAGCCCGGAAACACTCCTTTTCCCCATCGGGTCCGGTTTTGGCGCTCGGTCCTCCCCATATGGACGACCAATCCCCCCCGTCACAGGAGCGCGCCATGACCGCCTCACCTGCCCCCGCCCCGATCCGCGTCGATATCGTTTCGGATGTTGTCTGTCCCTGGTGCGCCATCGGCTACCGTCAACTCGCCACGGCAGCGGAGGCGGAGGGGATCGCACTGGACATCCATTGGCATCCCTTCGAACTCAACCCCACCATGCCGCCAGAGGGCGAGGGCCTGCGGGACCACCTGATGCGCAAATACGGGATCTCCAAGGCTGAATCGGACAAGAACCGGGAGCGGATCACCGCAATCGGGGCCGAGGTCGGCTTTCCCTTCGTCTTTTCCGACGAGATGCGCATGTGCAATACCTTCCTCGCCCATCAACTGATCGAATGGGCGGAGCCGAAGGGACTGGCCCATGCGGCCAAACAGGCCCTGTTGACGGCCCATTTCACCGAAGGCCGCGACGTGTCCGATATCACGGTCCTCGTCGAAGTGGCGCAATCCATCGGCCTGGACGCCAGGGAAGCGCGGGAGGTCCTGCTGTCAGGGGTGCTCGCCGACCGGGTGCGAGAAAAGGAACAAACCTGGACCAGCCAGGGCATCACCGGCGTACCGACGATGGTCTTCGCGGGAAAATACCTGGGCAACGGCGCCATGGGCGTCGAGACCTATAGCAACGTCTTACGGAAGGTGATCGAAGAAGCCTAAGGGGCCCACTCAAAATTCATACTATGAATTCAACCGGTTCCGTCATCCCCGTGCACGCGCTAAGGGATGCATATATCTTTTATTTAGGGCTGATCATTTATATTTCGTCATGCCCGTGAAAACGGGCATCCAGGGTTGATTTCTCTGGTATTGGCGCTTTGCGCGTCAGGATGCGTCAATCGCCGCCGCTGGTTCTTCCCACCCTGGATCCCCGCGTTCGCGGGGATGACGAAGTAAAAAAACATTAGAGCCAAATAAAGAAACCTGCATACTCAGGGGTGTGGGGAGGCCAAGCCTCCCCACCGGGGGTTTCGGGGGCTGGCCCCCGCCTCGCCGCAGGCGATCTCCTACTCAGCCGCCACCGCTGTTTCCGAAGGCACGGCCCGGATGAGATGATCGAAGGCGGACAGGGCGGCCTTCGCCCCCTCGCCCATGGCGATAACGATCTGCTTATAAGGAACGGTGGTACAGTCCCCCGCCGCAAAGACCCCGGGCACACTGGTCGCGCCCTTGTCATCGACGATGACCTCACCGCGCGGGGACAGATCGACCACACCCTTGAGCCACTCGGTGTTCGGCACCAGACCGATCTGGACGAAGATTCCTTCCAGCGCGACCTCGTGAACCTCGCCGGTGGCGCGGTCCTTGTAGAACAGGCCGGTCACCTTGGCGCCGTCGCCCTTCACTTCCGTGGTCTGGGCATTGAGAATGACCGTCACGTTGGGCAGGCTCCGCAGCTTGCGTTGCAAAACCTCGTCGGCCCGCATCTGGGTGTCGAACTCAATCAAGGTCACATGGGCAACGATACCGGCCAAATCGATGGCCGCTTCCACGCCGGAGTTGCCGCCGCCGATCACTGCGGTGCGCTTGCCCTTGAACAGGGGGCCGTCGCAGTGGGGGCAGTAGGCCACGCCCTTATTGCGGTATTCGTCCTCGCCCGGGACATTCATCTGCCGCCAGCGGGCGCCGGTCGACAGGACCAGGGTCTTGGCCTTCAGGCTCGCCCCATTGGCCAGCTCCACCGTGACCAAACCGCCGGGGGTGGTGGCCGGAACCAGCGCCTCGGCCTTCTGCAGGTTCATGATGTCCACGTCGTAGTCCTGGACATGGCTTTCCAAGGCGGCGGCGAGCTTGGGGCCTTCCGTGTGGGAGACGGAGATGAAGTTCTCGATTCCCATGGTGTCGAGCACCTGACCACCGAAACGCTCCGCCGCAACACCGGTCCGGATGCCCTTGCGGCCCGCATAGATGGCCGCTGCGGCACCGGCGGGACCGCCGCCGATCACCAGAACGTCGAAGGCTTCCTTGCCCTTGAGCTCCTCGGCGACGCGGGCTTCGGCGCCCGTATCGACCTTGGCAAGGATCTGCTCCAGACCCATGCGGCCCTGGCCGAAGGGTTGGCCGTTCAAGTAGATGCTGGGCACGGCCATGATCTGGCGGCGCTCGACCTCATCCTGGAACAGGGCGCCATCAATGGCGGTGTGTTTGACGTTGGGGTTCAAGGCGGCCATCAGGTTGAGCGCCTGCACCACGTCCGGGCAGTTCTGGCAGGACAGGGAGAAATAGGTTTCGAAGACAAAATCACCGCTCAACCCCTTAACCTGCTCCAGCACGTCCGGCGCGGCCTTGGAGGGATGGCCGCCGACCTGCAGAAGGGCCAGCACGAGGGAGTTGAACTCATGGCCCATGGGCAGACCGGCGAAGGTCACACCCACATCGGACCCAACGCGCTTGATGGCGAAGGAGGGCTTGCGGCTGTCCGTGCCGTCCTCGCGCAGGGTGATCTTGTCCGACAATGAGACGATGTCGTTCAGCAGGGACTGCATCTCGCCGGACTTCTCGCCACCGTCGACGGAGGCAACCAGTTCAATGGGTTGGGTGACATTGTCGAGGTAGGATTTCAACTGGGTCTTCAGGGTGGCATCCAGCATGGCTGCGGTCTCCAGGGATCACGTCAATGAGGGGGGTTGGTTCGGGTTGAAGGGGTCCCGTGGGACATGGCGGAAGAAGAAACCTCATGGCCCGGATCCCGGGGAAGGGGATTGGGAAAGGGGATCCGGGCCATTCGGTTTTCGGTGGGATCCAGGCGAGGCCTGAGATCCCACCGACAAGCACAAGAGCGTCGGCTCTAGATCTTGCCAACAAGACCGTCAGCTTTAGATCTTGCCAACAAGATCCAGGGAGGGCGCCAGGGTGGCTTCGCCTTCCTTCCACTTGGCGGGGCAGACCTCGCCGGGGTGGGCGGCGACGTACTGGGCGGCCTTCACCTTGCGCATCAGGTCATCGGCGTTGCGGCCAATGCCCTCGGCGGTGATTTCCAGGGCCTGGATCACGCCATCCGGGTCGATCACGAAGGTGCCGCGGTTGGCCAGACCGGCCTCCTCAATCATCACCTCGAAGTTGCGGCTGATCACGCCGGTCGGGTCGCCGACCATCACGTAATCGATCTTGCCGATCGCCGGGGAGGTGTCGTGCCAAGCCTTGTGGGAGAAATGGGTGTCGGTGGAAACGGAATAGACTTCCACGCCCATGGCCTGAAGCTCGGCGTAGCTGTTGGCCAGGTCTTCCAGTTCGGTCGGGCAGACGAAGGTGAAATCGGCCGGGTAGAAGAACACGACGGACCACTTGCCCTTCAGATCCGCGTCGGTGACGTCGATGAACGCCCCCTTCTGGAACGCCTTGGCGGAGAACGGCTTGACCTCGGTTCCGATAAGCGACATGGGGAAAAACTCCTTTTGGGTTGCCTGGATTTGGCTTGGGGTGCCGAACGGGAGAGGATCCCGGCCCGGCGGGTTGAATGCCTTAACGCCTCAACAAGGTACCCAGTGCCCAAAAGAAAAGATAATTGATATTATCTCAATTATTCTTCGATTTTTCCGATTAAAAAATCCACGCGCGCGAAGGGCCAAGGGACTCCTCATCCCCTTGCCCAAAGCCCTAGAGCATCAAGCGGAAAAGTGGGAACCGGTTTTCCGGTCCACGCGATGCTCTAACCATTTGATCTAAAAGATCACGAAAAAGGGAGAGGCCCCTTTGCTCACCCGGCCCTGGAGGCCGCCTCCAGGGCCGAGAGCAAATCCGCCTTGTTAAATGGCTTAGACAGAGTGGCCGCAGCGCCGTAGTCCTTGGCCAGCTCCAGAAAGTCCAGGTTCCTGGTTCGCCCTCCGCCGGAAATGGCGATGACTTTCAAGTTTGGCCAGTCCTTGCGAGCCGTCATGACGAATTCCACACCGTCCATGTTGGGCATCAGGATATCCGTCACCACCAAGTCAACACCGCCTGGCCCAAGCCGTGCCAATCCTTCCCGCCCGTCGCGGGCTTCCAGGACCTCGTGCCCCAGGGACACGAGCATCTCGCGCAGGGTGAAGCGGGCCAAGTCTTCATCATCTATCACCAGAATCCGCATGGATTTTCCTTCTCTCTTGGAGCTCAACCCGAAAAAACTCTCATTATTTCAATATATACACTGTGTCCTTGAAAATCCGGAAACCCTGCTTCGCAGTTTCTGGGCTCTGCCCAGACCCGCAAAGGGTCACGGACCCTTTGATCCCATTGATGAAAAACGAATGGGGGTGCGGGGCCTCAGGGAAGCCTACCACGCCTCCCTCAACCGAGGGACAACTTTGGCGGGTTTGCCACCATGGCCCGACGGGCCCAATCTACTAGTAGATCGCCATCATCCAGGCAGGCATCGGGCGCAGAAAGGAACTTGCCAACGGTGATCGTCTTCCCCCCCTTTTCATAGGTGAAGGGAAAGCTCCCCTCCCCCTCCAGGTCGGCGCGAAGGGCGTTATCAACCCGGAAATAGAGCTGGCCACCAAAGACCATGGCGAACATCTCGCCCCCATGGGTGAAGGCCCAGCCCCCGAACATCCGTTTGACTCCCGTCGGACCGGCGCGGTCGAGAGTGTCTTGAAGCTCTAGAGTATTCCGAGATCAAGTTGGGTCGCGTCGCGACCAAACTTGGCCTCGAAGATACTCTAAAACTTATAGAACGAGAGTGAAACGGGGCCAGCTTGACTCAAGCTGATCCCGTTTCACTCTAGCACGAATTCTGGGGGGCGGGGTTTGGCCATGGAACAGGATCCTTCTACGAGGCGGCCCAAGGAGAGGACTCCCCTGCCTCCTCCGCCGTCATCTGAGTTCGAAACCAAAACAACATTATGGGATGATGCCGATATTTTTGGTTATAATTATGATATATTGCATCTTTAAGGCGCTACCCTCTCTTAACCGCTGTTTCTCGTATAGAGGTATAAATCATGTCCACTGCCTTGAAATACAAGATTCTTTCCGGCGACACCTACGCCGCCATCGCATCCAACCTCGCAACATGCAAGGGAGTGACGCTGACCGACATCGAAGCGGCCAACCCGGAAACACCTGCGTCCAGTCTGCGGGTGGACCAGGTTATCACCGTTCCGGCAAAGGGAACCCAGCAACCAGGATTGCGCTATACGATCCTTCCGGGGGACAGTTACTGGTCCATCAGCCAGGGAGTGGTCGCCAGCGTCGGTGTCTCAGCGGAGGACATCGCCAAGGCAAACCCTGATACGCCCGCTTCGAGTCTGGCGATTGGTCAGGTGATCTCCATTCCCGCCGCAGCCTCCCATCCCGCTCCGGCCCCGAGCCCGGGCCCAAGCCCGACACCGGCTCCCTCACCCACAGCGGTGGGCGCATCCAATATCGGGTATTGGGCGAAGACCTGGGAACACCAGACCGCTCCGGCGGGCACGACTCTGGGATTGGCCTTCAGCGGATGGACCGACCCGAACGAAGCCATACCCCAAGCCCACGCCATCTGCGGTCGACTGACGGGAGACAAATACATCACCTTTGGCGGTGGCAACGAGAAGGGGGCCTTCACCAAGGATTGGCTATCCAAGATCGACTCGGTGATCCAATCGGGCCAACTGTCCGCCTACCAGGGAATCGCCTACGACGTGGAGGAAGGGGACAGCGGCCTAAGCGCGGCGTTCCAAACGTCCTTCGCCACGGCCAAGGCCAAGGGTCTTTTCGTCCTGGTTACCATCAGCCATTCGGCCCCCTACGGGATCCATGACGCGCCAACCCTCATGGAGAGTTTTTTCGCTGATCCCAACATCGATTTCCTCTCGCCCCAGCTCTATACCAGAGGGAACGAAACGGCCAACGACTGGGCCACCACCGATGGGGTCACTTGGAACAGCTATGCCAAGGCCAAGGCCAAAATCATCCCCAGCATTGTTCACGCCTCCCTTTACACCGAAGCCCAATCGACCTTGGCCACACATGGGGTAAGCACCGCAGGCTACGTGGTCTGGGCCTGCTGATCCAGAATGTTCCGAGGCCAAGTTTGGGCCAAGAAATGACCCAACTTGATCTCGGAGCACTCGGAACCGACCATAGTGGAAGCATGGGCCCGCTTAAAATCGGGGGCGTGATGCACCGCGCCCCCGTCAGGCGGCCCGCACGTTGCCCAGGAATCCGTCAATGGTTTGGCGTAGGGCCTGCGAGCGCTCCGTCAAGGTCCCGACAGCTTCCACCACCCCTTTCGCTTGACCTCTGGCGTCCTCGGCGGTGGCGCGGACAGTGGTTGCGCCGCTGGCCGCAGCGCGGGCTCCCTCCGCCACGGCTTGGATATTGCGGGCAATTTCATGGGTCGCGGCCCCTTGCTCCTCCACCGCAGATGCGATCGCAGTGGCCGTTCTCATCACATCGCCAATGGACTCGACAATGCTCCGGATGACTTCGACGGTTTCCTTGGTCTTGCCCTGCACCGCGTGAACCCTTTGGCCGATTTCCTCGGTGGCCCGGGCGGTTTGGTTCGCCAGACTCTTGACCTCATTGGCAACGACAGCGAAGCCCTTTCCAGCATCTCCCGCGCGAGCCGCCTCGATGGTCGCATTCAAGGCAAGAAGATTGGTTTGAGCGGCGATGGCCGTGATCAGGTCCACCACCTCGCCAATGCGATCCGCGTCGGAGGAGAGCCCATCAACCACAGCGACCGCGCCACTGGCCAAGGAGGCCGCCGCACTGGAGACGCTGGAAGAATGCTGGACCTGACGGCTGATCTCTTGAATGGACGTGGATAATTCCTCGGCGGCAGCGGCGGCGGACTCCGTGTCATCACTGGCCCGAGTGGCGGCTTCTGCAGCGATTCCGGCGCCCGAGTCGGTGTCCTGAGATAGCTTATCCATATCATTGGCAATGGATCGCAACCGCTCCACTTCCCGGGTGGTTTCACCCAACAGGCTGCGGCTGGCCTCCTCAAAGGTGGCGTTAAGCTGGGTAAGCAGGACAGTTCGTTCCTCACGTTGGCGGTTCATCTCCTCCTTCTCCCGCTCCAGGGCCTGAGCTTCGCGCATGCCCTCCCGGAAACTATCCAAAGCCCGGGCCAGTCGCCCCACCTCGTCGGCTCGGTGCGTGTCAGATATAGCTTGACTGGTATCCTTGTGCTCCAAACGTTCGACGGCATTGATCAAACGGCCGATCGGGTGGCTAATAGAACGGCCCAAGATCAGACTTAGCAGGATGGAGAAGAAAATCACACCACCGGCGATTCCCGCAGCCAGAAAGGCATTCCTCTCCAATCCCGCGTCGATGGTCTCGCCCATGGCTGTCCGTTGCTTATCCGTCGCCTTTTTAATCCTGCGCATGCCCTGTATCACCTTGCGCTGCTCTGGGATCAGCTTGTCATGGATGAGAGCCACGCGCGCAGAAACGGAGTCCCGCGCCGCCTCCAAGCTCGCCTTGTAGGAGCTCAGATTCTCGGCAATGGACGCGGCCAGGGTTCCGGCCGGTTTCCCCTTCTGACTTTTCACCAAGCTCTCCATCAGCTTCTGCGCTTCGATCAAGGAGTCCATCGCCGACTTGAAGGGCACGACATCCGGTCGAACGAAATAGGCTTCCGCGCCCATGCGGGCCTTGGCCAGGGCCAGCCGAACCTCTCCTGTCTTGAAAATGTCGCGCATCCAACCCGAGGAAAAGGTCAGTGTCGCCAGATTGTTCACCGAGTCTTCCAACTCCAGTCCCTGGGTATTCACCCCAATGAAGGCCACCTCCGCAATGTTCTGGGCATTGATGACCTGTTCCATCA
Organism: Rhodospirillum sp. A1_3_36; assembly: GCF_047263945.1. NCBI lineage: Bacteria > Pseudomonadati > Pseudomonadota > Alphaproteobacteria > Rhodospirillales > Rhodospirillaceae > Rhodospirillum > Rhodospirillum sp. A1_3_36. The sequence goes on along the minus strand of NZ_JBLAVB010000001.1, from coordinate 353,507 downwards.
GGTCGCTCAGGGTACCGATGCGGTCCAGAACCTCCGCCAGCCTCTCCCTTTGATCTTCGGGCGCAGTTTCCATTGCCTGGGTCAGCCTCACCTGGACGCCGCCCAAGGTTCCCCGCGCCGTGTCGCCGGCACTGGCCTCATTGGTGAGCAGGAAGTCCTCCAGACTGCTTTCAACCTTCAGCATGGTCGTATAAGCGTCGGACAGTTCTGCGGTCACATTGTTCATGGTCCGCACCGCCCCCACTTTGTTCTTCGCATCGAAGAGCCCCCAGGCCCCTCCCGCTCCCAGGGCGACGAGCAAGACAACGACAACTCCGAACCCAAGTCCAATCTTGATTCCGATAGACAGATCACGAAAAACGGCCCCGATGCGGGCAAGGGGGCCGGTGCGAAATGGATTTGCAAGACTGCGGAAAACGGTGGAAAGCATCATGGATTTCCCCATCAAAAGAGCGTCATCGCGTTCATGAAAAGGGTCTTATATGACCGGCTATAGAGGTACCGAGTTCCTGTCGCCCAGCTTTCCTCTTTTTGAACACATATTCCGGTTACCGTGATCCACTGCCAATGGATAACCACAACTTTCAAATGGAATGATTATTTCTCAATATGAGGTGATTAAGAAATTTCCATAAAAGAGTTCACGCTTAATTTTCAGGCAATCCCCTGTTGTTTCGGGTGCGTGAATTTTTTCGCCTGGACTTCTCATAAATCGATTCGCATGTGATTTTCCATCGATGGAGGTCATTCCTACCCATGCGGATTTTCGACCAAGCGGAGGACACTCCCCTACCTGTGCCATATGTTTATACTCTGTCTCCTTGAAGAACCGAAAAACGCAGGGCTTTACCCCGCCCCCCAACCGGGGCCTGAGGCCCCGGCCCCCCGTTTGAGGTCAAAGGATCCGCAACCTTTTGCGGTCTTGGCAAAGCTCAGAATCTTCCAAGGGGCAAACTGAATCTTACGTGCTTTAAAAAGCAAAACACCCCCTCCGCATTCGAAAGGGGGTGTTCTCAGGTCTCTATTCAAGGACTGGGGAAACCGGTCCTATTTGGGCAGCTCGCCCTGAACACCGTCCACGTACCAGTCCATGGACAAGAGCTTTTCGTCGGACAGGGTTTCACCCTCGGGGACGACGATCTCTCCGGCTTGGTTCTTGATGGGGCCAGCGAAAGGCTGCAGGGTTCCGGCAATGATCGCCTCGCGAACATCTTCGGCCTTGGCGACCACGTCCACGGGGACTTCCGAGTTATAGTCGGCGATGTGAACCATATCGGAGGCGAGACCGCCCCAGGTATCTTCGGACTTCCAAGTCCCGTCAATGACGGCCTTCGTCCGATCAATGTAGTAGTTCCGCCAGTTGTCGACGATGGCTGTCAACTGGGCCTTGGGCCCGAAGCGGCTCATATCCGAAGCTTGGCCAAAGGCATAGATCCCTTTCTCCTCAGCCACCTGGATTGGCGCGGGGCTATCTGTATGCTGGGACAGGATGTCGGCACCCTGGGCAATCAGGGTCTCAGCGGCTTCCCTTTCTTTGCCTGGATCATACCAGGAGTTCACCCAGATGACCTTGACGGTCGCCTTGGGATTGACCGCCCGCAGGCCCAGGGTAAAGGCGTCGATGCCGCGCACCACTTCCGGAATGGGGAAAGACCCGATGTAGCCCACGATATTGGACTTGGTCATCAGCCCCGCGATGGTGCCGATCACGTAGCGGCCCTCGTAGAAGCGGGCCGCATAGGTGGACATGTTGTCAGCACGCTTGTAGCCCGTAGCGTGTTCGAACTTCACATCTGGAAACTGCTGGGCCACCTTCAGGGTTGGATTCATGAAGCCGAAGGACGTGGTAAAGATCAGGTCATAGCCGTTTGCGGCGTACTGGCGAATCACCCGTTCGGCATCGGCGCCTTCCTGCACGCTTTCCACGTAGGATGTCTCAACCTGATCGCCCAGGGCCTCCTCAACGGCCAAGCGACCCTGATCGTGCTGATAGGACCATCCGTGATCCCCAATGGGACCGACATAGATGAAACCCACCTTCACGGGGTCGGCGGCTTGGGCCGCGCCGGTCGCCAAACCGGCAGCCAAAGCCACCGCAGCGAACACTCGTTTGGTCGAAATGGTCACGTCGCAAATCCTTTCAGTCAATAAAGCGGCGAAGAAGAAAGCATGACAATAGGCAAGACCTGTTCCTGAGACGTTCCACCGCTCCGGCCCCCGATGGCGTGTCACCGCTCCGGCCCCCGGTGACCTGTCACCGCTCCGGCCCCCGGTGACCTGTCACCGCTCCGGCCCCCGGTGACCTGTCACCGCTCCGGATGGAACAGCTTGCCAAGGCAAGCGGGTGCGTTCAAGCGAATGCGGGTCGCATCCCGGGAAATCAGCACCAAAACCAGAATGGTCGCCAGATAGGGCAACATGGACATCAATTGACTCGGGATGTTCACCCCCATGCCCTGTACATGAAGTTGCGCGATGGTCACCCCACCAAACAGATAGGCACCCAGCAGGACACGCCAGGGCTTCCAGGTGGCGAACACCACCAGAGCCAAGGCAATCCAACCCCGCCCGGCACTCATGTTCTCGATCCACATGGGGGTGTAGACCAGGGACAGATAGGCACCGGCCAACCCACTCATGGCACCACCGAACAACACGGCCTGATACCGGGTGGCGATGACACCATGACCAATCGCATGTGCAGCATCGTGGTTTTCGCCCACCGCCCGCAAAATCAGGCCGCCTCGGGTATGGTTCAGGAACCAGGACACCGCCGCGATAATGGCCACACTGACATAGACAAGGGGATCCTGCCCGAAGAAAACCGGACCGATCAGGGGAATATCGGACAGAAAGGGGATATCCAGCTTAGGCAGGCCCGGCAAGGGCGTGCCGACGAAGCCCTTGCCGAGAAAGGCCGACAGGCCCACACCGAAAATAGTCAGGGCCAGCCCCGTGGCCACCTGATTGGCCATCAGCCCGAGGGTGAGGAAGCCAAAGAGCAGAGCCATCAGCATGCCTGTAGCCATGGCCACAGCCATGCCCAAGACCGGATTGCCCGTGGTCGCGGTGACGGCGAAGGCGGACACCGCCCCCACCAGCATCATGCCCTCAACGCCCAGGTTCAAGACACCCGACTTCTCGCTCACCAATTCGCCAACGGCTGCCAGGGCGAGCGGCGTGGCGGCCCGGGCCATGGCGGTAGCGATGGCGACGGTTGTTCCCAAATCCATCTCCATCTTAGGCGACCTTTCCCGGACGGGGGGAACCGATGCGAATCCGGAAGCGGATCAGCACATCGGCGCCCAACAAAAAGAACAGAATCATGCCCTGGAATAGACCGGTCACGGCCAAGGGCAATCCCATGAACATTTGCACACTTTCGCCGCCCAGGTAGGTCAAGGCCATGAAACAGGCGGCGAAGAGAATCCCCACCGGATGCAACCGCCCAAGAAAGGCGACAATGATCGCAGTGAAACCATACCCAGGGCTGATCGATGGCTGCAACTGACCAATGGGTCCGGCCACTTCGAAGAAGCCAGCCATTCCGGCCAGGGCACCGGACAGGGGCAAAACGATCCAGACCACCCGGCTCAGGCTAAATCCGGCATAGGCTCCGGCCTTGGGCGCGAGTCCCATGACCTTCACCTGGAAGCCCAGAAAGGACCGGCTCAACAGCAGCCAGATCGCCAGAACCGCGACAACGGCAATGACCACGCCCAGGTGTAGACGCGTCCCTGCCCACAGGAGTGGCAGCGTGGCGGAGGCGCTAAAGACTTCGCTTTCCGGAAAGTTAAACCCTGCGGGGTCACGCCAGGGACCATGAACCAGCCAGTTCAGCAGCAGTTCGGCCACATAGGTGAGCATCAAACTGGTCAGGATCTCGTTGGCGTTGAAGCGGATGCGCAACCAAGCGGGGATGGCCGCCCAGAGCGCTCCCCCCAGGGCGCCGAACACCACGGCCAGGGGTAGGATCCAAAAACCGCTCAGGTGATTGACCGACAGGACGAACCCTCCGGCCACGATCGCGCCCATGGTCAATTGGCCCTCAGCGCCGATGTTCCAAACGTTGGCCCGGAAGCCGACGGCCAGACCAACCGCAATCATGGCCAGGGGAGCCGCTTTCACCCCCAACTCTGCCAATCCATAAGCCGTGGTCAGAGGGGTGATGAAAAAACCAATTAAAGCGGCGATAGGATCCTTGCCCAGGGCGGCGAACAGGATCGCGCCAACGAAGAGGGTAAGAACCACCGCCAACAGAGGCGCCCCCCAAACCCATTGCCGCGAGGCATGGGCCCTGGGCTCCAGGGAGATGAATCCGACGGATCGGCTGCTCATGATGAAACCTCCCTTGCGCCCATATCCGGCGGGTCGAACAGACCACCCATCATCAGCCCCACCTGCTCCAGGGTGGCCTCGTGGGCGGGACGGGCCTCGGACAGGCGTCCCGCACAAATGACGGCGATACGGTCGGAAATGGCGAACAACTCGTCCAGGTCCTGGCTGATAACCAGAACCCCCGCCCCCTTGTCCCGCAGGTCGAGCAACGCCCGATGAATGGCCGCAGCCGCGCCGGCGTCCACACCCCAGGTGGGCTGACTGGCAACCAAAAGAGTGGGATTCTGCAGGATTTCCCGGCCAATGATGAATTTTTGGAGGTTGCCACCCGATAGGCTGCGGGCGGCAGCCTTGGCGCCCACGGCACGGACACCGAACAACGCGATGATGCGCTCGGCCAGGCCATGGGAACGCCCATGGTCGACAAAACCGCGGGTGACCAACTCCCCTTGGCCATAGCTCGAAAGCAAAGCGTTATCGGCCAGGGAGAGTTCCGGCACAGTACCCCGGCCCAGACGTTCCTCCGGGACCACGGCCAAGCCCAGCTCCCGACGTTCCCGGGGCCCCAGATGCCCCACGGGCTTGCCTTCGATGCGGATGGCATCGCCCCGGGCAGCGTGAGTTTCGCCGGACAGGGCCGCCAGCAGGAGGTTCTGGCCGTTGCCCGCCACGCCGGCGATGCCCAGAATCTCTCCAGCGGCCACGTCGAGGGAAACATGGCGCAGATCCACCCCGTGAGGCGTATCCGATGCCATGGACAGGTTGTCCACTTTGAGCCGCATCGCGCCAGCGATCTTAGGCGCGCGACGCTCCAGGACAGCCAAGTCATCACCGATCATCATCCTGGCGAGATCCTGGGACGAACAGCTGCCGGGATCTTGGGTTCCCACCACCCGTCCCGCCCGCAGAACCGTCGCCTTGTGGCAAAGGACACGGATTTCCTCCAGTTTATGGGATATATACAGGACTGAGACCCCCTCGTCGGCCAAGCGGCGCAGGACCTTGAACAGGTCCTCGGCTTCCTGGGGGGTGAGCACGCTTGTGGGTTCGTCCATGATCAACAGGCGCGGGTTCTGCATCAGGCAGCGGACGATTTCCACCCGCTGCCGCTCGCCCACGGCCAAATCGTGGACATGCCGCTCCGGATCAATGGACAGACCATAATGGGCCGAGACGTCCCGCACTCGCGTAGCGATGGCGGCCAAATCCCGGGCGCCGTCCATGGCGAGCTGAACATTTTCCGCGACGGTCAGGGAATCGAACAGGGAGAAATGCTGAAACACCATGCCCACGCCAAGGGCCCGGGCCTCCGCCGGGGTGCGGGGGGCAACGGATTTACCCTCCCACCGGATCTCGCCCTCGTCCGCAGCCAGAACGCCGTGGATGATTTTCACCAAGGTACTCTTGCCTGCACCGTTCTCACCCAGAAGGGCATGGATCTCGCCCGGGTAGATCTCCAGATCCACTCGGTCATTGGCGAGAACACCGGGAAATCGTTTAACGATTCCGCGCAACACGAGGCGGGGGTCAGTCCGATCTTGCGCCATGGGATCAAAGCCTGGGTTGTGGGACGAAGGCATGTCCGGAGAGGGAAAAAATGGAACGGAGAGACGGATACGAAACGATCACGTAACTTTCCATTCATAATCAAAAATGGGGATGGTGACCAGCCTCCCCACTGCGCCGCAGTAAAATTTTTGTTTCAGTCCATTTCCCGTCCGAAACCTTCCTTTCACCCTGAGCGGTGAGTCATCCAACGCACGCAGCCCCTGGACAGCCCCCCTTATCAGCCCCACATGGCTCCCGAGGGATCAATGGATCCGCCATGACGGGAAGAAGAAGAAAAGGACGGTGAGTGAGATGAGTGCCCCCAAGACCACCTCCCCCAAGACCATGTCCGAAGAAGATTGGCGCAATGCCTTAACTGGCGACCAGTTCCGAGTCCTCCGTCGGCATGGCACGGAACCGGCTTGGCAGAGTCCCTTGAACGACGAAAAACGCCCGGGTGTCTTCCATTGCGCCGGATGTGGTGCGCCCCTGTTCAAGACCGCTGATAAGTACGACAGTGGATCGGGATGGCCCAGCTTCAGCCGCCCCATCGAAGGGCAAGCCTTGGGCACTGATACCGATTTCAAGCTGATTTATCCACGCACCGAAATCCACTGCGCCCAATGTAACGGGCACCTGGGGCATGTCTTTGATGATGGGCCCGAACCCACAGGAAAACGCTATTGTATCAATGGTGTCGCGCTGGCTTTCGAAGCACAAGGTAACGCGGAAGGGGAATAGAACCTCCCCTTCCGGACTCTGCCTTCGGATCTTCTAGAGTGAAACGGCATCAGCTTGACTCAAGCTGATGCCGTTTCACTCTCATTCTATTGGTTTTAGAGTCTCTTCGAGGCCAAGTTTGGTCACAAAGCGACCCATACTTGATCTCGGAATACTCTAGCTCCTTAGGAAACTGACAAAGCTTTCGGTTTCCCGGCGCAGGTCACCCATGCGCTCACTCAAAGCACCGCTCAGATATCCAAGGCAGGCGGCCTGATCTCCGGCACGGACCTGATCGGCATTCAGGCGGTCCACCACATCCCGCACCTGTTCCAAGGCCTGCTCCATGTGCAGGCTTGCCTCTCGCAAGTCCTGAAGCGGTGCGACCGTTCGGATATCAGATCCCGAGGTCGACTGCGGGACCTTGCTCCCCGGACCTACGCCCCCTGAGTGAACAACCCGGGTTTCCCCATGGTAGACAGCGGGATAAATAATAACAGCGTTCATCTAAAGGGGCTCCTTTCCCGTTCGGGATTATTTTGTCAGAAGCGGATTCTGAAGCGGGCCTGGATACCGCAAAACACCACAGAGACAAGATCTGTTGCCGGTTGAACCCAACCTCCATCCTGTAACCAAGTAGAAATATGCGCGCTTTGTGCGCTCCCTCCAAGAAAAAACGCACATCGTGCGCAATTTGTCACATTTCTCATCAGCAAAAAATTTTATCTACCCGTTTCATGGGGTTCGCCACAGCGACCGCATTTTGCCAGCGGCCAAGTGACCGCCGCGTCTTACGGCGCGGTAAAGCGCGCGTGGCGTTTGGGGCATAGCGGCAGCGTAGGCGCCACACAATAAAAGCGGCGTGGGTTTCCCCCCGCGCCGCTTCGTATTACGCTCCCCTGCCGTTGAAGGGGCCGCCAGACGTCGGGACCCCAGCCAAGCCCTATCAATCCGTACTATTCTGAACTTCCACGCGGTTCCGACCGCCAGACTTAGCTCGATAAAGGGCACTATCGGCCCGAATCAACAGATCCTCAACGCCCCCATCGGCCAAATCGAGGGATGCCACACCCAAACTCACCGTAACAGTCAAAGGCTTATCCACCCCCAAACCAGCGAAGACCTTGTTTGCACAACTCTCGCGGATTCGTTCAGCGACAGAGGCCCCTTCGGACAGCGTGGTAGAGGGGAGAAGGACGGCAAACTCTTCGCCACCCATGCGCGCGAAAATATCCACGTCACGCAAAAGGCCAGACGCTGTTGAGGCGATCCCCTTTAGAATTTCGTCCCCTGCGGCATGACCCAAGGTGTCATTGACCGACTTGAAGTGGTCCAGGTCGACCATGATCGCCGTCAGGACCGCGCCTTCCCGACGCGCCCGACGAACCTCCTCGCCCCCGCGGTCCAACAACATGCGCCGATTCCCTGCCCCGGTCAGAGGATCAGTCAAGGCCAAGCGCTTGAGGTCCTCTTCCATCACCTTGCGAGCCGAAATATCGTTGAAGGACAGAAAAACGGAGGGCTTGCCCTCATAGGTCATGTGAATCGCCGAAACCAGAGCCCAGAACTCCCGCTCCCGAGCCCCTCGCATTCGGCATTCCCAATCGGGGATGCGGCCCCTTTCCCGCGCCATGCGCAGAACTCGATCACCGTCCCGGGGATCGACCCAAATCGCACTAAGCCCCTGACTCTGAGCCTCCGCCTGGGACAGCCCCAAGAGTTCACCCGTGCGATCATTCATGAAATAAACCGCGTCTCCCCCCTCGCTGGCCACCAGGATCGGTAACAGAGAGGCATCCAGGATTGAGCGCAAACGATGCTCGCTCTCCCGCAATTCCCTAGTCCGTTCGGCGACCCTCTCTTCCAGAGCCTCCTTGGCTTCTGCCAGAACCCGCCATTCCCTTTCCAGTGCATCCACCTGCTGGTAGGCACGCAGGGAAGACACCAAGGTGCTGACCAAGCGGGCTTCGGTCAGTTCGGTCTTAGACCGGTAGTCGTTGATGTCATAACGCAGGATAATTTCCTGCTCCGGCGCCTGTCCAGGTTGGCCGGTCCGAAGAACCAAGCGTATCTTGGCATTCCCCATTTCTTCGCGGATTGTCCGGGCCAACCGCAACCCCGCATCCTCGGTCTCCATAACCACATCGAGAAACGCGACGGCCACATCACTATTGGCACGCAACACCGCTTCCCCCTCAGCCCCGGAATGGGCCGACAGGAAGGTGAGTCGCCTGTTTTGGTACAGGAAGTCTCGCAGAACCAAACGGGTTAGCCGGTGCACTTCCTCATCATCGTCGACGATAAGGACCTTCCAGCCTTCCTCCTCCACCAATTCATCGGTGGGCGAGTCATCCTCTTCCAGGAATAGGTATTCGTCCGAATCCACTTCCGATCCCCACATTCACCCGCATTTTGCGGGGAAAAAGTGCGCGCCCCATCATATCCAATCAAGCCTCTCCGGGGTCATAAAATTATCTCCCTTCTCCGATGCCCGACTGCCCCATGCGGTATTCACCTCCAAAAAGAGGTTTTATTCAGAATATTAATTAGAAAAACATTTCCCTCTTACAAAACTTCTCTCCCCTTTCTATAAGCCAGAGAAGAAGCCATTGAATAATAAAATTTGATGCTTTATTAAAATAAATAACCTCAAAATTACACAACAATCAAAAAGATGAATTTCTTAATTTAAGATTTCAGCATATACATTTTGCTCCAAAATTCCAGCTCATATTCTGAGCCTGCTCAAAGTCGCCCCTGAACGCACGCCGCCCTGTCGTGGGCTGCAGAGTTCGCTATGAGGTCCCCTTCCCCCGAAGCTCCATCGGGACTCGGGCGGCTTATGTGAGCTGTCCCATTACGAAAACAACGAACACGCCGCCCCTCGGCCCCTCGTCTCCTGTTGTCAGGCTGCGTCTTGGTCTCCCTCCAGACCCTCGCTCGCAGGTATTCTGGACGCCGCAGTCAGGAAATGTAGGAAGGCCTCGCGTGCACCCGGCTTCAACTGCCAAAAGGCTTGGCATAATTCCAGGGTTTCAGTGCGTGAAACAGGATCACCCGGTATAGGGGACTGGCTTGCCCCTTTTTCCGTCTCTGCCTGGACCCTTGGAACCAGAGTCCTTAATGAATCGATTCCTTCCAAATCCTCGAAAAAAAAGGAAATGTCGACCCTCAAGGCGTCAGCGAAATCCCACAGACGACCGCAACCCACACGATTCTGTCCCTTTTCATACTTCTGGATTTGCTGAAAGGTGACGCCAATCGCTTGCCCAAGCGCCTCCTGCGAAATTTTCAGAAGTCTACGGCGAAGGCGAATACGCCGCCCCACGGAGACATCAATCGGATCAGGGTTCTTCGAGGAATATCGTTTCACCACGGCCCCACTTTTGTCAAAATAGTTAGAGCACAACACTTAGAATAAGAACAATTACCTGTCCATAACCATTTTACGCAACAAAACAACCCCTATTCACTTCAGTAAAAAACATCCTCCATTGCGGGTATTTTTAGACCGGACAAAAGGTGAATCCACCTCCGTCCGATCCAGATCAAAATTTGGATCAAATCGTCCTAAATCGGACTCGATTTCGGACGGATAACTTGGTCTAGACTCCTGTGGTTAGAACATCGGGTGGAGCGGAAAACCGGTTATCCACTCCACCTTCCCTTCGGCCCCCACTTTTCCGCTCATACCAAGGTGCGATGAGTTTGCCTCACCGCACCTTGGAAGCGGCCAAGTGGCCGCCGCGCCTTATGGCGCGTAAAAGCCCGCGTGGCGTTTGAACGCAAGAAAAGCGGCGTGGGTTTAAACCCGCGCCGCTTGGTATAAGAGGCTCTAAATCCGCTCTTTCTCCTGCTTAGCGGCTAAGATCGATACACCAATCAGATTGGACGTCTCAACCGCACCGACGGCAGATGCCCGATAGGAAAGGTATTCCAGGCAAGACACGATCCTGTCCATGGCGACCTGTCGGCTGGTGCCCTCCTCCTGAAGTTCTGTTTGGAGCGCACGAATGTTGACAACGTTGTTCGTGTTCATCAGGCAGCCACCTCGTAGACTGGGGCGACCAGAACCGGTGTGGCCTCCAAGCCGCCTCGCTCCCGCACGGTCGCCAAAGCGGACGCGCTGATGTCGACACATCCTGCAACCGCCTTAGTCACCCCGATTTGCCGAGGTTCGGCGAGCCTACGAAGAGGCCAGCCAGCCCGATTGAGGATTTTCTCCATGCGCAGGTCAGTGACGGTGACAATGGCGTCCGCGCCACGATAGAGCCCATACTCGAGCAGGGCGGCAAACAACTCGAAAGTGGCCGACTTCAAACCACCCTGGCGTTGCCCAATGCTGGTGTGATCAACACAGAATCGACTGCTCTCCCATAGATTCGGCGCGGCGGGGGGGCCGTTTTCCCCAGCCAATTCAGGAAACACGTCCCGCAGCATGTTCCCACCCATAGTCGGCAACAAGCGGACACAAGCCGTGGCAAGCCCTGACTCGTCAATCCGGATAAGGTAGTCAGGATTCAAGGCATCGAATCTATCGATTTCTCTTCCGTTTTCGACCGTCACTTCCCACCCAAGACGATCATCAAACACCCTCGCCCTTAGACGATGCATTTCATCAATAGCATGTTGAAAGACGTGGTGACGTGCCCCCTCGACCAGAATCATCATTGGTTCAGCTCCCATGAGGTTTCGTTAGACCTTGATGAGAACCGTTCCGGGGACTGATGCGTATCCCCCCGTTCTGAGGGGTTGTGCCCTAGGGGGTAATGAGTCCTCTCATAACGGCAGTGACAACGGCCTGCTCGCGGTTCGCACATTCCAATTTGCGCATAGCGTTACCCAGGTACTCACGAACTGTATGCTCAGAGAGAGAAAGGATCGCGCCAATTTCCCAGGCACTCTTCCCATTGGCAGCCCAGGTTAAACACTCCGTTTCCCGAGGAGATAGCCGCGCATTCCCCACATGGGCACCCAAATCACGCCGAATGATTTCCACTTGCCGGACATGAAAATGCATAGCCGCCAATTGCAACATGTTCTTTTCATAAAGGTCCAATTCTCGATTTTCAGACCAAGCAATACTCATAGAAGAAAGTTGATTTTGAACACCATGCATCGGGAATGTCAAACCACCAACGACACCAAACTCACTCGCTTCGTTGAAAAATTTCTTTTGTGTTTTCGAAAGCTTGCTTCGATATTGTTGATTTCCCCATTCGAACGGAAGATTATTCTCTCGTGCTTCCTGGATAACGGGATCAAAAGAGTAGTACATATTCTCCAAATATCGATCACACCATTCCTTAGGATATGTTGAAATCGGGATCGGATGAGTATGCCCTGTTCCAAAATTCAAACCCAAATATGCAAAATACTTAACAGAGAAGAAATTCAAGACATCTTGCAGAGAAGCAACCAATTCGTCTTGCTCATCAGCCTTAAACAGCTTTTCGAAATAGCCCCACGCCTTGTCCATTACGGATACGTTCATCGCCACCTCCAGAACGCAATGGCCGTCCACCCCACCATCGATGCACGCCAAGCTGGAAATCCATAATAATACGTATTAACGTTATTTCAATACGCGGTAAAATGGAGGCGTCTTTCAAACAAGTACCATTCCGATTGTAAAGCAATTTCTACTTTTTATTTATTCAGAAAAAACAAATTGTTAGCTTAATTTTCGGCAAATGAAAATATCAAACTGCCGATCAACAAACATCGGGAGCCATATTATTTTGTAGTCCTTCACTTTATTGGCCCTCCATGACAATCATGGACAATAAACGTCACAAAATTCTCGCCAGAATATATCGCCGGAATTTCATCTAACATTTCAATTAAATTTGGAAAATTATATTTTATAACCCAGCGCACATCCCTTATTGGTCCGCTCTCAGCAAATCCGCTTTCTTCAAAAAAATCCGGGGGGCTAATACCAAGGTGCGGTGAGTTTGACACACCGCACCTTGGAAGCGGCCAAGTGGCCGCCGCGCCTTATGGCGCGTAAAAGCCCGCCTGGCGTTTGAACGCAAGAAAAGCGGCGTGGGTTTCAACCCGCGCCGCTTGGTATAAGGCCCCCCCCGGATAATTACACCCGGAAGTACTTCGCCTGTGGATGCAACAACACAACCGCAGATGTCGACTGTTCTGGCACCAATTCATCCTCATCGGATAGGGAAAGTCCGATCCGATCCGCTCCCAGCAGATCCAGCAACAGTTGCTGATCACCCAAGTTCGGACAGGCCGGATAGCCAAAGGAATATCGGGACCCCCGATATTCCTGCTTGAACAGGCGCTCCACGTCGCGCGCATCCTCGGTGGCGAAGCCCAGCTCAGCGCGGATCCTCTTGTGGACATATTCGGCCATGGCCTCCGCCGTCTCAACCGAAATGCCGTGGAGGTAGAGGTAGTCCTTGTACTTGTTCTCCTCGAACCAAGCCTGAGCCACCTCGGAGGCCTTAGCCCCCACGGTGACGGCCTGTAAACCGATCACGTCCCGCTCACCGCTATCCACGTCGCGGATGAAGTCGGCCATGCAGATGCCACCCTCCTTCTTTTGACGGGGCAAGTCGAAGCGACCCACCTCCGTCGTACCGTTCTCGTCGAACAGAACGATGGCGTCCCCTTCGCTCGCAGCTTTCCAATACCCGTACACGGCCTTGGGCTCCAGGATGGTCTCCTCGGCACACCGCTTCAGCATGTCAAACATGATCGGGCGGACGTTTTCCTCGGCCCAGGTTTTCCACTCGGCCCGGGTCTTGCCTGTCTTCCGGAACCCCCACTGAAATTGGTAAAGGGTGGTCTCGTTGATATAGGGTACAAGCGACTTCAGGGAGATGTTTTCCAGCACCCGAGCACCCCAGAAGGGCGGGGTCGGGATGGCGTGGTCCTTGGCCAACTCGGCCCGGCGCACTTTGACCTCCTCGACATCCACGGGGCGATCGGCGAAGCCGCGCGTAGCGCCTTCCTTGGCCTGATCCGCGGTCACATCGTCGTTGTCGGCGACCCCTTCCTCGGCCTTTCCCTTCTTGCGGGAGGGCCGATCAGACCGCTTATCCTGAATCCCGGACAGATGCTCGTCGAATTTGCCGTCCACGACCCGGGCCATCAGATCCAGGCCATCGAAGGCGTCACGGGCATAGGCCACCCGACCACCGGTGGCGTAGGCCGCCACGCAGTCCTCCTCCACGAAGGCACGGGTCAGCGCCGCGCCCCCCAGAAAGACCGGCGTATTGAAGCCTTCCCGGGCCAATTCCGCCAGGTTGTCCTTCATGATCACCGTGGACTTCACCAGCAGGCCCGACATGCCGATGGCATCGGCCTTATGCTCTTTGGCCGCAGCGATAATCGAGGCGATGGGCTGCTTGATGCCGATATTCACCACCTTGTAGCCGTTGTTCGACAGGATGATGTCCACCAGATTCTTGCCAATGTCGTGCACATCCCCCTTCACGGTGGCGAGCACGAGAATGCCCTTCTCTTGGCCCTCCACCTTTTCCATGAAGTTTTCCAGATAGGCCACGGCGGCCTTCATGGTCTCTGCGGACTGGAGCACGAAGGGCAGTTGCATCTTGCCCGCGCCGAACAGCTCACCAACCACCTTCATGCCGGCGAGCAGCAGGGTGTTGATGATCTCCAGCGGCTCATAGCTCTTCATGGCCTCGTCAAGGTCCTCATTCAGTCCCAGGCGGTCCCCATCGACGATGCGTTGCTTCAGGCGGTCCTCGACTTTCTCAGCGCGCTTGACCTCCTTCTTGGCTTCGGTCCGATCCTCGAACAGGGCGATGAAGGCGTGAAGCGGATCCTTGCCCGGCTCGCGACGGTCAAAGATCAAGTCCTCGGCGGCCTTCAGCTCCTCCTCGGGGATCTTATGAAGCGGTGCGATTTTCGAGATATGAACGATCGCCCCGGTCATCCCCGCCTTCACGGCATGGTCCAGAAAAACCGAGTTCAGCACATGCCGAGCAATGGGCTTCAGGCCGAAGGAGACGTTGGAGAGACCCAGGATGATTTGCACATCGGGCATCTCCTCGGAAATGCGTTTGATGGCATGCAGGGTTTCGACGGCCAACTTACGGTCGTCCTCGTTGCCCGTGCAGATGGTGAAAGTCAGCGGGTCAAACATCAGGTCACTGGCGGGCAGGCCATGCTTGTTCACCGCGAAGTCATAGAGGCGCTTGGCGATGCGCAGCTTGTTCTCGCAATCCTTGGCCATGCCCTCTTCGTCGATGGTCAGGGCCACGACGGAAGCGCCGAATTCCTTGGCCAGCTTCACCCGCTCTTCGGCCAGCTCCTCACCATCTTCGAAGTTGATGGAGTTGATGATGGCCTTACCACCATAGAGCTTGAGCGCCGCCTCGATTACCGGAGTCTCGGTGGAATCGATCACCAGAGGCGCATTCACGCCCCCGCGCAGACGGGTAATCACCTCTGTCATGTCGGCAATTTCGTTGCGGCCAACAAAGGCGGTGCAGACATCCAGGGTATGGCTGCCTTCCTTCACCTGTTCCCGGGCCATACCAACAATGGCATCCCAGTCCTCATTCTCCTGCAGGGTCCGGAACTTCTTGGAGCCATTGGCATTGCAGCGCTCGCCGATGGACAGGAAGGCGTTCTCCTGACGCAGGGGAACCGCACCATAAAGGGAGGCTGCGGCGGGCACCCAATGGACGGTTTTCTTGACCGGAGCCGGGCGCTTGCCCTTGCCCAGCTCATCGAGCTTGGCGTTGACGGCAGCGATATGCTCCGGCGTGGTGCCGCAGCAACCGCCAACCATGTTCACCCGATCCTCGCTGATGAAACGGCCATGCCAATCGCCCAGCTCGGCGGGAGTCAAGGGATAGTGGGTCTTGCCGTCAAGCAGTTCGGGTAGACCCGCGTTTGGCTGCAAGGTAATCAGGTGTGGCCAGTTTTCCGCCAGCCAACGCACATGCTCACTCATTTCCTGGGGGCCGGTGGCGCAGTTCAGGCCCAGGCTGTCAACGCCTAGGGAATGGGCGACGGTAGCGGCTGCGGCAATATCGGCGCCCACCAGCATGGTTCCCGTGGTCTCCACGGTAACCTGCAGCATGATCGCCGTATCGGTTCCATACTTGAGGCGCGCGGCCTTGGCGGCGTTGATGGCCGCCTTGAACTGCAGGGGATCCTGGCAGGTCTCGACCAGAATAGCGTCGGCGCCGCCGTCGATCAGCCCCTCGCACTGGATGCGCACGGCCTCTTTCAGGGTGTCGTAGTCGACGTGCCCCAGGCTCGGGAGCTTGGTGCCCGGCCCAACGGAGCCCAGAACAAAACGGTCCTTGCCGTCGGCGTATTGTTCCGCGGCCTCGCGGGCGATTTCGGCGGCCCGTTTGTTGATCTCATGGGCCTGGTCCTGAAGGCCAAATTCGGCCAGCGTCAGGGTCGAGCCGCCAAAGGTGTTGGTCTCCACGCAGTCGGCGCCCGCGTCGTAATAGCGACCATGGATTTCCCGGATCACGTCCGGGCGGGTCAGGTTCAGGATTTCCGTGCAATTTTCCTGCCCCTGGAAATCCTCTTCCAGAGACAGGTCCATGGCCTGGACGAGGCTCCCCATGCCGCCGTCGCACAGCAGGACACGCTCGCGAAGGTGGTCGAGAAACTTGCTCATGCGGAGGCTCCCTCGGTCTTGGGTTCGGTGGTGGTATCGGATGCGGGCTTTGCGGCCCGGACACCGAGGATATGGCAGATGGCGTAAACCAGATCCGCCCGGTTCAATGTATAGAAGTGGAAGTCGGTGACGCCGTCGTCATAGAGGGCGCGGCATTGCTCGGCTGCCAGGGTCGCGGCAACCAACTTGCGACTCTCGGGATCGGCGTCCAGCCCATCGAACAACTCGTGCATCCACTTGGGTACCGATGTCCCACAGGCACCGGAGAAGCGGACCACGGTGGCGAAGTTGGTCACCGGCAGGATCCCCGGCACCACAGGCACCGTAATCCCCGCAGCCCGCACCCGGTCCATGAAACGACGATACATGTCCACATCGAAGACATACTGGGTGATAGCCCGGGTCGCTCCGGCATCTATCTTGCGCTTCAGGTTGTCCAGGTCCGCTTCCGGACTTGCGGCCGCCGGATGCACCTCGGGATAAGCCGCAACGCTAATCTCGAAGTCGGCCACGTCGCGCAGGCCTTTCACCAAGTCTACGGCATAGGGGTAGCCTCCCGGATGCGGCGAATAGGTCCCCCCGACTTCCGGCGGATCGCCACGCAGCGCGACAATATGCTTGACGCCCGCCTCCCAGTAGGCTTTGGCGACCTCATTGACCTCCTCCCGCGTGGCTTCCACGCAGGTCAGATGGGCCGCAGGGGCCAGCGAGGTTTCCTTGCGGATGCGAGCCACCGTATCATGGGTTCGCTCCCGGGTGGAGCCACCGGCCCCGTAGGTCACGGACACGAAGCTGGGGTTCAAGGGCTCCAGCCGCTTGATGCTCTCCCAAAGTTGGGTCTGCATCTTGTCCGTCTTAGGCGGAAAGAATTCAAAGGATACATTCAAGTCACGCTTGCCCAGGGGGGCCGCGATGAGCGGAGAAGCTTCGGTGGACGCGGTCACAGTTGGGAACTCCCTTGGTCGATCGTCTGGGTTCGGGGGGCGATGGCCACCCGCTCCGATGTCTTGTTGCTAGCCTTGGTGCTGATGGGCTCTGATGGCCTGTCGGCCACCCAAAGCCGCACGGTCAAAGCTGGTCCAGGCAGGTCCAGGATATCCTGGACCTGCAGACCGGCATTTGCACACCATCCGGAAATCTCGCCCCCGGGAAATCCCAGGCGACGATGGTTATGTTGTTCGCGCAATTCTTCACGTTCATGGGGGGCCAAATCGACGATTGCCAACCGTCCCCCGGGTCGGAGCACCCGGGCTGCCTCCGAAACAACGGCCCCGGGATATTCCGCAAAATGCAGAACCTGATGGATCACAATCCCGTCGAAGGCCCCGCCGGAGAACGGCAGGGCATACATATCGCCCTGACGCACATGGGCATTCCGAATGTCTTCCCGTTCCAGGTTAACCCGAGCAACGGACAACATCTCCCGGGATTGATCGATCCCCACGCACCGATCAGCATGGGGAGAGAGCAGCTCTAGGACGCGTCCTGTTCCCGTGCCAAGGTCGAGCACATCCCCCATTCCGCGACCAATGAACAGGTTCACCAGAGCCTCCTCCACGGGGCCATCGGCTCCATGGAGCTCCCGAAGGTCATCCCACTGATCCGCATTGGCACGGAAATACTCCGCAGCCCTAGCCGCTCGCTCCTCCTGAATGGCCGCCAGACGAGTCCGATCCAAGACCAGATCCTTATCCTCTTCCGGCAAAAGGCCAACAATAGAGCGGGCCACACCCGCCCCCACACCCAGCGGAGCCAAACGGTAGAAAACCCAGGCCCCCTCGCGAAAGCGCTCAAGCAATCCAGCTTCACACATCACTTTAAGGTGTCGGGACACGCGCGGCTGGCTAATTCCAAGAATACGGACAAGATCGGACACGGTCAGATCCCCCCGGGCACAAAGCGCCAATAGCCGGAGCCTCGTGGACTCAGCCGCAGCACGCAAGCCGGACAGCACCGTTTCCAATATTCCCTTTCCCCTCGTAACGCATAAGTTGATAGTACGCGGATTGATAACGCATGGGCTGGCGGGATCCGCGCCCATTTCAGACAAGCATCCCGAATCACCAACGTATGTTGATATAAACATATCTTTATATCAAGAGCTTTCCCCAAAGAGATCCTTGTTCTGCGGTCAAACACCGGGCCCCGGCCCCCGATACGAGACAGGGAGCCTACCGTGAGGGTGGCGCCCGGCCCGTTTCCGTGGTACCCACTGTGGTCTTGATTTTGTTCCGTGGCATCGGCCACGTTGACCAAGAAGACCCAGTCGCCCAAGAAGATCCAAACGAGAGGGTTCATGTTCTTCACGAAACGCGTCATGGTGCCACTAATGGCGCTTAGCTTGGCATTTGGTGCCGTCACCCCCTCCCTTGCAGAGGACATGCCCCGCGACCCCTCGGCCTTCGTCCAAGAATTGAGCCGCTACGCCATTGAGGACATTCTGAAGGCTGACGTGGCGGCCGATGAGAAAGTCAAGCGCTTCGACAAACTCCTGAATACCGCCTTCGACCTGGATTTTATTTCCCGGTTCGTGGTTGGAGGCTATTGGAAGAAAGCGTCAGACGCGGAACAGAAGGAGTTTCAATCCCTTTTTCGGGACTTGAACGTGATCAATTGGGGGTCGCGCTTCAACGAGTATGGCGGCCAAAAGATCACTATTACCAACACCAATACCCGTGAAACCCGGGGCGGCACGATCCACGAAGTCACAACAAACATCGGTAAGGAGGACGATAAGCCCCTGCAGGTGATTTGGGTCCTTCGAGAGAATGACGGCAAACTTGGGGTCATCGATCTGAAGGTAGAAGGTGTCAGCTTGGCCCTGACATTTCAGAGCGAATACAAGGCTGTGCTGAAGAACACCGGATCCATGAGCGGCCTTAATGATGTTTTGCGCAAAAAGATTGAAGAATTGCGGGCCAAACAAGGCTAATCTGCCTTTTCTCATAGCCCCCCTAGAGCCGAAAGCCCCCAGACCCCGGGTTCCTATTTATAAAGGAAAAATGGGGGTTAGGGGGCATTTGCCCCCAAATGGGCTTGGGCTATCGCCCAAAAAACACGAAACACTGGCGTGTACCCTGCACTCTTCCATCCGTTTGATCCCAAAACCCCGCTTCGGCGGGGTTCTTTCTTGCCTCCCATCCGACCCGACCGTCGTTCCCTTGTGGAACGGAATACACGGCCCGGCGCGGCGGTGAAAGAGATCACTCTCCAAGGGTTTTCGCGTCCTCTGTAACCCAGGATACGGACGGAGCAATCCGTCCCCCTTACCCTGTCCCCCGTCACGTCAATACCTCACACGAACGGGAGACCGAACCATGCGCCTTTTTATCGACACCCACGACCAAACCAAGGGCACCTTCCCTAAAGGCCTGACCCCCGAGGGGTTCGAGGGGTTTTACGTCGGATACGAACAGGCTTGCGCCGAAGAAGGCGTGATCATTATCCGCACCCATGTAGGGTACGCAGAAGGCCGGGCCTTTTGCTTGAACATGGCCCCGGACGCCGAAGCCGTACGTCGGGCCCACGAGAAGGCCGGGCTGCCCTTCGATTCCATCACCGAAGTTTCCACAGCCAGCCCGACGGACAGCTTCTTTCGTCGCCCTGCGGCTGAATAACTGACAAAGCTTCTGCCGAGAGTATTCCGAGATCAAGCTGGGTCGCTTCGCGACCACGGTACACGACAGTGATCCGTCTTTTTTGGGCGATTGCCCAAGCCCATTTGGGGGCAAATGCCCCCAAACCCCCATTTTTCTTTTGAAAATATGCGCCCGGGGTCTGGGGCCTTTCGGCCCCAGTGGGCGACGGGTCAAAGCCCTGTTGTGTACCGTGCTTCGCGACCAAACTTGGCCTCGAACATACTCTAAAACTCAAAGAATGAGAGTGAAATGGGGCCAGCTTGTTCCAAGCTGATCCCATTCACTCCAGCAAAGGGAGGGATGCCATGTTTCCCGGCTTGAATATCACCCTCGCCACGGGCGGCGCGGTTCTCCTCGCCGGGGTCGTGGCCCTTCTCCTGATCGTTCGCGGGGACCTCGTTCCCGCGAACACGGGCCTTGACCGGCTCAGACAACGCCTAGGCCAGGAAAGATGGATCGTTGGTGGCGCCCTGGGCATGGGCGTCCTCGCCTTCGCCCTGAAGATGATCGTTCTCCTGATCCTGTCCACCTTTCCAGAGCGCACCATCACTCCCCTTCTAACGAAGGAGACTGTCTTGCCGGTAAACACCGATTTCACCACCGGGAGAGCCAGCCACCACCGTTGGAAAGCCCTGCCCCTCCAGGCGCCCTATCCCCCGGGAGATCCTCCGACGGAAGCGAAAATCGCCTTGGGCGCGCGGCTGTTCCAGGAGCCCCGCCTGTCCAGGGACGGATCGCTGACCTGCGCGTCCTGCCATGCCATCGTGGCCCAAGCCGGAGCTGACGGGCGGCGAACAGCCCTGGGAATCGACAAGCAGAGGGGAAGCCGCAATACCCCCACCGTCTGGAACGCCGCCTTCCAGAGTAGATTGTTCTGGGACGGGCGGGCCAAATCCCTGGAGGACCAGGCCCTTGGCCCTATCCTCAATCCCATTGAAATGGGCATGCCCTCAATCGAAACCGCAGCGGATCGTCTGCGCGCAGACCCAACCTATAGAACGGCCTTTTCTGTGGCCTTCGGCTCCAATGTTCCGATCAACGGAGACTCCATCGCGCGGGCCATCGCCGCCTATGAGCGAACCCTCATCACCCCCAACACCCGATATGACCAATTCATCCGAGGCAAGAC
Organism: Rhodospirillum sp. A1_3_36; assembly: GCF_047263945.1. Taxonomy (NCBI): domain Bacteria; kingdom Pseudomonadati; phylum Pseudomonadota; class Alphaproteobacteria; order Rhodospirillales; family Rhodospirillaceae; genus Rhodospirillum; species Rhodospirillum sp. A1_3_36. The sequence goes on along the minus strand of NZ_JBLAVB010000001.1, from coordinate 332,503 downwards.
CTCGGCCCTTACGGAGCGGGAAAAGCGGGGCATGTGGCTATTCGAGACCGTGGGATGCGTCCAATGCCATGCCGGACCGAACTTCAGCGGCGCCAGCCTGATCGGCCCCTATCGACCGTTCGCCCCCCTGCATGCGGTGGGGACGGAGGCGGATCGGACATATCACTTGACCGCCGACAAGGGCAAAAACGCCCTTTGGCGCATTCCCTCCCTGCGAAACGTGGCGCTCACCGCCCCGTATCTGCACAATGGATCCGTGGATACCCTTGAGGAGGCGGTGCGACTCATGGCGAAAAACCAACTGGGCATAACACTGAGCGGATCGGCCCCCACACCGGCCCCCCATTGGCTCACGCAAGCCGGAACCTTCGCCTCCCCTCACCCCAGAAGTCTGAATGACGAGGATATCCATGCCATCGTGGCCTTCCTGGGCAGTCTCTCCGCGCCCCGGTTGGAAAGGAAGACCGCACCATGACCCCCCTGGATACCCTGGAGAAAATCGCCATCTTCCAAGCCCTATCGACCGAAGGGCGGAAGCTTTTGTCCTCAGGCACCACGCTACACCGCTTCACCGGTGGGGAAACGGTCGTCCATCGGGGACAGGACGTCTCCGGTGCCTATTTCGTGATGTCCGGTGGCCTTCGGGTCTTCACCCTTTCGGCCAACGGCAAGGAAGCCCCGCTCTACCAGATCACCCCGGGCGAAACCTGTATTATCGCCCTCAACAGCCTGTTTAATGACCTATCCTACCCCGCCTGGGTGGAAAGCGAACGGGACACCCTGGTCGCCGTCGTGCCGGGTCGTGTCTACCGGACCTTGTTTGCCCAGGAAGCTTGCATTCAGGATATCACGCTCCGCGCCCTATCCACATTGGTCTTCCGGCTCATGGGGGAATTGGAAAACAGCAGATCTCAAACGGTCTCCCAGCGGTTGGCCGGATACCTACTCGCCAATGTGAATACCGATGGCCGAATCCCACGCACCCAGCAGGATATCGCCGCACGCATTGGAACGACGCGAGAGGTCGTCGCTCGGATCATGGTGGACTTTTCCAGTCGAGGGCTGGTGGAAACCGGTCGGGGATGGTGTCGTATTCTGAGTACCCGCCGCTTGGTCGAGGAAGCAGGTTCCGAACCGGTGTGATGGTCCCACCGGTTCGAAACGGACATTCGGGCCACCACGCCCCCTCCCCCTATTCGGGCGCCTGAACAATGCAGCCGTACCACCCCAAGCCACCGTAGGTCTCGTATCCTGGTGTCCGGTGGAATCCCACCAGCGCCCCGTCCGGCTGACGGTAGTGGCCCGCGTCCTTCCCCTCGGTACGCAAAGCAAAGGTTTCACTCAGCAGTCCCTTGTTGGCTGTACTGGCGATGACCCGGAATTTTGCGTCCAGCAGCATCACCCGAGACCGTTCGACTTCATCGCGGTCCAAACGGACTCCATCGACGATGGCCTCGGCCTGAGGACCCCAATCAAAATGGATCCCAAGAACCCCCAATGGAGCACCATGGGTTTCCCCATCGGCTCGAATCGCCGTGGAATAGGTGGCCACGGGCATATTCTCCAATGCCCCCACCCGAGCGATGTCGGCCACGGCGTAATCGTCGCCAGACTTGGTGTTCATCGCCTCTCGAAACCACGCGGCGCCGGAGACATCCATTCCCTTGACGGGGTAGCGACCAGGCCTTCCGTTGGCGACCACACGCCCCTGAGCATCGCAAATCCATAGATCCAGATAGACCGTATAGGCCGACAGAATCACCCCAAGCCGCTTGGACGCATGACTGCAGACCTCATCGGATGGGTTTTCCAAACAGCGCACCACGGCGCTATCGGTCGCCCACCAACGTACGTCGCAAGTACGCTCATACAGATTGCGATCGATAATTTCGACGGCGTTCAGAGATAAATCGGTCAGGCGGGTGCTTTGGCTGTATTCCCTTTGGTCCCGCAGATCCTCGATGATCAACCGCCCCAGACGTTCCAGGTTCTCCACCTTGCCCGACAATTCACTGCCTAAGTCGCCGGCGATGTCTGCGATCTCCGATGAAATCCGCTTCACCTCGTCGGCGACGACAGCAAACCCCCGCCCATGCTCCCCCGCCCGGGCACTTTCAATCAGGGCATTCAGCGCAAGGATCTTGGTCCGTGCCGTAACGGCGGTGATAGCGGTCAGCTTTTCTTCAGTGGTTTCGCGGACACCTGCCGCGAGCTCGATAATCGTCTCCGGACGCAGCTGTTCGCGTCCATTTTCCTGGGTTGCCTCTGACGACAAAGCGCGATCGATGACCAATGTATTGATGGCATTCATTTTTTTTGGATCTCCATGCTTGTATGTGAAGCTGGAACACGCGGTCATAGGACCGCCACAATTGCAACGATGGCGAGCTCACTCGGTTTTGTCACCAACGATTTCGCACTTGCGGAATATTTATGATTATTAACCACAATTAATAAAACGTTATCCCACACCAATGCTCAGGTTTCCCGACAGAACGGTCTTTAATTGGTCCCATCGGATGAGACCTTTCAGCTACGCCCCCCATTTCCAGGTAAAAGGAAAATACCCACTTGAACGAATCGGATTTTTGATCAATTTCGGCTCTCGAATGCGCAAACAATCAATTAAATTAAGATAAAATTCGATTCACAACACGAAAAAGGGCGGCTCCCTCCTTGAGGAAACCGCCCTAGAGTGCTCCGAGATCAAGTTGGGCTACTTCTTGGTCCAACTTGATCTCGGAGTACCGTAAAATTTATATTATACCCCGCCCCCCCTCTTTGGCGAGGCTGGGGCCTGAGGCCCCGACCCCCCATTTGGGATCAAAGGGTCCGCAGACCCTTTGCGGGTCTGGGCAGAGCCCAGAAACTGCGAAGCACAGTTTCCGGACTTTCGAGGAAACGCTGTATATTAGAGTGGAACTCACAACCCTACCTGGCAATTTACCGGGTCAGGGGTTTGTATTTAATGCGGTGGGGCTGATCGGCATCGGAGCCCAGACGGCGCTTTTTGTCTTCCTCATAGGCTTCAAAATTCCCCTCGAACCATTCGACGTGGGAATCTCCCTCAAAAGCCAGAATGTGGGTTGCGATGCGGTCCAGGAACCAACGATCGTGCGAGATAACCACGGCACAACCGGCGAATTCCAACAACGCCTCTTCCAGCGCGCGAAGGGTTTCGATATCGAGATCGTTGGTGGGTTCGTCAAGCATCAGCACATTGGCGCCTGACTTCAGCATCTTGGCCAGATGGACGCGGTTCCGCTCACCACCGGAGAGGATCCCGACTTTCTTCTGTTGATCGGCACCTTTGAAATTGAACTGCCCCACGTAAGCCCGGCTGGGAATTTTGCGCTTGCCCAAATCCAGTTCGTCGAGCCCATCGGAAATTTCCTGCCAGACCGTCTTGTTTGGGTCCAGGGAATCCCGACTTTGATCCACATAGCCCAGCTTGACGGTTTCACCGACGCGAATGTCGCCGCTGTCGGGGGTGTCGTTGCCGGTGATCATCTTGAACAGGGTGGACTTACCTGCACCGTTCGCGCCAATCACGCCGACAATGCCGCCGGGCGGCAGGCGGAAGTTCAAATCCTCAATCAACAGGCGATCACCGAAGCCCTTGGTGAGATGCTCAGCCTCGATCACCACACCGCCCAGCCGCTCGGCGATGGGGATGACGATCTGGGCCATGTCGACCTTCTGTGCCCCGGCTTCGGCCACCAAGTTCTCATAGGCGGTGATGCGGGCCTTGCTCTTGGATTGCCGGGCCTTGGGCGATTGCCGGATCCACTCCAGTTCCCGCGAGATCGTCTTCTGCTTGGCGCCCTCTTCCCGGGCTTCCTGCTCCAGACGCTTCTGCTTGTTTTCCAAGTAGGTGGAGTAATTGCCTTCGTAGGGGATGCCGCGACCGCGGTCGACTTCCAGAATCCAGCCCGCGACATTGTCCAGGAAATACCGATCGTGGGTGATGGCCACGACCGTACCTGGAAATTCGTGCAGGAACCGCTCCAGCCACCCCACCGACTCTGCGTCCAGGTGGTTGGTGGGCTCGTCAAGCAGCAACATGTCCGGCTTTGACAACAACAGACGGCACAGCGCCACCCGGCGCTTTTCACCACCGGACAGCTTGTCGACGGCAGCGTCACCCGGGGGACACCTTAGGGCATCCATGGCGATTTCCACCTGACGCTGGAGGTCCCACCCATCTGCGGCGTCAATCTGCTCCTGCAGTTCGCCCTGTTCGGTGATCAGAGCATTCATTTCGTCGTCGTCGGATACCTCTCCGAACTTCATGCTGACTTCCTCGAACCGGTCGAGGAGGGCCTTTATGGGACCAACGCCATCCATGACGTTCCCCATAACGTCTTTGCTTTCGTCCAGCTCGGGTTCCTGGGCCAGATAGCCAACCTTGACCCCATCCGCAGACCACGCCTCGCCACCGAATTCGGTGTCCAGGCCTGCCATGATGCGCAGAACCGTGGACTTTCCGGCGCCGTTGGGCCCCAACACACCGATTTTGGCACCGGGTAGGAAGGACAGCGACAGGCCCTTCAGGATTTCCCGTCCCCCGGGATAAACCTTGCTCAGGTTTTTCATCACGTAGACGTACTGATAGGCGGCCATGAATCGCTCCGAATCACAGGGAGTGGAAAAGATCGCACCAGTGGCGCGAGCGGCCTTTGTAGCTCAGGGCTGCGACCGTTGCAACGCATGCCCGCCCCTTCCGATAGCAAGTCTCAGAAGACCATTGGAAAAATGTGTCCCTTGGTTCACCCCCCAAGGGTTGCTCCACGAAAACCTTTGTGTTCCCCGACCCCCTTGCTTAGCCTGACCCTCCGGGAGAGCCCGGATTGTCCGGTGTCCTTTGGAGCGAGCCAAAAAGGGAGCATCCAATTCATGGTGGCGCGCATCATTACCATCGCCCAACAAAAGGGGGGCGCCGGCAAAACCACTTTGGCGGCCCAGTTGGCCGTATCCTTTAAGGCCAAGGGAAACTCCGTTGCCCTGGTCGACATCGACCCCCAGGGCAGCCTCGCGGCTTGGCATGGGGCGCGAATCACGACTCTCGGGGCGACCGGATGCGGTTTGCACCTGTCCGACGTGGCCGGATGGCGATTGGCAACGGAACTGGATCGGCTGCGGGACACCCATGACATCGTGGTGGTCGACACGCCCCCCCATGCGGAGACGGAAGCCAAGGCGGCCATCCGCGCGGGCGATATCCTGTTGGTTCCCGTTCAGCCCAGTCCCATGGACCTTTGGGCCACCACGGCCACCCTGGAACTGGCCCGCAAGGAACAGACGAATCCCTTGCTGGTGCTGAACCGGATGCCTCCCCGGGGTAAACTGCCGGAGTTGATCGAAGCGAAATTACGCGCCGACGAGCTTCCCATCGCCAAAGCCCGGATTGGCAATCGCACCGCTTTCGCAGCGAGCATGATGGATGGCCGAGGCGTGCTGGAAACCAATCGCCGGTCCCGCGCGGCAGAGGAAATCCAGGCCCTAACCGACGAAGTCATGGACCACCTTGCCTGAGACCTTCTCCTCCTCCCTTCCAAGTCACACTGTAGCACCGAGGTTTTCCCCATGACGAAGGACACCTTCCGCCCGTCCCAGGTAACCGTGACTGACCGGAAACGCGTCGCCAATGGCTATATCAAGGTTGACCAGATCCGCCTGCGGCATGAGCAATACGCTGGGGGGATGGGGCCTGAAATCCAGCGGGAAGTGGTCAACAGGGGCGATGCCGCAGCCATTCTGCTTTACGATGCACCCCGAGACCGGGTGGTTCTCGTCGAGCAGTTCCGGCCCGCAGCCTGGGACAAAGGCATGAAGAATCCTTGGCTGCTGGAAATCGTCGCAGGAATCATCGACCCCGGAGAGGACGCAGAATCGGTGGCCCGCCGGGAAAGCGTGGAAGAATGCGGCCTTACCCCGAACAACCTGATCCATTTTGCCCAGGTCCTGGCCTCTCCTGGAGTCCTGACCGAAAGCATCTCCTTCTTCTGCGGGCAGGTGGACAGCGAGGGCGCCGGAGGCCTCCATGGCTTGGCGGAGGAAGGGGAGGACATCAAGGTCGTGGTCCTGGACGCCGACCGCTTCATTGCCATGGCCCGCGATGGCGAACTCTCCAATGGAACCTGTCTGATCGCGGCACAATGGTTCGCCTTGAACCGGAACGACTTGCGCGCCAAATGGGCCTGAGACCCGATCAACCGACTCCCCGCTCCTTCCGGGCATTCATGAGATAGCGCATGGAAATCAGCGCCTGATCGAACCCATGGGTAATCGCTTCGGCCCCACAGCACATCATCAGATTATCCATTAGGCCGAAATCTTCGATCTCCAAGCCATCCGGGTCCCACCAGCGCCCCTCTCTCCGGGTGATCTGCCCCCGGTAGTGGATCATGATCCGATCCAGGTAAGTCCCTGTCCGCAGGTCGCCATAGCCAACGACAGGAAGCCCAAGTGCGGCGGCATATCCCATTTCGAAGGCCGTCCCCACATCCATGGAGGCCCCTCGAAAGGGAACCATATTCGCGACAACCCCATCGCAACTTTGGATCAGTTCGATATTGGCACGGTAAATGGCCTCAGCCTGACAGGACTTCCCCATATCAGCGAGATCCAAACTGGAATCGAGCGGAAAAACGCCTTCGAATCCCCGTGCCTTGCAGGCATCCTTCAACCGCCGGGCAACCGACATGGGATCGGAATCAAAGACATCCGGACCGGCAAGATAAAGCCTCATGCTCACCACACACCGATGGAGTCCCGTATCATTCCAAAGTCCTGGATGTCGATCATCGCCCGGGATCCATGAATGCGACGATTTCCATCCTTTACCCAAAGACCAAGCATACCCGTGCCTTTAGGCAAATGGTAGGAATAACCACGCAGGTCCTTCCTTACAGAGAAAAGCTTCACGACTGAACAACCATAGGCTAACAAATGCCCGGGAAAGACTGAGGAATTACACTGAATAGGACATAGACTGATATTCCCTTCTTGCCATAGACGCTCAATCGTTTCCCCTCGCCCCGTCTTTTTGACTAAATTGACCACCTGAAGAGCCGAGAATCCTGCAGACAGCCACCGCGTCCGCATCTGGCCCAAGCTCCACCCCGCCCCTCCCCCGATCCCCGCGTGGAAGGTTTAGCAGCAGCATGTCCCCCGTTGTACCCCACTGGACGCTTCCCAAGCCCGACCTCACCCTCGATTCACAGGGGACACCACGGGACGATCGCCATGGGGATATCTATTTTCAACCGGGCGAGGGATGGGCCGAAGGGCACCATGTCTTTCTGGAGGGAACGGGATTTCCCGACGATTGGCGGCACCGACATCGGATCACGGTCTGTGAATTGGGCTTTGGCACGGGGCTGAACCTGCTTTTGACCTGGGACGCCCTGCGGCGGCTCCCCCGCCCCCGCCCGGCCCTGCGCTATTTGGCCGTGGAAGGCTTCCCCCTGGATCGGACCGAACTGGCGCCCATCCTCGCAAGCACAGACGCGCCCGCCGATTTGGTGGCCGGTCTGCTGGACCGCTTGCCGCCCCGCCAACCGGGTCTCCACCATATCTCCCTGGAGGAGGGTGTCGATCTGATCCTGGCACAAGGCCCGGTCGAACCCATGCTCGCCAGCCTCTCCGGCCTTTCGGCAGATATCTGGTATCTGGACGGATTCGCCCCCTCCACCAATCCCGACATGTGGACGCCTCAGGTTTTGGCCTGGGTCGCGGCCCTGTCGGCCCCCGGAGCGCGGCTGGCCACCTTCACAGCGGCCGGTGCGGTCAAACGCGGGCTGGCAGACCTGGGGTTCTCTGTCCAACGACGCCCCGGCTACGGGCGAAAACACCATTGCCTCTCCGCCCGGTTGGAGGCTCCCCCCCTTCGACCAACCAAACATGCACGGCCCGCCCAACCCCGGCCCGCCTTACCCAAAGGGGCTCTCCTCCGCAAGGACAGCGGCAGCAAGGCCCTCTGGCCCGGACGCCCTCTCGCCCAAGGGGCACGGGTGGCTTTGATCGGTGCTGGCATTGCCGGATGTGCTGCGGCCCATGCCTTGAGCCGTGCGGGTCTCACGCCGCTCCTCTTGGAGGCCCGGGATAGCCTTGCCGCGGAAGCCTCGGGCAATCCCCTGGGTATTTTTATGCCGCGCCTCGCCGTCGAGCCCTCCGCCGAAGGCCGGTTCCATGCGGCGGCTTGGGTCCACGCCCTCCGGGTCTATCAGGATCTGGCGGACAGGGGGGCCGATCCCTGGGTTGGCCCCGCCGGATTGCTCAGCCTGCCCGTCAACGACCGGGATGAAGCCCGTCAACGGAAGGTCGCCGCCGCCTTCGACTGGCCCGAGGAGTGGCTGACCCTCCCCGACGCCGCAGAACAGGCCCGACGCACGGGACAGCCCGGCTTCCACAATACGGCGGCTCTTTGGATGGGGGCGGCCCGGTGCATCCGCCCTGGAGTGATCTGCCAGGCATTGGCCGGATCCACCCCACGGCGCCTGGGCTTCTCGGTTGTCGACATGACACGGGAAAAGGGACTCTGGCGACTGCTGGCCGCCGATGGTCGAGAAGAACGAGCCGAAGCCGTTATCCTTTGTGCCGGAGCTCAGGCGGGCACCCTCCAGCCGTCTGGCACCCCTCCGCCCCAGATCACCCGGGGCCAGATCTCCCTTTTCGACACGCCGGAACCCATGCCGGCGCACCCCATGAGCTTCGGAGGCTACATCTCCCCACCGATCACGGGTCCAGACGGTGCCCCGCTGCAAATCCTCGGCGCTTCCCATGAGCCGATGACCACCCCGGAGGATCCCGGTTGGGATCAACCGGACCCGGCAAGCCACGCCCATTGCCTCAACATGCTGATCGACCACTTGCCCGAGCTGGCGACCCGGCTGGCGGACAAACCCTGGCGCGTGCGCATCTCCCGCCGGGCACGAACACCGGACCGCACCCCCCTGGTCGGCCCCCTGCTCGCATCCGAGGACCAAGCGGTCTCGATCCTGGGTGACCTCCGCCATGGCCCCAGACGCCGCCCACCCGAAGACCGGATTCCAGAGGCCTACACTCCCGACTTGTGGGTGCTCGGCGCCTTGGGATCCCGGGGCTTTCAGACGGCCACCCTGGCCTCGGAGATCCTGGCGGCATCGTTGACCGGCAAAGTTCTTCCGGTGGAGGAGGACGTCCGGCAAGCCCTGCATCCGGCGCGCTTCCTGATACGTGCCCTAGCCCGGGGGACAATCGGTACTTGACCGAAAAGCTACACGGAAAAGTCACACCCGAAACAGCATAACCCTTGCCATCCTTTAGAACACACCCAAATAGAATGTATATGGAGCCAAGCGGAAACTAAAGACCATAGAACTCCGAAACCCAATCTTGACCGCCATGAAAGAGATTCGGCCATGGGTAACCTTCAATTCCCCCAAAGCGGCAACGGGTTGATTGATGAAGGCCATGAACACCTCATGGTGCTTCTGGCGGAGATCGGCGGTCACCTGCGTCAGCCGAACGGTCGCCCAGAGGCCATCGCCCTCTTCTCGGACTTCTTGAATGCCCTCCGCAACCACCTGGGGCTGGAGGAGGTCATTTTGCGGACCAACGGATATTCGCAATTGAACAACCACGCCCGTCGCCATACCCAGTTGATCGACAGGGTTACGGAAATGGTCGAGACCTTGACCTACGCTCCAAGCGTCCACCCCTTGGAAGTGTTGGACAGAGTCTCCGATTTGCTGATCGAACACGAAATGGTCGAAGACAGCGATATCTGGCCTTGCCTGGCCAAGCAGGACTCCCTGCAGCCGACCACCTGGGGTGCCGAGATGGAAACCGGGATCGAGCAGATCGACGAGCACCACAAGGCCATGATCGAGTATATGACACGCCTACACAACATGTCCGACGATGCGCCATTGGAAGACATCGCCCAAGTATTGAACAGTCTGCGCAGCCTCGCGATCGTTCACTTCGAGCTGGAGGAAAGCCTCTGGACAGACCAATGTGGGGACCAGAAGGCAAACAACGCCCATGCCAAAGCCCATGTGGAAATACTAGAGACCCTTGACGAGATGACGCCCCGATTGCAGACTGGCGAGATCGCGCTGTCAACCTTCGTGGATGGCTTTCTGACCGATTGGCTGATCAACCACATCCTTCGCGTCGACCAACCTCACATCGCGTTGTTCAACAGCGGGGCTGCGTTCAGCGACGAGGCTGCGGCCACCCTGAAAAACCGGAAGGACAAAGCAGCTATTCAATAATGTAGTCTAGCCTTCCCGCTTCCGCATGTGCATCCTCCCATTTTCATTCGGAGGACCAAAGGATGCCCCTGAAGGCCGCGATCATTCCCGTGACCCCCTTCCAACAGAATTGCACCCTGATTTGGTGCGACGAGACCATGGAAGGCGCCCTGGTTGACCCAGGCGGGGAGACTGACCGGCTGCTTGCCGCCGTGGCCGAGCAAAAGATTACCCTCACCAAGTTGCTTGTCACCCACGGCCACTTGGACCACGCCGGAGCCGTCGCCGACCTGCAAGAGCGCCTGTCCCTTCCCGTCGAGGGGCCGCATCAAGACGATGCGTTCTGGATTGATGATATGGCCAAACAGGCCAAGTCCTTCGGCTTTCCGGAAGGACGCCCCTTCACACCCAGCCGCTGGCTGAACCATGGGGATCAGGTCACCCTGGGCAATTTGACCCTGGATGTCCTCCACTGCCCCGGCCATACGCCGGGACATGTGGTGTTTTACCATCCGGACTCCGCCCTGGCCCAGGTGGGGGACGTGCTGTTCAGGGGCTCCATCGGGCGTACGGACTTTCCCCGGGGAGACCACGCCACGCTTCTCTCCTCCATCCGGGACCGCCTGTTCCCACTGGGTGACGCGGTCGCCTTCATTCCCGGCCACGGCCCCATGTCCACCCTGGGGGAAGAACGCCGGACAAACCCCTTTGTCGGCAAGGGCGCCTGACCTATCTGTGTTCCGAGAGCGCGATGCGATGAACTGGCCCAGCTTGACTCAAGCTGATCCAGTTTCACTCTCAGACACAATTCTCAACGGAGAGCTATGCCCATGTTTATTGCCATGAATCGATTCCGCATCCGCAAGGGCGGAGAAGAAACCTTTGAGACCATCTGGCGGGAGCGGGAGAGTCACTTGGAGGAAGTCCCAGGTTTCATCGCGTTCCACCTTCTCCGCGGTCCGGAAGGGGAAGACCACACTCTTTATGCAACGCACACCCAATGGGAAAACCGGTCCAGTTTCGAGGCATGGACCCAATCGGAGGCTTTTCGTAAGGCCCATGCCAACGCCGGATCGGCATCGACTCGGGAAATCTATCTGGGTCCACCCCAGTTTGAAGGGTTCGAGGCCCTGCTGGAGCAACTCCGCTAGGAACCCGAAACCATTGACGAATTTTCCTATAGCGGCATTTTCTCCGTCGGAACCCCCTTGCGCGAAGCGTCGAAGTGGTCCATTTTTCGCTTCATCGATTTTCGCCTAGGCTTACCGCGGCTGCCAACTGGCCGGCTTATGGTCTGACCATCGTCGAAGATTTGACGCCCCGGACGCAATAGGGCGTGGGGCAACGCCAGACCAGGAGTAGACAGCATGTCCACTGGCACAGTGAAGTGGTTCAACGGTACAAAGGGCTACGGCTTCATCGAGCCCGACGACGGTTCGGCCGACGTGTTCGTTCACATTACCGCCGTTCAGCAAGCCGGCATGGACGGACTGCGCGAAGGTCAGAAGGTTTCCTTCGACCTGGAGCGTGGCCGTTCCGGCAAGATGGCCGCTTCCCAGCTGAAGGCTCTGTAAGAGTTTTCACGAAAAAGCAAAAAAGAGGGCTTGCATCGTCCCCAGTGGTCCGATAGAAAGCGGCCCTCACGAAGCGACATCACACCGTCGCAGAGGCTACCGACGGGACTGAAAAGTCCCGTCGGATGGCTCAACATCCCAAAGCCGCTTTGGGAAGTGGAGCGAGATGGGTCCTTTGGGATCCATAAAATAAAGGTGGGCCCTCGGGTTCTGCCGACGATCTAAGACGGGAATACCCCGTCCACGGCGTCCCCATCGTCTAGCGGTCCAGGACATCACCCTTTCACGGTGAAGACACGGGTTCGAGTCCCGTTGGGGATGCCATCCCCCTTAAGGTATTGAAGCTTAAGGGAAGAGATAAATACAAACTTCATTTTCCCTGCGTATCTGCGGCACAGGCCCTTGACCTCTTTTTCTGAGGTTGGCCCCTTGCCCAGCAGAGCATCTCTTCGAAAGCGCCCATCAAAAATTGGAGATCCGGCTTTTGCACGGTTCCCTCCCGCGCATCCATGGGGTAGGTCCTATTGGCAACGCCACAACAGGACTACGAGCTGGAGAAACACCCCATGGCAAATGCCTTTCTGATCATCGACGGCCAATTGTCCTTCATGGATGGCCAAGCCAGCGGCTCGTTGGCCGTTCCCGGAGCCTGGGCCGACATGGAGAGGCTGGCCGACCTGATCCACGAATCCCCCCTGGCCTTCGACGCCCTGTTCCTGACCATGGATCAGCACAATCTGCACGACATTGGCCACCCCACGTGGTTCAAGGATGCCACAGGCGCCCACCCTGGCCCCTTCACCCTGATCACCGCAGCCGAGGTCGAACAGGGAGCGTGGACGACCAGCGATCCAGCCATGCTCGACCACACCTTGCGTTACCTCAAGGCCTTGGAAGCCAAGGGGCGTTACATTCATACCATCTGGCCGGCCCATTGCATCATCGGCACGCCAGGAACTCTCCTCCATCCAGCCCTGGTAGAAGCGGTCCACGGCTGGGAAGTCGAGCGCCACCGGGCCGCCACCTGGATCTTCAAGGGTACGGATAGCATGGTCGAGCATTATAGCGGATTTGCCTCTGAGGTCCCCAACCCGCTGGACGGCACCCATGAGACCCTGGGCGCCCGTCACTTGGACAGCTTGACCGCCTTCGACACCATCCATGTGGCCGGAGAGGCCTCCAGCCACTGCGTCAAGGCCACCGTAGAAGACCTCATCACGGGCCTTAAAGAACGGGGTGTAACCGAACCGGAAAACCGTCTGGTGCTACACACTGACATGATGAGCCCGGTGTCTGCTATCCCCAACGGCCCCGATTTCCCGGCCATCGCCCAGGCCTTTCTCAACGACCTGGCTGCCAAGGGCGCGACCCTAACCCCATAAGTCCCAGAGTCGGGGGCGGGATCGGGGGCGGGATCGGGGGCGGGATCGGGGGCGGGATCGGGGGCGGGATCGGGGGCGGGATCGGGTAGAAACCCAAAGCGCCCCGATCCCGGGCAACCAAACCTGCGTCCGCGCGTTACAGCTCTGTCCGACACGGGGCTCTCCAGTCGTCGGAAACGAAGATTGGAAAGGACATCGCCCATGTCATGCCGCCTCCGGACAACAGCCAGCCCCCCCCTTGGGCTGGGAGCGCTTCTCGTGGCCGCCCCCCTAGTGATCTTCCCCGGGGACAGCCTCGCCCAGACACCGGTCGAGGATAAAAACGGTGAGGCGATCGATCCGGAAACAGGGACACCTTCCAATTTTCCCGATTGGGACGGTGGAACTCTGTCCATCCAGATCGAAAACGACAAAATCGGCGGCACGGATCGGCATTACACCAACGGGGTTTCTGCCACCTGGGTTTCCGGCGTCGGAGACATGGCGCCCTGGGCCAGAAAGGTAGGGGATGCCATTCCCTTCTTCCCCTCAGATGCGATCCAACGCTATTCCGTCACCTTTGGTCAGAGCATCTTCACCCCCGAAGACACCCAAGCCCAAATTCCCGATCCGTCGGACCGACCCTATGCGGGCTGGACCTATGTGGGGTTAGGCTATATCGCGGAAACCGGCGAAACCCTGGATCGGTTGGAATTGGACCTGGGTATGGTCGGGCCCTATGCCCTGGGTGAAGAAATACAAAACAACTTCCACACGCTGATTGGTGTAGACACCTCCAAGGGATGGGGGCATCAAATCCATAACGAACCGGGCGTGGTTCTGTACTATGAGCGCATGTGGCGCCAATTCGCGTCGTTCAAGGCGGGAGGGGTGGGCTTCGACCTGGCACCCCATGTGGGCGGCGCATTGGGCAACGTCTACGTCTACGGCGCAGCGGGTGCGACAGCGCGGGTGGGGTTCAACCTGCCCGACGACTACGGCCCGCCACGCATTCGCCCCAGCCTGCCCGGTTCCAGCCACTTTGAACCCACCGGCTCCTTGGGCGGATACCTTTTCGCAGGGATCGAAGGCCGGGCCGTGGCCCACAATATCTTCCTGGACGGCAACACTTTTCGCGACAGTCCCGACGTGGAAAAAGAGATCCTGGTGGGAGACCTTCAGGCCGGTTTGGCCCTCACGTTAGGCAACGCACGCCTGACCTACACCCAGGTCATCCGCAGCCCGGAATTCGTCGGGCAGAAAGACCCAGACATTTTCGGGTCGGTTAGTTTGTCCTACAAGTTCTGAATAAAAAACGCTCTCTGCTTTTGTTACGGATACCCGATCCTCCCTCTTCTCCGCAGGGACAGTGTTGGCCAGATTGCGCAGCATGACAGCGGACAAGCCAAGGGCGAAAAAACTGAACAACGTGATCAGACAAGAATGTATTTTGAATGACAGCCGCTGTATCAGCCAACCCGCGACTCATGACATAGACGGCACTTTTAGCTTTATATCCAGTGCATTGAGGTTCCCGATGGACCAAATGACCAATCGCTACTTTTCCGCCCGACGCTATAGACAGGTCTTCTCGGTTTGGGTAAACCCTTCACAGTGGAAAGAGACATTTTCAAATCGTTCCAAAAGGGGTACGTGTCGATGACAGTCACCGTCGAGAACGCGGATGGAATTCAAGTCGTGGCCTTGGAAGGCCGCCTGGACAGCATGAACGCGTCTTCGGTCGAAGGACAGCTGAACGGATTGGTGACCGCCGATCTAAACCGGATTGTGGTGGACATGGCCAAGCTAGACTATATTTCCAGCGCGGGCCTTCGCCTTATTCTGGTCATGGCCAAGCAAGTCAAACAAGTTGGCGGCAAGTTGGTCCTTTGTGGCATGCAGTCCCATATCCGAGAAGTGTTCGAGATCAGTGGCTTTCTGTCTATTTTGACCGTCGTTGAAACCCGGGCAGACGCTTTGACTGCGGTTGCCTAACCGTATGAGGGGTAAGCCGGATCTTTGAGCGGGATCTCCGCCGATACGCCAAAGACTTGACCCAAGTGATCTCTGTTCTTCTCCGTTCCGCAGATTGGTTGAAGCCTCTGCTTTGGGCCACGGCACCAAGACTTTACTAACACGCAAGACCTGAACTCGGGACGCTCTGATGCCCCCATCCCCAACGGACGGCCCGTCCCTGTTCACCCGTCGCCCTTCACGGAAAGCGCGATCTTTAACGCCCCTCGCAGGGCTTCTGGGGGTCGTGCTGATCACCAATGCGCTGATCGGCCTGTTTGGTCTTTACTATGCCCACCAGGGCACGGTGGCCAATTTCGCCGAAATGAATTCTCTCATGGTGGACCTGGACGCAGCCCGGCGGGCCAGGGGGGATTTCAAGGTCCAGGTCCAAGAGTGGAAAAATATCCTTCTCCGCCATAACGAACCCGGCGGGCTGGAGCGCTATTGGGATGGCTTTCGAGCCCGGGAATCCGAGACCCGCCGGACCCTGGAAGCCATGGCCGAGCGTATTCAGGCCCGGGGTGGCGATCCCGCCGCCATCCGGACGATCCTGGAGCATCATGCGGCCTTGGGCAAAGCGTATCGCGCCGCCCTGGCCGAAGGAGAAAAGGCGCGTGCCACCTCTGGAGGGGGATTTGACGCCCAGGTTGCGGATGCCCGAGTGCGAGGCATGGACCGCACCCTGGACGGAGAGCTGGACAATCTGGCCCTCAAGGTCTTTGCCAATGCCAAAGACCGCCAGCAGGACATGATCGTAGCGGGCCAAGCCCGGTACGAGACTCTCCGCGCCACCGCCACTTGGGGTCTGGGAGGATGCATCCTCTTAGTCGGGCTGTTCCTCGCCCTCGCGGTGCGCGGAGATCGGACCAAGCGCTGATCCATGGACCCCGTAGCAACGATTCTGGGCGGTCTTGGCCTGTTCTTCATTGGCGTCAAGCTGATCGGCGACAACCTGAAGCGCATGACCGGCAAGCGCTTCCGCGCACTGGCCCGGAAGACCACCAACTCCCCCATTCTGGCAGCCGGCCTGGGTACCCTGTCCGGCGCTTTGACCCAAAGCACCAGTGCGGTCACCTTCATTGCTACGGGCCTTGTAACCGCGGGCCTTGTTGAGCCCCGCAAGGCCATGCCCCTGGTGATCTGGTCCAACCTGGGCACCGCCGCCCTGGTCATGGCAGCGACCCTGAACATCCATGCCTTTATCCTGTCTCTGCTTGCGGCGACAGGGCTGTGCTATTTCATGGACCTGCACAAGGCCACGCAATGGCGCGCCCTTCTTGGCGCCATGCTGGGGCTGGGCCTGCTGTTCCTGGGGCTGGATCTGATGAAATCCGGGACGGAACCCCTGCGCACCATCGCCATCGTCCGGGACTTCGTCACCTTCTCCTCCACCTCCCTGTTCATCGCCTTCCTCATTGGTGCTCTGCTGACCCTGGTGGCCCAGTCCTCGGCAACGGTGTCTGTTATCGCGGTCACCCTGGTGTCGACCGGGATCCTGGGGATGGATCAGACCGTGATGATCATCTACGGCGCGGGCGTCGGATCGGGCCTGTCCGTCTGGTTTCTCGCGTCCAACCTGTCGGGGACACCCAAGCGGTTGGTAAACCTGCAAATGGTGACCAAGATGGCCGGTGCGGTCGTTTTGATCCCCCTTTTCCTTGTGGAGAAGACCTGGGGGACTCCCCTTGTTCTGGAGTGGGTGGCGGGTCTGACGGCGGAACCCGCTCGCCAAGCGGCCTGGATTTACCTGATTTATCAGATCGCTGCGACGGTCACGGTCACCCTGCTTTCGCGCCCCCTGGCAGCCTTGATCGAACGACTACAGCCTCCCGGCGAGGAGGAAACCCTCTCCCGTCCCCAATACCTTGAGGAAAGCGCCCTCGATTCCCCGGAAACGGCGATTGACCTTGTCGACCGGGAACAGGCCCGCATGGTCTCCCATATGGTGGCCGCCCTGAACAACCTCCGCCCGGACATGGCCCACCTGGAGGATCTGCCCCACCATGGCCTGCTCCTGACCGCCACACAGGCTCTGGGCGAGGAGATCCAAGGGTTCCTGGCCGAGTTGACGGATCAGGAGCAATCCCGCCATATCTTGGAAGCCGCCGTGGTCGCCCAAAACCGGGTCTCCCTGCTGCTTGACCTGCGGGACACCATCGGAGAGATGATCAAGGCTGTGGAAGAAGAGGACCAGATCGCGCCCGAAGTCGCGCCTCTGGCCCACGCCTTGATGGAAAGCCTCCATCTGACCCTGGAAATGTTGGCAGAAGAAACTGTGAGCGGAGATCCCATGAGTTTGGACACCCTGGTAGCCCTGACAGGGGACCGGTCCGACATGATGGAGCGGACCCGCCGATCCTTAATCCAAAGCTCCCGCCAACTCGACCAATCGGCCCAGGAACTTTTGTTCGCCACCACAGCCCAGTTCGAACGGGCCCAATGGCTCATTCACCGGTGCGCACGCCTGACCCGCCGCCGGAACGACATCTAACACCAAGGTGCGGTGAGTTTGCCTCACCGCACCTGGGAAGCGGCCAAGTGGCCGCCGCGCCTTATGGCGCGTAAAAGCCCGCCTGGCGTTTGAACGCAAGAAAAGCGGCGTGGGTTTCAACCCGCGCCGCTTGGTATTATGCATCGACCCAAACGAAGGCTGCAGCCGGAGTCGAGATCCAGTTGGATCGCTTCGCGACCAAACTTGGCCTCGAAGAGGCTCTAAAACTTATAGAATGAGAGTGAACCACCGAGGGGAAAGGGCCGTAGAACAGGGCATGACCAAGCAAACGAAATCCCGCTTTTCCTCCCCCTTCCGTCCCCTATTGGCCCTGGCCGCAGGGCTGGGCGCGCTCCTGTCCTCCGCCTGTACCCTCGAAAACCTGAACCGGATCGTACCTGACGGGGCCTATCAGTCGATCCGGAACCTGCCCTATGGCCCCCACCCCAGGCAAACCCTGGACGTCCATTGGCCCAAAGGCCCTCCACCGGCGGAGGGGTGGCCCGTTGCCGTTTGGATTTACGGAGGATCCTGGGAATCCGGAGACAAATGGCAATACCGTTTCGTCGCCCAGACCCTCGCCAAACTGGGTTGGGCAACCGTCATTCCCGACTACAGGGTCGCGCCGGAAGTGCGCTTTCCCGCCTTCGTCGAGGACACCGCCTTGGCCGTTGCCTGGACCCAATCCAGGGAAGGACGCAGGGCCATGGAGCAGGCGATGGGTCCCATCCGAAAAAGCCGGGTGCTCATGGGCCATTCCGCAGGCGCCTACAACGCGGCCATGGTGGCCTACAATCCCCGTTGGCTGCGGCAAGCCGGAGGCGACCCGACCGCCGTGACGGGTTTTGTCGGCTTGGCCGGTCCCTATGATATCCACCCCTACGATGTACCCCTCACGAAACGTCTTTTCGGCCATGAAACGGATCCCGAGCGCGTCGAACCCATGCCCCACCTGGGTCCCGATAGTCCGTCTTCCCTACTGGTTACCGGAGATGGCGATGAGACCGTTCTTCCAAGACACACGCATATTCTGGCCGAATCCATCCGAGATAGCACGGGGGATCCGGGTCGGGTTACGGAAATAACTCTACCTGGAGCTGGACATGCTGGAGTGCTGGTTGGATTGACAAAAATCCTTGAAAAACCGCGTCTGACGGAAGCATTGAGCCGCTTCCTTCAATCCAGACAAAGGGACCCCTAGGGGTTTTCCGCAGGGCACGCCTTTCGCCCCTCACCCAAGTACGGTACAGTTGGCCCCCTTCCGACCATTGGTGGCCAATCATTCATGTTCAATTCCCTTCGGACGAAAGTCTTCCTCGCCGTCGTGTTGATCCTCGCCGTCGTGACGGGGGTGGTGATGTTTTTCACCAATCGGGATGTGGAACAGGCCCTGGTGGCAGCGGAAAACCGCTCAGCGAGCAACGTTCTGCATCTGCTTGAAGTCAATGTGGAGGGACGCTACCGCACCCTGCTGACTGACAAGATCCGCGTGGTCCGGGAACGGAAAGCCTCGCTGGAAACCCTCTCCAACCTCGCTTTTTCCACCTTCGGCTACTTCAAATCCATGGAAGATCAGGGGATGATGGCCGATGGAGAAGCCAAGTTCCGCGCGACTGAATGGTTGGGAGACCTGGAGCAGGACAAAACGCATACCATCTTCGTGTTTAATAAGGGCGGCACCATCCTCGCCTCGACCGACCCCGAACGCATCGGCGAGGACATCAACGGAATAACGGACATAAAGGGCCGAAATTTGGTCACCGCTTCCTTTGCGGAGGCGGGTCCCTACGGCTCGGCCAATTTCACCTATTCAGCTCAGGGCGCGGGGGGAGCCCCTGACCGCTTCGCCCTTGTCTCCCCCCTTCCCAATTGGGGGTGGATGGTGGCCGTCCAGGCGGAGATCATCGACGTCCAGCGCCAAGTCGACATGGCCATGCGCGATATCGTCAAGGCCTTGGCCCAAACCCTTCCAGACATCCAAGTCGTCAAAACCGGCTTTGTCTTCGTGTTCAAGGGCTCCGGGGAGTTGATCGTTCCGCCACCCGCCCATGCGGGTCCCCTGTCAAAGGCCACTTCGATTGCCGATGTCGATCCCCAACTTCTGACGACCCTCAAGGCAGCGGCCGACAATGGCGACGCCTCCTCCATCCGCGTTCGATTGCCCGGGGATGACCAGGGTCTCATGGAAACCTACGTGGCTTACTTCAAGCCCCTGGACTGGTTCATGGTCAGCACCGCACCGGTGCAGGAAATCAGCCAACCGGCAGAACAGCTGATCCACCATCTGGCCCTGATCTTCGCGGCGGTCCTTGCGGTCTGTCTGATTCTGGCTTGGACCTACGCCACGGCCATTGCCCGCCCCCTGGCCCGCCTGACCGCCTACGCCAAGGACCTGCCCAAGCAGGACTTCACCCAGCCCGCACCGGACAGCACCCCCATTGACGACATGCCTCGGCGCTATAGGGATGAAGTGGGGCGACTGGCAGAGGCCTTCACCTTCATGGATGATTCCCTGCGGGAGAATATCCACGACCTGATGGAAACCACCGCCGCTAAGGAGCGGATCCAATCGGAACTGACCATCGCCCGGGATATCCAGATTGGTCTGCTCCCCAAGATCTTCCCCCCCTTCCCCGACCGTAGGGAAATGGACCTGCATGCGACCCTGGTTTCGGCCAAGGAAGTGGGTGGCGATCTGTTTGATTACTTTTTCCTGGACGATCGCCAACTGGTCTTCGCTGTCGGCGATGTGGCTGACAAAGGTGTGCCTGCGGCCTTGTTTATGGCCATCACCAAGACCCTGCTCAAGGTCGCCGCAGAAAAGACCCCAGAGCCCGCCGCGATCCTGGAGCGGGTCAACGATGACCTGTCCGTGGACAATCCCAACGCCATGTTCGTGACCCTGTTCATCGGCATACTGGACGTCCAAACCGGCGAACTCGCCTACGCCAATGGGGGGCATAACAAGCCCATCCTGATTCGCCAGGACGAGACGGCCTGGATAGAGGGGGCAAGCGGCCCGGCCTGCGGTGTCATGGACGGCATCCCCTACAAACCCCTGTCCACAACCCTGAAACCCGGAGACGCGGTCCTGGTCTATACCGACGGTGTCACCGAAGCCATGAGCCCGGACAATGCCGTCTTCGGCGACAATCATCTTCTGCAGATCGCCCGGGACCTGGAAAGCAAACCCACCATGGAAACCGTGAAAGCCGTCATGGCTGCCGTCCAAGTCCATGCCGATGGTGCGAATCAATCCGACGATATTACTATGTTGTGTTTGCGGTGGAACGGTCCGCTCGAACCAAAAAAGACCCCCGATCAGGCGAACGCCTAAACCGGGGCGAGAGAACACTTTCTTTATGAACGACGAGAGTAGTCTGGAGACTAACCCCAAATGCACGCAGCCCTGAAACACCTATCTTTGGCCCTCGGGAAATCGGCGATTGCCCTCGCCGCGCTCTGCGGGATCACCCTTGGCGCCCTCTCCTTTGCATCCCTTGCCGAGGCGGAGCAAAAGGGGGCGGATCTGCCCACGGCTCCGGTCCTGCACGATGGCGCCAAATGGCGCATCGGCTATATGGAAGGGGGCCAATACATCGACTACCAAACCATCACCATGGCCACCCTGAAGGGCCTTGCAGATCTGGGCTGGATGGAGCCCATCGAGCTACCGGCGGACCTGCCCAAGGAACCCGGCGCCTTCTGGCGCTATGTCGCCCAGAACGCGAAGAGCCAGTATCTGGATTTCGTGGCCGATGCCTACTACGCACCGGGTAATTTCGACAAAGATCTCCGTCCCAAAGTCAAAGCTGCAGTCCTCGAGCGCCTGAACAAGACCAAAGACATTGATCTGATGATCGCCATGGGCACCTGGGCGGGCCAAGACCTGTCCGGTCCCGGGAACACCACCGTTCCCGTGGTTATCGGCTCCACCTCGGATCCCATCGGCGCCGGAATCATCAAAAGCGCCGAGGACAGTGGCCAGGACAACATCCACGCCAAAGTCGAGCCCAAACGCTACCAACGCCAAGTGGGGATCTTCAACGACATCATTCCCTTCTCCAAACTGGGAATCGTCTACTCCGACACGGCGGAAGGCCGTACCTATGGTGGCGTGGACGCCGTCGAGGAGGTCGCCAAAGAACGGGGCTTCGATGTCGTCAGCTGTGTGGCCCCTTATACGGACCTGACACAGGAGCAGGTGGAACAGGGTGTCCTTGATTGCTACACCAAGATCTCCAAGGAGGCGGACGCCATTTACATCACCGTCCACCGGGGCGTGACGGAAGGCTCCCTTCCCAAGATCATGGAGGTGATCAATGCCGCCAAACTGCCGAGTTTCTCCATGCTCGGCTCTAGCGAGGTCCGCCGGGGCGTCCTGATGAGCGTGGCCCAGGCCGATTTTTCCTACGTGGGCCAGTTCCAGGCCGAGGTGATCGCCAAGATCCTGAACGGCGCCAAGCCCAGGGACATCGACCAACGCTGGAGCGCCCCGCCGAAGATCGCCTTGAACCTGAAGGAGGCTGAAATCATCGGCTTTGATCCGCCAGTGGATATCTTGATTGCCTCGGATGAGATCTACGAGAACATTGAAGACTGATATCAAGGTGCGGTGAGTTTGACTCACCGCACATTCTCGTGCGGGAAAGCCCGCGCTTCTTGATGGAATCTGGAGCTGTACCCGGTCCGAATAAAACTGCCTCCCCCAGGCTTGGGTGGAGGCGAATTCACTCCCATTGTATAGACTTTAGAGTGCTCCGAGCAATCTGTAACAGATTGCGACGGGCGGAACGCACGCCGTAGGCGTGACGATTTTCTTCAATGTCAGAGGTTTAGAGCATGTCGCGTGAATCACATTTCACGCGACATGCTCTGGGATACCAATCCTCTCATCGACCGTCCCCTTCCCAAAAACCTTCACTCAACCACGCCCCGTTCGGCCCCGCCCACCAGAGCCCCCGACTTGGCCGCCGGTCGCGCCCCCGCCCCCGGCGGACCGGCGCGGGCCTCCCCGTCTCCGGGGTGGTTTGTCCTTCGGCTGGTACGGCCCCTGACCTTCCCGAGTTTGCTGGGTAAGGAAGGTTTGCTCTCCCTTCTTGCGGCCCGCACGCAGGCCCTCCCCTCCCCCAAGACCCGTTCCCCAAGGCTGGGTGGCGGGGACCAAATGCTTCTTTGATGGACCAATCAGGTCGGTGCGTCCCATGCGCTTCAAGGCATCGCGCAAAAGAGGCCAGTTTTCCGCATCGTGGTACCGCAGGAAGGCCTTGTGGAGCCGTCGTTGACGCAACCCCTTGGCAGTAGCGACCACTTCGCTTCCATGGCGGCGCACGGGTTTCAAGGGATCCCGCTCCCCATGGTACATGGCTGTCGCCAGGGACATGGGTGAGGGCAGGAAAGTCTGCACCTGATCCGCGCGGAAGCCATTGCGCTTCAGCCAAAGGGCCAGATTCATCATGTCCTCGTCCGTGGTTCCCGGATGGGCAGCGATGAAATAGGGGATCAGGTACTGTTCCTTGCCCGCCTGTTTGGAGAAGCGCAGGAACATCTCGCGGAAGCGGTCATAGGTGCCCATGCCCGGCTTCATCATCTTCGAGAGCGGCCCGTCCTCCGTATGTTCCGGAGCAATCTTCAGGTAGCCGCCCACATGGTGGGTCACCAATTCCTTCACATAGGCAGGGGTCTTCACGGCGATGTCGTAGCGCAAGCCTGAAGCGATGGTGATCTTCTTGATCCCCTTGAGTGCGCGGGCGTCCCGGTAGAGGTCCACCAGGGGGGTTTGATCGGTGATCAGGTTCTTACAGATATCCGGATAGACGCAGGACCAGCGACGACAAACGGATTGTGTCTCCTCGTCCTTGCAGTTCAAGCGCCACATATTGGCCGTGGGGCCGCCCAGGTCGGAGACGACGCCGGTGAACCCCTCCGTCTTGTCGCGGATGGCCTCGATCTCCTTGAGGATGCTGTCCTTGGAGCGGCTTTGGATCACCTTGCCCTCGTGCTCGGTGATTGAGCAGAAGGAGCAGCCACCGAAACAGCCGCGCATGATGTTCACGGAGAAGCGGATCATCTCCCAGGCAGGAATGCGGGCGCCGCCATAGGAGGGGTGCGGCGCGCGGGCATAGGGCAGGTCAAAGACCCGGTCCATCTCCGGCGTGGTCAGGGGGATTGGCGGCGGGGTGATCCACAGCTCCCGGTCCCCATGGCGCTGGATCAGCGGGCGGGCGTGGCCCGGGTTGCTTTCCAGGTGCATGACCCGGCTGGCATGGGTGTATTGGACCGGGTCGTCCTTCACGGTCTCGTAGGCTGGGAGGCGAATGACCGTCTCCGGCTCGGATCGCGCGGGGACGGAGCCCGTCGTGTCCACGTCGCTGGCGTCGATCTCCCGCCAGCCCTCGGGCGCCCGGGACAGGGCGAAGGCCGTGCCGCGAATGTCGCGCATCTCGGAAAGGGGTTCGCCCTTAGCGATCCGGTGGGTCATCTCCACCAGGGCCCGCTCTGCATTGCCGTACAGCAGGATATCGGCCTTGGCGTCGAACAGGACGGAGCGGCGGACCTTCTCCGACCAGTAGTCGTAATGGGCCACCCGGCGCAACGAAGCCTCAATCCCCCCAAGCACGATCGGCACGCCCTTGTAGGCCTCCTGACAGCGTTGGGAATAGACGACTGTGGCCCGATCCGGGCGGCGTCCGCCCGCCGCATCGGGGGTATAGGCGTCATCCTTGCGGATCTTGCGGTCAGAGGTATAGCGGTTGACCATGGAATCCATGTTCCCCGCCGTCACCCCGAAGTACAGGTTGGGCTTGCCCAGCACCTTAAAGGGCTCGGCGCTGGTCCAATCGGGTTGGGAGATAATGCCAACGCGGAATCCCTGGCTCTCCAATACACGACCGATCACTGCCATGCCGAAGCTGGGGTGGTCCACATAGGCATCCCCGGTGACCAGGATCACATCGCAGCTGTCCCAACCAAGCAGATCCATTTCCGCCCGCGACATGGGCAGAAAGGGAGCCGGACCAAAGCGGTGGGCCCAGTATTGCTTATGGGAAAAAATATCCTTCGCGGCGTCCATCGCCGGGAATCCTTCATCACGGGGGGCAGGGGGAGTCGGTTTCGCGGCGCCCTTGGCAGCCGTCCGATGAAGGATATGTAGTCTATTTTCCAGGGATACGCCAACCCTATGCATTTCAGGGCCTTCCCTTCCGCAGACTGACATAGACGTCCGGATTTCAATAGCTTCGTCGTCCTTCCGGCGCAGACGGGACGCCAGGGTGCGAACAGGCAGCGGAGGCAACTCCCGCGACGCCAAGGCGTTTGAGAGCCGACATCGAAGTCAGCCCTGGATGCCCGTTTTCACGGGCACAACGGAAACCTTTGAATTCACGGCATGAATTTTAAGGGCCTTTGATCCCTGAAAATCTCCAGGGGCACCCCTCCGCATGGCCTCCCCGCGCGAATGCCCATTGAAAGCTGTCCGCCAACCCAATATATGCAGCGCAACACCCCCATCACCGCGCGCCCCGGAGCCCCAGTCCATGTCCTTTTCCCGGTCCAAGCGGACCCAACCGGGCCTCGTCCTCTTCGCGCTTGCCGTGGGCGGCTTCGCCATCGGCACCACCGAATTCGCAACCATGAGCCTCCTCCCCTATTTCTCCGTTGGGTTGGGCATCGACGCCCCAACCGCAGGCCATGTGATCAGCGCCTATGCTCTCGGTGTCGTCGTTGGCGCACCGATTCTTGCGGTGATGGCCGCCCGCCACCCCCGATGGCAGGTCCTGGTGGTCCTTATGGGCCTGTTCGCCCTCGCCAACGGCCTGTCTGCTCTGGCCCCCACCTATGAATGGATGCTGGTTTTCCGCTTCCTGAGCGGTGTTCCCCATGGGGCCTATTTCGGCGTGGCCTCGCTGATGGCCGTTTCCGTCTCGCCGCCGGGTAAGCGGGTCCAGGCTGTCTCCCGGGTCATGCTGGGACTGACGGTGGCCACCATCATTGGCGTACCCATGGCCAATGCCATCGGACAATGGATCGGCTGGCGCTGGGGTTTTGCCATCGTCGCGCTGCTGGCCATGACAACGGTCCTTCTTGTCGCCCTCCACGCCCCCCGGGATGGGGGTAATCCCTATGCCACGCCGCTGAAGGAACTGGACGCCCTGCGCAACCGCCGGGTCTGGATGATGCTGGCCATCGGCGCCATCGGCTTTGGCGGCATGTTCTCCGTCTACAGCTACCTCGCCTCCACCCTGCTGGAAGTCACCGGCGTGGGTGGCGAGATGATCCCCGTAGTCCTTGCGGTCTTTGGCTTGGGCATGACCTTCGGGTTGACGGTCGGATCCTGGGCGGCCGACAAGGCCCTCGGGCCTGCAACGGGCGGCACTATCCTGTGGACGATCGGCTCCTTGGCTCTCTATCCCTTCGCCGCAGGACACCTTTGGTCCATCATGATCGTGGTGTTCATGATTGGCTGTAGTGGCGCCCTGGGACCCATGTTGCAAACCCGTCTGATGGATGTGGCCGGAGAGGCCCAAACCCTCGCCGCAGCCCTGAACCACAGCGCCTTCAACACCGCCAATGCCCTGGGACCCTGGCTGGCTGGCTTGGCCATCGCCGCCGGATATGGCTGGACCTCCACGGGCTGGGTGGGATGTGGCCTGGCGATTGCCGGTTTGGTCCTCTGGCTGCTGTCCCTGCTGCTGGACCGCGCCTCACCCCATCAAACGGTCCAGCAGGCACTCTAATACCAAGGTGTGGTGAGTTTGACTCACCGCACCTTGGAAGCGGCCAACTGGCCGCCGCGCCTTATGGCGCGTAAAAGCCCGCCTGGCGTTTGAACACAAGAAAAGCGGCGTGGGTTTCAACCCGCGCCGCTTGGTATAAGTTATATGGATTTTAGAGTGCCTTTGAGGCCACCTCTTCGACGCCCAGGGCCCGCAGTTGATCCTCCGTCAAGGCCCCACCATTTGCCTTCAGGATCAAGTCTTCCAGTTGCGAGGGGCGGGCCAGGGAATAGAGGACAGAAAGGGACTGGACCGGATCCAGGTTGAGGATCGAAAGACGCCGCCAGTCCCCTTCGGACTCCCGGATGCGCAGATCCCGATCCAGGCGCCCCAACTTCTCCAGCTGGATTTTGCTCCATTGGCGCATCAAGCCCGGTACCCCCAGCAGCGACCGATCCTCTGGCTCCGCAGGTTCGACCACATAGCGCTGTAGCAGATCCGCGTAGTCAATATCGAGATAGGGCTCTCTTCCCAGGACATATCTCCCCTTCACCAAGCCACAGTCCTTCAAGGCGCCGGTCTTCATGCGATGAAATCCCGTCAGCGAGCATTCCCCTTCTCGCAGGACATGCTGTCCCCAGACCTGAATTTCCGTCGACACCCCCAGGACATCATGGGTCTCCGGAATACCCTCTGCGGCGAGGGAGACGACCAGAGGTGCGTCCTCTCCCCGACCGATAGCCAGAGCCGTTTGGTGGTTCAAGGTGAAAAGCCGACCCAAGGGAACCCTGTCTGCCCGGCTGTCTCCTGGACCTTCAGTCCAGCCATCCAGTCGAATTTCCTGGGGAATCAGGGTCCCTTCTGGCTTCAGGCTGGGGGCTAAGTGGGCGAAGATCGCCACCTGGGCCTCTCCCTTCAGCGCCCTTGTCATGGTTTCGGAAACGATGATGTCGTAATGCCCGGGTTCGGGTGGGGTCCACTGCAAGATATCCACGCAGTCGACGGCCCGGATCCGATCCTGCACCCCCAACTTGGCGATAACCTTTTCAACCGCCTCGACAGAGACTTGATGGATGTCCAACAAAGTCACCTGAACGTCCCGGGCGGAAAAATAATGGAGTAAGGGCAGGACAAGCGTACCGAAGGGGCCACTTCCGGCATAAAGGATTTCCAGGGGACCGTCCTTCCCTGCGACATTTCGCCGGGCGAGGCCATCCAGGATCGCCCCATGGACTCCTCGCAAAAACCGCTGGGTCCGCATCAATTCCCAGGCACACCGACCGGCCGTCACTGGCGTGACAGCCTTCCCGCCGCAGGTCTTCGTTTCCGGATCCGGATCGATCTGCGTCTTCAAGGAAATCCCAGCCCAATCCTCCAGAATGTCCGACATCTCCCGAATCTCTGCCAGATTGGCACCGAGGCCATCCTCATCCGACACAAGAAACAACGCAATGATGTCTTGAATACGATCACGCGATGCAAACCCCATGAAACACGTCCTCCGCAAATTTTTTAAACCCATACCCCTATGGTTTTACACCCTTCGCCACCGGGCAAGGAAGCCGATTTCACGGCGGATCCACAGCCCCCAGGACCAACGCGGTCACCAGGGGGCGAACAAGCACCAGACCATGACGCAGGGCGATGGACGGAGGGCGGGTTCGGGCATGGGCCAGTCCGATGGAGCGGGTGATGGGCGGATCGGTAATGGACAGCACACGCACCCCCTTCCCCTCCGGCGCCTGTCGGGCCACCCGGGGCGAGATAATGGAACAGCCTCGCCCCCGGGCCACCAGGGCGACAATGTGATCCAGGGCATCAATCTCCAGGGGCACCCGGGGCACCAGTCCAGACGCGGCAAAGGCGCGTTCCACCTCCGCCCGCAAGCCATGGGGAGCGCCGGGCAGGATCAGGGGCCGGATTGCGGCCTCCGCAAGCGTCACCTGATCCGGCGCCGGGTCGCCCCGGGGAACCACCAGGGCCAGACTTTCCGTCGCCAGTGGCTCCACGGCCAGATCGGCTCCATCCTCGCCATTGAAGACCAGCCCCAGATCGATGGTCCCTTCCCGCAGCCATGCGAGGATATGGCCGGACAACCCCTCGACGATGCGGGGCCGGACCCGGGGCAGACGCTCGCACAGCAATTCAACCAGGGGCAGACTCACCACCCGGCTCAGGGAGGTCGGAACGCCGATGGATAATTCGCCGGAGGGGTCATCCCCAAGGGCACGGATCCGCTCCGCAAGACCCTCCCACTCGGCGACCATGCGCCGCCCCTCCCGCGCCAGCGTGCTCCCCTCCTCCGTCACCGCCACGCCCCGGGGCAGGCGGTGCAACAGCGCCGCCCCCAGATCCTCCTCCATCCGCCTCAGGCTCTGGGAGAGCGCCGGTTGGGCCACACGCAAACGCCGCGCCGCCTCCGAGAAGGAGCCTGCGTCCACCACCGCCAGAAAGTACCGCATTTGTTTGATGTCCATCGGGAAAGCATATCAAGAATTGATGGATCTCATAAGAAAACTGTTTTGGACTTATGGGTGGAGAGGCACCAAACTGCGCGCCACATCGAACCTTCAAGAAACGCAGGGAGCATTCGCCCATGTCCTCCGCCCCGATTTCCAACTGGGACGACATCCTCGACCTCGACGGCCAACTGACCGAGGAAGAGCGTATGATCCGCGACAGCGCCCGATCCTATTGCCAGGACAAGCTGATGCCCCGGATCCTGGAGGCCAACCGCCACGAGATCTTCCACCGGGAGATCATGACGGAAATGGGCGAGATGGGTCTGCTCGGCCCGACCATCCCCGAGGAATTCGGCGGCCCTGGCGTCAACCACGTCGCCTATGGTCTGATCGCCCGGGAAGTCGAGCGGGTCGACAGTGGTTATCGCTCGGCCATGAGCGTCCAGTCCTCGTTGGTGATGCACCCCATTTACGCCTATGGCTCCGACGAGCAGAAAAAGACCTGGCTGCCGGTCCTTGCCAGCGGTGAAAAGGTCGGCTGTTTCGGCCTGACCGAACCGGACCACGGCTCCGACCCCGGCGGCATGAAGACCCGGGCGGAAAAGACCGCCGGGGGCTACAAGCTGACCGGCAACAAGATGTGGATCACCAACAGCCCCATCGCCGATGTCGCCGTGGTCTGGGCCAAGTCCTCCGCCCATGACGGCAAGATCAAGGGCTTCCTGGTCGAGCGCGGCATGAAGGGCTTCGAGACGCCGAAGATCGAAGGCAAGTTCTCGCTCCGCGCCTCCATCACCGGCGAGATTGTTCTGGACGGCTGCGAGGTGCCCGAGGCCAACCTGCTGCCCGGTGCCTCAGGCCTGGGTGGTCCCTTCGGTTGCCTCAACAAGGCCCGGTACGGCATCTCCTGGGGTGCCCTCGGCGCGGCGGAGTTCTGTTGGCATGCCGCCCGCCAATACACCCTGGACCGCCAGCAGTTTGGCCGTCCCCTGGCCCAGACCCAGTTGATCCAGAAAAAGCTCGCCGACATGATGACCGAGATCACGCTCGGCCTCCAGGGCTCCCTCCAGGTCGGCCGCCTGCTCGACGCCGGACAGGCCAAACCCGAAGCGATTTCGCTGGTGAAGCGCAACAATGCGGGCAAGGCCCTCGATATCGCCCGCATGTCCCGGGACATGCACGGCGGGAACGGCGTGGCCGACGAGTTCCATGTGATCCGCCACGCCATGAACCTGGAAGCCGTGAACACCTATGAAGGAACCCACGATATCCATGCCTTGATCCTGGGGCGGGCACAGACCGGGTTGCAGGCGTTTCTGTAAGAGGCCTTTGGGGGCTCCCGCCCCCAAACCCATCTGTTTTTTCATGGGAAAATTTCTACTTGGTCATTCCCGCATGCGCGGGAATTCATGGAAAAGCGGTCGTTTCTCAAAAGAAAAATAGAGGTTTGGAGGCATCGCCTCCAAACGGGTGTGGGCGGTAGCCCACTGGCCGCAGGCCACTACGGAGTTTCCCATGATAGCCCCCCCCACTGGTCCCCTCACCGGTATCCGCGTCCTCGACCTCTCCCGTATCCTGGCTGGCCCCTGGGCGGGTCAAGCCTTGGCCGATCTGGGAGCAGAAGTGATCAAGGTGGAGCGACCGAAGGTAGGCGATGACACCCGGTCCTGGGGGCCTCCCTTCCTCAAGGATGCCAACGGGCAGGAGACCACCGACGCCGTCTATTATCTGGCAGCGAACCGGGGCAAGAAGTCCGTGACCATCGACATGGCCCAACCCAAGGGTCAGGAGCTGATCCGCGAGCTCGCCAAACGCTCCCATATCGTCCTGGAGAATTTCAAGGTGGGCGGCCTCGCCAAATACGGCCTGGACTACGCCAGCCTGTCGGCCCTCAACCCGGCTTTGGTGTATTGCTCCATCACCGGTTTTGGCCAAACCGGCCCCTATGCGGAGCGGGCGGGTTATGACGCCATGATCCAGGCCATGAGCGGCCTGATGAGCGTCACCGGAGAACCCGACGGCGCGCCGGGTGGTGGCCCCATGAAGGTGGGGCTTGCGGTAACGGATATCCTGACGGGGCTCTACGCAGCCCTTGGCGTCGTGGCGGCGGTGCGCGAGTCCGAAAAGACCGGCAAAGGGCGCCATATTGATCTAGCATTGATGGATACCGCCGTAGCCTGCATGGCCAATCAGGCCATGAACTGGCTGGGCGGCGGCGTGGTCCCTGGACGCCTGGGCACGGCCCACCCCAATATCGTGCCCTATCAGGCCGTCCCGACCAAAGACGGCCACTTGATGCTAGCGGTGGGCAACGACGGCCAGTTTGCCCGCCTCTGTACGGTCGGAGGGCGCCCCGAACTGCCCCAGGATCCCCGCTTCACCCGCAACCGGGATCGGGTGGCCAATCGGTCAGAGGTGCTCGCCGCTCTGCTTCCCATGATGGCCGAGAAAACCACGGATGAATGGATCTCGGTCCTGGAGAAAGAGGGCGTGCCCTGCGGCCCCATCAACACCTTGGACCGGGTCTTCGAAGATCCCCAGGTGATCGCCCGGGGCCTGCGCCAAGACGCGCCCCATCCGGTTGCGGGCATGGCCCCGACCGTGCGAAGCCCCCTACGAATGGAAGGCGACGAAGCCCCCGCGCCCCAAGCCCCACCCACCCTGGGTCAGCACACATGGGAAGTCCTGGGCGAGGTTCTCGACCTGGATAGCGAAACCCTAACAGCCTTGTCGAATCAGAGTGTTATTTAGAGCATCGAGCGGAAAAGTGGGCACCGGTTTTCCGATCCACTCAATGCTCAACCTGTTGATCTAGTCGATCGGGGAAAAGGGTACGGGATGGCGCTTCAGATTGGTGTTTGAAGCGCCTTTTTCATGCGGTATAGCCTGAAGAGCAAGGATGGAGAGACAACTGTGTCTGGCGCTAGAGTGAAACCAAGATCAGCTTGATTCAAGCTGGCCCAGCTTCACTCTCGTTATATAGATTTTAGAGTGCCTTCGAGATCAAGTTGGACAAAGACATGGCCCAACTTGATCTCGGAACACTTTAGCGTTGATGGCGTTTGAGACATTACAACACCTTGTTCTTCATGACGATATCGTTCAGTTCCATGGCCACTTGGTTGACCCTTTTCAAGGATTCAGCCACCCCCTTGATGGTCTCCGCATTGGCGCTGGCGGCATCGTTGATCCGTTGCACATTCACGGACATCTCCTTCACGGTGGCTGAGGCTTGGCTGATATTGCCCGCCGTTTCGTCACTGCCCAAACTGGCTTGGCTCAAATTGCCCGTCACTTCTTCCGTGACCCCATTCTGGAGAACGATGGAGTCATTGATTTCGCCAACCTTTCCGGACACGGACGTGATGACGTCATTCACTTTTTGAATCGCCTCGACCGCCCGACCCGAGATTTCCTGCATCGACAGGATTCGCGTACTGATTTCCTCGGCCGCCTTTGCGCTTTGATTGGCCAGAACCTTGACCTCGCCCGCCACAACCGCGAAGCCCTTGCCCATTTCGCCGGCGCGGGCGGCCTCGATGGTCGCGTTCAAGGCCAAGAGGTTGGTCTGCTCCGCGACATCCTTGATCAAATTCGTCACTTCACTGGTTTCCACGGCATGGGTGCCCAGCTGATCCATGATCTCGGTCGCCCGGTTGACGATCTCCCTGGCCTCCATGGCGAGGTTGCTCCCGTCCAAGGAGTTTTGGGTGATGGTATCGATGGAGGTCCGGCTTCCCTCCATGGCATCCGACACACTTCTTAAGTTGACCGATATTTCCTCCGCCGCTCCCGCCACGCCCGCGAACATTTGGGAGGTTTCTTCCATACCAGCGGCAAGTCCCGTGACCTGAGTCGAGGTTTCTTCGATCTCCGAAGCAATTGCCCCGACATCACTGGAAAGAGTCGTGGACTCACTCTCCAGAGAGGACGCATGGGATGTGATTTGCTTAATCAGTTTTTGGAGTTCTGTTCTTTCCGTAATATCGGTCACAACCTCTACGTGACCAATTTTTTCACCTGCCAGATTATGTAGGTGAGAAGACGTCACCGAAAAATTACGGGACCATTGATCGAAAAATGTTTCAGTCTTTCCTTTTCGCAAGCAAGCAACGCCGCAATCTTCCGTATTGCAAATTTTTGCGCCCCAATTGCTGCAATGTTGCCCCATAATTTCAGGTCTTTTTTTACCGAGCAAATCTTCCACGACTTTATTAACAAAAGTCCATTTCATATTCGAATCCGTTATGGACATAGGCAAGGGTACCGCATCCAAGAGAGAATCGTACCAATGGTATTTCTCCTTAACACTGCGGGCAATATAGAACGTGCAATACATCGCCAACAATAGAGAAGCCATTGAAGCAGATAATATATAGACGTTCCCTTCTAAAAAAATAGAAGAGAAAATCAACAAAATAGCAACGCCCAACAGGACATTCACCACTTCAAAGCCACGATTCAGTAACATCTTCATTTCAGTCGCCCTCCGACTTCTTTGTTGTCAACCAAGTCCCGGCTGTGAAGCTAATCCCACTATTCGAGCAGGGACGCAAAACCTATAAGGGTTTTACCCTTTTAGGCAAGCGCTAAGTATACACCTTAATGGAGGTATCTTTAAAGATAGATACATCAAAAAAATTCCCTACAGCGCGCCGCTCGTCCTGTGGTTCCCTGCAGGGAGGCTTGTGAAGGAAGGTGAGCATGAAAGGTCAGCTTGGCTTTTCCGATCTTGAGGATCGCTAGGCGCAATTGAGCAAGTCGGAGGATCCGCTGGAGAACCTGGCCGGGACGGCTGACTTCGAGCCATTCCGCACTCGGCTGAACAAGGCGTTGAAGCCGTCCGATGGTTCGAAGGGAAGACGCCCTCCTGAGACTCGGTGCTGATGTTCAAGGCCCTGCCCCGTCAGGCACTCTACTCCCCTTTGGACAGAAGAATAGCCGCGCCCGGATTTGGGCACGAAGCAGTACGCGCCCTCGGGTTCCCGCCGCTCAACGCTACGCCAACGCCCACGGTATACGACAGTGTCTCGTCCTTTTATGGGCGATGGCCCAAGCCCATTTGGGGACACATGTCCCCAAACCCCATTTTTCTTTTACAAATAAGAGCCCCGAGTCTGGGGCCTTTCGGCCCCAGTGGGGGACAGGGCAAAGCCGCGTCATGGGAAAGGATCCCCTGTCGTGTCCCGTGACGAATGCCTATCTATTCGGCGCCAGAAAGCGGGCTCAAGCAGGTCAATAATTCTCGCCTCTGATCTAAGGGAGATCGGAAGCCCGCTACAGATTTTTATTTTGGAAACGTTTTTATTTACTAAAACACTGCACGAGAGAATAAAGAGTTGATTGCGATGTCTCTGTTAGGACCCGCCCGGATTTCGTCAACCGCTTCCGCCACCGGCTCCTGTCCTGGATCTCCTAAATCCATAGACATGACCGCCCCTAGGGGAACAAGGTCTCGCCATACCCCAAAAAATGTTACCGCCGACGCTCCTGCCTCTGCTTCTCGATCACATAGGCCAGCTTCCGGGCGGCATTCTGCTTCAAGCTGAACAGACCGACTGTGGCAGGACCCACCATGACGGCCTCTATGCCTGTGTCGGCGCAGATGGCACAGACTCGCACATAGGCCCCATTGCGTTTGATCTCGTAAAGGATCTGCCGAGGCATGGGAGGAAGGGGAGGGTTGGCCATGGCGCAGTCCTGAAACACGAAAAAGGGGAGCCCATTGATGCTCCCCTTTCTATTTGCCATGAAAAACAGAGAATGTCAGGCGTCTCCGTCGATCATTTTGATGATGCCGGAGAAATCCAACCCTCCATTGCCCGCGTTGCAGAACAGGCTGTAAAGGGACTCCGCAGCGGACCCCAGGGGTGTGGCGGCATCGACCTGGGCGGCGGCTTCCTGGGCCAACTTCAAATCCTTCAGCATCATCGCAGCGGCAAAGCCGGGCTGGTAATCGCGGTTGGCTGGAGTGGTCGGCACCGGACCTGGAACGGGGCAGTAGCTCGTCATGGACCAACTTTGCCCCGACGCTTTGGAGCTGATATCGAAAAGCTTCTGGGCGTCCAGACCCAGACGCTTGGCCAGCATGAAAGCCTCGCAGGTGCCCAGCATGGTAATGCCCAGCAGCATGTTGTTGCAGATTTTCGCCGCTTGACCGTTTCCGGACTCACCGGCGTGGACGATGGTGCCACCCATGATGTCCAGAAAGGGTTTAGCCGCGACGAAGGCCTCCTCGGGACCGCCAACCATGAAGGTCAGGGTCCCCGCTGCGGCACCGGCAGTGCCGCCGGACACCGGAGCATCAACCATAGGCAGGCCGGCGGCCTTGGCCGCTTCCCCCACGGCGCGGGCACTGGCCACATCAATGGTCGAGCAATCAATCAGCAAAGTGCCAGCCGAGGCATTCTCGATCACGCCGCCCTCGCCTTCATAGACACCACGCACGTGCTTGCCTGCGGGCAGCATGGTCACAACCACATCGACACCCCGGGTGGCTTCGCCCGGACCGCCTGCCAGGGTTGCCCCGGCCTCTCCGGCAGCCTTCATGGCATCGGACGACAGGTCGAAGACTGCGCAGTCATGCCCGGCCTTCAACAGGTTCAACATCATGGGGCCGCCCATGTTGCCCAGACCGATAAATGCCACCTTCGCCATCGTTTCCTCCTCGGATTTTTCCGCGTTTATAAGATGTTGTTTCTACTCACTTAGATGTCATCGAAGGTAATCTCATCACCCAGGCGGGGTGCGAACAGCCCCTCGACAACCGCCATGTCCACTTCGGCGAGAGAGCTGTTGGACCATTTGGGCGCATTGTCCTTGTCCACCAGAACCGCCCGGATCCCCTCGATGAAATCGGGCTGACGGGTGATGCGGGGGGCCACCCGGAACTCCAGTTCCATACAGGCGTCGAAATCCAGGGCTGCCCCCGCCATCATCTGTTGGAACGTCACCAGACAGGCGAAGGGGGACTTGGTGAGCAGCAAGGCCTTTGTCTTGGCCGCCCACTCGGTCCCTTCGGCCTCCAAACGGTCCAGAATTTGGGTGACGCTGTCTGCCTCTCCAAAAACCCGATCAATATCTGCCCGCACCTCCGCCAGGGGAGCCGGACCGGGATCCTCGTGGAACCCCCGCACCACGGCCTCAACACCCGCTGCATCCGTCGCATCGCTCTCCCGCAAGGCGACCTTCAAGGCCTCAAGCTTTTCTGAGGGGACGTAGTATTGGCAGACCCCCACATACAGGCTATCTGCCGCTTTCAACCGTGCCCCTGTCAGCGCCAGATACAGGCCGAGCCCTCCTTCGCAACGGGGGAGGAAGTAGGTCCCCCCCACGTCCGGGATCATGCCGATCCCCGTTTCGGGCATGGCGAACAGGATCCGTTCGGTCGCCACCCGCAGGGTGCCATGGACGGACAGACCCACACCGCCGCCCATGGTGATGCCGTCCAGCAGGGCGACATAGGGCTTGGGGTAGGTCTTGATCAGTCGGTTGAGGCGATATTCTTCCCGGAAGAAGGCATCAATGGTCGGCTGGTCATCGGCCAGGGAGGCATCGTAGACCTTGCGCACATCGCCCCCAGCGCAGAAGGCCTTTTCGCCTGCGCCCTCGATGACCACCATACGCACGGTCGGGTTCTTGGCCCAGGCCCGCATGGTTGGATCCATGGCGCGGATCTTGGCCAGGTTCAGGGCGTTCAAGGCCTTGGGGCGGTTCAGGGTGATGAGGCC
Organism: Rhodospirillum sp. A1_3_36; assembly: GCF_047263945.1. Lineage (NCBI taxonomy): Bacteria > Pseudomonadati > Pseudomonadota > Alphaproteobacteria > Rhodospirillales > Rhodospirillaceae > Rhodospirillum > Rhodospirillum sp. A1_3_36. Next base: position 295,914 of record NZ_JBLAVB010000001.1, on the reverse strand, counting down.
AACGCCATTGGTGGCGTCGAACAGGATCTCTTCCTCGGCCATGGGGGTCCTTCCCTTTAATCTATGAATACCGGTGTTCAGCCGGAAACGATACGGCGACCAACGATCACGCGCATGATCTCGTTGGAGCCCTCTAAAATACGGTGGACCCGCAGGTCCCGCAGGATCCGCTCCACCGGATACTCCCGGATGTAGCCATAGCCGCCGTGGAGCTGGAGGGCCTCGTCGCAGACCCGGAACCCCACGTCGGTGGCCAGACGCTTGGCCATGGCGCAATACGGGGTCGCCCGGGGGTCCTTCGCGTCGAGCAGAGAGGCCGCCTTATGCAACAGCAAGCGGGCGCTCTCCAACTCAGTGGCCATATCGGCGAGCTTGAACTGGGTGGCCTGGAACTCAGCAATGGCCTTGCCGAACTGCTTGCGCTCCCGCACATGGGACACCGCCGCGTCCATGGCCCCCCGGGCACCACCCAGCGAGCAGGCCCCAATGTTCAGCCGCCCCCCATCCAACCCCATCATGGCAATCTTGAACCCTTCGCCCTCCTCGCCCAGACGGTTTTCGACGGGTAGGCGCAGGTTGTCGAACATGACCGAACAGGTGGGTTGACTGTTCCAACCCATCTTGACCTCCTGCTTGCCGAAGGACAGCCCCTCCCGGTCCTTCTCGATCACGAAAGTCGAAATCCCCTTGGGGCCATCCTCGCCAGTGCGGGCCATCACCACATAGATGTCAGAGCGCCCGCCGCCGGAAATGAAGGCCTTCTGACCATTCAGAACATAGTGGTCCCCGTCCCGGTCCGCCCGAGTGCGCAGGGAGGCCGCGTCGGACCCCGCCCCTGGCTCGGTCAGGCAGTAACTGGCGAAATATTCCATGGAACAAAGACGGGGAAGGAAGGTCTCTCTGGTCGCCTGGGATCCGAATCGGTCGATCATCCAGGAGGCCATGTTGTGGATGGAGAGATAGGCCGCCGTCGAGGGGCATGCCGCCGCCAGTTCCTCGAAGATCAGGGCCGCGTCCAAGCGGGTCAGGCCGGAGCCGCCCACATCGTCCCCCACGTAAATGCCGGCCAACCCCAAAGCCGCCGCAGCACGCAGGGTGTCTTCGGGAAAGATCTTCTTTTCGTCCCATTCCCCCGCATGGGGCGCCATCTCATTGGTGGCGAAATCCCGCGCCATATCCTGGAATTGGACCTGTTCCTCGGTGAGTTGGAAGTCCACCACCGTTCTCCCTTATTCCATTCTTTCTTGGTTAGCCGACCTTTGGCCGATGATTGCAAGGACTATAGCCTCGCCCCCCCTTTGGCGGAAGGCCCTTACTGACGTTTACGTCAAGACACCCCCTGTGGCAAAATACCAATACACTAAAATTACGTTATTAAATTTAATTTCACACAACTCATAACTTTCCCCTTGATTCCCGCCCCTCATCGGCTATCCATGAAGGCCTCGCCCTCCCCTTACATCCCAAAAAAAGGACGTCCAAGAATGGCGATCGAAAGCAAGCATCCGGAAACCCTGGTCCTGCACGCGGGTTACCACCACGACAGCGCCACCAATTCGGTCGCGGTGCCCATCTATCAAACGACGTCTTACGAGTTTAACAGTGCCGAACATGCGGCGAATCTGTTCGGGCTGAAGGAACTGGGCAACATTTACACCCGCCTGATGAACCCCACCACCGACGTGCTGGAGCAACGCGTCGCCGCCCTGGAAGGGGGCGTGGCGGGCCTCGGTGTGGCCTCCGGACAGGCGGCAAGCACCTACGCGATTTTGAACCTATGCGAGGCCGGAGACAACTTCGTCACCTCCACGGACCTCTACGGCGGAACCTGGAACCTGTTCGCCAATACCTTCAAACAGATGGGCATCGAAGCCCGTTTCGTCGACCCCGCCGATCCGGACGCCTTCCGCAAGGCCACTGACGACCGCACCCGCTGTTATTATGCCGAAACCCTGCCGAACCCCAAGCTGCGCATCTTCCCCATCGCCGAGGTGGCCACCATCGGTCGCGAACTGGGCGTGCCCCTGATCATCGACAACACCGCAGCCCCGATCCTCTGCAAGCCGCTGGCCCTGGGCGCGGCCATCGTCGTCTACTCGGCCACCAAATACCTGGGTGGCCACGGCACGAGCATTGGCGGAGTCGTCGTTGACGGCGGTACTTTCGATTGGGAAGCCCAAGGCGACCGCTTCGCCACCCTGAACAAGCCCGACGCCAATTACCATGGCATGGTCTGGACCGAGGCCGTGAAACCCCTGGGCCCCATTGCCTATATCCTGCGCATGCGCTGTACTCTGCTGCGCGACATGGGCGCGGCGCTCTCTCCCATGAATGCCTTCCAACTCATCCAAGGCATGGAAACCCTGCCCCTGCGCATGCGCGCCCATTGCGAGAATGCCGATAAGGTTGCCGCCTTCCTCAAGGACCACCCCCAGGTGACCAAGGTTATCCACCCCAGCCTGCAAACCGGCGAGGACGCCCGGCGCCGCGACGCCGCGTTGACCGGCGGCAATGGCGCGCTCATGGGCTTCGAGGTGAAGGGCGGTCTGGAGGCCGGCCGGAAATTCATCGACTCCCTGGAGCTGTTCCACCATGTCGCCAACATCGGTGACGCCCGCAGCCTGGCCATCCACCCGGCAACCACCACCCATTCCCAGTTGTCCGAGGAAGACCAGCTTGCATCCGGCGTCTCCCAGGGGTATGTCCGGTTGTCGATCGGCATCGAGCATATCGATGATATCCTTGCCGACCTGAAACAGGCCCTGGACGCGCTGTAAGACTCCTCCGTGCCACGGGTCCCAACACTTATTTTGGAGCGCCCGTGAGCACTGACATCACGCCCTTGGGGAGCTTTCCCCGCACCCGCATGCGGCGCCCGCGCCGGGAAGACTGGTCCCGGCGCATCGTCGCCGAAAATGTCCTGACCCCTTCGGATATGCTCTGGCCCGTTTTCGTGATCGAGGGCCAGAACACCCGGGAAACCATCAATTCCATGCCCGGGGTCGAACGGCTTTCCATTGATCTCCTGGTCGAGGCCGCCAAGGAAGCCCGGGATCTGGGCATTCCCGCCATTGCCCTGTTTCCTTGCATCGAGGCCTCCCTGAAAACTCTGGAAGGGGCCGAAGCGGCCAACCCCGACAACTTGGTTTGCCGGGCGGTTCGTGCGATCAAGGCCCAGGTGGATGGTATCGGCGTGGTCTGCGACGTGGCGCTGGACCCCTTCACCTCCACCGGCCACGACGGTATTTTGCGCAACGGCACTATCGTCAATGACGAATCCGTGGACATGCTTGTGAGGCAAGCGCTGGCCCAGGCCGAAGCGGGCTGCGATATTGTTGCCCCTTCCGATATGATGGACGGGCGCATTGCCGCCATCCGCGACGCCTTGGACGCCAAAGGGCTGGAACACACCCAGATCTGTTCCTATGCCGCCAAATACGCCAGTGCCTATTACGGGCCCTTCCGTGACGCCCTGGGCACCGACGGGACCCTCAAGGGGGACAAGAAGACCTACCAGATGAACCCGGCCAACACCGACGAGGCCATTCGTGAGGTCGCCCTGGATATCCAAGAGGGCGCCGACATGGTCATGGTTAAGCCCGGACAGCCCTATCTAGACATCGTCCGGCGGGTGAAGGATGTCTTTGGGGTTCCCACCCTCGCCTATCAGGTCAGTGGGGAATATGCCATGCTCAAGGGCGCGGCCCTTCGGGGGTGGCTCGACAACGACGCCGTCCTGGTGGAGACCCTCATGGGCTTTAAGCGCGCGGGCGCCGACGCCGTCCTCACCTATTCCGCCGTCGAGGTCGCTCGACTGCTCGCCAAACGGTAGGCGCCCCTTCATCTTGACCGGGGCTCCGCCCAAGCCCATTTTCCGGGGCTCCGCCCAAGTCCATTTTCCGGGGCTCCGCCCAAGTCCATTTTCCGGGGCTCCGCCCCGAGACCCCGCCGGGGAGGCACGGCCTCCCCGGACCCCGCGACTCAAGCTGTCAGGAAAGCCACTACCGGATCAATCTGAGCGGGATCCATCAGCGCGGGTGCATGGCCCACACCCGGGATCTCCAGGACTTCGCAGCCCGGCCCCCGGCCCTTCATCTCCTTCAGGGTTTCCGGAAGCAGAAGGTCGGACTCCGCCCCGCGGATCACAAGAACCGGACAGGTGATCTTGTCCCAAAGCTCCCACACAGCCACATCTGCGGCCTCTCCGAGCTTGATGAAGGTGGAGATGGCCGGATCACAAGCCAGCTTGTAGCCCCCCTCCACTTTCCAATGCCCCTGTTCGGCCATGGCCGCCCATTGGGCATCCGTCAGCGGGCCAAAGGGCGCATGAACCTTGCGCAGATGGGTTTCCAGGGCCGCGAGATCCGGATATGTCGGGTCATAACCCACATAGTCGCGGATCCGTGCCATCGCCGCTTTGGGGATGAACGGACCCACGTCATTCAGCACCAGGCGCCGGATCGGACTATTGGGCAGGGCGGCCAGACCCAGGCCAATCAATCCCCCCATGGAGGTGCCCACCCAATCCACCTGCTCCGCGCCGGTCCGGGCGATCAGAGGGACCATATCAGCAGCATAGGCCGGGTTGTTATAGCCCATGGGATCGGCCAGCTTATCGCTCCGCCCCCGTCCCAGCACATCAGGGCAATAGACCCGACGATGGTGGGACAGGCTTTCGGCGAGGAGATCGAAATCGCGGCCATTGCGCGTCAAACCATGAACGCAGATGGCCGAAGGCACATCCGGATCCCGCTCCCACAACACATGCGCCATCCGGCGAAACCCCTCAAGGCGCAGAACGGAAACAACGGACTCTGTCTTTTTTAATGTCATGGATTCAAGGTCCTAAACCGGGTGGAGGATTGCTTTCAAGACCGACCGCTTTAACCTTGCCGTTTCCATCACGCGCTGCAGCGGCAGGCTCCCCGGTCAGGGCCGTAGTGTCCGTGTCCCCCTGAGCATCCCCTGTTGTGTCTGTTGGCTCAGCCTTGGGTGCCGGAGCGGCGGTTTTCCCCGGAGCAACCGGAGGCGCCGTCGCGCCCACCTTCGGAGAGGGGGACTGCGGTTCCTGCGAAGACTTGTCCGCTGGCACGCTCTCCTTAGGGAGTGCGCCGCTGTTCTTTTCGCCCTTGCGCTTGATTACATAGCGTACGTCAACGGACTTTTCCGGGCGATCCGATTGGACGACATTCCCAGTCGGCCCAGTATTGGTCGTCCCACTATTGGTCGGTCCGGCATTCTCCTCACCGCCCACCTTAAAACCATCCATTTCAGGTGCGGCCACTTTGGGTGCGGCCATTTCGGGCGCCCCTTTGGCTGCCGATGGGGCTGTGGAGGTGGAGGTGGGTTTAGAAGGACGGGCAACGGTGATTCGGTCCTCTTTCGGCGCCACCTTCGACATTGGCAGACCCACCAATTGCGCCAAAACAGGAAGGGACAAGCGGCGCCAAGCCCGATAGTCCGCTTCCGTAAAGGCGACCCAGGTTAGATGATCCCCTTTGATCCCCTGAATCTTCGTCTCCAGGGACTTGTCCATCATCTGCCGTCCATAGGATTCCGCAAAAGCCGCAGCCTCGGTCAACGCCTGGGATTGGCTGGGAGTCAGGAGATTCCAGGCTTTTTGACTGATCAAAATGGGTTCGTAATCAAACCAGGGCACGATGCCATTGGACAGAGTGACACAGGCCCGCCCCTTCGGAGCACCACCGTCGATCAGGTCCAATTCGGGCGCGACGACCACCGAAATCCCCTCCCGACCATCAAGCAACCGGGGAGCATTCCCAAGCTCCGAGGGTGCCAGATCCGCTCCCTGTCCTTCGGCCAGGTCACCGGCCATTCGGCCTCCGGCGGCGACTCGCTCCCCCTTCAGGAGATCGGGTTCTCCCACACAAGTGCTTCCCTCGGCGATGAAGACGCCGGGCACCCACATATCAGCAAGAACACGGACGCCCCGGGCTTCCAAAGCGACACGGACCTTTTCCATCGCCGCCTCCCGGGAAAAGGCATGGATTCGATCTTCCGTCGCCGCAAGACCGGGCAAGGAGGGCGCTGCAAACATCGGATTCAAGCCACGCAACCGAACCAGCGGCAGCGCCGCGATCTCCAGGGTTCCGTTGGTCAACCCCGTCCATAACTCCCCTTCCCGGAACAAAATTCCGCGCGGATAGATTTTGATCTGCAGACTGCCCGTGCGTTGCGCCACCTGGTCGGCGAGAACCTCCAACACCCGATGGCGTAGTTCTCTTTGCCCTTCCCCATGGGAATGGGCTGCCTTCAGGGTCAAGGCCCATCCCTGCCCGGCAAGAAGGCCAATGGCGGCGACAACCGCAACAAGAAGCCCGAGCAAACGCACGGTTCGACGTAGGGAGCCTCGACAGAGAAACGGAACAGGAAACCAGATCATGGGAAGGATGATGCCTTTGGTCGTTGACGGCCAGACGCCGAAAAGGAGAGCGCCCCCCACCATACCAGAAGGTCATGGAGAGCGAACCACCATATCTATCAGCATCTATCAGCTTGGTTCCCAGGGGGTTTCCCGTTAAATGCCAAAGAATTCTCCCTTGAAATTGGACGCCGTCCGCACCCCAATACGAACCACCCTTCCCTTCTTGCGGTCAGGACTGGAGCTTACCCATCCCCTCCTCATTCACCAACAGCCCGTCCCATCCATCGAAACCACGCCGAAGCAAAGTGCGTCGGGTCCTTACCATACTGGCCGTTCTGCTCGCCCTGGTCTTTGGGATCGTCGTCGCGCTCTGGCTTGCGTTGACCGCATCCTTTCCCAAGACGTCGGGCCGGATCGAAGTTCCCATTGGCGGCACCTTGCCTAAGCTCGACGAGAAGAGCCGTGCGACCACCCCGGGGGGACCATTGACCATTTCCCGGAATCGCTATGGTGTGCCCACCATCCATGCATCCTCAATGAACGATGCGGCCTTTGGCCTGGGTTTTGTCCATGCCCAGGACCGACTTTGGCAAATGGAGACCATGCGCCGTCTGGGCGCGGGCCGCCTGTCAGAAGTCATGGGGCAATCAACGCTGCCACTGGACCGCTACTTCCGGACCCTGGGTCTCCACAGCCTCGCACAGGAGACCTATCGCCAGCTTCCCAACGAAGCCCGACGCCTCCTGGAGGCCTACGCCGCCGGAGTCAATCACTTCCTGAAAAACGATATTGGCCCCTTGCCGCCGGAATTCCTGGCCCTGGCGCACCGTCCAGAAGCCTGGACCCCGGCAGATTCCCTGGTTTGGGGCCGACTGATGGGGATGTGGCTGACCGGCGACTGGAATGAAGAATTAATCCGGGCGGCCCTCTTCAAGACCCTGACCGCGAACCAAATGCGCGACCTGTGGCCCGCTCTCGCTCACATCGGCCCCTCTGCGGCGCTTGATCCGTCGGGTGAACCAAACGCCACCTTGCCACAAGACGCAGCCCTCGCCCTGGCAGAAGCCCTTCCCAGGGCGGCCCAACCCTTTCTCGCATCCAACGCCTGGGCTTTAACCGGCAATCGCACGACATCGGGAAAGCCCCTGCTCGCGAACGACCCTCACCTAGGTTTCCAGGCGCCCACCCAATGGTATTTGGTCCGCCTGGAAACACCCGAACTGACCCTGATGGGTGCCTCCGCCCCCGGCACCCCCTACCTGCCCATTGGCCAAAACGGGCGGGTCGCTTGGGGCTTCACCACGACCCACTCGGACACGTCCGACCTGTTCATCGAAAAAGTCGTGGACCGGGAGCACTACCTCGGACCCGATGGCCCCACCCCCTGGCGACTCCGCCAGGAACGGATCGACGTGCGCTTTGGCGAGTCGGAAAACCTGACCATTCGCGCCACACGCAATGGCGTCGTGATTTCCGACGCCCTACTCGGTGGATCAAGCCGAGCAACACAAAGTTTGCTAAAGTCCGATCAGGTGATCGCCCTGGCGTCAACGGCACTGCGCTCCAATGACACCACTGCACTTGCTATGCATCGCCTCAACCAGGCAGAGAACGCCAGTGATATCCGGGCTGCTGCCCGCCTGTTCCAGGCGCCCCAACAGAACCTGATCCATGCCACACGGGACGGGTATATTGGCCGCCTTTCTCCCGGTTTGGTGCCATTGAGGACCCACGGGCCTGGGCTGCTTCCCCAACCCGGATGGGCGGTAGACAGTGCCTGGACGGGCTATATACCTTTTGAAGATCTGCCCGCCAATCTGGCGCCCCATGATAATATGGTTCTGAACACAAACAGCCGCATATCCGGGGACGACTACCCCTATTACATCGCCCCCGATTGGCCAGGGGAGTATCGGGCAACACGTTTACGCAAGCTCTTGACCCACAAAATGGGTCAAACCATCTCCGATCAGGCCGACTACCAAATGGACACGGTGTCGGAGGCCATGGCCGACCTTCTCCCCCTCATGCTTGATTTCCCCTCAGCGGCACGCCCTCCTGAATCGGAACGGGCCCGCGCCCATGCGTTGCTGTCAGCCAAGGGCTGGCTCTACGACATGACCGCCCCCCGGGTCGAACCCATGATCACGGCAGCTTGGATTCGCGCCCTGGTGCCCGAGATATTCGCCGACGAAATGGGCGCGGCCTTTCCCCTATGGAACCGAATCAGCCCAGAACTGCTGGTCCGGGTGCTGAAGGGGGAGACCAGCAATTGGTGCGACAATATTCAAACAAAAGACAAGATAGAGGATTGCGGGACCCTTAAGGCCCGTGCCTTGGACAGTGCACTTCAGGATATCCGCGCTCAGACCGAGGGGGCAGACCCATTCACCACACCTTGGGGTCGGCTCCACGTGGCCCATTTCGACCACGCACTCTTCCACCGCTTCCCGATCCTCAGGGCCGTTGCCGATCTATCCATCCCCACAGGCGGTAGCCTCGCAACCCTGTCCAAGGGCAGTTGGTCAGCCACTGGGAGCGCCCCCTACACCCACATCCACGGGGCCACTCTGCGGGCGGTCATGGATCTGGATGACCCGAACCGCTCTGGGTTCATCTTGCCCACAGGTCAGTCTGGCCACCCGCTCTCGCCCCATTATCGGGACATGTTGACCCCTTGGCGGGATGGCCATCTCATTGCATTGGATGGGCGCGACAACAGCGGCGGAATCCTGCATCTCACACCGAAACAGGACTGAGGACAAAACCGCCTTCCGACAGGAAGCCGCCCCCATGCCAAGCCCATCAAGGCAGGCAACGGCCAATCATATTGTACGTTCCACGGAAATAAACGAGAGGCTGCCCACCGGTCTGGAAAGACAGCGCCTTCACCAGACAAATGACAATCAGGTGATCCCCGGACTCGACGACCTGCTCGACGTCGCAATCCAGGCGGGCGAGTGTATCCTTCGGCACGGGCACACCATCGGCGGAGCGGTCCATTTCGAGGTCGGCGAACTTATCAACACCCCGGCTGGCGAATCGAATCGACAGATCTTGCTGTTCTTCAGCCAGAATGGAAATGCTGACTGGACCAGAACGGAAGGCTTCCAGGCTGGAGGTATGGGTCCCCAAGCAGAAAAGCACCTTAGGCGGATCCAGGGAGAGGGAAGAAAACGCGCTGACTGTTACCCCCGCAGGCGCCCCAGTCCCATCCACCGTGGTCACAACGGTGACACCCGTGGGAAAAGACCCAAGGGCCTTGCGGTAGGTACGATCATCAACGGACATTGGCGGCTCCCATGGCGCGCTACATTTTGAACCAGCAGGGGGTTTTCTACAATCTTTCCCGGCCTCAGGAAAGATGGAACCTCGCCCTTTCCCTGTCTCGGGAAAGATGGAACCTTGTCGACCCCGGTATCGATTGTGACCGACGTCAAAAAGTTCCTAATCGATTAGGACAGATGTCAACGACTTCCTAACGCTTTTTTTGTACTAGAGAAAGGGATCCGTCCACGGTACCAATGCGTAACCAAGTCAAGGTTCATTCGCGCCTACCAGTCCCACGTGCGCAGTCTCCCAGGGAGCGCCCATGCTTATCATCATCGGCAGCATTATCGTTCTCGCCAGCGTGATCGGCGGCTATGCTGCCCCCGGCGGCCATCTTGACGTTCTGTGGCAACCGTTTGAATTCATTATTATTCTTGGCGCCGCCATCGGCAGCTTTGTTATTGGCAATACCAAGACGGTACTGCTCGGTTCGATAAAAGCCATGGGCCCCATGATGAAGGGTCCAAAACACGGCAAGACCAGCTATCTCGAGCTGTTATCGTTGTTGTACACCCTCTTCAGACTGGCCAAAACCAAGGGTGACCTGGCACTTGAAAGCCATATCGAGAAGCCTGAAGAAAGCCCGATTTTCCAAAAATTCCCCAATTTCTCCCACGATCATCACAATGTGGAGTTCCTCTGCGACTACCTGCGCCTACTCACCTTGGGCACCAACAACGCCCATGAAGTGGAAACAATCATTGAGGCCGAAATCGAAAGTCACCACGCGGAACATCACAATGTTTCAAAGGCCATCAATGACATGGCCGACGCCATGCCCGCCCTGGGTATTGTGGCTGCGGTGTTGGGTGTTATTCACACCATGGGATCGATCACTGAGCCGCCGGAAGTTCTGGGGCATCTGATTGGCGCAGCCTTGGTCGGCACGTTCTGCGGCGTGCTCCTGTCTTACGGTTTCTTCGCCCCCTTCTCCAGAGCCATTGAAGCCGCGTATAACAGTGATACCCAATACCTCCATTGTATGAAATCGGGAATTCTGGCCCATATGCAGGGCTACGCTCCGCAGGTTTCCATTGAATTCGCCCGCAAAACCCTCCCCCCCAGCGTAAGGCCAACTTTTGCAGAAGTGGAAGACACGGTCAGCAATCTGAGCTCAGAATAAGAGAATGGGAAGGTCCATGATTTCGCCACCTCGCTAGGGGATGATGCGGTCTGGATAGCAATCGTATGGATAGGTAATTACCCTTGGCCGACCAACCACTGATCATCAAACGCATAAAAAAGGGAGGCCACGCCGCCCATGGTGGCGCATGGAAGGTCGCCTACGCCGACTTCGTGACAGCGATGATGGCCTTCTTTCTGCTGCTCTGGCTGTTGAACTCAGTGACCGAGGAACAACTGGAAGGCATTTCCAACTATTTTGCCCCAACAGCGGTGTCCATGAGTCCCAGTGGGGCCGGTGGCGTCCTCGGTGGACAAGTCCTTGGCGAAGGGGCCAGCCAGTCCAATTCCAGCTCCCCTTCCGTCCAACTCACCCTGCCCCCGCCAACCATTGGCGCCGGAGGTCAGGACTTCACCGATGCCAACGAGGGCCTGGACCCAACGACAGAAAGCGCCGACATCCCCATGAAGGGTGACCCCAACGCCTATCCGGACGACACATCGCTTGATGGCCTGGGCAAGATCGGTATGGACTCTGGCGATGGGAAAGGGAAAAGCGCCTCTGAGGCAGCCTTGGCCGCCGCACAAGAACAGAAGCAGCAGGAGGAATTCAACAAAACCGCAGCGGAAATTCGTCAGGCAATCCAGGCGGTTCCTTCCCTTAAGGCGATGGCCGACAGCCTTCTCATCGACAACACACCGGAAGGTCTGCGAATCCAGCTGGTCGATCAGGACGGTTTGTCCATGTTCCCTTCCGGGTCCAGCCGGGTCCTTAAGCATACCCGCCAAATCCTGTCCCTGGTGGCTAAGGCCATCGCCGATCTGCCCAATAAAATTTCCATCGCCGGACATACGGACGCCACCCCCTTTGTCGACCCCAGCGGCTACGGCAACTGGGAGCTTTCCGCAGATCGCGCTCTGGCCAGCCGTCGCGTCCTGAGCACCATGGGAATTGGCGACAATCGAATCGACCGGGTGGAAGGTAAGGCCTCGACCGACCCCCTCCTGCCCAAAGATCCGACCAATGAGGAGAATCGACGTATCACCATAACACTGCTGCGCGACCGGAACCTCTTCCCTGCAAGTGGAGAAAATGGCACTCCCGGGGCGAATGGCGGAACCAGCGAAGGAACAGCTCCCGGCGGAGCAGGAGGTCGGATGCCGTCCATCCTGGATGTCCCGCGCACGGACCAACTGTAAAAAAGGCAACTCCATGGTCACCCCAGACGCACCACCTCCCTCCCCTCCCCGCGGGGCAAGGGTTCCTGACCCCTTGACGGAGCCGGCCTTTTACGATGGACTCCTTTTCAAACGGGTTGTCGCCTTCGGCATCGACATCATCTGCGTCGGTGGGCTGTTCATTCCAGCTCTGATCATTCTGTTCATGATGACCGCCCTTAGCCTCGGCTTGCTTTGGTTTCTGATCGGCCCTGCCCTGGGAATCCTGCCAATAGCCTACCACACCTTGACCGTCTCGGGACCTGCCTCAGCCACCATCGGTCAACGCGTAATGGGTATGCGTGTCTTGTCCGAAAACGGTTCACCCCCCACTTTCTGGCAGGCCCTCGTGAACGCCATGGCATTTTACATCCTAGGCGGAGCAACCGGTTGGCTGGTCGTATTGGTCGCCCTGTTCAACGATCAGCGGCGATGTGTCCACGATTTCCTGGCTGGAACAGTCGTTGTCAACCGCTTAGCCTGACCTTTGAGATGCCTTAGACAACAAAAAAGAGACAAACGAATGCCACCCACCGCTCAATCCCCTTTCGACAGACGGAGGCCCAGGCTAAACTGTGGGCAGGTGCATAAATAATTAGGCGGATAGATGACAGGTTTCGGTCGCGCGCGGCCTTCACCCGACTGTATATGCCAACGCTTGTTGTGCGAGACTTAGCCGTCAAACTCGGATCTCCGCAGACTTATGGATAGATGCTGATGGACCAGGGACCGATACATCGTCCCAACTTCTTTTTCACCACGGCTCCCATGCCTTGCCCCTATTTAGAGGGGCGGCTGGAACGAAAAGTGGTGACAGATCTGGCGGGCGCCGAAGCAGAAGCCTTGCACGAAACCCTGTCCCGGGCCGGTTTTCGACGCAGTCACACCATCGCTTACGCCCCTGTTTGCCCCGGCTGCAACGCCTGTATCCCCGTGCGGATCCGTGCCCGGGAATTCAATTGGACGAAAAGCTTTCGCCGCCAAAGCAAGGCCAATAGAGATCTGACCGCCACCTTCGTCCAAGCCCGGGCCACAGTCGAACAGTTTCACTTGTTCTCCCAGTACCAGCAGGCCCGCCACGGGGACAGTGACATGGCCCTCATGGGCTTCTTCGACTACCGCTCGATGGTCGAAGACAGCCCGATCACCACCTCGATTGTTGAATTTCGCGATCCGAGGGGAACGCTGGTAGCCGCCTGCCTCTTGGACCATCTCGCCGATGGCCTGTCTGCCGTCTATTCTTTCTTCGACACAACCTTGTCCGGAAACCGGGGCCTAGGGTCCTGGATGATCCTTTGGATGGTAGAGGAAGTTTTGCGTCGAGAGCAGGACCACGTCTATCTGGGTTATTGGATCCCAGAAAGCCCAAAGATGGCCTATAAATCTCGGTACCGCCCCCTGGACATCTTTGGCAAACAAGGCTGGGCCCCCCTTGATCTTTCGGACTTAGAAGAGACAGCGTCTTTTCCAAACCCTTAGGGTGCGGTGCGGCAATGCGATCTTGCCGTTCACACTCATCTTTTGATCTGAATTCATTGGCTTATCGCATTGTCACCGGGCGGAAAGGCTCTATATAGTCGGTCATGCGTTCATCCTGCGTTGAATTCCATTCACTCGCCACCTGTCGAACGCTATTTTGTTTGAGTGAAAAGAGCGGAACGATCCCTCGTTGTCGCTCTCCGCACTAAACCGCGTCCGCCAAATCTTTGCAAAAAAGGGGGCGGGGCAAACCGGGTGAAACCGTCCAAGTCCAGGGAGACGAATAAATCATGAAACGTAGAGATTTCCTGACCGGCGCTGCGGCGACCGGAGCCGTTGCGGCCGCGGCCACCGCATCCAGCTTCCCCACGCCCGCCATCGCCCAGGACGTCCGGGAACTGAAGATGGTGACCACTTGGCCGAAAAACTTCCCGGGCCTGGGCACCTCCGCCGAGCGCGTCGCCCAACGCATCACCAAGATGACCAACGGCCGCCTGACCGTGAAGGTCTTCGCCGCCGGTGAACTGGTTCCCGCCTTCGAGGCCTTCGACGCCGTCTCCAGTGGCACCGCCGAGATGTACCACGGGGCCGAATACTACTGGCAGGGCAAGTCCAAGGCCTTCAATTTTTTCGCTGCGGTGCCCTTCGGCCTGACCTCCACCGAGATGAGTGCCTGGATCCACCATGCCGGTGGCCAGCAGTTGTGGGACGAGTTGTCTGCGGGCTTCAAGATCAAACCCTTCCTGGTCAGCAACACCGGCGTTCAGATGGGTGGGTGGTTCAACAAGGAAATCAACAGCCTGGAAGACTACAAGGGCCTCAAGATCCGCATGCCTGGCCTGGGCGGCGAAGTCTTGCGCCGTATGGGCGCCGCTGCAGTGTCCCTCCCCGGTGGCGAGATCTTCCCGGCCTTGCAGTCCGGCGCCATTGACGCCACAGAATGGGTTGGCCCCTGGAACGACTTGGCTTTCGGTTTCTACAAGGTCGCAAAGTACTACTATTATCCCGGCTTCCATGAGCCCGGCACCAGCCTGTCCTGCGGCGTGAACATGGACTTATGGAATAGTCTGTCCGACGAGGATAAGGCCATCGTCGAAGCGGCCTGCACAGCCGAGAACGACTACGGCTTGGCCGAGTTCAACGCCCATAACGGCGACGCCCTCAAAACCCTGATCGACGACCATGGCGTGCAGCTCCGCAAGTTCTCAAATGACATCATGGCCGAGATCGGCAAGATCTCCGGTGAGGTGGTCCGGGAAGTGGGAACCGAGAACGCCGCTACCGGCAAGATCTTGGAGAACTTCATCGCCTTCCGTGACAAGGCCGTTGGTTGGGGCAAGATCGCCGATCAGGCCTACCTGAACGCGCGCACCCTACCGTTCAAGTACTAAACCGCTCAAAGCGGCGCGTTCTCTGTTGGGAACGTGCCGTTTTCCCTTTCCGCGTGCTCCCCGGACAGGGACAGAGCATCGAGCGGAAAAGTGGGAGCCGGTTTTCCGGCCCACTCGATGCTCAACCTGTTGAATCTAGATCAAATTACCCACCTTAAATCGAGTCCGATTTAAGGTGGGTTGATCGAGCGTCCGGCCCCTTCGTGGAAAAGGCCCGGCCCAATTGGGGGCCGCGTCGGGAGGATAAAGTGACCTTTCTCTATCGCCTTTCCCGTCTGATCGACGGGTTCAGTATGGTGACCGGCAAAGCCATCGCCTGGCTGGCCATTGCCATGGTTCTGGTCCAGTTCGCCGTTGTGATGATGCGTTATGTCTATGGCATCAGCTTCATCTGGATGCAGGAATCCATCACCTACATGCACGCCTTGCTGTTCATGGTGGGCGCTGGCTATACCTTGCTGATGGATGGCCATGTGCGAGTCGACGTCTTCTACCGGGAGGCGGGCCAACGGAAGCAGGCGCGGATCGACCTACTGGGGGCGATTTTCTTCCTCATCCCCTTTTCCATCCTGATCATCGACGTATCTTGGGGCTATGTGGTCAACTCCTGGGCGGTCCACGAGGGCTCAAAGGAGACCAGTGGAATCCAAGCCATCTTCCTGTTGAAATCTGTCATCCCGCTTTTCGCGGTCCTGTTGATCCTGCAGGCCCTATCCATCATCGCCCGATCCCTGCTGGTCCTGAGCGGACGCGGCGACCTGTTTGAGACCCACAAGGAGCAGGCCCCATGAGCATGTTCGCCAAGGAAGCCTACGCCCTGGCCATGTTCGCTGCCACCTGCGGCTTTTTGCTCGCGGGCTTCCCCGTCGCCTTCACCCTGGGTGGATCGGCCCTGCTGTTTGGCTTGGTTGGATATGGCGTCGGCATCTTCGACATCGCATTCCTCAGCGCCATGCCCCAACGCATCTTCGGCACCATGACCAACGAGGTGCTGATCGCCGTCCCCCTGTTCGTCTTCATGGGCGTGATGCTGGAGCGCTCGAAGGTGGCCGAGGAACTGTTGGACAGTATGGGCCGCATGTTCGGCTCTCTCCGAGGCGGCCTGGGCCTTTCGGTCTGTCTGGTGGGCGCCCTGCTTGCGGCCTCAACCGGCATCGTCGGCGCCACCGTGGTGACCATGGGGCTGCTGTCCCTGCCAACCATGTTGCGTCGGGGCTATGACCCTGCCGTTTCCTGTGGCGCCATCTGCGCCTCGGGCACCCTGGGGCAGATCATTCCCCCTTCCATCGTGCTGGTTCTTCTGGGTGACCAGATCTCCAACGCCTATTCCGATGCCCAACGGGCACTTGGCAACTGGTCGCCGGATCCGGTCAGTGTCGGCGACCTCTTCGCAGGCGCCCTGATCCCTGGCCTGATGCTGGTCGTGCTCTATATGGCCTATCTGGCCTTGACCGCTTGGCTGCGCCCCCACACCTCACCGGCCATCGAGATGGAAGAGGTCGAGTCCAAGGGGGAAATGTGGTCACGCATCGCCCATGCCCTGATCCCGCCGGTGGTACTGATCGTTGCCGTCCTCGGCTCGATCCTGACTGGCGTCGCCACCCCCACAGAAGCGGCCGCAGTGGGAGCCGTTGGCGCCCTTCTGCTCGCAGGCATGCGGCAGGAAGGGACGTCTCCCAAGCCTATTTATGTGGCAGGCCTGGGCTTGCTCGTCGCCTTGATCATGGTGCGGACCTTCGACCTGCGCGTCGCCCGGGACGAGATTGGAACAGGCGACATGGTTGCCATCATCGTGGCAACCCTTGCCTTGCTGGCGGTGTTCTATGGGCTGGTGGTCGCCCTAAAGCGAGTCTATATCTCGGGCGTTCTGACGGAGGTCAGCCGATCGACCATGAACATTTCCTCCATGGTCTTTGTGATCATCGTTGGCGCAGGCCTCTTCTCCCTGGTCTTCCGGGGATTGGGTGGCGAGGAAATGGTCCACGAGTTCCTGACCAACCTGCCTGGTGGAGCCTTAGGCGCCATGCTCGTGGTCATGGGAGTGATGTTCTTCCTGGGCTTCTTCCTGGACTTCATTGAAATCGTTTATGTTGTCGTGCCCATTGTCGGACCGATCCTGTTGAAGATGGACTTGGACCCGGTCTGGCTGGGTGTGATGATTGCCATGAACCTACAGACCTCCTTCCTGACTCCACCCTTTGGTTTCGCCCTGTTCTACCTCCGTGGCGTTGCCCCGCCGGAGGTGAAGACCATGCATATCTACAAGGGTGTCTTCCCCTTCATCCTCATCCAACTTCTGGGACTGGGTCTTGTGGCCCTGTTCCCTGAAATTGCCACATGGCTACCGAGTGTGATCTTCAGCTAGAGTGCCTTCGAGGCCAAATTGGGCCAAGAAGTGGCCCAATTTCATCTCAGGGTACTCTAATGCAATAAAACGCCCCGGCAATCCCCACGCCGGGGCGTTTTTTTTACGGCAACCCGGTCATCTCTCACCGACCCTCAAACGCCACGACTTCTTCCTTAAAATGGAGAATGAAGGACAGGGCATCTTCACTCGCCAGTGGTCTGCTGAAATAATATCCTTGGAACGTGTGGCATCCCAGGTCTGTCATAACCGACAACTGATCGGCGTCCTCTATACCTTCCACCACAACATTTGTGCCAATGGAGGAAGACAAAGACACAATACTGGTTACGATATGGCGGTTGGCCGAAGCCTCCATATTTTGCGTCAAGGATTTATCGATCTTTATTTTATTGATCGGAAGCTCATTGAGGTACCGCAGTGAGGTATAGCCCATACCAAAGTCATCGATGACGAGGTGAATTCCGCTACTGTGAAGGACCTGGATGTTTCTATATTCGATTTCCGTTGATGCAATGACCACGGACTCCGTAATTTCCACTTCAATGCGATTTGGTGGAATCCCATGGGTTCGCAGGACATCAAGGATCCGCTCGGCCAGGTCCGGTGTGGTCAATTGCCTCGGGGAAATGTTGATCGACATCGTGAAGCAATCGGGCACCCCTGCACGGATCCATATGGCAAAGTCGGAACAGGCCTGATCGAAGATCCGGTACCCCAGATCGCTAACCATACCGGTGTCCTCCGACAGAGCAATGATCGTCGGCGGGGGGATCACGCCAAAAACCAGACTCTTCCAGCGGAGAAGGGCCTCCACTCCCATGACAGTGTTGGTACGGATATCCACTTGGGGCTGATAGACCAGACCCAGTGGGTTGATACCCTTTGGTGGTATACTCAGTTCATCGGCCAGAATACGAGCCACATGACCCTCCATACCCGGACTATGGAGGCATTTCTTCCATTCTTCCGGAGGCACAACGCACTCCGCCCGACTATTCAAGGCTTTTAAGGCCGCTTGAATGCGCTTACCGTTCACCCGTTCCGAGATACTCAAGAAGGGGAGATAAAGGGCGAGTCCGATGCCAAGGTTGACCACCTGTAACACCGTCCCAGAAACTGACCCCGTTGCCAAGTATCCACTCAAAAATGGGGGCATAGACCAAGGGACGGGGACAACAGTTCGTGGAACCAAGTCCAGGGCCGTTGCCCCGTAGGCAATCAGTAGTTCAACGATCGGCACCAAGATAAAAGGGATGGCGTAAATTGGATTATAGGCAATCGGAATTCCGAAAATAAGCAAACCATTCACGTTGAAGATCGCAGTCACAAGAGCAAACAAACACAGATTGCGTGTACCCTGATCTTTGCTTTTCCACAGTATAGCGATAATCAGAGCGAGCGTTGATCCCGCCCCCCCCATATGGGAAAAAGCATTCACAAATTGGTTAGTGATGATATTCAGGGGTTCACCGCCCAGCTGGACGGCCATGGCGTTTTCCTCCCCCATCGGATAGAGGAAGCCTTCGCGCACCAAAAACAGAACGGCGGGGCCGTGAATGCCAAGAAGCCACAGACATTGAGAGGCGAGAACAAGGAGCAGCGCGCCGAGTAAGGGCTGATCTTCCTTCACAAATATGTGAAACGCCGCATCTTGGATAAGATCTGAGACCGAGAAATCAACGAATTCCCACAGGGCATAGACGCCCCCACCAAAAATAAGCAGCGTGACGCAAACCGCAGGAAAAAAGGTGAAAAGATCAAAGGATGTCGGCGAAAACCCAACCGAAGATTGCGCTATACGCAAGGGAGGGATCATTGCTATCAGTCGAAATACATATGTTGTGATGACCGGGATAACAATGGACAGAGGAAGGCCGACCTCCATAGGGAAGGCTGAAAAAAGACCGCCAAAAAAGATTTTAGAGACCATGATGAAGACTGCGATGGCAATGATCGTACTCATCGCGGCAAAAGAACTACTGCGCTCGCTGAGCGCGAGGGCAAGCATGATGGATATCCCACAGAGCACGGTCAGAGAGACAATCTCGTAAGTCGATTGGATAAAAAAGTCGCAGACCTGAATCCAATACCCATTCGACCAATCCATGGCCCAATTCTGGAAAGCAGCGGATGGAACGTTTCTAAGACAAATTGCCACAACACCAATGAAGATCAGGGGCAAGGAAACCGTGAATCCCCTTTGGATAGCGTGAATAACAACCCCAAGATGACCCATTCGTCACCTCCCCCAGAGATAGATTTCAAGACAGAAAGCCATTTTTAGTCGATAATAGAGTACTATTATACCCTATTTTCGAGAGGTTGTATTGCATTGTATTCTTCATGAAAGACACAGTTACTCTCACTTCCCTACATCAAAATGAATACAAGAACAAAAAACGCCAACGATTTTTTTTATTTCAGAAATGAAAAACAATATGAAAATCCACAATTTAATTATTTTTATATTAAAATATTATTCTCACAATCAAATAAAATACATCATGTACTAAATCTACATTCAAACAAAGGAAACTTTTATGAATCTAGCAACCACTCGTCTTCTAGGCACACCTTACATTGATTGAACACCTGCAATCATAAGGCCGGGTATGTTGCGACAAAGATCTGCTTCATTTCAACGCAATCACAGAGATATGAGCTTAACTCGTGCCTCATGAGATGATGTGGTAAGTTGAACTGGTCCAGACCCAAGAACACAATTCTTAGAGGTGGCAACAATCCCCCACAAGTCAAGTTGTGCAGGAATATCCTGACGCATATGGCGTTTTCGGCCAGCCTTCAGAGGTCGCCATCAAAAAAGATCAGATTCGTTCAGGGATTGCCGGTTTCCCGAGGGTAGATCAAGATGAAACTAGATCTGATCCACAGTACACGACAGTGTCTCGTGTTTTTTGGGCGATAGCCCAAACCCCCATTTTCTTTTAAAAATAACAGCCTGGGGTCTGGGGCCTTTCGGCCCCAGTGGGGGACGGGGCAAAGCCCCGTGACGGGAAAACACCCCTGTCGTGTACTGTGACGGAAACCCACGCCCCCTCTTCCTCATTCCGCTCTATAAGGTCAATGGAGACATTCCCCCGCCCCAGCTTCACCCAAATAGCCTAGGGCAACCGCTTGAAAGCGCTCCACTTCCCGCTGCACGGCGTCGGCTGCCCAGCCGACCCGGGGCAATTTCTCCATGGCTTGGACCAGCGCGTATCGGGAATGGGTGAAGCAGGCCTCACGGATCGGTCTAGCAAGGGTCTGATCGCCCAGAACCCCCTCCAAGCGCCAACACAGGGCTAAGACGAGGATACCCGCCTGCTCGAGCGCGCCGGACCGTATCGCCAACTCTGCGAGATTGCCCGTGGATACAATCAACATGGGAGCGGCATCCACCCCGGCAGGTCCCTGGCCCCTGATAAAGTCACCGAAGAAGGCCTCTGCTTCGGCCAAGGCCTCTTGATAGAGGATTTCCGCCTGATCGAGTTTCTCGGCCTCAAAGGCCGCATTCCCCCGACGTGTCAGGTCCTTCCATCGATCGTCTCCCTGTCGCACACCACGGAGGTGGGGGGGCGTCATGGCATTGGGTGTGACACCAATGGATTTGAGCAAGCGGGCCATCTGCGTCTCCTTCTTGGGGGAATGGGACCGACGGCCCCTCAACGGTCGTCATTCGACCATCGCGAAGCTTGCCAAAAATGATAACGACTCGCAATTGCACATTGGAAACCCAATGGAAGGGAGGCCAAAGGGGGATGACGCCCGGGCTTTACTCTCCTACTCTTCCCGCGTCATACGAGGCAGAACGAAAGAGAGTGGGAATCCATGGCATACACTGGGGAATGTTTTTGCGGCGGCGTAAAATATAAAATTGAGGGCGCCCTCCACCGTCCGCGGATCTGCCATTGCTCCCGCTGCCGGAAGGCCTTCAGCGCCCAAGGAAACGCCTACGCCGAGGTTGACCCCGGTGACTTCTCCTGGATCCAAGGGGAAGAGTTGCTGACCACCTTTCCGGCCGATGGAAACTCGGGGAAACGGTTCTGCCGGGTCTGCGGCTCAACCCTTTGCGGGGTTGTGGATGGCCGTGTCCATGGCGTGACCCTCGGCACCCTGAACCAAGACCAAGGGATCACCCTGCAGGCTCACATTTTCGTTGGGTCCAAACCTGCCTGGGACACCATCAATGATGATGTCCCCCAATTCGAGGAATTTCCGCCGGATTGGTAGCCCCCCCCTGGACGACCCCAGGGTCTACTCCCCAAAGCTGTTGGTCCGGGGAAACCCCTGGGGCGGCAACCGCCCCTGCCCGGCCCGATCACCCAACCACGGTGACAGATCGGTCTCCGTCCGGGTGCGCTCGCCGGATTTCCAGGTCAAGCCCTCTTCCAGCTTGAAGGTCTTCAGGTCGGCGATCCCGCCATCCTTGTACTTCTGGATAAAGACCCCCTTACCACGGCTCATGGACGGAAGCTGCTCCAAGGGGAAGACCAAGAGCTTGCGGTTCTCGCCCACCACAGCCACATGATCCCCCTTCACAACCCGCACCAGGGCGGCCCTTTCCCCTTCGCCAAGGGTCAAGATCTGCTTGCCCACCTTGGTCTGGGCTACCACATCCTTTTCCTCGATCTGGAAGCCCCGCCCCACGTTGGAGGATAGAATGAGGGTCCGCTCCGGATCGTGCACCATCAGTTCAACGATATCGGCGTCCGGTGCCATGTCGATCATCAGACGCAGGGGTTCGCCGAAGCCCCTCCCCCGGGGCGGACGATCGGCAGCCAGGGTGAAGAAGCGCCCCGTCGTATCGAAAATCACCAGCTTGTCCGTGGTCTGGGCATGAAGGGCCAAACGTAGGGAATCATCGTCCTTGAACTTGGTGTCCTCCCCAGCTTCCTGATGCCCCTTCACGGCCCGGATCCACCCTTTCCGGGAAAGCAGCACCGTAATCGGCTCCCGCTCCATCAAGGCTTCGATAGGCACCACCATGGCCGAGGGCGCATCCCCCAGGGCGGTGCGGCGTGCGCCAAGCGACGTATTCGGGCCGAAGGCTTTGCGGATCCCCTTGATCTGGGTCCCAATGGACGTCCAACGGAGCCCCTCGTCTTCCAGCAAAGCCTCCAGGTCTGCCTTCTCTGCGGACAGGCCCTCGTGTTCCTTGCGCAGCTCCATCTCTTCGAGTCTGCGCAGAGATCGCAGGCGCATATTGAGGATGGCTTCGGCCTGGACGTCGGACAGCTCGAAGGCCGCCATCAAAGAGGGTTTGGGCTCGTCCTCCTCGCGGATGATGCGGATCACTTCGTCCAGGTTCAGAAAGGCAATGATATAGCCGCTCAGCACTTCCAAGCGGTGGTCGATCTTGGCCAGACGGTGGCGGGAGCGGCGCTCTAAAACCTCCATACGGTGGTTCAGGAAGGCTTGCAAAACCGCCTTCAACCCCATGACCCCCGGGATCCCCTGCCCGTCCAGCACATTCATGTTCAGGCTGAATCGGTTTTCCAGATCCGTCAGCCGGAACATTTGCTCCATCAGCGTTTCCGGATCGACGGAGCGGTTACGGGGCTCCAACACCAAACGGATATCTTCAGTGGACTCGTCCCGGACATCGGCCAGGATGGGCAATTTGCGGCTGTTGATCAGGTCGGCAATCCGTTCGACCAGCTTGGCCTTCTGGACCTGATAGGGGATCTCGGTAACCACAATATGGTAAAGGCCGTGGCTGAGGTTTTCCTTCTCCCAGGTCGCCCGCACCCGCATGGACCCCCGCCCCGTGCGGTAGGCTTCGCGGATGGTTTCCGGGCTTTCAGCGAGCAGGCCACCGGTGGGGAAGTCTGGGCCCTTCACGAATTCCATCAGGGAATCGGGCTCGCATTCTGGCTTTTTGATCATATGCAGCAGGGCGTCGCAAAGCTCGGCCACATTGTGGGGCGGAATATTGGTGGCCATGCCCACGGCAATGCCCGATGAGCCGTTGGCCAGCAAGTTTGGAAAGGCAGAAGGCATGACGATGGGTTCGTTTTCCTCCCCATCGTAGGTCTCTCGGAAGTCAACGGCGTCCTCATCCAACCCTTCCATCAGGGCGGCGGCCACCTCGGTCAACCGGGCTTCCGTGTACCGCATAGCGGCGGCGTTATCGCCGTCGATATTACCGAAGTTGCCTTGGCCCTCCACCAGCGGATAGCGCACGGCGAATTCCTGGGCCAAGCGAACCATGGCGTCGTAGACGGAGGAATCCCCATGGGGGTGGTACTTACCGATAACATCGCCGACGACCCGGGCACATTTCTTGAAGCCCGAGCCCGGATCCAGCTTGAGCAACCGCATGGCATAGAGCACGCGACGGTGTACCGGCTTCAAGCCGTCGCGCACATCCGGCAGGGAGCGGGACACGATGGTCGACAGGGCATAGGCCAAATAGCGCTCGGAGAGGGCTTCCGTCAGGGGAGCCTCAAGAATCTCCCTCGGCTCGGGTGCGGCGCCTTTCTTGCTCATGCGGGTCGGGTCCTTGGAGGTCAGTAGGGGGGCCAGTCGTCACACAAAATGGGCGGGGACAAAGCCCTGCCCATCGCGAGATATAGCGCACTTTCAGCCGAAGTGGGAACCGGTTCAGCGTATTAAAAATATTCCGGTTCAAGACCCGAGAGCCCAGCGGGCCAAGCGATCAACCAGCCTTCTCCGGGCCAAGGGGAGCCTCTTGCCCGGTGGTAGTAGGGGACTGACCTCCAGGAAGTGCCCCGTCAGCGCCAGCGCCTGTGTCACCTCTTCCCCGGTCTGGGGACGACCCTCAGGCTCCAGCAAGAAGGCAGGCATGGGAAGCAACCGGGACAACCAGGGACCGGCAGCCTCGCGACAGACCGCCCGTCCGCTGCGGGGCGAGACATGAGTCAGGCCCTCCGTCACCCCCGTGACAGCGCATTGGGTCAGGTCCAGACCGAACCCAACGGCGGCGAGCAACGCCAGTTCCCATCGGGCCAGGGCTCCGGCCCAGTCCAGGTGATCATCCCCATGGGCCAAACTGTCCAGCAGAAGAAGAAGGCCATCGAAGACCTCCGGATGGGGAGCCCGGTCGGGCAGAACGACCTCGGCCAGGGCGCAGGAGGACGCAAGCGCCGCCAACCGATCCCGGTCTGACAGAACCAATCCCGCCACCCCGGCCAAGGGCTCCAAGGTCAGGGTGCCCAAATGATCCTCCAGCCGGGCTTTCCAATGGGCCTGAACCAGGGTGCCCGGCTCCAGGGTGGCACGCAGCCTACGCCCCTGCCCGCCCCGCACCACACCTCCATGGCGGCCATGGTCCGTCGTCAGCAGGGAGGCCACCACCGCATCCTCCCCTTGGGGGCGGGCCGAGAGCACGATGGCGCGGTCGTTCCATTCGATCACGACACTCTCCCAGGGAGGGATAAAGGGCGCTTAAAACAGGAGAAGGGCCAACCCCAGGACCGTGCAGAGAATCCCGCCGAAAACGGCCAGGGCCACGGCCCATTCAGGCAAACGCGCCCGATAGCGACTGGAGATCAGCCCCACCTGGGCCACGCCCGCCCACAGCAGTAGCATTCCCCAAACGCCCAGGCCATGCCCGTTGCTCCCCGTCATGGATAGAGCCTTCCCTTAGGCATCGAAGTCAAGACCCCATTCCGTGTACTGGTCCCGGTCATCCCATAGCCGATCATTGACCTTCACATGGAGGAACAGGTGAACGGGGCGCTCAAGAATCTCGGACAGATCCTCGCGGGCCGCACGCCCCAAAGCCTTCACCCGGGATCCACCCTTACCCAGGACGATGGGCCGCTGGCTTTCCCTTTGTACCAGGATCGTCTGGTCCACCCGCACCGACCCGTCGGCGCGTTCCGTCCACGAATCAGTCACCACCGCCACCGAATAGGGCAGCTCCTCGTGGAGCTGGATGAAAATCTTCTCCCGGGTAATCTCCGAGGCCAGCAGGCGTTGGGGCAGGTCGGAGATCTCGTCTTCGGGGAACATCCAGGGCCCCTTGGGCGCCACCTCCCCAAGGTAGGAGAGGATATCGTCGCAGCCGTGCCCCTTCAGGGCGGAAATCATGAAGATTCGCTGAAACTCCATGGCCTCGTTAAACTGGGCAGCAAGGGCAAGCAGGGTCGGGCGCTCAATGGCATCCACCTTGTTCAGCGCCAAAATCGCCTTGCGCCCGCTGTCCTTCAACTTGTCGACGATCCGGGTTACGTCGCCCGTCATGCCCTTCTGCGCATCAACGACCAGCAGAACCAAATCGGCCTCCAGGGCACCTTCCCAGGCGGCGGCAACCATGGCCCGATCAAAGCGCTTGCGCGGCTCGAAGATACCTGGGGTGTCGATGAAGACCACCTGGGCCTGTCCGACCATGGCGATGCCCCGGACCCTGGTCCGTGTGGTCTGCACCTTGTGGGACACAATGGTCACCTTGGCTCCCACCAGCTGGTTCACCAGGGTGCTTTTGCCAGCGTTGGGGGCGCCAATGACAGCGACGAACCCGCAGGTCGAAGCGATATCATTGGGATCGGAATGGGGGACGGTCTGCCCGTCATCGTCATGGGTATCGGTCATAACCCGTTTTTGATCTATGCCGGGCAAATGGACAAGTGTTTCCTCACGGAAATCGGAGAGAACATCGAGACGAGCCACATAAAGCGAGGAGATCCGCCACCCAACCACGGGGAGAAGAGAGCACCGGAAGAGGAGTCCATGGGACCCGAAATCCAGGTAACACCCGACTGGGACAGTTCCGACCGAAACCAAGGAGCCATTATTTCTTGCTCCTAGATCATAGGGTTAGAGCGGAATGAGGAAAACCGGTCACGGTACACGACTGTGTCTTATATTTTTTGGGCGATTGCCCAAACCCCCATTTTCCTTTTAAAAATAAGAACTTAGGGTCTGACCTCTCGGCCAATCAACGTCCGGGGTCTGGGGCCTTTCGGCCCCAGTGGGGGACGGGGCAAAGCTCCGTGACGGGAAAATACCCCCTGTCGTTTACAGTGAAAATCGATACCCAGGTTTCCTCATTCCGCTTTAAGCCGTGCCAGAAGCGTTTCTGCTGCGGCTTGCTCGGCAACGCGTTTAGAGGCCCCACAGGCGGACTCCGGCTCTTCCCCCTTCACAGTGACGGTCACCGTGAACAGGGGTTTGTGGGCGGGTCCCTCGCGCCCCGTAATCTCGTAGCTGGGAAGGGGCAACCCACGGCCTTGGGCCCATTCCTGCAGGGCGGTCTTCGCGTCCTTGGGTGGGGTGGGATCCTCATCGATCAGCGCAGCCCAATGGCTCCGGACAAAAGCCTGGGCCTTATCGTGCCCCGCATCCAGATAGAGCGCACCCAGAACGGATTCGCAAACGTCGCACAACAAGCTGGGATTGGATTGGCCGCCCAGGTCCTCTTCCCCCTTTGACAGCTCCATCAGGGCGCCTAACCCCACCGACAAAGCCACCCGTGCCACCGTATCCTGACGCACCAAATGGGCATGGCGTCGGGCCATGGCACCCTCATCCTCGTCCGGAAATTGAGTGTAGAGCATCTCGGCCACAGCAAGGCCAAGCACCCGGTCGCCCAGGAACTCCAGGCGCTCATAACTGGGCGCCCCCTCAACGGACCGGTGGGTCAAAGCCCGACCGGGCAGAGTCCGGTCGGAGAAGCGGTGGTTCAGGATTCGCTCCAACACTTGGGTGTGGTCATCGACCATGGGGATGACCTCTTTTAATCGATCGGATGGAAGAAGCGGTCCCATCGGATGGCGGAGGGCCACTTCCAGACCTCCCAAATAGCGGCGGATCCATCGTGGGAGAAGAAGATGAATTCGGCCCGGCCAACCATGTTTTCAAACGGCACGAAGCCTACAGATGCCCGGCTGTCATCGCTATTATCCCGGTTGTCCCCCATCATGAAATAGTGACCTTCGGGCACATGGAACTCTCGCGTGTTGTCCAATATATCCTGGTCCCCCTGCCCTTCCAGGATGGGGTGCTTCACGCCATTGGGCAGGGTCTCGATATATTGGGTCACGCGCTTGACCCCCCCATTTTCCTCACGGCTGACGTAGTCTTCCACACGCTCCCGATCGAGCACTTTGCCGTTAATGTGGAGCCGACCATTGATCATCTGGATACGATCACCCGGTAGACCTACCACGCGCTTGATAAAATCCAGCGACGTATCCCCGGGCTTTTTGAAGACCACCACATCTCCTCGCTGGGGCGCATCCCCAAGGATGCGCCCCTCAACGGGAACCACGCCGAAGGGAAAAGAATAACGGGAATATCCATAGGAGAATTTTGAAACAAAAAGATAATCGCCGATCAACAGGGTCGGAATCATGGAGCCAGAGGGGATACGAAAGGGCTCATAGGCGAAAGTTCGGATCACAATGGCGATAAGAATGGCGAAAACGACCGTACGGACCGTATCTCCGAAACCGCCGGTGGTGTTCTTTTTCTTCATCATGAACTCATCTTTCGCATTATCAATTGAGATCAGTTGCCCAAGCCAGAGCGGCTTTCCAGGGCGCCAGAGATGAAGCCCGCCGGGTCACCCTTTGTCAAGGTTTCACCCGACAGCTTCGGACATCCAACCCAAGGTTCGCTACCGCTTGGACGCTGCCCGCGCTTCGCCCATCAGCAAGCGCATCCGCAAGATCGCCGCCTCGAGACCACTGAAAATGGCTTCTCCAATCAGGAAATGACCGATGTTCAATTCCTTGATCGTGAGGATCGCCGCCACCGGTTCCACAGTGTCAAAAGTGAGACCGTGACCCGCGTGGCATTCGAGGCCGAGGGTCTCGGCATGGGCAGCAGCGGTCCGGACGTGCTCCAACTGAGCCAGCCGCCCGGGACCGGCCGGAGTGTCGCAATAAGCTCCGGTATGCAGTTCAACCACCGGCGCGCCCAAGGCTTTCGCCGCATCAAGCTGAGTCAAATCGGGTTCTATAAACAGGGAAACCCGGATCCCCGCCTCACCCAACCGTGTCACGAAGGGAAGCAATTTATCGAAACCACCCTTCGCGTCCAGCCCCCCCTCGGTAGTGCGTTCTTCGCGCTTTTCCGGGACAATGCAGGCGGCATGGGGCTTGTGGCGCAGGGCAATGGCCAACATCTCCTCCGTTGCGGCCATTTCCAGATTCAGGGGCAGGTCGATTTCAGCCCGCAGCCGTGCAATGTCCCGGTCATCGATATGGCGCCGATCCTCCCGAAGATGGGCCGTGATGCCGTCGGCTCCGGCAGCGGCGGCAACCTGGGCGGCGCGCAGGGGATCGGGGTGGAGCCCCCCCCGCGCATTGCGAATGGTTGCCACATGATCAATGTTCACGCCAAGCCGAAGGTCGCCGCTCATGGCCAAGTCCTTTAAGTTTGAACACTCTAGATCCCGACGACCTTAGGTCTGATCGACCGAATTTCATAAACGTGATCTAAATTATATGGTTAGGAGGGAATGAGACAGAAAACCGCGATACAGTTTTCCTCATTCCGCCCTAAGGGGGGTAGAAGGAAATTACGGCAAAACCGTGGAAAGAAACCCCATCAGGACCGATGAATGGGGGGTGGCTCAGCCAAGGCGGATCCCAAGGAAGACGCCCCCCCTCCGTGCGTCTCTTCTTCAGCAGACATCCTCATGGCTGTCGGCGGAGCCGGAGGCAAGGGACTCCCCCCATCAGCGGTGGACGAAGCCTCAGGCCCTGGCTGATCTTCGCCTGCCTTCTCCCCCTGATGGTGCCGACCAAGCTCGGCTTTCACTGCCTTACGGTGGCGCCGAACGACCCGGGCATGCTGATAGCCTGCCACGGCCCGTTTGACGGGCCAATAGCTGATCACCCAAACCAGAACCCCCAAGGGTAAAGATCCAACCATCATGGGCAACCAAACTGGCAGCACCTGTTCGGTGAAGAGCCGTAGCTTTAGATGGGTAACAGATGTCCATAAGGCATGGAAGAACAGCGAAAAATTCACTGCATCGCTATTCACGTCATGCCCCATCAATCGGGCGCCAACCTCAAAGGTCGCCACCCAGATAAAAGGAAAAGTCCAGGGATTTCCCACCACCGTGCCAATAGCAGAGGCGATGAGGTTTCCCCGCATAACCCACGCCAGAAATGCCGCCAAAAGGAAGTGAAACCCCACCAAGGGTGTGATGGATGCCGCAGCCCCGCAGGCAAATCCCATGGCGATAGAAGCCGGTGTTCCCGGCAGGCGAGCCACGCGGTGCCCAATATACTGGGCAGAACGGCGCCATCCGGCGCGAGGCAGAACGAAGCCCCGAACCCTAGCAAGAAAAGAGGGCTTTTCGCGTCGATCAAACAACATCAGCTTAGTGCTTCGCCCGCTCCACGTAGTTGATGGCCGCATTGGCCCGTAAGGCGGCGATGATGTTCGTCAAATGACGGACATCTTGGACTTCGACATCGACCAGCATATCGAAGAAGTCCTGCTGCCGGTTTGTAATCTTCAGATTGGTGATATTTCCTAGATTTTGAGCAATGACCGTGGTCAAAGCCCCCAAACTTCCCGGTTCATTGGAAACCACGACCGTGATCCGCCCGACATGAGCCGTCCCCACAGTCTCGTGATCCCACCCCAGATCCAACCATCGCTCCGGCTCGTTGGAAAAGGTTTCCAATTGGTCGCAATCAATGGTGTGGATCGTGATCCCCTTTCCGGTGGTCACAATGCCAACGATACGGTCCCCGGGCAGGGGGTGGCAACATTTGGCGAAATGCATCGCCATGCCCGGAATCATCCCCCGAATACGCAAATGGGGTTCGGCCTCGGCCTTGGTTTTCTTCCGGTTGCGGCCAAAGCTCAGGGCATTGGCCAGCTTGGGCAGCATTTTAATACCCGGATAGACCGCCTGCATCACCTCTTTGGCGGTCAAATGCGTGGCGCCCACCTCGACGATCAGATCCTCGACCGCATTCAGACGGTACTTCTTCAGGACTCCTTCCAACCCCTTGTCCGTGAGTTGGTACCCCTGCTCCTTGAAGGTCCGCTCCAGAAGCTGGCGTCCCAGGCTCAGGTATTGGTCACGATGCTGGGAGCGAACGAACTTGCGGATCTGAGCCCGGGCCTTGCCCGTGACGACGAATCGCTCCCACTCCGGCGACGGGGTCTGGGCCTTGGAGGTGGCGATCTCCACCTGATCCCCGTTGCGCAACACCGTTCGCAGGGGCACCAGACGACCGTTCACCTTGGCCGAAACGCACCGATCTCCCACCTCCGTATGGACGTTGTAGGCAAAGTCGACGGGAGTCGCCCCACTGGGCAAGCCAATCAAATCACCCTTTGGGGTAAAACAGAACACCTGATCGGCGAACATTTCCAGCTTGGTGTGCTCCAGGAACTCCTCGGGCGAAGCGGTATGTTCAAGGATCTCCAGAAGTTCACGAATCCACCGGTATTGCCGCCCCTCCATCGAAGGCGTGCCCTGCTTGTAGGACCAATGGGCCGCGACCCCCAGTTCCGCGACGGAATGCATTTCAGCCGTGCGTATCTGAATCTCAATCCGCAAGCGCTGCGGACCGATCACTGCCGTATGAATGGACTGATAGCCATTGCGCTTCGGTGTGGAGATGTAATCCTTGAAGCGGTCGGGCACCATGGGATAGGCCCCGTGGATAATCCCCAATGCCTGGTAACAGCGTTCCAGAGTCCCCACGGTCACGCGAAACGCCATGATGTCGGACAACTGCTCGAAGGAGACATTCTTGCGTTGCATCTTACACCAGATGGAATAGGGGCTTTTTTCCCGCCCCGTCACCTCGGCGTCCAGGCCATTGGCCTTCAGCGTATCGCGCAATTCCTCAATAATCTTCGGCACCAGCGACCCACCCTGCTCCCGCAGGAAGGTCAACCGCGCTTCTATACTTTCCTTGGCATCCCCATGCAGCTCGCGGAAGGCCAAGTCTTCCAGTTCTGTCTTGATCTCCGCCATGCCGATGCGTTCAGCCAGAGGCGCGTAAATATCCATGGTCTCTTGGGCGATACGCTTGCGCTTCTCTTCCTTCTTGATGAAGTGGAGCGTGCGCATGTTGTGCAGGCGATCTGCCAGTTTGACCAAGAGAACGCGGATATCCTCGCTCATGGCGAGCAGCAACTTGCGGAAGTTCTCCGCCTGTTTGGCATTGTCAGAGGAGATCTGAATGCGGGTGAGTTTGGTCACCCCGTCCACCAGTCGCGCCACCTCCGTCCCGAACAACCTGCGCACCTCGTCAAGCGTGGCGTCCGTATCTTCAATGGTATCGTGTAACAGGGCGGTCACGATGGACGCGCAATCAAGCTTGTATCGCGTCAGAATTCCAGCAACGTCAATGGGATGGGAAAAATACGGGTCGCCAGAGGCCCGCAACTGCGAGCCGTGCATTTTCATGGCATAGACATAGGCCCGATTCAGCTGCTCTTCATCCGCGTTCGGATCATAGGCCTTGACCCGTTCGACCAACTCGAACTGCCGCATCATGGACGAAGACCCCGACCAATGTGGGGAATCAGGCAGATCTCTCCCGAACACCAGACCAGAACGACTCCGCCAGGAAAACGGGACGGAGATGCGAAACCAGCGTTAACGCGGAAAGTTATAAAGGCGCGCGATCGCCCCTGCATTGACCAATGCCCCCTACGGACGGAGGGTTTCCCTCGCGCAGCCCCAGGATTCGGATGGGGGGGATCGGTAGAAAACGCCCTCCCCCATCCAGTGAAACCAACGCCTCAATCCTCTTCAGAGGACTCGTCACTTTCCCCAGCGAAGGGCTCATTGCCTTCCCCGTTGATAGAGTCGTCTTCTTTGGACTCGTCCCGATCCCCTTCAAGCACACTCAGGCCGAGAGCGGCCATGGCCGCGTCCAGGTCTTCGTCGGACACGTCCTGATGGTGAACGGTCAGAGCGTCAGCACGAACTTCCTCGGCTTCGTTGCCACCCGAAACACCGCGGCTCAACTCTCTATCCAAGCCAAGGGCATCGAACTCGTCTTCCTCTGGCTCGTCGATCTCCACATGTTTCTGTAGTCCCTGGACGAGAGCTTCCCGCAGCTCATCCAGGTCGACGGTTTCATCGGCGATCTCACGCAGAGCAACAACAGGGTTCTTGTCATTGTCTCGGTCTACGCTGAGAACCGCGCCCGAAGCCACGTCCCTGGCCCGCTGGCCAGCCACCAGAACCAAGTCAAAGCGGTTGGGGATTTTGAGGACGCAATCCTCGACGGTAACGCGGGCCATGAGCAGCCTCCAAAAGAACGGGCGGTCGATTTAGTTCGGGATGTTCGGCGCGAACGCGTCGCGTCAGAACGTTGGTACGGCGTCCGACCGGGCATTGCTTCGGCCACTCCAGACAGTGTGGCTGGGCCAAACAGATACATCGGATCACCACAAACCCGCCGGGCAGCATAAACTGTCCAGGGACCGGCATATATATAGACTTGTTCATAGGGATGCAACCGGACAATCATGCGGCCGATATCACAGATCTCCCTGACCTGGGACGACGTCGCCCCCCTTGCCTTCCTCCCCCTCAAGAGCGATCAATCCCGGATCCGGCGCAAGCCCTGCGACCAGATCGGTTACAGACAATCCCATCACCGGATGCCGCCAATTCGGGGCAAGGTCCCGCAGGGGCTCGAGCACGAACAGACGTTCCGCAGCCCGGGGATGGGGCAGAATGGGCGGCCCCTCCATGACCAACCCACCGTAATCAATCAAATCCAAATCAACGCAACGGGCGGCATTGGGAACGGAGCGCACTCGACCGAGGCGACGTTCCACTCGATGCAGGGTTGCCAGCAAACCATCTGGAGCAAGCTCCGTTTTCACTTGGGCAACCCCGTTGATGAAGTCCGGTTGATCCGACTTCGGTACGGGTGTGGATCGATACCAGCGAGACAGAGATAGAATGGACACCCCCTCTCTGTCCAATTCGGACAACGCAAGACTCAAGGTCTCCTGCGGGGTTCCTGCTGGACCGGGAAGGTTTGCCCCCAAGGCAATGAAGATCACTTTTTGACTCCTATTCCGGGAACGTCTTGCGAACGGGTTTTGAAAGGCCTACTTACATGCATGGAATGGTCGCTGAGCATTTTCGGTCGGTCTACTTTCCAAAATCGATAATTCCACATCGTATTCACGCGAGGATCCTATGATCTTTTACCCACAGGAGCGAATCGGCCTATTCATCGATGGGTCGAATTTGTACGCCGCCGCCCGGTCTCTCGGTTTTGATATTGACTATAAACGGCTACTGGAACTTTTTGCCGCGAAGGGCCGCCTCATTCGGGCGTTCTATTACACGGCGCTGGTCGAAGACCAAGAATACTCACCGATCCGCCCCCTTGTCGACTGGCTCGATTACAACGGCTACACCATGGTCACCAAACCGACCAAGGAATTCACCGATGCGACAGGCCGCCGCAAAATCAAGGGCAATATGGACATTGAACTGGCCATTGATGTGATGGAAATGGCCCCCTGTCTTGACCATATCGTTCTCTTCTCTGGCGACGGCGATTTCCGTCGGCTTGTGGAAGCCGTTCAACGCAAGGGTTTGCGAGTGACCGTAGTCAGCACGGTAAAATCACAACCCCCAATGGTTGCCGACGAGCTGCGTCGCCAAGCAGACAGCTTCATTGAGCTTCTGGACCTGGAGGCCTCCATCGCCCGGGCGCCGATGCATCGGGATGCCCCCCCTGCCAACCGGCAGCAGGAAGACGACGAGGAAGACGATGGGTCCAACCCCGAGGATTACCTCCCGTAAAGCTGGCCATAAAGACGGCGGAAGACCATATCCATGACCACAAAGACCTTCGAAGGACCAGGGCGCGATTGCGCCCTGTGTCCTCGCCTGCGCGAGTACCTGCTGGGCCTACGCTCCGAACATCCCGATTGGCATAACGCGCCGGTTCCGCCCTTCGGCCCGCTCACGGCCCGTCTACTAGTCGTCGGCTTGGCACCTGGTGTCCGGGGAGCCAATCGCACGGGCCGCCCCTTCACTGGAGATTTTGCGGGAGATTTGCTCTACGCAACGTTATCCGACCTGGGTCTGTCTCGTGGCGCCTTCGACAAACGCCCGGATGACGGATTGGAGCTGCTTGACGTGCGGATCACAAATGCCGTTCGCTGCGTCCCCCCCCAAAACAAGCCCACACCGCAGGAACAGAAGACCTGTCGACCCTTCCTGGTGGACGAAATGGCCGCCATGCCAAACCTCAAGGGGCTTCTGGCGCTGGGCCGCATCTCCCACGAGGCGATCCTGCGCACCCTTGGGCTGAAGCTGAAGGATTATCCCTTTGCCCATGGCGCTCTGCATCGCCTGCCGAACGGACTGATACTGGGGGAGAGCTATCACTGTTCCCGCTATAATCAAAATACAGGGCGGCTGACCGATGTGATGTT
Source organism: Rhodospirillum sp. A1_3_36 (assembly GCF_047263945.1). Taxonomy (NCBI): domain Bacteria; kingdom Pseudomonadati; phylum Pseudomonadota; class Alphaproteobacteria; order Rhodospirillales; family Rhodospirillaceae; genus Rhodospirillum; species Rhodospirillum sp. A1_3_36. The sequence goes on along the minus strand of NZ_JBLAVB010000001.1, from coordinate 261,254 downwards.
CCAGGAAGCACTGGCTTCGCTGACATCGGCAATTCATCAATGACGAAAACCGTTTCCCTTTCATTCAATAAATTTTAGAGTATCTTCGCGGCCAAGTTGGCCTCGAAGATACTTCAGGAACCTGAACCCCGTCAGTTTCCTCACCCCCCTGCGTAGCGCACGGCTTCCTCGGCGGCGCGCATCAGGGCCTTGGCCTTGTTGATGCACTCTTCGTGCTCTTTCACGGGGTCGCTGTCGGCGACAATGCCCGCACCCGCCTGCACATGCATCACCCCGTCCTTCACGAGACAAGTGCGGAGGGAAATACAGGTGTCCATAGAGCCGTCTGCAGCGAAATAACCAACCGTCCCCGCATAGAATCCCCTGCGGATGTTCTCCAACTCGTCGATGACCTCCATGGCCCGAACCTTGGGCGCACCAGAGACGGTACCGGCCGGAAAACCTGCCAGCAGGGCATCAATGGCATCGCATTTCGGGTCCAGCTCGCCCGTCACATTGGAAACGATATGCATGACGTGGCTGTAAAGCTCCACGAACATCTTCTGCCCTTCGGTGACGGTCACCGTTCCTACCTTCGACACTCGTCCCACATCGTTGCGGCCCAGGTCCAACAACATCAGATGTTCGGCCAATTCCTTGGGGTCGGACAGAAGATCCTCAGACAGGAGCTTATCCTCTTCCGTCGTCGCCCCCCGGCGGCGGGTTCCGGCGATGGGGCGGATGGTGACCTCTCCATCGCGCAGCCGCACCAGGATCTCAGGGCTTGCGCCAACCAACTGAAAGTCTCCGAGATTCAGGTAGAACATGAAAGGGGACGGATTGGTGCGTCGCAGGGACCGATAGAGCGCAAAGGGTGGTAGCTTGAAGGGCACGGAAAAACGCTGGGACAGCACCACTTGAAAGATATCCCCAGCCAGGATGTACTCCTTGGCCTTCGAGACCATGGCCCCGTATTCGTCCTGGGTCATCAAGGCCTGGGGCGTGGGATCGGCCTGGGTGACCCGGCTCGCTTCCCAGCGATAGGGCAGTGTCCGCTGGAAGTCGGCCATGACGTCGGCGAGGCGGCGCTGCGCAGCCTCGTAGGCGCCCTTGGCGTCCTGCCCCTGCACCGGCCGCACGGGAGTCACCACAGTCGCCTGGTGTTCCACATTGTCGAAAATCACCATAATCGTCGGCCGCATGAAAATGCCATCGGGAACGTCAATGGGATCCGGATTGGTATCTGGCACCCTCGGCTCGGCCAAACGCACTGCGTCATATCCCAGATAACCCGCCACCATGGCCGACATGGGTTTCAATTCCGGTGGCAGGTCGATTTTGCTCTCATCCACCAGACGGCGCAGGGAGTCCAGGGTTTCGCCGTCCGCGACGAAGGCATCCGCCCCCGTCGCGATAGAGCGGTTGATCTCCGCCCTGGTGCCCCGCGCCCGCCAAAGAATGTCTGGCTTGATGCCGATGAGGGAATAACGCCCCCGGGTCTTTCCTCCCTCCACGGAATCGAGGAGGAAAGAATAGGCCTTCCCGTCGGCCAGCTTGAGCATGGCTGAAACGGGGGTTTCCAGGTCCGCCACAAGACGGATATGGAGCACCTGTGGCTTCCCCGCGTCATAAGCTGCGGAGAAATCCTGGTTGAAGGCGGGTTTGAAGTCCGGCATGGGAAAGGACCGCTTGCTTAGAATGAAACTGGATCAGCTTGAGTCAAGCTGGCCCAGTTTCATTCTGATGTTATAAATTTCAGAGTACCTCCGGGCCAAGAAATGGCCCGACTTAATCTCGGTGCACTCTGGGGTTCTATTTGGGCTGGGTTTCATTAGACACGGCACCCAGCACGACGCCTTCGTTCACGGTCACGCCTACTTTCTTCCCCAGTGTGTCCAGATAGTCGGTGTACAGGTCCTGGGCATAGGATTGGGTCAGACGCTGGGCGACTTGCTCCCGCTCCCTTGCGGCAACCTCCGGCGCGGGCTGGTGAATATCCGTCACCCGTAGGATGGACGCCCCATCCCCCAAGTCCACCTGGACCAGTTCGCCCTTCTTCGCATCAAACATGGCCTTCACCACATCGGCAGGAACGGAAGAAGCCGTGCTGCCGTCGGCCTGACCGCTGCGCGTCAAGGGAGGCGTCGTCAGAAGGGTGGCTGCCGGCTCTTCCTCATCCAGGAGGGCAAAGCTTTCCCCATCCTTGGCGCGCTGGAACAAAGCCGCCACCTTTTCCTTTGCAGCTTGGGCCCGTTGGCCCTCCTTCCACAGGTCGACGACCTGGTCCCTGACCTCGTCCAAGGGCTTGGGAGCACTGGGGGTCACCGCGTCCAGGCGCTGGATGAAAAAGCCGGAGTCGTATTCGGTCATGAACCCCATTTCGCCATCGGCCAGATCAAACAGGTCTGTCAGGAACTCCGGTGTATCGGGCAGATTGCTCACGGCGACGCCGCTCTGATCCTTGCCCGATTGGTCGACCGTGACGATCAGCGGCACCACGCCGACCTGTTGGGCGGCTTCCTCAAGGCTTGCCCCACCGGCCAGACTATCCTCCACCTCAGCGGACAGGGCATAGAGAGAATCGAGAGCCTTATCTTGCGCCAACCTGTCCCGGATCTGTTCGGAAACCTCCTTCAGCGGCTTGACGCCCCCCTCAGAGGAGGCGGTCACCAGGAACAGATGCCAACCGAAAGGACCATTGACCGGCTCACCGAGCTTACCGACCTCCTGGGCAAAGATGGTATCAGGCAAGGGCGCCGGAAGGTCGGACTTGCCAATGGACCCCATCTCGATGGCCCCACTGGTTCCCATGGCCTTGGCCGCAGCATCCAGGGTCAACCCTTCATCTCGAACCAAAGCAAGGGCCGCATTTGCTGTGGCTTCATCCTTGAACAGAGCCTGGGTTACGGTGCGAGTCGGATCGGTCGTAAACTCCTCCTGGTGGGTATCATAGTACTCCTTGATGTCCGCAGGGTCGATTTTCAACCCCTTGGCCACCCCCTCCTTGGTCAGAACCAAGGCCGTGGACGTCCGGTATTCCGGAGCGGTAAAGGTGCCGATGTTGTCTTTGTAAATCTGTTCGAGGGCACTGTCCTCGGGCACGGCGGTGGGCTCAGGCAAGGCTGCTGCTGCCAGGGTCAGGACGTCAGCCACCCGTCGTTCCGAAGCATACTTGGCCAGGGTATCGACAGCCACGTCGGGCGCCTGTGCGCCTTCGGACAGGGGACCGATCAGGGCCTGACGCACCATGTCTCGACGGCGTAGGGCAATGTAAGCCGATTCGCTCAGCTGATTTGCCGCGAGCAACCGGCTCAAGCGGTCTTTGTCAAACGCACCGTTTTCGCCCTGAAACAAGGGGTCACTGTGGATCTCGGCCTTCAGACCGGCGTCGGTGACGGTCAGGCCCAGGGCCTTACCGGTTTCATCCAGGACTGCCCCTTGCACCACAGTTTGAACCGTCTGGCTCAACAGGCCAAAGGAAATGGCCTGCTCGGTGCTCAGGTCCATGCCCTGGCGGCGCAACCGAGTCATGTCTTGGTTGAACTGCTCGCGGACATAGGCTTGGCCGAATTCCTGGTCGCCGACTTTGATAGCCGGGGGCGCGCCGCCACCAGTGACAAGGTAATCGGCCACGCCCCAGACACCAAAGCTGAGAACCAGAAGGATGAGAAGGCTCTTGGCGAGCCAGGACTTGGAGCCTCTGCGGAGGGCGTCGAGCATGTGGAACCCGTTTTCCTGAACCAGTTTTTGATTGGGCGGGCATCATAAGTAGGGCAGCCCAGGGTCGCAACCTACATGAAGGATCGGCGACCGGAAATCTCAAGTGCGCAACAGATGGCGGCTCAAGACCTTCCCTTTCCGGTCACAAACCCCTGGGGGATGATGAGGCCTTAATGTCCCAGGTCGTGACAGGCCCCAATGGGGTGTGGTACCACTACGGGCATTCCAGGGGAGCCTGCCGTTGAGCGGCCTCCCCTCCTCCTTATCCTGGTGCCGTCACCCTCACGTGTCTGCGCCAGTTTCTTTTGACCATATCCCGCTGCGTCCTCCGCCCCATGCGGCCGGATGGTTCGCCCATAGGAAGGGGAAGATCGCTCCATGACCACCCGCCGCCCGCTGATCGCCGGAAACTGGAAGATGAATGGCCTGAAAGCCGATGCCCAGGCCCTGTCCCGGGACCTCGCCCAACGGGTGAACAAGGCCGGAGGAATCGGCTTTGACATGTTGATCTGCCCGCCCTTCACGGTGATCTCCACCGTCGTTGGCGCGGTGGCCGGGTCGGGAGTCGCCGTAGGAGGCCAGGATTGCCATGTGGCCGAGAAGGGAGCCCATACAGGGGACATTTCTCCGGTCATGCTGGCCGACCAAGGGTGTCAATTCGTCATCCTCGGCCATTCCGAGCGCCGGGCCGACCATGGCGAAACAGACGCCGTCGTCAAAGCCAAGGCCGAGGCCGCCCTGGCGGCTGATCTGGTCGCAGTGGTCTGCGTGGGGGAAACCGAATCCCAGAAAGACGCAGGCCAAACCATTGACGTGGTGGCGTCGCAGATCGCTGGATCCATGCCCGAGGGCGCGGACGCGGCCAAGGTGGTCGTCGCCTATGAGCCGGTTTGGGCCATTGGCACGGGCCGAACCCCCACCGTTGACGATGTCGCCAAGGTTCACGCCGCCATTCGCGACGAAATCGCCAAGGCCTTGGGCAACGATGTGGCTGCGGCCATGCGCATCCTCTATGGCGGGTCTGTGAAGCCCTCCAATGCCAAGGACCTGCTTGGCCTGGACCATGTGGACGGAGCTCTGGTCGGAGGCGCCAGCCTCAAGGCGGAAGACTTCTGGGCCATCGCCGAAGCCTCGGCGTAACCCATTTACTGATTCCCGAACGCGCCTTTTTCGCCTTGCCCTCTGGTCAAGTGGATCGGGGAGCGTTAAAAGGGCGCCAGGGATTGGGAGGCGGAGTCACTCTCCACCAGGCCCCGGTCCATATCGACATCTTTGAACGGGCGTTTCCCCAGCTTCGTGGGGACGTCCCTAGGGACATTGGAACAGCATGATTACCGTATTGCTCGTCATCCATCTGCTCATCGCCATCGCGATGGTCACGCTGATCCTTCTTCAGCGGTCCGAGGGCGGCGCCCTGGGAATCGGTGGCGGCGGCGGAGGCGGAGGCTTCATGACCGGTCGCCAAGCCGGCAACGTGCTGACCAAGTCCACGGGCATCCTGGCCGCAGCCTTCTTCACAACCAGTCTGGTTCTGGCCATTATTGCGTCCCATGATCGGGGCGATACGACGACTATCCTTGACGATCCGTCGATCCCCGGAGCCACCGCTCCCGCCACGCCGACGGAGGGCTCCGAGCCCGCCGCCGCGCCGAACGCTGAGCCCGCCCCACCTGCGGAACCAAGCGCCCCCGTCTCGCAATAGGTTTTGCTTGGGCGTCGGACGGACGCGATCACCTCTAGCGTACCGACCGCCGATCCCGGAAAGGGAACGGCGGTCGCCTTTAATTTGTTCCTTCTAAGAAGTGGGCACGAAACGGCCATGACTCGTTTCATTTTCATCACCGGCGGCGTCGTGTCCTCTCTGGGCAAGGGCCTCGCCTCTGCGGCCTTGGGCGCCTGCTTGCAAGCGCGCGGCTTCAAGGTTCGTTTGCGCAAACTCGATCCCTATCTCAATGTGGATCCGGGCACCATGAGCCCGACTCAGCACGGCGAGGTCTTCGTCACCGACGATGGGGCAGAGACCGACCTGGATCTGGGCCACTACGAACGGTTCACAGGCGTGCACGCCACCCGAAGCGACAATGTGACCACGGGTCGAATCTATTCGGACGTCATCGCCAAGGAGCGGCGCGGCGATTATCTGGGCAAGACCGTCCAGGTCATTCCCCATGTGACAGATGCCATCAAGGAATTCGCCACCAAGGATCTGGACGGAGAAGACTTCATCCTCTGCGAGATCGGTGGCACCGTGGGCGACATCGAAAGCTTGCCTTTTCTGGAAGCCATTCGCCAGTTGCGCAACGAAATGGGCGCCGAGCAGTCGATGATCATCCATCTGACCCTGCTGCCCTATATCCCCAGCGCCGGTGAGCTGAAAACCAAGCCGACCCAACATTCGGTGAAGGAATTGCTCAGCGTCGGCATTCAGGCCGACCTGTTGATGTGCCGCTCTGACCGTCCGATTCCCGAAGCCGAGCGCAACAAGATCGCCCTGTTCTGTAATGTGCGGCGGGAAGCGGTCATCCCCGCTTTGGACGTGGACACCATCTATCAGGTTCCTGTCAGCTACCATGCCCAGGGGCTGGACGTTCAGGTCTGCAAGTATTTCGATCTCGAGTCGACCCAAGAACCGGACCTCAGCCGCTGGCACAACATCGTCAACCGGGTGCGCAACCCGGAGGGCGAGGTGACGATCGCCGTTGTGGGTAAGTACACCAGCCTGATCGACAGTTACAAATCCCTGGCCGAGGCCCTCGTCCACGGCGGTATCGCCAATTCGGTCCGAGTCAAATTGACTTGGCTCGACAGCGAGATCTTCGAGCGCGAGGATGCGGTTCACTACCTGGATGGTGTCAACGGCATTCTCGTACCTGGTGGGTTCGGCGAGCGCGGATCCGAGGGCAAGATCAAAGCCGCTCGCTTTGCGCGGGAACGCAAGGTGCCCTTTTTCGGCATCTGCTTCGGCATGCAAATGGCCGTGATCGAATATGCCCGCCATGTGGGCGGCCTACCCGGCGCCGGCTCCAGCGAATTCGGCAAGCCGGATGTGCCGTTGGTCGGGGTCATGACCGAATGGGTCAAGGGCAATCAGCGGGTTTCCCGCAGTGCTGATGACGACATGGGGGGAACCATGCGCCTGGGCGCCTATGAATGCCACCTGAAGGCCCTAAGCAAGGTTCGCGACATTTACGGATCCGATGTGATCCATGAGCGCCATCGGCACCGCTACGAAGTCAACGTAGCCTACAAGGACCAGTTGGAAGAAGCGGGGCTGGCGTTCTCCGGCCTGTCTCCGGATGGCGTGTTGCCGGAGATCGTCGAAATTCCGGACCATCCCTGGTTCATTGGCGTTCAGTTCCATCCGGAGCTGAAATCCAAACCCTTCAACCCCCACCCCCTGTTCACCTCCTTCATCCAGGCCGCCATCGCGCAATCCCGTCTGGTCTAAGGACATCCGGCCCGGCCTGGGGGCGGGAGTCCTCGGGCGCCGGGCCGCCCAATCACGAGGACCCCCATCCATGGCCCCCTCTCCCGTTTCTCGCCATGTCACCGTCGGCGAGGTCACCTTTGGTCAGGACCTGCCCTTCGTCCTCATCGCCGGCCCCTGCCAGATGGAAAGCCGGGACCACGCCCTGGAAACCGCCTCTGCCCTGGTCGAGATGTGCCGGGAGGCAGGTGTTCCGCTGATCTACAAAACCTCCTTCGACAAGGCCAACCGCACCAGTCTTGGCGGTCGGCGCGGACTGGGCCTGGACAAGGCTCTGCCGGTCTTCGCCGAGATCAAGGACAGCCTGGGCTGCCCCGTGCTCACAGACATCCATGAGCGGGAGCAATGCCTTCCCGTGGCCAAGGTTGTGGACGTGTTACAGATTCCCGCATTCCTCTGCCGCCAAACGGATCTGTTGATCGCCGCCGCAGAGACCGGTGCGGTGATCAACATCAAAAAAGGTCAGTTCCTCGCCCCCTGGGACATGAAGAACGTGGCCTCCAAGGTGCTGGAAAGTGGCAATGACCGAGTGGTCCTGACCGAGCGCGGATCCTCCTTCGGGTACAACACCCTGGTGACCGACATGCGCGGCCTGCCCATCATGGCCCGGGACACCGGTTGCCCCGTCGTCATTGATGCCACCCATTCCGTCCAGCAGCCCGGCGGCCAGGGGGGATCCTCCGGCGGGCAGCGGGAATTCGCCCCGGTGATCGCCCGAGCCGCCCTGGCTGTTGGCGTGGCGGGCGTTTTTATGGAAACCCATGAGGACCCGGACAACGCACCGTCCGATGGTCCGAACATGATCCCGCTGAGGGACATGCCTGACTTGATCGCGCTGATGCGTGATCTGGATGCCTTCGCCAAGAAGCATCCTCTCTATATCTAACCTAGGAGAGACCATCGTGGCCGAGATTATTGATATCCACGCTCGCGAAATTCTGGACTCACGCGGCAACCCCACCGTTGAAGTGGACGTGCTGCTGGACAGCGGCGCCTTTGGCCGCGCCGCCGTGCCCTCGGGCGCATCGACCGGCGTTCACGAAGCCCACGAACTGCGCGATGGCGACAAAAGCCGCTTCCTGGGCAAGGGCGTCCTGAAGGCCGTTGAAGCCGTCAATGGCGAGATCTACAACGCCCTGTCCGGCCTGGATGCCACCGATCAGATGACCCTTGACCAGGTGATGATCGACCTGGACGGCACCCCGAACAAATCCCGCCTGGGGGCCAACGCCATCCTCGGGGTCTCCCTGGCCTGCGCCAAGGCCGCTGCCGAGGAATGCGAGCTGCCGCTTTACCGCTACATCGGTGGCGCCCGCGCCCACATCCTGCCGGTGCCGATGATGAACATCATCAACGGCGGTGAACATGCCGACAACCCCATCGACGTTCAGGAATTCATGATCGTTCCGGTGTCTGCCGGATCCGTGGCCGATGGCATTCGCATGGGCTCCGAAGTGTTCCATGCCCTGAAGAAGCAACTGAAGGACGCGGGCCACAACACCAATGTCGGGGATGAGGGCGGTTTTGCCCCGAACTTGGGCAGTGCCGACGAAGCTCTGTCCTTCATCACGAAGGCCATCGAAGTCGCCGGATACAAGCCCGGCGACGACGTCATGCTGGCCCTCGACGCCGCGTCTTCCGAGTTCTTCAAGGACGGCAAGTACAACCTGAAGGGCGAAGGAAAAGTTTTCGACGCCGAGGGAATCGTGAAGTACTACGCCGATTTGTGCGGCAAGTACCCCATTTTCTCTATCGAGGATGGCTGCGCCGAGGACGATTGGGACGGCTGGAAGCTTCTGACCGACGAACTGGGCGGCAAGATCCAATTGGTGGGCGACGACCTGTTCGTGACCAACCCCGAGCGTCTGTCCCGGGGCATCGAAGCCGGGATTTGCAATTCCATCCTGGTCAAGGTGAACCAGATCGGATCCCTGTCCGAGACCCTGGAAGCCGTTGAAATGGCCCACCGCGCGGGCTACACCTCCGTCCTGTCTCACCGCTCCGGTGAGACCGAGGATGCCACCATCGCCGACATCGCGGTAGCGACCAACTGCGGCCAGATCAAGACAGGCTCCCTGTCCCGCTCCGACCGCATGGCCAAGTACAACCAGCTCATCCGCATCGAGGAAGAACTGGGTCCCTGCGCCGTGTACGCCGGGAAGAGCATCCTGCGAGGCTAGGTGTGAAACGGGATCAGCTTGAGTCAAGCTGGCTCCGTTTCCCTCTCCTTCGATAAGTTTTTGAGTATCTTCGAGGCCAAGTTGGGTCGCAAAGCGACCCAACTTGGCCTCGGAATACCCTAGGCTGCCACCCCGTTAAAGTCGAACCCAGCGTCGTCGACAGCCTTTTCGACTGCGATATCATCATCCAGACCGTCTACGGTAACGTTTCCCGTAGCGAGATCCACGGACACCGTCGCATCAGCCTGAACGGCCTTGATAGCCTTTTCCACGGAACTGGCGCAGCCGCCGCACGTCATTCCACCGACCTTGTAAACCTTCGCCATATCAGTGATTCCCCTTTTGTAGAGTGCAGTGGGTCGGTCCCTTCACAGTCCACCGACCAGGGTTCCCCCACCGGTTTTCACCAGCGAGGAAATGGGTACCAGGGTGATGCCCTTGCGCCTCAAGCTGGGGAGCCAGACCCGCAAGGCAGCAATGGTCGCATCCTTGGGGTGACCGATGCCGACGGCCATCCCATGGGCCTTGGCGGTCTCCTCCAGCTTTGCCAATTGGCGCAAAACCGCGTCCTTTTCCGGCACATTATCCAAAAAGACGTTCCGTCCAACCCGGGGTACCTGCGCCATGGCGGCGACCGGCAGCCCCACGGAGTTGGCTGCGGTCATGGAATCCAGCCAGAGCAATCCCCGCTTCTTCAACTCCCCCATAACCAGGGACATGCCCCGGGTGTCTGCGGTGAATCGGCTGCCCATATGGTTGTTGATGCCAACGAACTCCGCGCCTTTATCCAAATTGCGGCGTAGGCGGGCCAGGATCTCCGCGTCGCTCAGTCCCACCCGCAGGGCGTCCGGTCCCGGGTTGATCTTGCCGTTCAAGGGCTCCATGGGCATATGCATCAAGATTTCGTGCCCTGAGCGGCGCCCAGACCGCATCTGATCGACCAGATCCGGGGCATAAGCAAGGTAAGCCAAGGTCAGCGGTCCCGGTAAATCCCGGGCCTTCTCCGTACGTTTGCGGTCCAGCCCCATGTCATCGATGACCACGGCGACCACCGGCCCACTGGTTGGCGGCACGACCAGGGCATAGCGCTTCCAGGGGGGGCCATCAACGGTCTGATCCGGTTCAGGGAAGGTCAGATCTTCGGGTAGGGCAACGGGAGCAGCTTTCTCCGGTTCGTGGATATAGGTGTCTTCCGGCAGCTTCTCTTCCATCACGTAGCCCGGGCCATCGCCGCGTAACAGATCCTGAAACTCCTTGGGCAGGGCCGCGGCCTGAACTACAGCGGAGTCCTCCCGGATGGCGGGTGGCCCATCGTCTGTAATGGCTTGGGGAGAGAGAGGATCGGAGGCCAGATCGGGAGGATGCCCCTGCTGCGGATCGTCCTGGGCCAGAGATTTCGGCATGGGGTCGAGGGGCGGCGGCAGGCCCGGGCGCGGCAGGGGCGGCGGCCTGTACTGGTTCGGATTCTCCGGGCGTCCAGGGTAACCTTTCAAGTCCACCGTCGAACCGGGATCGATCGGACCGGCATCCCGGCCATCGTCGCCCACCACCGTGGGAGGACTCGCGGTCCCACCGAATTGAAGACCCAGGACCACCCCCAGGACCACCCCCACCACCAGGGTTCCCACCGCGAGCAAGAGCAGCGCCCGGGGCGAAAGGCGGGAGACGAACAGAGCGAAGCGGTCGAGAAGTCCCGCATTTTGGCCCCTATTCAGCACCTGCAGACGCTCCCAAGGGATCCATGGTGGGACGCCACCGGCGCAGCAGCAGGGAACTGCCCACCACGGAGACGCTGGACATGGCCATGGCAGCCCCTGCGATCATTGGGTTAAGCAGACCGAGCGCCGCGAGCGGCAAAGCGATGGTGTTATAGACGAAGGCCCAGAAGAGGTTCTGACGGATCTTCGCATGGGTGGCCTTGGACAGGCCCAGCGCCCAGGGAAGCAAGGCCGGATCGCCACGCATCAACGTAATGCCCGCCGTCTCCATGGCCACATCCGTTCCCGTCCCCATGGCGATCCCCACATCTGCAGCAGCCAAGGCGGGGGCATCGTTCACGCCATCGCCCACCATGGCAACGACCTTCCCCTCACTCCGCAGGGTGGCAACCGCATCGGCCTTGTGGTCGGGCAGGACCTCGGCCCGGATATCCTCAATGCCGACCTTGGCCGCCACGGCTCTGGCAACGCGCTCCGCATCACCGGTGAGCATCACGGGCGTCACGCCCATGGCCTTCAGGGAGGCCACAGCCGCCTTGGCAGACGCACGGACGGGGTCGGCGATGGCGAAGAGGCCGAGGAGCGTTTTGGTTCCGGCGTCTCCCATCCACACCACAGAGGCCCCCTCTCCCTCGATCCGCGCAGCCTCGTCCTCCAGGCTCTCAAGAGCGATCCCGGCTTCGTCCAAAAGGCGGCGACTGCCAATCACCAGGGATCGCCCCTCGACACGCGCGGTGATGCCCTTGCCCGCAATGGATTGAAAGTCGGTGAACGCCGGAAGCGTCAACTCCCGTTCCTCTGCGGCGAAGCGCAGGGCATGGGCCAGGGGATGACCACTGCCCCCCTGCGCCGCAGCGGCCAGGGCAAGCAATCCGTCCTCGCCTGGTGCGCCTTCCGCCGGGACAACGCCCGTGACGGCAGGACGCCCCTGGGTCAGGGTGCCGGTTTTATCGAAGGCAATCGTCGTGCAATGGTGGGCTTGCTCCAGGGCAGCGGCATCCTTCACCAAGATGCCAAGACGCGCGGCCACACCGGTTCCCACCATGATGGCCGTCGGGGTCGCCAGACCGAGCGCGCAAGGGCAAGCCACCACCAGAACGGATATCCCCGCAACGATGGCTGTTTCCATCTCTCCCCCGATCAACCACCAGCCGAGGAAGGCCAGCACCGCCAAGAACACAACGGCGGGCACAAAAACCGCAGCGACTTTGTCCACCATCAACTGGACCGGCGCCTTGCTGGCTTGGGCGGTCTCCACCATGCGGATAATGCGGGACAGGGTGGCGTCCTTGCCAAGCGCCGTCACCTGGACCCGGATCAGGCCATCGGCGTTGACCGAGCCGCCGATCACCCGGTCTCCCGGTTCCCGGGTCACGGGCAGGCTTTCGCCGGTTACCAAACTTTCGTCCACCTCTGTGCGGCCCTCGACCACATCGCCGTCCACGGGCAGACTCTCGCCGGGACGCACCAGAACCACATCCCCAAGGGAGAGGCGGTCCACGGCCACATCCTCGACCACTCCCTCGACCTCGCGGTGGGCAATGTCGGGACGCAGGCGCATGAGCGCACGAATGGCCGAAGCCGCCGACCCCTTGGCCCGGGCTTCCAGCCATTTGCCGAGCATTACCAAAGTGATAACCACAGCCGCCCCCTCGAAATAGAGGCCATCAGCCGGATCCCCCAGAGCCACCCGCCAAAGCGACAATCCGTAAGCCGCCGAAGAACCGAGCGCCACCAAGCTATCCATGTTGCCGGCCCCGGCCTTCAGAGTCACCCAGGCGCCCCGATAGAATCGGGCACCGGCAACGAACTGGACCGGCGTAGCCAGCACCAATTGCCATAGGGGGGAAATTCTCCCCGGCAGGCCGGTCATATGGGCCACCATGTCCCAGATCAGGGGCAGGGTCAGGACAGCGGCGAGGGTAAAAAGCAGCATTTCCGCCCGGTCGCCCCGGGCATCGTGGCCCTGAAGGGCCGGGCGGTCTGCTGTGACGGGCTCCGCGCCAAATCCAGCCTTGTTGACTGCGGCAATCAGATCGTCGGCCCGGCCCAAGCCGCCGGAGATCCTCACCCGCGCCTTCTCTGTCGCCAGATTGACACTGGACGTCTCGACGCCGGAGACCCTGCCCAACACCCGCTCCAACCTCGTGGAACAGGATGCGCAGGTCATACCGGTGATCGCCAGTTCAACTTCGTCTGTGGCACTTTGGGCCTTCGGAGCCTCTACAGTCGGCCCTGTCTTGCCAAGGGCAGTCATGGCCAGGGTTCCCTATTTGTGAGAAAAATCTGTATCTTGCACCCCATATAAGTAATCTCGGGTTGAGAAGAGAACCCCCAAAATGGGGACCCTCCCTTGCGAGAGTTCGTAAGCCGTGCTTGACCCGATCCGCCCGGCCCGGCACTCTTGCGGCCCACCGCCGTCGCCGGTGACCTCACCTTACTGTCCAGACCCGGGTAACGTAAATGTTCTTGCTGATCGATAACTACGACAGCTTCACCTACAATCTATGGCACTACCTGGGAGAACTGGGCGCCGAGGTCGAGGTGCGGCGCAACGATGCCTTGACCGCAGACGATGCCCTGGCCCTGAAGCCTGAGGGGATCATCCTGTCCCCTGGCCCCTGCGATCCCGATCAGGCGGGTATCTGCCTGGAGTTGGTTGCCAAGGCCGCCACCGCCCGCCTGCCCCTGTTCGGTGTCTGCCTGGGCCACCAGACCATCGGTCAATCCTTCGGCGGCACCGTGACCCGGGGTCCCGCTCCCATGCACGGCAAGGTCAGCCCGATGATCCACGAGGGCAAAGGCGTGTTCGCAGGTCTCCCCTCCCCCTTTCTGGCTACCCGCTACCACTCGCTGATCGTCCGACGCGACGATCTGCCCGACTGTCTCGAGGTCACTGCTTGGACCGACGATGGCCTGATCATGGGCCTCGGCCATAAGACCCTGCCCATTCAGGGGGTGCAGTTCCATCCGGAAAGCATCGAGACCCAGGGCGGCCACGATCTGTTGCGCAATTTCCTCACCCTCACCAAGGGAGCCACCACCCCATGACCGCCTCGCCCGATGCGATCGACATGAAGATGCTCATCGGCATGGCCGCCACCGGGCGGCCCCTGTCCGAAGCCGACGCCACCCGGGCCTTCGAGGCCATCATGTCCGGCGACGCCACCCCCGCCCAGATCGGCGGTTTCCTCATGGCCTTGCGGGTACGGGGGGAAACGGTGGAGGAGATCACCGCTGCGGCCCGCATCATGCGCGCCAAAGCCGCCCGCATTCGGGCACCGGAGGGGGCCATCGACATCGTCGGCACGGGGGGAGACGCCTCGGGTACCTTCAACATTTCAACCGGCGCCTCCATCGTCACCGCTGCCTGCGGGTTGCCTGTGGCCAAACATGGCAACCGCGCGGCTTCGTCCAAAAGTGGATCGGCCGATGTACTCGCCTCCCTGGGCCTGAATCTGGACGCCCCCCTCGCCCAGGTGGAGAAGGCCATCTCCGAAGCCGGAATCGGCTTCATGTTCGCCCAACGCCACCATAGTGCCATGAAGTATGTGGCCCCGGTTCGAGGAGAATTGGCCACCCGGACGATCTTCAACCTGCTTGGTCCCCTGGCCAATCCAGCGAATGCCAAACTGGAACTGATGGGTGTATTCTCCGCCCAATGGGTGGAGCCTTTGGCCGAGGTTCTAGGCCGCCTGGGTGCGGAACGGGCTTGGGTGGTGCATGGCTCCGACGGGCTGGATGAGATCACGACAACGGGCCCAACCATGGTGGCGGAATTCCGGGGCGGCGTGGTTCATGAGTTCACCATCACGCCGGAAGACGCGGGCCTCCCCCGCGCCAAACCCGACGACCTCAAGGGCGGCACACCTGAAGAAAACGCCCAAGCCATCCGGGCCATGCTTGACGGCGCACCCGGAGCCTACCGGGATATCGTTGTTCTCAACACCGCCGCTGCCCTGGTCGTCGCCAGCAAGGCCACGACCCTCGAAGGCGGTGCGACCCTTGCCCAGGAAGCCATCGATTCCGGTGCCGCCAAGGCCACCCTGGCCAAACTGGTGGCCATCACCAATGAAAATGCGAACCCCTAACGTGAACGATATCCTCAAGAAGATCTGCGCCACCACCGCCGAGGAGGTGGCCCGCCGCAAGGCCATCGAGCCGGAAAACGCCCTACTGGACCACGCCAAGACCGCTGAGCCGCCCCGCGGCTTCGCCAAGGCCTTGTCCACCACCGTAGCCGCTGGACGCTATGGGCTCATTGCCGAAATCAAAAAAGCCAGCCCTTCGGCGGGTGTGATCCGGCCCAATTTCGATCCAGCCACCCTCGCCCAAGCCTACGCGGCTGCGGGCGCCAGCTGCCTCTCCGTCTTGACAGACGGTCCCTATTTCCAGGGCCACGCCGACTTCCTGGCCCAAGCCAGGGCCGCCGTCTCCCTGCCCATCCTGCGCAAGGATTTCATGATCGACCCCTGGCAGATCACCGAGGCCCGGGCCATGGGGGCAGATTGTATTCTGTTGATCCTTGCTTGTCTGGAGGACTCTCTGGCCGCCGAAATGGAAGCCAAGGCCATCGAATTGGGCATGGATGTCCTTGCAGAGGTCCACGACGAGACGGAACTGGAACGGGCGCTCGCCTGCCTGAAAACCCCTTTGATCGGTGTGAACAACCGAAACCTCAAGACCCTGGTGACCGATATCTCGACCACCGAACGTCTTGCCGGTAGGCTGCCCAAAGGGCGCGTCCTGGTCAGCGAGAGCGGACTGCGGACCCGGAACGATCTGAACCGCATGGCCAGGGTCGGCGCCCAGCGCTTCCTGATCGGTGAGCATTTAATGCGTCAACCAGACGTAGGAATGGCTACACGCGCCCTGATCGGCGCGCCATTTTAGGCCAAAACGCACTGTGTATGCGACAGTGACGGGCCCTCCCCCACTGGGGCCGAGAGGCCCCAGACCCCGGTTCTTGTTTTTAAAAGAAATGGAGGGTTTCGGGGCATTTTCCCCAAAATGGGCTTGGGCAATCGCCTAAAAAGGACGAGACACTGTCGTGTACCCTGGCCAAAATGACAGCCCGCCCCCTTCCTGCCTTGATTCTCCAAAAGAACTAAAGTAGAACCTTTAACGGATATTCACGTTTGGTTCTCCCGTTGCTTTGGGATGAATCCTGGATTCGTCGGATCCCCCTTCGGTCCCGTGGATGAACTTTGGAGCGCGCCCCGGCACTGGGTGTGGCGCGCGGGGGTGTTGGGCCATGTTAACGCGTAAGCAATTTCTTCTGCTGACCTTTATCGATAAAAGCCTTCGGGAAAACGGCGTCTCCCCCTCCTTCGACGAAATGAAGGATGCTCTGGAGCTCAAATCCAAGTCAGGCATTCACCGGTTGATCAAAGGGCTTGAGGAACGGGGATTCCTGCGGCGCCTGCCCCACCGGGCCCGGGCGCTGGAAGTCATCCGTCTACCGGAAAACTTGACCACCGACGGGACTGAACCCGGCCTTGATGTCGCCAATGAAGACGGGATGCCTGCTCCCATCCCCCGCCCCGAGCTCGCGGGCAAGGAGCGGGAGCCGAACCTGCAGGTGATCACCGGAAACTTTGTCCCCAGCTTGCCGGCTGCCCATGTGAGCGAGGCCATGACCGCACAGGCCATTTCCCTCCCTCTTCTTGGAAAGATCGCTGCAGGTACGCCAATCAATGCCCTGACAGACCCCTCCAATTTCGTGGAAGTCCCTGCCGGACTGGTGTCAGGCGGTGATCATTTCGCCCTCACCGTCGAAGGGGATTCAATGGTTGAAGCCGGAATTCTCGACGGAGATACGGCAATCATTCGGCGCTGTGATAATGCGGAAAACGGCACCATCGTCGTCGCCCTGGTCGACAACGAAGAGGCCACTTTGAAGCGCTTACGTCGGAAGAAGGATTCCATCGCTCTGGAACCGGCCAATACCCGCTACAAAACTCAAATCTACGGGCCGGACCGGGTGGGCATTCAAGGCCGTCTGGTCGGATTGCTTCGGTTGTATTGATCCATAGATGCCCTGCCCTTCTCCCCTCCTGAAAAACGGAACCCGTCGGAGCTTTTCCCCGCACCCCACCGGGGCCTGAGGCCCCGGTTCTTCCTTCCTTTCAACCCGATGGGATCAAAGGGTCAGGGATGTGTCCTGAATCTTGCGGGAAAATGCCCGAGATCCCAAGGGCCGGCATTTCACTCTCCCATCACACCAAAACGATTAGAATGAGGATCTAGATCAAGATTCTATTTTCTTGTTTTCATCAAACTTTTGTTCAAACTCTCTTTTCCGGCATGCTGTTGCCTATATCCTGCCGTTCACTCCCGTCGGAAACCACGCCATCGGTGACGGCGGGGGTGCCGAGGGAATCAGGCGCAAGCCCGCCTGAGTGAGGCCTTGGACCAAACGCTCTGCGGCGCAGAGCAGCGCCTCTCGTCGCGTAGTCTGCACCAATATCTCGGCAAAGGGGTGGGCAGAGGCCAAATCTCCCGCCTGTAGCACCGATAGCAACCGGAGAATGATCCGTTCATCGGGACCGATATGACGACAGGGAACAGGCCGCAGTTGAACCTCAGGCCCCCGTTCATCGTCCAATGCGGCAACCAAAGGGAAGACCGCTTTTGCCACCCCCTCTTCCGTGCCCGGAGGGACATCCTTTGCCACTAAGGCGGCAAGGGTCGAAAGGCCACACCCGGCAGCTCGACGGCGAATCAGGGAAACAACCAGGCGATCTGCGGAGTCGAACGGCGTGGGAGTGGATTGAATTGTTGGCCTTGACATGCGGACCCTCCTTTGCGTTGAGAATCTGATTTTCGAAAACGGAATCTTATTCCGCATTTTTCATATGGTTTATAGTTGCATATGATAGTGAGTTGCAATAGCGTTTTTCACCTCCCCCATGACCTTTGTTTCGCCTCACAGTCTGGCGTGACGATCAGCCACGGAAAAGGATGCACCGATGTCACAGATTTGCGAGTGTTGGGGATTGACCAGAAAAAAGGTAGAAGAAGCCGTTCGCACCCGACACCTGCGGACTCCCGACGAGATCTACGATCATTTTCAGGGTGTCGGTTGCGGGGTCTGCATTGAGGACATGGAGGCCATCATCGCCTCCTGCGAGGAAACCACAAAGGGATAGCCTCTCATATACCAAGGAGCGATGGGTTCGATTCACCGTTCCTTGGAAGCGGCCAAGTGGCCAGAGTGCCTTATGGCACGGAAAACCCCGCTTGGCGTTTGAACCCAAGAGAAGGGGCGTGGGTTTCAACCAACGCCCCTTGGTTTCAACCTTTAGAGCAAATCCCCTTACGAAAACGGCGCCTCTGAATGGGGCGCCGTTTTCATGTGTCCCCGTTAAAACATCGTCTACGCCGCGTCCTCATCCTTGCTCGACCGGTTGGAGCTGACGTAGGCGATGGAGGCATGTTCGGAACAATAGGGCTTACCTGGAATGGAGGGCTTGCCACAGAAATGAAACCCCGGCTCCCGCGGGTCTCCGATGGGCCAACGGCAGGTATGGGCCGACAGGTCAACAACGGAACGGATTTTTGGCTCGGGTTTCACTTCCTTCTTCGTTCGCTTAATGGGCGAGGGACGCCCTTTCAAGCCCAGGCGATGGGCCTTGCCCACCACCGCATTCTTGCTGACTCCCAGTTCCTTGCCGATTTCACCGGTGGTCAGGCCCTCCGCCCACAGCTTCTTGAGCTGCTCCACCTTCTCGTCGTTCCAACCCAAGGTCACGTCCTATCCTTTCAACAGATGCGACGATGAACGTCTCTTCACGGAAAATGCCCCTTCCGCGCTGAATTCACCAGAACGCTTAGCCGTTTATCGCTCTGACCGGCATATCAGCCTAGCTTCGCTCACCGACCGCCAGACGGATAGCGCCAAAGTGGCGCAAGAAATCATAATAACCGGATTCCAATCTGAGGAGGACCAAAAAAAAGAGGCCGCCGAAGCGACCTCTAGAGTCATCATGGGACGACTGAGAGTACAGTCTTGATGAGCTCGCATCGCGATCCGCATCATGGAAAGAAGCATATAGGGGTCAGGAGAATGTTGGAATTGCGGATTCCCACATGCTGTCCACCGGAGTGAAGCCGTCAACCCCGTCATAAAGCAACCCCATGGCGAGTGCCCTGGCCACGGCTTGTGCCGTCGTCCGCGCCCGCAACTTCGATCGGGCCGAAGCCAAATGATGCTCTGCCGTCCGATCAGCCACACCAAGGCGGTCGGCTACCTCCCCCACTTGGCACCCGCGAGCGGCCCAAGTCAGACACTCCCTCTCTCTCAGGGTCAAGCGAACGACCTTATCGTGGGGATTGATATGGTCAGCAAACAGAGGGAAACGGCTCATCGCCTCATGGAAGGTCAAGGAAAGGGCCACCAGTAAGTCCTGCTGTTCCCGAATAATGCCTTCCCATTCCCCGTCACTGAGACCCGTGGCCCCCAGAAAAACACCACCTGGGCTCAATTCTCTCCCAAAACGAACGGGAACACTCAATCCATTGCGAACGCCGAATTCAGCACCATCACGCAATACCCGCGCCTGCCGTTCATTCAGCGCACTCAGCAAACGAGAAGACCGCCACGAAACGGGAGTGGAGAACCGAAAGGCCCATTGGACCGCCACATCATGGCGAAGATGATCCTCCGCTCCATAATGACCAATGAAGTCATCATTGAAATGGGTCATATAGACCGATTCCTTGGAGACATCGGATCGATGATGGGGCGCAAAAAGCCCGCCATAGGACACATGGGGGATACCTCGTCCCTCGAACTCCCCCCGCATCACATCCCAACAGTCCGACACATTACTGCAAGCAGCCAACCGACTCAGGAATGCGCATTGCGCGATTTCTATAGCAACCTCCTTGCTCATATCCCCTCCCTCTCCCCGTCTGAAGTATGGCGCGTCACTAAGATTGACGTCCTTTCATTGGTTCCACCAACCAGACAAAACGATTCTGCTCCGGTGAAGAAGCGAAGGCAACAACAAGATATTATGGCAAAAGGCAGGGTCATGCCAATTCGGATAGGTGGAACACCACACAAAAGCTCAACCAATTTGATATTTCAAGGGGATCCCTTTATCGAGCGGCCATGACAGCATCGGCATGGGGTATCACGGCACTGTCGAGCAATGCCTGACGCAAAACCGGATCCTTGCCGTAGACGTCCTGACTGAACCGAATCGATCCATCCTCCAGCCCCCATGCCGTGATATAGGCCAGATGCACGGACAGCGAACGCTTCAGGCGCACAATCTGCGGAGAAGCTCCCTTAAAATCATCGGCCACCTTTGAGGGCAAACCCGCGTTATTGGCCAAAAGGTAATCCGCCAAGCCTTTCGGATCGCCCACGCGAATGCACCCATGGCTCACGGCTCTGTCGGAGCGACTGAAAACATACCGACTATTGGTGTCGTGCAAATAGACGGCATATTTGTTGGGGAACATGAACTTCACAGTCCCCAAAGGATTCTTCGGCCCCGGTTCTTGACGCAACCGATATCCTTGAGCCGCCGAGCCGATTTTGCTCCAATCCACAGTCGCATGGTCAATAACGGGGTCCCTTTGGGCTGTTCGGGTCACAACCGTAAACCCCGTCTTCGCAAGGTAATCCGGATCATTTACCTGTTTTGGAATCACCTCATTCTGGGCGATGGAAATGGGAACATTCCAATAGGGGTTGAATTCCATATATTTGATGGAGTCGCTGAACAGGGGAGTCTCAAAACCTTCCCGCCCAACGGCCACGGGCATGGTCAGCGCCACCCTCCGTCCTTCCATAACGAACAGCTCGAATTGGGGCACGTTGACCAAGACATAGGCTCCTCCCAGATCTCTCGGCAGCAGGCGCCACCGCTCTAGGGCAACCTCGACCGCAGACCGCAACTCTTGCGGAGAAACATTCATGCGGGCAATGGTCTTGGCTCCGGGAACGCCATCCGTCGCCAAACCGTGGCGGGCCTGGAACTGCCGAACGGCCCCCTCAGTGACAGGGTCCAATATCAAGGGAGCGTCATAGCCCAAGAAGTCCACCTCAGGTCCCACCAGATCCCCGGTGGCCAGCAGCCGTTTCCTGAGGGCCGGCAGACGGTCATCCCGCTCACCCGGCTTGATCGAGGGGCGCCCTTCCACCGGAATGGGGTCCCCCCAGGCGGCTCCCTTTTCGATCTGCGCCCGAGTATTCGCGAGCCCGGCAATCAACCGACCATATTGGTCGGTGTCCGGCGCCAAACCGGCAAAAAACACGGCAGCATCCGGTGCGGCGCCCGCGTTGGCCAACAGATTCACACCGTCCAGCCTCTCCTCTGTTTCGAGAAGGGCCAACCGTTTGTCGAAAGACATGAAGCGTCGGGTCTGCCCCAGCAACAGATCGAACAGATGTGTCATCGCCGCTGCACTGGATCGAATTTCCGCCTGAGCCAGCGAGGTCAGGTCTCCCTTCGCGACAAGGCGTCTAATTTCCCCAAGACGATAGGCTTGACTATCCAAACCCTGGGCAGCGACCCCATCCAAAGCCTCGAGCAGACGATGACCTCGAGGAGTCAGGCCAACAGACCCATTCGCTCCCCCCACGACATCATTGGCGACCCATTGGGGCACCCAGTGACGAGCCGCATAAAAGGCCCTTAGGAACCGCCCCTCCTGTGTGTCGGAGAACTGCTCGGACAGGAGGTCTGACAGCTTTGCCTTTGACAGGTTCGACAGCTCATCCGCACCCGCCAGAGCTTTGGGAGCAGCGTCGGCCGTGGGATCGGCTTCAACCACAGGCCTGGGTTGAATGGCCGAGGTGTCTCCCTCCAGAGAAGGCCCCCGAGGAGACGCGACGCCTGTTGCAGGAACTGGATCATCGTGCAGGCGATCCGGATTTTGAACCGCGGTCGGGGTGGCCCGAAGATGACTTTCTTCCCCGCCCTGCGTCTGGTCGACAGCGGGCATTGCCCAAGCGTCCGGTGTCCGCAGCAGCCCGGCAAGGACAACGCTCGCAGCTCCAAAGGCCACAATGGAGGCAACAGCGGAGGCAGCAGCGGAGGCAGCAAACAGACAAACAGAATCGTTTTCCGGCTTCGCCATCCGCAATGATGGTTTGACCTCTGCGTCAAAAGACGCACGATCCGGGATGATACTCCCTTTTATCCATCCGACAACATTCATATCCCTCGTCCCCAACTTGCCGTCCCATGCGTCAACGCACGACACCAAACGACCGTTCCCCGCCCCCTTAGATCGCGCGCCCGACTGGCACACCCCCTCCCAATAAGAATTGGTTCATGAGCGACAAGAGTCTAGGTCATCCAAGAGAAAGCAGGGAAAATCTTTCGCATCGACCGACGCGTTGGTCTGAATGTGAGAACGGGGTATAAAGGCATTTGAGCACCTCACCTCACTTCTCCATCCATCTTTCGCAGGATTTCGAGCCTCATATGGCTCAGCCAGCCAACTCGGGGAGACTGTCCCGAACTCAGCAAGGCCCTCTTCTCTCCGTTGGTCACCATCTGGTGACTGGAGTGAAACTGGATCCGCTTGAGTCAAGCCGCCTCAATTTCACTCCCAATCTTATAAATTTTAGAGTGCCTCACCATCTTCCGATGGGAGAGCAACCGAGTCGGAAGCCTTTACCGCCGGAGAGGAAGCAGCCGGATCAGGGGCCTTGGCACGCGCACTCAGCGCCTTTTCCACAACGGCGAGATTGTGCTCCCAATCGGGCATTGGGGCCCCTAACAGATGAAGGGATTGGCGCATCAAAGTCACAGCCTGATCCGGATGCCCCTGCCGGAACGCCACCACCCCCAGCAGGTGGAGTGCGGCAGGGTGCTCGGGCACACGCCGCAGCAGCGCCCGCATAACCGTCGCAGCCTGATCCAGGCGACCGGCCCGGATATGGGCCGTAGCCGTCCCCACAGCCGCACCGGGGGATAAGATAGAGGGATCGCCAGGTGCTGCAGTGATGGCCTGGGCCACCCGCTCCTCCGGCTGTAATCCGAGGGCATTGAGGACACCCAAAATCACATTTTTAGGGTCCTTGAGCAGGGAATCACGGTCTACCTCAATCACCCGACCGGGTAACACAGCCCTCCAATGGTCCATCAGGGTGTTCTGGCTGTCCCATAGACGCCGCGATTCGGGTGGCAGATTGTCGACACCCGTATCGTCGCGACAGAAGATCATGCCCGCCTTGGGAAAGACCAGATGCACCAATCCCACCATGGCAGCGTCCAGTCCTCGGCCATCCAGGATATGGTCGGCACCCGGGTCCTCCTTCTGCAAATGGCCCAACAACCACCCGGCGACCTTCAGGGAATCTCCGGCCGAAACCACGTCCAGGCTTTCGGGGAAGGTCCGGTCGCGCCCGGCCTGACGATCAAAGGCCTCCAGGCTATCCAACAGAACGGGAAACAGATTCAGCGACCGCGCTCCATGGACGCGCGAATGGGCCGACAGGATGGCCCGGAGACGTTTCGCCGTTGGGTTGGCCATACCCACCAGGAAAATGGGTAAGCGACTTGGGTCCCCATGCCCCTGTCGGGCGGCGAAATATACCGGGCTCTGATGGGCGATGACCCGCTCAGCCCGTTCGCACAGCTCGGCGGGTGTCAAACCCGTTTCCCGGTGATCGGATTGCACAGCCCCATCCAAATCCTCCCCCGCAGCCAAGACATCGGCCATGTGTCTGCCAGCAGCAGACGCGAAATCTGGTGCCATTGTCCTAGGATCATTTATCATAACGTCTTCCCGCAGCCTCCCCGCTTGCGTTGGAGCATGGTAAAGTTCATGGCTTTGTCCGCCACGACAGCGAACCCACCATACCGCGCTGCGCTACAGCCGAATCCGTCTTCCAAGGGTTTTGTATGAATTACGATCATGCCTATCACGCAGGTAATTTCGCTGACGTTCTGAAACACTGTTGCCTTACAATCGCCTTGAACCACTTGAAACGCAAGGACAAGTCGTTCGTCGTCATCGATACCCATGGGGGGCAAGGCGTTTTTGATCTGTCCGACCCCCGCGTTGAGCGGACAGGAGAAGCCCGGGAGGGAATCCTCCGGTTGCTCAACCAGGCCGAGGCGGCACCCGGAGTGGCACCCGAATCCGCCCATGCCTATCTAGATGCCATCAAGATCCTCGGTGGGGGCGCAATGAGGAATGGAAGCGAGGACCCTGGAACGGGGTTTTCTTTGAAGCGGTATCCGGGAAGCCCTCTCCTGACTCACCACCTGATTCGCCCCCAAGACCGCATGGTGATTTCCGAATTACATCCGGCCTACAACGAAAGCCTGCGTGCGACCCTGAGCAGACAACCTCGGGTCCATGTGGAGACCAAAGACGGCTATGAAACCCTCATTGCCCACGTTCCACCACCGGAGCGTCGGGGCTTGGTCCTGATCGACCCGCCTTTTGAGCGCACCGACGAATTCCGGATCCTGGTTCGCACCATGCGGGCCGCCCTTCGCCGCTGGTCCCAAGGTATTTATATGATTTGGTACCCCATCAAGGACACTGCGGCTGTCGAAGCGTTTCACGCAGACCTGAGGGGCCTGCCAGAAAGCCTGCCGACCCCCGTTCCAGCCATCGCTGCCGAATTGTGGGTCCGGCCCCGCTTCCCCCCCCTTCGGCTAAACGGCACGGGTTTGGTGGTCTTTAACCCACCCCATGGGCTGATCCAAGCCCTGCCCGAGTTGATGCCCTGGTTGCGGCAAAGCCTTGCTGAGCAAGGTAAGGGCGAAGACCGATGGTTTTGGCTCACAGAAGAAAGGAAGGCGGGTCAATGACGCCCACGGCTCCCAAAGCTGCCCCCCGACAACGGATGTCGCTGTTCGATGCCGCCCGGCAGACCTTGGCCCGACATGACGGCCCCCAGGCTCTGGCCTTAATCGCCCGGTCCCTTCTGCTCGAAGGAGACCGGAAAGGGGATGCCATCGCCGTGCAAGGGGCCTGCCTGAGGGAAGCCAATTGTCATGTCGCTGCCCTGGACGCCCTCCGCGCCGCAGCCCCCCGCTACCCAAACAATGGTCAGGTCCAGTTTCAGTACGCCATGGCTGCCCACGACCTGGGTTTCCTTGATGAGGCTGAGAAGGCTTTTGAACGGGCAACCCGTCTCCTCCCAGACCGGCCCGAACCCCACATGGGGCTGGCTGATATCCTGCTCATGGGGGGAAACTGGCCCAGGGGTTGGGAGGAACTGGAATGGCGGTACGCCACCGAGGAAGGGAAGAAGATTCTCTGCCATTTCGACGCCAACCGGCGCTGGAATGGGGAGCCCATCCGGGGTAAACGCCTTCTGGTCTACGGTGAGCAGGGGTTCGGGGACAGCATCCAGTTCTGCCGCCACATCAAACAGCTTCGCGCCCTAGAGCCCCGCCAGATCATCCTCGGCACCAGTCCGGAGCTGACGCGTCTGTTCCAAGGGGTGGAAGGGTACGATGTCCTGACCCAGAACGTTCCCCCCAGCGATGCCTATGATCTGCATACCCCGCTGTCGAGCCTCCCCCGCCTTCTGAATATCACGCCAGACAGCTTAAAGATGGAGACGTCCTATATCACTGTGGATCCTGCCAACCGGGCGATCTGGCGGGAGCGCTTGGCCCCCCTGCCCCGTCCCCGCATCGGTCTGGCTTGGCAGGGGCGCCCGACCCACCCCCGCAATCACCGGCGCTCCATGCCTCTGCTGGCCTTCGACCGCTTGGCAGCCCATGGCGCCTTCATCAACATCTCGCCCGTCCGCTACTCCCAGGCTGACTTGAACGCCGCTGGAAGTGCTTTGAAAATTCGCGAATTTGGAAAAAAAATCAAAGACTTCGCCGATACAGCGGCGCTTCTGTCGGAGCTGGACCTGGTGATTTCCGTCGATACCGGCGTGGCCCATCTGGCCGGCGCCTTAGGCCGCCCACTCTGGCTGTTGCTCCCCTACACCCCGGACTGGCGGTGGATGTGGCATCGGCAAGACAGCCCCTGGTACCCGACCGCCCGCCTCTTCCGTCAACCGACCCCCCAGGACTGGGCGACCGTCCTGGCCCGGGTAGATCAAGAGTTGACCTCCTGGAAAGCCCGGTGGACGGTTCCGCCCGAAGCCTGAGCGCCAGCGAGATCATTTCAACATAAGATCTTTCTCCATATTGCCCCTATCCATCCACGGAAAACTCGCCTTGGCCCGCCTTATCCTCCTGAACAAGCCCTTCGACGTTCTCAGTCAATTTACGGATGGGGAAGGGCGTGCGACCTTGGCCGATCACTTGTCCATACCAGGCGTATATGTCTGCGGCCGCCTGGATCGGGACAGCGAGGGACTTTTGCTGCTGACGGACA
The DNA here is from genome assembly GCF_047263945.1 of Rhodospirillum sp. A1_3_36. Taxonomy (NCBI): domain Bacteria; kingdom Pseudomonadati; phylum Pseudomonadota; class Alphaproteobacteria; order Rhodospirillales; family Rhodospirillaceae; genus Rhodospirillum; species Rhodospirillum sp. A1_3_36. Next base: position 234,843 of record NZ_JBLAVB010000001.1, on the reverse strand, counting down.
ACGGCGCCCTGCAGCACCGGATTAGCCACCCAAAGTACAAACTGCCCAAAACCTATTGGGTCCAGGTGGAAGGAACCGTGGCCCCAAAAGCTCTCGATGCCCTGCACCAGGGCGTGATGCTGAAGGATGGCCCCGCACGGGCCGCCATGGCTCGGGTAATTGAAGAGCCACCGGACCTCTGGCCAAGGACGCCGCCGATCCGCTGGCGGGCCGCCATTCCCACGACTTGGCTGGAGATCACCGTAAAGGAGGGGCGGAACCGCATGATCCGACGGATGACGGCGGCGGTCGGTCTACCGACCCTGCGCCTTATTCGCGCCGCCATCGGCCCCCATGACCTGGAAGGCCTCCCCACCGGAGCTTGGCGGGAGATCACCGTTCCAGACCCGCCCCAGACATCGACCTCGACCCCACGGCGCCGTGGAAAGAGCGGACCACCCAATCGAAAAGCCCAGGAAAACCGGTCATCTGCCTCTTCCAAGAGAAACATCGATGAGCAGGGATACAGACTTGATCGCCGGGGGGGGAAGAAAGGAAAAACACCCCATCCAAGCCGATAATCTGGCGCCGGACTGGCATAATCCTTCCGGATCCGATAGGTTTCCTGGGTGAAACAGCCCTGGGACATCTTCCCCTTCCCCATCATGGACCGGACCGATGAGCGACGCCCCAAGCCTAACCGCAGACCAGACTGCTTCTGCAGCGCTCTCCCCCGCGCCCACTTCGCCAGACGAACGGACGATTCCCTGGATCACTGCCGTTTACAATCAAAAGGGCGGCGTGGGAAAGACCACAACAGCGGCGAACTTGGCCACGACCCTGGCCGCCTGCGGCCAGTCGGTGATCCTGGTCGACCTGGACTCCCAAGGCAACGCCACCACCTCAGTCGGTGGCCTCTACAACCAGGGAGCCGGAGCCTATGAATTCTTCTCCGGCGACGCCCCCATGGCAGAACTCGCGCGGGAAACGACTTACCCGGGCCTGAAACTGCTGGCCGCCTCGCGCATGCTGGCCGGTCTGGAATTGGAGTTGTCCGAACAGGACCACCCCCAGTTCATCTTCCGGGAACGTCTTTTGGCCGACTTGCCCGCCGTCGACCACATCATCATCGACAGTCCGCCTGCCTTGGGGTTATTGCCAGTAAACGCCCTTGTGGCCGCCCATTCCGTCCTCATCCCGGTGCAAAGCGAGACCTTCGCCCATGATGGCATGGTCAACGCCTTTTTTAGCCTCAAACGGATCCGGACCACCTTCAATCCGTCGCTCGCCATCCATGGAGTACTCGTCACCATGATGGGTACGGACGCAACAAGCAAAAAGCTGGATAAGGTGATCCGCAGCGAATTCGCCGATGCCGTTTTTTCTGTGGTTATTCCCCGAGATACTGCCGTATCGGATTCTGCGGACGCCGACCATCCGGTCGTCGTCCATGCGCCCCAGTCCCCCGGTGCACAAGCCTATATGGAGACGACCCGGGAATACCTTTACCGGGAAGCCGAGCTGCGCGAACGCCTAAGTCGTCTCCGTGCGGGCACGATGCCCGCAGGGACGGAAGGAGAGGAAGCAACAGCCCTGCCCCTGCCCTGTCCCTTGGCAGCAACGACCGCCGACCCCGATACGGCAACCTTAAACGCGGAGAACACGCTGGCCAGATGGCACTCCCGTATTTTCGGAGGAACAACCAAAGCGAGCGAGGACACTCCCGGCGGATCATCCCGCATCATGCCCCCCCCTGTTCCTCCAACTCCGAGACCGACCCCGGATGCCCCAGCGGATGATATCCCGCCCGACTGGACCGGCGTTGTCGACGACGTGGACGCGCCCATGGATCGAGATCACAGCCTGGGCTTCACCGCCTGGGTATTGGCGGCAGGCACCATTGTCGTACTCTGCGGCGTTGTTTACTTCACCATGACAACAATAACGTAAACCTCCCTGCCGCATTGACGTAAACCATATTTTGGGGAAAAACGCCCTCAGATCCCCGTTTTTTTAGCCCGGGGTCTGGGGCCTTTCGGCCCCAGTGGGGGACGGGGCAAAGCCCCCCTGTTGTCATGTCCCTTGACAATACCAAGCGGCCCGGGTTGAAACCCACGCCGCTTTTGGTCCGTTCAAATGCCGCGCCGCCTTTTACCCGCCAGCTGTGGAAATAACCCTGGTGGTACCGCCCGATTCCGGCGCCAAGGATGAGCCTCCCTCATTTCGCAAGATCATCCAGCCCAGACATCCAACCAAAACCCCACATGTCAGCAACCACCCTTGCCAGATGCTGTAAGCTCCCACCGTCAACAGTAATCCCCCTGTAATCAGCCCAGTGACTCCCGCCTGGTGCCACCGCGTCCGCTGGCGCCGTTCGAGGACAGCCAGAAAGAGGAACAGGACCAGAACGGCGAGAACAAGCCCAACCACTCCCAAATCCAGCCAGATTTGCAGGGACGCATTGTGGGGATGAATAGGCATGATCTGAATGGACTTCTGAACCCAGCCCTCCTCCTGCTGGAAGATATCCAACATCTTCCTTTCATCTTGAAAAGATCGACTGGCGCTCACCCCCCACCCCAAGAAGGGGTGTTCCATGATCCAATCACTCACATGCCGCCAAATGATAAAGCGGTGCTGGAAGGAGAAGGGAAGATGTGGCGCAATTTCCCGGAAAAGGGAATCCGTCAGGATGCGGCTGAAAACAAATGGGGTGACGGTCAGAAAAAGCGCGTACCCCCATATCACCAGACGCAACGCCCAACGTCCCAGTAAAAGGGTCGCGCCGCTGGCGGCCACAGCCAGAATCAGAGCCACCTTGGCACTTTCCGAATTGGATAAGCCAACCAGTAAGACCATTCCAATAATCAACGCCCCAGCGAGGCGCCGCCGTCCTTGATCAAAGGCTCCCATGATCAGAACCCAGGTCAGAAGCAATCCAAGATTGACCCCAGAATTGAGGTTGGAAAAAGTGATATTCTTCTTTTGGATGGTCGCATTAATCAAAGGCAGAATAAAACCACCGCTCAGAGCCTCAAGGATAATAACCGCCGCCTGAACAAACATCGCCATAGACAGAATCGTCACCACACGGTGCTTGCCCGGGGGATTGGCCAGGGAGCCCAGACACCGGACACAAAAGATGCTTCCCAGACCGATGGCCAACAAGGACAGAGCCGCGCGGGTCCCCGCAGACGGAACCGGCGTCCAATTCAAGGTCATCAGCGCCCACAAGCAGAAACCCATCCAGCCCAAGAACAGGGCTGAAAGACGGGAAGGCCAGACCAGGAACATGCCACCCCTAGCTCGGGCGGCCAGTCGCTCATCCAACAATACCCATCCCCCCATGACAGCGATGAGACCAACCGGTAAAATCACTTGGGTGTGAGCAAACAGAGCGATCAATGGCAAACTTGCCAAAGATGCCAGAACAATGCCTTCCCTCAGGCTCGATCCATTACGTAGAGCGTCAAAATTCACGGTGCGGAGACTTTCTCTCATATGGGGTGAACGACCATTGTGGGTCGAGGCCAAAGAAGATCATCTGCCATAGAAGACAACCCGGCCGAAACCATTTCCGACCCCTGGAGAAAAGAAATCAAGGGCCGGTGCAAGCTCCGAGAAAATCTCTGCGCGAACCCACCGTCACGATGGAAGCGAGAGACCTGCACGTTTCAAGTGACCAGACAAAGTGTCTTTCAGACTCTCCAGATCCACTTCGGTCTTGGCCTCGCAGCGGGCCACGAGGACAGCCTGGGTGTTCGAGGCCCGCAGCAACCACCAGCCCTTGTCCGTATTGACCCGAACCCCATCCACATCAGAGAAACTGGCGCCTTCGGCTTTCAACCGATCTGCAACCTCGGTCATAACAGCGAATTTGCGCTCATCGGGGCAGTCGAAGCGCAACTCCGGTGTATTGACGGCCTTTGGCAGGGCGGCATGAGCAGCGGCCAAATCCATATCCTTTAGGGCGAGGACCACATTCAGCATGCGCACGGCGGCATAAAGCGCATCGTCGTAGCCATAATAGGTGTCGGCCATGAAGATATGACCGCTCATTTCCCCGGCCAGGGGCGCCCCCGTTTCGGCCATTTTGACCTTCACCAGAGAATGGCCCGTTTTCCACATCAGAGGTTGGCCACCCAGACGGGCAATTTCCTCAAACAGAGACTGGCTGGCCTTCACATCGGCGATAATGGGTGCCCCCGGCCGCTTTGCCAAAACCTCCCGGGCCAGAAGCATCAGGATCTGATCCCCCCAAAGCACCTTCCCCGCACCATCGATGATGCCAATGCGGTCGCCATCTCCGTCGAATGCGATACCCAAATTCGCCTTTTCTTCGGCCACAGCAGCGATCAGGTCTTCCAGATTTTCCGGTTCCGTCGGATCGGGATGGTGATTGGGAAAAGATCCGTCGATCTCCTGAAACAGCAGACGGTGCTTGCCCGGCAGCTTCGCAGTCAACTTGGCCATAGCCTCGCCCGCAGCCCCGTTGCCCGCGTCCCAGACCACAGAAATATCCGCGTTCACCCCACCCTTGAAATCCTGAAGCAAGCGGTCGATGTACCTGTCCATCAAGTCCAGATCCTCGACACGCCCCTCGCCTGTCTCGTAATCTCCCTTGGCGGCCAGCGAACCGATTTGCACAATGTCGTCGCCGTAAAAAGGACGCGCCTTCAGCAGCATCTTGAAGCCGTTGTGGTCGGGCGGGTTGTGGGATCCGGTAATCATGATCCCCGCATCGGCGCCCCTGTCCTTTACGGCGAAATACAACAGGGGCGTGGGTCCCCGCCCCACCCGGCGGACGGTCATCCCCGTGCTCATCAGCCCTTCGACGACGGCGGCTTCCAGTGCTGGCGAACTGACCCGCCCATCGTAACCCACACAGACAATGGAGCCTCCGCCCCGTTTGACCAGCGTCCCATAGGCCGCACCGATGGCCCGGGCATCCGCCTCGAACAGTGTTTCTCCGACGATCCCGCGGATGTCATAGGCGCGGAGGATCGTGGAGTGGAAGTCATGCCTGATCATCAGGTGATCACCGTCGGAGTTTCGGAGCCAAAACGCTCTTCAAGAGATAAGAGGTCGCGGGTAGCGCGGATCAGGTCGGCCAATGCCTCCTGGGCGCCCTGCCCGTGCTTGGTTGAATCGGGCTCGTACCGTTCCAGGTACAGGCGCAAAGTTGCTCCTTCCGTTCCGGTTCCGGACAGACGAACGACCAGACGCGCCCCATCCTCACGCTCGATTCGGATCCCTTGGCCCGAGGCCCTGGAGCCATCCACCGGGTCCACATAGGAGAAATCGTCGTGCAACACCACGGGAACGCCCGCCAGAGCCCGCCCTTTCAGATCCAGGCTCCGCACATGATCCATCAGCGCCCCGGCCTTTTCCGCGTCCAATCCTTCATAGTCGTGGCGGGAATAAAACGTGCGCCCGTAGTTTGCCCAATGGTCGAAGAGGATCTGCTCCACGGTCTGAGCCCGGGCCGCAATCACGTTCAACCAAGCCAGAACGGCCCAAAGCCCGTCTTTCTCCCGCACATGATCCGATCCCGTTCCGAAACTTTCCTCACCGCACAGAGTCACCCGTCCGGCGTCGAGCAGGGTGCCAAAGTATTTCCAGCCCGTCGGTGTTTCGTGACATTCCCAGCCCCGCTTGGCCGCCACGCGATCCACCGCACGGCTGGTAGGCATGGAGCGGGCGACCCCTGTCATCCGCCCGCGATAGCCCGGGATTAACTCCGCGTTGGCCGCCAGCACCGCCAGACTATCCGAGGGGTTCACGAAAACGCCGCGCCCCAAGACCATATTCCGGTCGCCATCCCCGTCGCTGGCCGCCCCGAAGTCCGGTGCGGACTCGGACATCATCAGGTCAGCCAATTCCTTGGCGTAGGTCAAATTGGGATCGGGGTGGCCACCGCCGAAGTCTTCCAGGGGCATACCGTTAACCACCGTCCCTGGGGCCGCTCCCAAGCGCCCCTCCAGGATTTTCACGGCATAGGGGCCGGTGACGGCATGCATGGCATCAAAGCGCATGGTGAACCCCTCCCGGAACAAACCGGCGATGCCCTCCATATCGAACAGCGTTTCCATCAGGGCCGCGTAATCGGCCACGGGATCGATGACATCCACAGCCATCGCCCCCATGGTCGTGAGTCCCTCCCGCCCCAAGTCGACCTCGGGCTTGCCGTCCAGGGTCCGATAGCGTTCAATTGTTTCGCTGCGGGCATGAAACGCATTGGTCAGGGATTCCGTGGCGGGTCCGCCTGCCGCAACGTTGTATTTGATACCGAAATCACCCTCTGGCCCCCCGGGGTTATGGCTGGCCGACAGAATCAGCCCCCCGTCGGCCTTTCGCCCCCGGATGACGCAGGAAGCCGCCGGAGTGGACAGAATCCCGTCCCGTCCCACAATAGCCTTGGCATAGCCATTGGCTGCCGCCAGACGGAGAATAGTCTGGATGGCCTGCCGGTTAAAAAAGCGGCCATCGCCACCGACCACCAAGGTCTTGCCCGGCCCCCCTTCCCCCCGGTCGATCAGAACATCCAGGACAGACTGGACGAAATTCTCCAGGTAGTGAGGTTGTTGGAAAACAGCAACCTTCTTGCGCAGCCCTGACGTACCGGGCTTTTGTCCCACGAACGGCTTGGTCGACACCTCAACGATCTGGTTCCCCGTCCCCGCCACGATCCCACTCCTCGTTGTCCGCCCAGAAACAAAACACCCCCCCGATCAGTCGACGGCGCGGCGACCGATCGGGCTGTATCGGAAACCTTCGGCTTCCATATCATCGGGATTATAGATATTGCGCAGGTCGATCATCACCGGCGTATTAAGCAATTCCTTGACCTTATCAAGGTCCAAGGCCCGAAACTCGTTCCATTCGGTCAGGATGACCAGCGCGTCAGCCCCTTGCATGCATGCATAGGCGCCCTGACCGTAGGTGATGGTATCGCCGAAGTGTTTCTCTGCCTCACTCATGCCTTCTGGATCGTAGGCCCGCACGATCGCGCCGGCCTCCACCAAAGCCGGAACGATATCCAGGCTGGGACTATCGCGCATGTCATCCGTATTGGGCTTGAAGGTCAGCCCCAGTACAGCGACGGTCTTGCCCTTCACATCCCCTCCCATGAAGGAAATAATCTTTTGGGCCATCGCCTTTTTACGTTTGTCATTGATATCAACGACCGTTTCGATGATGCGCAGGGGCGAGCCGTAGTCCTGTGCTGTCTTGACCAAAGCCAAAGTATCCTTGGGAAAGCAGGACCCGCCATAGCCCGGACCGGGATGTAGGAACTTCTTGCCGATGCGCCCGTCCAGGCCAATACCCCGGGACACATCATGCACATCTGCGCCCACCTTTTCGCACAGATCGGCGATTTCGTTAATGAAGGTAATCTTGGCCGCCAGGAAGGTATTGGCTGCGTATTTGATCAACTCGGAGGTTTCCAAGCTGGTGAACAGGATCGGCGTTTCGATCAAATACAGAACACGGTAGAGCTGACGCATGACCTCCTGGGCCCGTTCAGTCTCGGCACCGATGACGACCCGGTCGGGGCGCATGAAGTCGTTGATGGCCGAGCCTTCCCGCAGGAATTCCGGGTTGGAGACGACATCGAATTCGGCGTCTGGCCGGGTTTCCTTGATAATCCGTGCCACCTCGCGGCCCGTGCCCACCGGCACAGTCGACTTGGTCACGACCACCGTGTAACGGTCCATGGTCTCGGCAATTTCCTTGGCCGCAGCGTAGACATAGGACAGATCCGCGTGACCATCGCCCCGGCGCGAAGGAGTCCCCACAGCGATAAAAACCGCATCGGCGCCGGCCATCGCTTCTTTCAGATCCGTCGTGAAAGACAGGCGCCCCCCCTGGCTGTTGGTTTCCACCAGCTTTTCGAGACCCGGCTCGAAAATAGGAATCTCGCCGCGCTCACGCAGGCCCTCGATCTTGGAGGCATCCTTATCGACGCAAACAACTTCAACGCCGAACTCGGAAAAACAGGCCCCGGAAACCAGTCCAACGTAACCGGTTCCGATCATGGCAATACGCATCGTCGCAACTCCGCAATGGCGCGCGCCCCATCGCCGGGACACGCCTTCCGTGAAAAGGAAGCGGCAGTACTGGGTGCCGCTCCAGTCGTGATCCTATAAGTCCTTGGTGAAGTCCCGCAAAACCTGTTTCATCGCCTCACGCATGTCTGGCCGGGCCAGAGCGTAAGCAATGTTCGCCTGTTGGAATCCCACCTTGTCCCCGCAATCGTAGCGGGTTCCCTCGTAGCGCAGGCCGTGGAAGGGAACGTCAGCGATCTGGGCGTTCATGGCGTCAGTCAACTGAATCTCGCCACCCGCACCCCGGGGCAGGTTCTCCAGGAGGTCGAAAATACCTGGATCCAGGACATATCGACCAATAATCGCCATGGTCGACGGCGCCACCGCAGGCTCGGGCTTTTCCACCAACCCCTTGGCTCGAGCCAGTCGTCCATCGTCCGTGACCACATCCAAGATGCCATATTTGTTGGTGCGATCCCGGGGTACGTCTTCCACCGCAACCACATTCCCACCGGTGGCTTCGTAAGCGTCAATCAACTGACCGATGCAGGGCTTGTCAGACAAGACCAAGTCATCGGGCAAGAGCACGGCGAAGGGCTCATCCCCCACGAAGGCGCGGGCACACCAGACAGCGTGACCCAAGCCCAGAGGTTGTTGCTGGCGGGTAGCGAAGACCTTGCCCGGCGGTGGCATGGAGCCCAACAAAGAATCGAGGATGTCGGTCTTGCCTTTTTCCTCCAGCATGGCTTCCAGCTCGGGCATGTGGTCGAAATGGCTCATCAGGACATGTTTGCCCCGACCGGTAATAAAGATGAAATGGTCGATTCCCGCCGCCGCAGCTTCCTCGACGGCATATTGGATCAGGGGCTTATCAACGACGGGCAGCATTTCCTTGGGCATGGTCTTGGTGGCTGGCAGGAAACGTGTTCCCATTCCCGCTACGGGGAAGACGGCCTTGCGCACGCGTCGGGACATAATGGTACCTCTCTCTGTTCGAGCCGAGAGCGCATAGGGAACCCGTGGGATTGGGTTCGCACCATGCGATCGGCATTGCCGTTAATGCCATGCCAACCGAGGAACCGCAAGCGAGGTTTCCCATCGGGCACGACCCTTTGCCCATGTTACGAAAGGGTTACGGGATAGGAAACTCGTCCATCGCCCCAAACGAAGGCGTCAGTCGGACTTTGGAAAAGTGATGGAGACACAAAAAACCTTGTGCACCGTCCGATGACTCTTTTGAAAACCTCCGAGCATTCGAGTGCTCCGAGGCCCAGCTTAGCCTCTAAGACTCTCTCAAATTTATGAAGATCAGAGTGAAACTAAGCCAACTTGACTCAAGCTTATCCGATTTCACTTTTGGGAACAGAATCCAAGGTATGGCAAAAAGGAAACGCCGAAGCCCACCATTGGTTCATAACAAAGCAGGGTATTGAGAGGGAGAGGCGAGGCGTCAGCGATTTAACAAGACATCCCGAGCTTGGTTGATCTTGGCCGCCAACCAGGCGCTTCCCCCGTGATCGGGATGGGCCTGGCGCATCAGGCGGCGATAGGTGGCAGCGATCACCTCCGCATCCACGGGCTCCTCCAGACCAAGAATGAGTAGGGCCTCCGCCCGGGTCATGGGGCCGTCTCCCCCCTGTCCTCGGGCACCGGGTCCGACAGACTCTCCGCTCTCCGCGTCACTCGCACGCCACCCGGGTCGTTCCCGGTCGAGCCAACTCTCCAGCAGAGCCTGACTATCCGGATCCGCAGACACCAATTGTATCAAGCCCTTAAGCTCTTCCTCGTCCAGGCTCGCCAAGGATCGCCCCGCCAGGGGACCGGCCACCACCTCCCCTGTCATTCCACCTGTGTTATGGTCCAACTTCATTCGCAGATAAACCGACATCACCTCGGATATCCGGTCCCTGCCGGAGGACCCTGCACCGCCCCGAGAGCCACCACCGAACGCCCCTTTCAGGAGTCCGATCCCTCCCAAAATCCTGAGGAGTCTCAGCCCCCAAGGCAGGGCAGCGGCCAGGGTGGCGGCGGCCCATCCCAACCGTCCGGTCAGAACCAGGAACAGGCCAGAGCCAACAATCGAAAGGCCCGCGACCCAATACAAGGACCGCAGAACGTGACGCGGCTCGGTATTGACGAACCATTTGGCAAGCAGGATCAGCCCCACCAGCAACAACAAACCGAGAATGAATAGGGGAAACATGGCTCGCCCTTAGAGTATTCCGAGATCAAGTTTGGTCTCTTCGCGACCAAGCTTGATCTCGAAGAGACTCTAAAACTTATAGAATGAGAGTGAAGCGGGATCTGCTTGAGTCAAGCTGATCCCGCTTCACTTTATACCAAGCGGCGCGGGTTGAAACCCACGCCGCTTTTCTTGCGTTCAAACGCCAGGCGGGCTTTTACGCGCCATAAGGCGCGGCGGCCACTTGGCCGCTTCCAAGGTGCGGTGAGCCAAACTCACCGCACCTTGGTATTAGTTAGCGCTTGGACAGAGCGGGCAACAACAGACGGGCGCCCTCCCCGCCCGCTTTGGCACCATAGTGTTCCAGGGCCTTCCGCCCCCCCGCAGCATAAACGGCGACGGCACCCAAGAGACTCCGCAATTTGGCCGCCGCACCGACGTCAAAGCGGCAGAAGACGCCACCGGACAGCTTGGCGATGTCGCGAAAACTCCGCTCGGCCTGGGCATCGGCGCCCTCAAGGAAGGGAAAAACGGGCAACCCCAACAAACCCAACTGCCCGGCCTGCTCTGCGAGCAGGTCTGCATCCTCCTCCATACGATCGCCGACGAACACCAGAGCGTTGACCCGCATCTTCCGGGTTTCCGACTGGGCATGGTCGAGGATCCGTCCAATCTGAGTCCGCCCTGCCGCACAGCGCACCTTCCCCATCAGTCCAAGCAGGGCACGGGGGTCAGAGACCCAGGGGCCAGCCTTGCATTCACCGAAGCCCCGGTAAAAGGCCAGACTCACGTCCAGGCCGCCAAGATCCGCCGTCTCCGTGAACATGTCGGCTTGCAGGGAACAGGCCATGTCCCAGGTGGGTTCCCGGCTCTTGGTGGCATCCATGGCGAAAAGCAGCCGCCCCCGCAGGCGATCCCCACCCCCTTTGGCGGGCAACTGGGCCACTTGATCCAGAAACGCCGTCACTGAGGCCCCGGTTGCGGGTTTTTGGAGCCCAGTCTGATGAGAACGATCCGTCATGAAATCCCTGACATCTCGGTGATGTGTCCTCCCTTCAAGATGGTTGCGCCACCGGACCAGAGCAAGATTTATTGGTCGGACCGAAGCCGCTTCAACGTTTGATAAACCTTTAACGGCTTATGGTTTGCCACTCCCCCGTCCCTGGACGGCTGGGCTCGGGATCTGGAAAGGGTTGACGTGATGAAGACGCGGAAGAAGGTATTGGTTACCGGCGGCGCCGGTTTCCTGGGGTCCCACCTGTGCGAACTATTGCTATCACAGGATTGCGACGTCCTCTGCGTGGACAACTTCTTCACCGGCCAACGGGCCAATGTGGCCCACCTGATGGGTAGCCCCTATTTCGAGTTGATGCGCCACGACGTAACGTTCCCCCTCTATGTCGAGGTCGACGAGATCTATAACTTGGCTTGTCCCGCCAGCCCGGTCCATTACCAATTCGACCCGGTGCAGACGACCAAGACCAGCGTGCACGGGGCGATCAACGTCCTGGGGCTGGCCAAGCGGACCAAGGCTCGGATCCTCCAAGCCTCGACCAGCGAAGTTTACGGCGATCCCACGGTACACCCGCAAACGGAAGATTACCGGGGCAACGTGAATCCCATCGGCCCCCGGGCCTGCTATGACGAGGGCAAGCGCTGCGCTGAAACCCTGTTCTTCGACTACAACCGGCAATTCGGGGTCGAGATCAAGGTGATCCGGATCTTCAACACCTATGGGCCACGCATGCACCCCAACGACGGGCGGGTGGTCTCGAATTTCATCATCCAAGCACTGAAGAACGACCCCATCACCCTGTACGGCGAGGGCGATCAGACCCGGTCCTTCTGCTATGTGGATGACCTGTTGGCAGGTATGATCGCCTTCATGGGAACGGATGCGTCAGAAACGGGCCCGATGAACTTGGGCAACCCCCATGAGATCACCATCCGGGAATTGGCGGAAGCGATCATCGAGCTGACAGGCTCCAAATCCACTCTGATTCACAAGCCCCTTCCCGAGGACGACCCGCGCCAGCGCCAGCCGGACATCACCAAGGCCCGAGCCCTGCTCGGCTGGGAGCCCAAGGTTCCAGTGATGGAAGGGTTGAAGAAAACGATTGCCTATTTTGAGGGGGAGCTAAAGTGAAATGGGATCAGCTTGGAACAAACTCGTCCCATTTCACTCTCATTGTAGTGAGTTTAGAGTGCCTTGCAGGCGCGGTGGAGTAAAGATTACCCCACGTCCACGCCCAAGGCCTGAAGCACACCCCGCAACTCATTACGGGCGGCAACATGGGACATTTTCATGTCCACACCCGCACTCTTGTCCTTCAGGTCCAGAAGGGTCAGACCGTTCAGGAACATTTCGCGGTAGATAACCCGCTCACCAAGGCCCGGGATAATCGTGAAGCCGATGCGCTTGGCAAGGTCAGTCAGGGCCTCTTCCATTTCCCGCTTGTTGCGCGCGTCCAGGTGCGACAGGCGATTGCGCAACACGATCCAGCGCATAGTCGTGCCATCGCGCCGGGCCCGGGCCATTTTGGCTTCCCAAACCGTTTGGGCATAGGGGCTGGGGCCGGTGATGTTCAAGGTCTCCCCGTCCACCCGGGCGAGCACGTCCAAATCCACGAAGCTGTCGTTCAGGGGGGTGACCAGAATATCCGCCAAACCATGGGCCGCCCGGTTCAGCGGTGTATCCGACCCCGGTGTATCGATCACCACCACGTCCACCTGCTCGTCAAAGGCCAACATGGCCTGCTCCAGGCGGCGTTCGTCAGCCTCGATGCTGGTGCCCGGGGCGAGCGGCATGTGCTCCGGCCCGGGGAGGTCCAACTCCCGCTTCTCGCCAAAGGCCCTGCGGTTCTCGATATAGCGGGTCAGGGTAGCCTGTCCGGCGTCCAAGTCGATGGAGCCCACACGAAAACCCGCCCGGGCCAACCCCACCACCAAGTGCATGGCCACCGTCGACTTGCCCGAGCCCCCTTTCTGGTTGCCGATGACAATTACACGGGCTTTGCCCGTTCCGCCGGTCACTTCATCCATTCCGTCTCGTGCCCCTCTCCGCCGTCGACGGGTCAGAAGTCCGGGTTGAGGGGACTCTTTTCCAGCCGCGCGGCGGTATCGTGAAGAGCCGCCCCACCCAGGGGAGGCCCGGGGTCCGCACTGGTCAAATGGTTGACTCCCTTGCCACCGACAAACGCCTTGTTCGGCCAAAGGGTCTCCGTAACCATCACGCCCCGGGACAATCCCTCGAACAAGCGGAGATGGATGTCAATATAGCCTCTTCGGCTCGTCACTCTGCCGAGGTCTCCGTCACTCAAACCCAGGGCCGCCGCATCCTCAGGATGGACCATCAATTCCGGACGCTTTTCGTTGCGGATGGACTCGGGGGTCTCGGTGAAGCTGGTATTCAGGTAATTCCGCGCCGGCGCGGTCACCAGACGAAAGGGATAAACCGAGTCCGCCTCCTCAATGACCGCCAGGTGATCGGGCAGTCTCGGCATCACCTCGGCCAGATCACCCTTCCAATCGGGCCGGAAGTGGAATTTCCCGTCACTGGTCGGAAAACCCGAGAGAAAGTGAGCGTCTTCAAAGGCTTCTGGTGTGCCATCCAAACCGCCACGCCGGTAGATCTCCTCCGCCTCCGGCAGGCCGGACGTCGCGAGCGTCTCTTCGATGATGTCCCAAGCGGACAGAGTAAAGCCCCGATGCGCGGCCCCTAACCTTTTGGCCAAAGCGGAAACAACGTCATGGTTGGAGCGGCATTGCCCGGGCGGCTCCACCAGGGCCTTGGCCACCTGCAAATAGGAATGCCCTCCGGCCTTGTAGATATCCGGATGTTCCAGGAACATGGTGGCCGGTAAAACAATATCGGCCATGGCTGCCGTCTCGGTCATAAATTGCTCATGCACCACGGTAAACAGGTCCTCCCGGGCGAATCCAGCGTGGACTCGGGCGCTGTCGGGATTGACCACCATGGGGTTGGTGTTCTGGATGAACATGGCGGTGACCGGCGGCCCGCCCTTCAGGGCCTTGGCGCCGCCCTCCAGCACGGCGGGCAAGTCCACCATATTCAGGGTTCGGACCTCGGGATCGACCACATCCGAGCCCTGGATCAGGGTCGAATCGATCTTGAAAAGACCACTGTGGGAAAACAGCGCACCGCCACCCTCATGGGCCCAAGCACCGCTGACGGCTGGCAAGCAACTGGCCGCATGCATAGCCGCAGAACCGTTGCGTTGGCGGGTGAATCCGACCCCGAATCGAATGAAAGACCGCTTGGTCCGGCCATAGAGTCGGGCAAAATCGATGATCTCCGCCTCGGTCAACCCCGTGATCGCCGCAGCCCAAGCGGGTGTGCGGCTTTCCAGATGGGCCTCCAGCTCGGCGGGGTTGTCCGTGTGTTCGGCCATGTAATCGCGATCGGCGAAACCTTCCTTGAACAGCACATGCTGGACCGCACAGGCCAGCGCCCCATCTGTTCCCGGTCGAAGCATCAGGTGGATATCGGCCTTCTCCGCCGTGGCGTTGCGATAGGGATCAATCACCACCAGGGGAGCGCCCTGGTTCTTCTTGGCTTTCTTGGCCCAGTTCATCAGTTGGACCTGGGTATGGACGGCGTTCAGCCCCCAGAAGACCAACAGCTCTGATTTGGCGATTTCCCGGGGGTCGACGCCCACACCGTGGCCCACGCCTGCGGCCCAGCCCGGCGAGCCAAATCCCATGCAAATGGTCCCGAGCTGCTTGGAATACCCCATGGTGTTGGTCAGACGGATCAAGCCATCGCGCTGCACCAGCCCCATGGTGCCCGCGTAGTTATAGGGCCAGACCGTCTCCGGCCCATGGGCCTGGGCGGCGCGCTGAAAGCCCTCCACCGTCCGGTCCAGGGCCTCGTCCCAGGAGATAGGCGTAAACTGACCAGACCCCTTGGGGCCGGTCCGGAGCAAGGGTTCGGTCAGGCGGTCAGGATGATTGATGCGCTGGTCATAGCGGGCAACCTTGGCGCAGATCACCCCCTCCGTATAGGTGTTGGCGCGGGATCCCCGCAGGCGTGTGATCTTGCCCTCGTCGGAGATTTCGGCCTCCACACCGCAGACACTGAAACAATCATGGGGACAGGTGGACAGGGGACGTTCCGCGCGCATGGTTGGATGGGCCTTTTCTATCGGAGGAGAAGCCTGGGTTCGAAGGATACCCATCCGTCTTGCCGATGACCACCCTCGGAGAATTTGGCCAAAGCCTTAGATCAAATTGTTAGAGCATCGAGTGGACCGGAAAACCGGGTCCACTCTTCCGCTCGATGCTCTAACAATCCTAAGGTTTCCCTTTCGCTGCGGGACGGAAGACCACCAATCCCACCGCTGCAACAATCAACGGCAGAGCCAAAAGAACCGCGGGATCCGGCCTCTCCCCCAGAATCAGCATTCCCAAGAGCGGCCCGACAACGGGCACCACGAAGTTGATTTGGGTCAGCCGGGGAGCACCAATGCGGGGCAGCAAGTGAAAATAGATCAACATGGCCAGGGCCGTGGGAACCACGCCAAGGTAGACGATAGCCCAGACGGCGGACCCATCGGGGGAGAACCCAGCGCCCCCCTGGAGCACCAAAACAAGCCCTCCTACGCATAGAGTCCCCACCGTCATGGACCCCGCCGTTGTGGTCAGGGGATCCAAGCGATTGAAACGCCGCAGGAACAGGGATGTGAAGGCGTAGCACAAGGCTGCGCCCAATATGGCCCCCTGCCCCAGAAGGTCCCGCCCCAGATCCCGCAGGACGGCCGGACCAAAGAGAACAACCAACCCCGCCAGCCCCAAGACCACCCCCAATAATACCCGCCCCGTCAGATGCTCGCCCCGATCGAACAGCGGTGCGAAAAGGACGGTCACAACGGGGGCGATGCCCATCAAAAGAGCCGCCAACCCACTGTCCACATGCTGTTCCCCATAACCGATCAGGGTGAAGGGAATGATGTTTCCCAACAGGCCCGCTATGCCCATCACAAGCCAGCTCCGTCCATCCCGGGGGACGGATTTCCGCGCGAACGCGAAGACCATCAAGACTATTCCCGTGCCGATCCCCATGCGACAGGCCACGATCACCAAAGGGGCGACGGTCGGCACCGCAACCTTGATGGCCAAAAAGGCCGAACTCCACATCAGGGCCAAACAGACCCAAAGACACATGTTCATTGCTTTCCAAAGTCCGATTGCATTCAAAAGGAGATCATGTTAGCTACGAAAACAGTAGCAACGTATCGCTACACTATTCGTAGCGCCCCCGCAATGGGCAATGTTCGACACTCCCCAGGAGGAGACACCGTCCCCCATGGCCACGGACTCAGACGCTCGCATTCCCCGCCCGGGACAACCCGTCCGAGGTTCCCGGACAGGCCAGCCCATTATGGTCTTGCTCGACCTGCTGGGACGTCGCTGGGCTCTCGGGATCCTTTGGCAACTGCATGACGGAGCCTGTACCTTCCGAGATCTTCAAGACCGCTGCGACTCCATCTCGCCCAGTGTTCTCAACACCCGGCTGAAGGAATTGCGCGCCGCCCATCTGGTGGAGCGAACCCCGGAGGGGTATGCCTTGACTCTGGAGGGTTGCGCCCTTTTTGACCTGATCGAACCGCTCGGGGCTTGGGCAAAGGATTGGGTCAACACACTCTCGATCAAACCGCCCTAAATCGGCATCGATTTAGGGCGGTTTGATCGAGAGTCATATGGTTAGAGCATCGCGTGGATGCGGAACAAGTCCGATCATTCTCAAAGATCGTCCTTCCCGCGAACGCGCGAATCCAGATCCAGTGTCATTGGAGGAATATACACCGTTTCCTCGAACATCCGGAAACTGTGCTTCGCAGTTTCTGGGCTCTGCCCAGACCCGCAAAGGGTCTGCAGACCCTTTGATCCCAAATGGGGGTCCGGGGCCTCAGGCCCCGGTTGAGGGGCGGGGCAAAGCCCCGCGTTCTTCGTTTTTTCAAGGAGACAGAGTATAAAAGCATAAAATATGGATCCCCGCGTGCACGGGGAAGACGGCTAAAATTGTTTTCCGCACCCTGTTAAACCACCACCCAGGCCCCTTCCGAGCAGGCTTTTTCTTGCGTCCGCCGACCAAGCTGCAGTAATGAGGCAACTTCTCTGTTTCAGGATCACGCCCATGTTCGCCCTGCTTTCGGCGCCCCTTCTTGCGGCTGTCACGGCCATGACCGTTGTCGTCGCTGCCTCCAACTACCTCGTCCAGTGGCCCATCAACGACTGGCTGACCTGGGGGGCCCTCACCTATCCGGTCGCCTTCCTCGTCACCGATGTGACCAACCGGGTCCATGGTCCGGCCATGGCCCGCAAGGTCGTCTATGCAGGGTTCGCCTGCGCTGTGGTTCTCAGCATCCTGCTGGCCAGCCCGCGCATCGCCCTTGCCTCGGGTTCAGCCTTCCTTTGCGCCCAGCTTATGGACGTCTTCGTCTTCAATCGCCTGCGCAACCGGGTCTGGTGGTTGCCCCCCTTCATTTCAACGATCCTGGGATCCGTGCTCGATACGGGCCTGTTCTTCTCCCTGGCCTTTGCCGGACAGAATCTGCCCTGGATGACCTGGGCGCTCGGCGATTTGGGCGTCAAGCTGGCCATGGGCCTTGTGCTCGTCGCGCCGTTCCGCGCCCTGGTGTCTCTGATGACGACCGCCACGCCATCCCCGGCTACTCGGTGACAATCTGCCCTTCGGGGAAGAAGGCGTGGAAGACGAAGGCAAAGACCACACCGTAGTGGGTATCCACCAGACTCCCGTCTTCTTTCCGCCGCTGGACAATCGCCCCACCTACGGGTCGGCTGCGGGAGATGTCGGGGGCATCGACGACACTGACCTGACCAGGAACGAAGGTGATCTCCAGGTTGCCCTCAACGATCTTGCCTTTTTCCTTCACGAGATCCAGGGACCAAGCCTTTTCGCCGACAAAAACCACCCGCTTGAGGGGCTCAATCCCCTTGGGCAGTTCGCCCTTGTAGAGCATGGGTTGGGCGGATCGGTCGTAGCCCCAATAGGGGTTGGTGCCGTATTGCCGCTTGCCCGGATCGGAGGGAATCAGTACCAGAGCATCGGGACCCGCCCGCTCCTTGAAGTCCCCAAAGCTTTCCAGGCGCGAGGGTAATTCCCTTAGCATCTGTCCGGTGTGAGCCCCGGCGATGGCTTCTCCTGTCATCTGCTCCCACCAGGATTCCGTTTCCCGGTCATACAGGATCTGGCAGGAATGGATCAGGCGACCAGTCACGCCGAATTCCAAGGCCCGCCCGCCTATCCTCCGGTCGAAGACTGCGGTCAGATTGCAAAGGGGGCTGTAGGTTACGGCGACGGGCTCGCCCCCAAGAGTATCGTTGACGACTTCATGCCAAATCAAAACCGACAGGGGATAGGCTCGGCTCTCCTTGCCGACGGTCACACCAATCACAGGCTCCTGGTCACCAATCTGGCCCTTGCGGATTTGCATCGCGGGCCGAAACTCGGGATGATCGATGGAAGGAATACCATCCCGGGTGGGGCCACCGTCGAGAATGTCCTTCGGATCCATGTCCAGCTTAAACCAATCGGTCTTCGGGAACTCCTGGGTCCAGGCGTAGGGCACATCCGGTCGGGATTTGCTCCCACTGGGATCCTTCACAGCAGCTGCGGTCTGAGCTTGGGCCGACGTTGGGGTCAGCGTTGGAATCAGGGTTTGGACCTGAAATACTGACAAGGCGCAGAAGACCCCGAGAATTCGAGCCAACGACGGGCGGTAGAAACGCATGAACCAACCTTTCGGCTTGCAATAGATGGAAGCTTGCGGCCAATAAGGCATGCACACACCCCTCTCGGCAAGGGGCATTCCCATGCGAGAGCCGCATTGCCGCCAACCGGAACCCAACCACCCACGGACCTGCCCCATGACCGACGCCTCCTTCGTCTCTGTCGCCTCCTCCCCGGAAGCCGTCGCACCCGTCGAAACGGTCGATGCTGTCGTGATCGGCGCAGGTGTGGTTGGATTGGCCATCGCACGCGCCCTGGCCCTGGAAGGGCGAGAGGTGCTGATCCTCGAGGCCGAGGAGGCCTTCGGCACCATCACCTCGGCGCGCAACAGCGAGGTGATCCACGCTGGCGTCTACTACGCCGAGGGTAGCCTGAAGGCCCGCCTTTGCGTCGAAGGCCGTGACAAACTCTACGGTTTTTGTCGGTCTCACGGGGTCACCCATATGGCTTGCGGTAAACTGATTGTCGCCACCGAGGAAGGTGGCGAGGCAGAAATCTCCCGGCTGAAGGCCGTCCAGGCTCGGGCTAAGGCAGCAGGTGTCGACTTGGCATGGCTGGATGGACCCGAGGCGCTGGCCATGGAGCCGAGCCTGCGTTGTGTCGCAGCCCTCTATTCCCCCCTTACGGGGATCATCGACAGCCACGGCTACATGCTTGCCCTGTTGGGCGACGCAGAAGCCCATGGGGCAGCCCTGGCGCTCAACACACCCGTCGTCGGGGGCCGTGCCGTGGATGGCGGCCTCGAGGTCGTTACTGGCGGCGCGGACCCCATGACCCTAAGGGCCAAAACCGTTGTCAATGCCGCCGGACACGGCGCCCAGCCCCTGGCCCGGGCCCTTGCCGGGTTGGATGCCGCGACCATCCCACCCCAGTATTTCTGCAAGGGCTCCTATTTTTCCCTTTCCGGTCGCCCTCCCTTCGAGCGCCTGATCTACCCCACTCCGGGAGAGGCTTCCCTGGGTCTGCACTACACCCGGGACCTCGGGGGACGGGGCCGCTTTGGCCCAGATGCGGAGTGGATCGCCAATGATACCGCCAAGCCGCCCCATTTCGACTACACCGTCAATCCCGAGGGCGCCCTGGGCTTCGTCGAGGCCATCCAGCGCTACTGGCCTGACCTGACGGCGGATCGGCTGAGCCCTGACTATTCGGGTATGCGACCCAAAATCCAGGCCCCCGGCGAGACGGCCAAAGACTTTTGCTTTCAGACCGACAAGGAAACCGGCGTTAACGGTTATTTCGCCCTCTATGGCATAGAATCACCGGGCCTGACCTCCAGTCTGGCCATCGCCAATCTTGTGGCGGAGGGTGTCCGTGCCGCGTCTTGATCTGGTTTCCACATCGACTTTCGCCCTGCTCACCCTGGTACTCCTGGCTGCGGGTCCGCTTTCGCGCGCACAGGCCCAGGACACCCATCGGCCCCGCGTCGTCCTGGACGGTCGGGACCTGACCGAGGATGTCTACGAGGAGCCACCCGTCGACATCCAGCCGGAAAAGATTCCCAACTACCGGGCCACCATGCGCGATATGATCGCCAAGATGTCTGACTTTGCCCGCCAAAGGAATCCAGCCTTCCGAGTTGTCGTGCGCGGAGGGGCCTTCCTGGCAACCCAGAGCAAGCGGGAACGGGATCTGGCCCTCTTGAAGATCCCCCCTGGGGAACCCCTCAGCCAAGAGGTTCTGCTTCCACTGGGCAGCCTGCACCGCCGCTTCGCCCGGTCCATCGATGGCTTCGCCATGGACCAACATTTCTGCGACCCACGGACATCCAGCACCACGGATGAAGAGATCGCCAGTCTTCTCAAGGACGGATTCAAGTTTTTGTCCCTGGAACGCTGTAAGGACGAGGGAGAGGCCAGAAAAGCCGTCGTCGAAGGGCTGTCCAAGCAGATCTTCGTGGCCACTGCCGTAGACGGGGACAAGGCCTTCGACACGGTTCCCAAAGCGGCTCCCATGGGGGAAAACGCTGAAAATATCATGGAATTGGGCGACGCCCACAATGTCCTGGCCCTGCTGAGTACGCGGAAATTCCAAAGCCCCGGCGAAATGGTGGATGCCCTGCGCCAGACCAACTATGACATCCTGATCGTCGACCCGCTGTTCAACGGGAATGAACCCCTGACCAAGCAACAGGTCCACTCCCTGAAGTTCAAGGCCCTGGGTTCCACCAGACTGGTCCTGGCCCGGCAGACCATCGGCCTTGCCGATGACACCCGGTTCTATTGGAAACCCGAATGGGGCGTTGGCAATCCGCCCTGGCTTGTTGGCTTTGTCCCCGGCGTCTCCGGCGTCTACTGGGTCGACTACACCCATCCCCAGTGGCTGGACATCATCGGCAAAACCTTCGCGGCCATCGTCGAGATGGGTTATGATGGCGTGATGTTCGATGGGGTCACAGCCCTCCTCCGCAACGAGGCCCTGATGCCCCTCTAGAGTGCTGCATCATAGATTCGCAATATAATTCTTTAAATTGCTACTCTTGCGAGTTGGTTCATGGGAATCAGTCGGCCAGCAGTGCGGTATACGACAGGGAGTATTCTCGGGGTCGGCGCTCAAACGCACTTGTCATAATGAGAGTCAGTTCGGTTCGCACTCTCAGGGCCGGAGGGATAGCGGGAAGTCGAGGGAGAAGACCGCGCCACCACCCGGTCGGTCAGCGACAGACACCCGCCCGCCATGGCGCGTCATGATATCCCGGGTGATGGCCAACCCCAGACCGGCTCCTCCCTTCCCATCCTGCTCGCCATCCCCCCGATGGAAGGGTTGGAAAATGACCTCCCGCTCGTCTTCTGGCACGCCGGGGCCACGATCCAAAACATGCAGGGCACGGCCCGGGCCGACACGGACCACCACTTCCTCCCCCTGCGGTGACACCCGAAGGGCGTTTTCCAGCAGGTTGCGCAGGGCATCGCGCAGGGCATCGGCATTCCCTGGATCGACGACCACCGCTTGCTCCTCCTCCACCGCCAGGGTCCGGCCCAGACGGTGGGCATGGGGAAAGAGGTCTGCCACCAGCCCGCGCGCGAGGGCGCCCAGGTCCACCCTGTCCTCCAGCGTCAAGCCCCGCCCTTCGAGCCGCGCAACGGAAAGAAGCTGGTTGACCACTCCGGCCATCCGGTCGATGTCCCGCTCCAACGACCCCTTCAGGGCCGGATCGGCCACCAGCCCGCAGCGGGCTTTGAGCACGGACAGGGGCGTGCGCAGTTCATGGGCGGCATCGGCCGTGAACCGTCGTTGAATTTCGAACCCGGCCTGAACCCGGTCCAAGCTGTCATCGATGGCCCGCACCAAAGGCTGAATCTCGGTCGGGATCCCCGGGCGAAACAGGCGCAGATCCAAGCGATCCGGCCCCAGCTTCAAGGCATCCCGGGACAGGGCGCGCACCGGCCCCAGGCCGACGCTTACCGTCACCATCGTCACCAGGGTCGACAGCAGAAGCAGGGGTACGAACAGGGGGACCAGATCGGTCTCCACCTCATGTCCCACCCAATCCCACAGTTCCACCCCCGGCTCGCCATCGTGGGAGACGATACCGATGAGCGCGCCGTCTGGCCGATCCACCCTGTGATAGGCGAGTTGGTAGATCTGTCCGGTTTCCTCGTGCCAATAGTGGTTTATTCCCTCCCGCAGGTCCGAATCCCCCAGCACCGCAAGGCGCTCCACAAGGGTCCGATCCGACCCCGGGGCACTCTCCCCCGTCACCGGGTCATAGAGGGCCTGTCCAGGACCCTGGTCGGGCAGAATGGGCCGCCCCCCGGCGTCGCGGGTCGCGGTCAGGGCCAGATCCGATGCCCGATCGTCCAATTGCTCCAGAACCTCGGCCTCACTGCCCGCGTAGCCTCGCCAGACAAAGGCGAAGGAGACACCAAGCAAGACCAGAGTATTGACCGCGATCAACCCGAGGATCAGGCGACCTTTCAGGGACCCCGGCCCCCGCTCGGCCAAGCCTCTCCGTTTAGTCATCGGCGTCTCCCAGCATATAGCCGACACCCCGCACCGTGTGCAGGGCCACGGAACTTCCCGCATCGGCCAAAGCCCGGCGCAGGCGCGAAATGGCGGCCTCCAGGGCGTTGCCCGCAACCACATCGTCCATGCCATAGAGGCTGTCTTCCAAGGCCTGACGGGAGACAACCCGCCCCGACGCCCGCATCAGGGCTTCCAACAGGACCACCCGACGCTTGCCCAGGACCAGAGGGCGCCCCGCCACGGTGACGGCCATGGTCACCGTATCCAGGCGGATATCCCCCCGGGACAGGGCCACCCCATGGGCCGCACCGGGGCGGCGGAGCAAGGCCCGCACCCGGGCGGTCAGCTCCCCCAGGTCGTAGGGTTTGACCAGATAATCGTCCACCCCCAGATCCAGACCGGAAATACGCTGATCCACCCGGTCGCGGGCGGTCGCGGCCAGCACCGGAACGGTCATCCGGTTCACCCGAAGACGCCGCACCAGCTCCAACCCATCGCCATCGGGCAGAGAAAGGTCAAGGATGATCAGATCATAGGAGGTGGTGGAAAGGGCTGCTTCGGCGTCTTCCACCGTGGTCACCAGATCCACGGTGAAGCGGGCGTCCGCCAGATGATCCCGGATCAAGGGACCCAAGGCCGGTTCATCCTCCACCAATAATAACCGCATGGGTCCATCCCCTTTCCCAAAACCGCCAGCGTTCCAAACCGGGATTCCGCCCGATTCTGGAACGCTGGTTCATTCCCCAAGAAAACAAGTGGGCTGAGCGTTACAGGGGCTTGCGTCCCGTGATCATGGCCCGCACCAAGTTTTCCTTGTGCAACAGGCTGGAGAGGACCACTCCCGCCAAATGGATGGGAACCAGGATATAGAAGGCATTCGCAGCCGTCTCGTGGATCCCTTCGATCAGGTCATTTCCCCAGAACCGGTCCGTATTCATCAGAACACCGGTTCCAGCGGTGATAACAAGTGCAGCCAAAAGCAGCAGGATCATGGCGCCACCGGCTGGGTTATGGCCCAGGTAGTGGCGGGCCTTCCCCCGACGCAGGTCCTTGAGATAGCCCAAGACCGCTCCGGGAGAGCGCACGAAATCACTGAATCGGGCATGTCGTGACCCGATCACTCCCCAGACAAGCCGGAAGACCACAAGCCCGGCGACGGTATATCCTGCCCAGATATGGATCTTGGAGCCCGCCTCAAGGACCAGGTCGATAAGAACCGCAGTCACGAGCGTCCAGTGGAAGATACGGACCAGGGGGTCCCAGACCACGACGGTCCTAGAGGGGGCATCCGACATCCTGTTTAGTCCTTCACTTTGACGATTTCACCGGTGTTGGCATCGACGTACATCTCTACCCGCTTGCCGCTGGGGTCGATGGCCTTCAGCTCGATGCAGCCATGCTCCATGTCGGTGTTCTTCACGTCATACCCCTTGGCGGTATACATCTCGGCGGCCTTGTCTTCGCTCATGGCGCCGTCTTTGGCCGGGCCGCACCACTGCTCTTCGGCCATGGCGGAGGTCGCAGCGAGGCCCAGGGTGGCTCCGAAAGCCGCCACCAGGGCGGTGCTCGTGATCAGGTTCTTCATGTCTCTCGTCTTCCCTTTGGGTTTCCCGGATCCGCAGGTCGGCGGATCGGATGAGGGATACCCTAGCCCCGCCGCCTGACGCCTCCCTGACGGTCTTCATTTTTTTCCGTCAGCTTGCCGTCAGACATCCCGCGCATAGTCGCGCAGAGTAATATTAGACATCCCGCGCATACTCGCGCGGGACAAACACAAAGGCGGGGGAAGCGCCATGGGCGCGGAAAATCTGGATGTCATCGTTCACTTCCGGCGGCGGTTGGCCACCCGGTTGTTTCTAGCCGCGATCCTGCTGGCGGCCCTGGCAGGGGGGATCGCCTTCCTGGTGGAGACCGAGACCCTGGACGAGGCCCTGGTGTCCCGCGCCCAACGGGAAGCCGAACGCCTGGACGGTCTGGCACGGATCGGGGTCGACGGGGTGGAAGCCCAACTGCGCAGACTGATCACCGAACGATCCTCGGCTGGCGAGGATTTTTTCGTCCTGGCCGAGATCTACGATGCCCAGCGAACCTCCGTCGCTGAGGTCAAACTACCCGAAAGCAATTATGACAGAAGTAGCCACGATTTTCCCAACTTGGGCGAGACTTGGTACCGCAAGAGTCTGATCGATGGAGACCTCTATCTTCAGGTGATGGTGCCCCTTTGGTTGGGAAAAGCCGAAGTCGCGGGGAATGCCCCTGCCGGTTGGTTCGAGGGGATCTACCGGATTTCCCCGGCCACAGTGGCTGGCATCCGCGAAACCACATTGGGAGTCACCGCGCTGGTGGTTCTCTCCGTCCTGATGACGGCCCTGATCCTCTACCCCCTGATGATGAGCCTGCAACGGCATATCGTGGACAAGGCCCGGGACCTCTTGGACGCCAATCTGGGCACCCTCAAAGTTCTGGGTGACGCCATCGCCAAACGGGATAGCGACACCAATGTCCATAACTACCGGGTGACCCTCTATGCCGCAGCGATTGCCCAAAAGCTGGGGTGTAACGACGGTGAAATTCGCGAACTGATCAAGGGGTCCTTCCTCCACGACCTGGGTAAGATCGCTATCCCGGATGCGATCCTGCTCAAGCCCGGCAAGCTGGACAACGCCGAATTCGAGACCATGAAGACCCATGTGGTCCACGGTCTGGACATCATCGCCCAAGGGTCCTGGTTGGCGGGGGCAGTCAGTGTGGTCGGCGGCCACCATGAAAAGGTGGATGGCTCTGGCTATCCCCTGGGATTGAAGGGCGAGGAGATTCCTCTGGCGGCTCGGATCTTTGCCATCGCCGATGTCTTCGACGCCCTGTCCAGCGAACGCCCTTACAAGCCCCCCTTCCCCTTGGACCGAACCTTGTCCATCCTTGAAGAGGGGCGGGACAGCCATTTCGACGGAAGGGTCCTTGACGCCGCCTTCGCAGTCCTGCCCCAGATCCGGCACGATCTGGAAGGCTTGGAGACGCAAGCGGTGGAGGATAGGGCGGACCATCTGCTTGCCCGTTATTTCCCGATTGGTTAACCCTGAGGCTGATGATCGAAGGCTCCTTTCTGTCTCATTCAATCGATACCCAAGTATGTCCCAAACGAATTCAGGTCCGCCGTCTTATACCTAGGTGCGGTGAGTTTGCCTCACTGCACCTTGGAAGCGGCCAAGTGGCCGCCGCGCCTTATGGCGCGTAAAAGCCCGCCTGGCGTTTGAACGCAAGAAAAGCGGCGTGGGTTTCAACCCGCGCCGCTTGGTATTAAACGCACAGACGGCCCCTGTCATTTGAACGGTTCGGCCTCCATATATCCCTTTCCCAAAGGGTAATCCTGACATCTTATGTCCGTCTGTCAGCGAACAATGGATTCAACTTCAGGGCGAAAGGCCGAATTGTGAGCGATCAGAATGAGTCCCAAAGCCGCTCCATCTCCCACCTGCTGGACGGTTTGAGCCAATTTCAGGACCGTTTCTACCGGGACAAGCCCGATCTGATGCGGGATCTGGTGGAAAAGGGGCAATCTCCGGCCACCTTCATCATTTCCTGTTCCGACTCCCGGGTCGACCCGGGTTTGATCACGGGTGCCGAGCCCGGGGAGCTGTTCACCGTGCGCAACGTGGCCAATCTGGTTCCCCCCTACGAACCCGACGACCATCTCCACGGCACCAGCGCAGCCCTTGAATACGCCGTGCGTGACCTGAAGGTGGACCACATCATCATCCTGGGCCACGCCCATTGCGGGGGAATCCAGGCCATGCTGTCCAATGCGGCGGGCAAGCCCCTGGAACGGGATTTCATCAATCAATGGGTTTCACTCGCCCTGGATGCGTCCCGCCATTTCGTCTCAGACCCCAGCAATCCGACGAAGGAAAAGGCTGTGCCCTTGGACTTCCTGGTGGAAAACGCCGGCCTAGTGGAACGGGCAGCCATCAAGGGCTCTCTGCGCAACCTGATGACCTATCCTTGGGTGAAAAGCCGGGTGGAGAACAAGACCCTGAGCCTGCACGGATGGTGGTTTGATCTGGACACGGGCGACCTGTGGCGAAGCGAGCCGGACGGAGACACCCTTTTCCCCTCTACGTGAGCGTCAACATATGCGGCCCTTCTGATCATTTCGGCCATACTTCACTCTAATACCAAGGTGCGGTGAGTTTGACTCACCGCACCTTGGAAGCGGTCAAGTGGCCGCCGCGCCTTATAGCGCGTAAAAGCCCGCCTGGCGTTTGAACGCAAGAAAAGCGGCGTGGGTTTCAACCCGCGCCGTTTGGTATAAGCATATAGACTTTAGAATAAATTCGAGGCCAATTGAGCGGCCAGTCCACCGTACACGACAGGGAGTATTGCCCCGTCCCCCACTGGGGCCCCGTAAGGCCCCAGACCCCGGGATCTTATTTTTAAAAGAAAAAGGGGGGTTTGGGGGCATTGCCCCCAAATGGGCTTGGGCTATCGCCCAAAAAAGACGACAAAAACAGCATTTCCGCACCTTGATTGGAGCATCGAGTGGAAAAGTGGGAGCCGAAGAGAACGCGGAGCGGAACGGCTCATGTACCCGACCGGCTTGCAGCCCGTCGCGCCAAGTGGGTCAGCAATTGTTGCAAGCCGATGAACAGAAACAGCAATATGCCTGTGACGATCTTGATCCACCAACTCGACAAGGTGCCGTCAAAGGTGATGTAGGTTTGGATCAATCCCTGGATCAGGATACCGATGAAGGTGCCGAAGATGGTTCCGGCCCCCCCGGACAACAGGGTCCCGCCGATCACCACCGCCGCGATCGTATCCAACTCCACCCCGACACCGGCCAGGGAATAACCCGATGCCGTGTAAAAGGAGAAGACGATCCCCGCAAGGCCGGCCAACAGGCTGGACAGGGTGTAAATCGCGACGGTCGTCCGCCCGACCCGAACCCCCATCAAGGCCGTGGTATCGCGACCGCCCCCCAGGGCGAAGACATTGGTTCCGAAGCGGGTGTAGTGCAGAACGATCCCCCCAAGAACGAAAACCACCATCATCATCATGCCGATGATCCGCAACCGTCCGCCCCCGGGAAGGTGGATGGAAAAAGACGCCACCTGATGATACAACTCGTTATCAATAGGCAGGGATTCCGTGGACATCAGGAAAGCCACCCCCCGGGCCAGGAACATCCCGGCCAGGGTGACGATGAAGGGCGGTACGTCGAAATGGTGGATGATCGCGCCCATGGCCGCGCCGAACAGGGCCGATATCCCCAGGACAAGGACGAAGGCTACCCCCGGAGACACTCCCCAGTCCCCGATGGCGATCGCTAAAAAGACAGTGGTAAAGGCAATCACCGATCCGACCGACAGATCGATGCCCCCCGAAATAATGACGAAGGTCATGCCTACGGCCAGAATGCCGAGGAAGGCATTATCGGTGAACAGATTCATCACCACCCGGGTGGAGGCAATATTGGGATACTGGATGGCGCAAAACAGAAAACCGAGCAAGAACACGACTGTGGTGACGAGGACAGGCAGGTGGCGGCGCATCAATGGGTCCCCCGAAGCAAACGGTCCTTAAAGGCGATAAGACGAGGCGTCTGCAGCAGCAGAACGGCAAGCACCACCGTGGCCTTGATCACCAAGTTCAATTCCGGCGGATAGCCACTCAGCAGGATCCCCGTGTTCATGGCCTGGATGATCAACCCACCCACCACCGCCAAAACCAGACTGAAGCGCCCGCCGAACAGGGAGGTTCCCCCGATCACCACCGCCAAAATTGCATCCAACTCCAGCCAAAGGCCCGCGTTGTTGGCATCGGCGCCCAGAATATCCGCAGCGACAATCACCCCTGCCAAGGCGGCGCAGAGGCCACACCACATGTAAACTGCGAGCGTCATCAAGCGCGTATCGATCCCGGCCAAACGACTTGCCTTCGCATTGGCCCCCGTGGCCTCGATCATCAGCCCAAGGGCTGTGCCCCGTACCAGAAGGATGGCCAACACCAGCGTCCCCCCCGCCAAAACCACCGGCGCCGGAATACCGAAAAGGGCGCCGCTCCCCAACCAGGCCAGCTCGGGTGAGGTGAAGGTCACGATCCGTCCCTCGGTGATCAACTGGGCGATCCCACGTCCGGCGACCATCAGAATCAGGGTAGCAATGATCGGCTGGATGCGGAGAAATGCCACCAACAGCCCGTTCCACAAGCCGCAGAGCAAACCGGCTCCAAGCGCCGCAGCCAAGCAAACGAACACCGAATGGCTATCGGCCAGACTGGCGGCGACCGCACCGGATATGGCCATGACCGCCC
The DNA here is from genome assembly GCF_047263945.1 of Rhodospirillum sp. A1_3_36. Lineage (NCBI taxonomy): Bacteria > Pseudomonadati > Pseudomonadota > Alphaproteobacteria > Rhodospirillales > Rhodospirillaceae > Rhodospirillum > Rhodospirillum sp. A1_3_36. The sequence goes on along the minus strand of NZ_JBLAVB010000001.1, from coordinate 205,586 downwards.
CCACGGACAGGTCAATGCCCCGGGTGGCAATCACCAGCACCATGCCCGTAGCCAGCAACATCACCGGCGCCCCCCGATTGAAGACATCCACGAGGCTGCCGAAAAGACGGCCATCCTGAAGGCGCATGTCGAAAAACTGGGGCGAGACAATCCAGTTGATTATTAGGATGAGGACGAGCGCACCGATTTGGGCACTCCCTTTCCTTGGTAAGGCGATGGACACGCTTTCCTCCCCCGTCCTTGGAATTCATTGTTCTAAAAAACCGGGCCGTCAGTTCGATGCGATAGAGGCCAGCACCCGTTGCTCGGTAACCGCATCACCGGTCAAATGGTCCACATGCCGACGCTCGCGCAGGACGGTCACCCGGTCGGAATAGGAGACGATTTCCTCCACTTCCGAAGAAATGACCAGCAAGGCCAAACCATCCTCGCAGAGCTTGCGGATCACGCGAATGATCTCCGCGTGGGCGCCCACATCGATGCCCCGGGTCGGTTCGTCCAGGATCAGCACTCGGGGTTCCGTGGCCAGCCAGCGGGCCAGGATGGCCTTTTGCTGATTGCCGCCGGACAGCAGGCCGATGGGCTTGTCCGGATCGGCGGGCCGGATATCGAGGGTCTTTATGAAATGATCGGCGATCTCCTCCTGGCGTTTCCGGGACAGGGGGCGCAACCACCCGGCCCGGGCCTGCAAGGCAAGGATGATGTTCTCCCGCACTGACAGGTCGGCAACGATGCCTTCGGTCTTGCGTTCCTCCGGGCAGAAGCCGAAGCCCAGACGCAGGGCATCCCGGGGCCCCTGGATCCGCGTGGGCTTGCCCTCAACCTGCAACGCCCCCGTATCGGGCCGGTCCACGCCGAAGATCAGCCGCGCCGTCTCCGTTCGTCCCGACCCCAAGAGCCCCGACAGGCCAAGCACCTCCCCCCGCCGCAGGGTCAGGTCGAAGGGCTCCACCGACCCTGTCTTTCCCAGGCCAAGGGCCCGCACCAGGGGTTCGGAGGCATCTTGTTCCTCCTCTCCCTGCAGTCCGCGCACCCGGTCGGTTTCCACGGTTTCCAGCTCCCGGCCCAGCATCATGCCGACCAGTTCCATGCGGGGCAGCCCCGCCACAATCCGCTCGCCAACCAGACGCCCGTTCCGCAGGACGGTCAGGCGATCACAGATCTCGTAAACCTGATCAAGGAAATGGGTGACGAACAGGATCGCCATGCCCTTGTCCCTCAATTGGCGCATCACGCCGAACAGCACCTCCACCTCCCGGGTGTCCAGGCTGGCAGTGGGCTCGTCGAGGATCAGGACCTTGGCCGACATGTCGACGGCCCGGGCAATGGCAATGATATGTTGAACCGCCACAGAATAGTCGCCCAGGGGGGCGCCAACATCGATCGACAGGCCAAACCCCTCCAGCAGATCGCGGGAGCGGCGGCGCATCTCGCCGTCACGCACCAGACCAAAGCGAGTGGGTTGGCGGCCAAGGAAGAGATTCTCTGCCACCGTCAGATTGGGCAGCAGAGCGACTTCCTGATAAACGGTGGCGATGCCGACGGCCAAAGCCTCGCTACCGGACCGGGGATGGATATCCTCGCCTTCCAACCGAACCTCGCCCTCGTCCCGGGGCGTGATGCCGGTCACCGTTTTGATCAGGGTGGACTTTCCAGCGCCGTTCTCCCCCAGCAGGGCGTGAACTTCCCCGGCGCGCAGGGTCACGTCCACGGATTTCAGAGCCCGGAAACCTCCGGGAAACGTCTTGGACAGCCCGCAAATGCGCAACAGCTCCGGCCCGCGCGCTGACGCGTGGTTCATGGTCGCCTCCTTCCCGCGATCCCATCACGAAGGCACCGGAAGGGGGGAGAGTCCCCCCGCTCCCGGCTTCCCCAGATTAATATCCGAGAGATTTGCGCGCTTCGTACTCGGCCATTGGGTTGCTGTCCTTGGTATACAGCTTGGATTCCGTCTGGATCCACTTGGGCGGTTCGGTCCCATCCTTATAGGCCACCAGAGCATCGAAGGCCGGACCAGCCATGTTCGGGGTCAATTCCACCGTGGCATTGGCTTCGCCATCGGCGATGGCCTTGAAGATGTCGGGAACGGAATCGATGGAAACCACAAGGATATCCTGGCCCGGCTTCAGGCCTGCCTCCTTGATAGCCTGAATGGCGCCCAGGGCCATGTCATCATTATGGGCATAGAGCGCGCAAATCCCCTTGCCCCCGTTTTCGGCCTTGATGAAGCTTTCCATCACTTCCTTGCCTTTGGCCCGGGTGAACTCACCGGTCTGGCTGCGGATGATCTTCACGTTGTCCGCCCCGGCGATGCCCTTCTCGAAGCCCTCCTTCCGGTTGGTGGCCACAGACGCACCGACGGTCCCTTGAAGCTCGACAACATCGCAGCTCTTGCCCGCGACGGTGTCGACCAGCCATTTCCCAGCGACTTCCCCTTCATGGACACTGTCCGAAGTCACCGCCGTCAGGTAAAGAGAGGGATCTTTGGTTTCGATATCCCGGTCAAGAAGGATCACAGGAATCTCGGCGTCCTTTGCCTCTTCCAGCACCGCCTCCCAACCCGTGGCCACCACCGGGGCCAGGAAAATGGCGTCCACCCCCTGGGCAATGAAAGACCGGATCGCCTTGATCTGGTTTTCCTGCTTCTGCTGGGCATCGGCGATCTTCAAGGTGATGCCGCGCTTCTCCGCCTCCGCCTTGGACACGGACGTCTCAGCGGCGCGCCAACCGGATTCCGACCCGATCTGCGAAAAGCCGACGGTCATATCCGCAGCCAGGGCGGGCATCGCCACACCCGAGGCCAACACGGTCGCCAACAACAGTTTTTTAAACGTCATGGTCATGATCTCCCTGTGGAACCGCCCATTCTTTTGGGGCAGTATTTTTAAGCGAATAGTGCACGAGTGCTTTGTTTAAGGATGACGCTCCAAACTCCGGGCTCGGTCTTTATTAGGGTGGATCTTGGAGCACTCCAGGGGCTCTCACAGAGGCCCCTCAGTCGGACCCCGGCGAGACAGAACCAGGGCCGTATGCTGTTCATAGACCTCACCGGGCCGCAGAAGGGCCGAGGGAAAGGCTGGGTGATTGGGCGCGTCTGGCCAAAGCTGAGGCTCCAGCGCCAATCCCGCATGGGCACCGAGAGACCGTCCCTCCAACCCTAAGGCCGTCGCCGCGATCATGGCCCCGTCATAGAATTGCAGGCCCGGTTCCGTCGTTTCGACGACCATCGCGGGATCATCGTCCGGCGCCTCAAGCCAAGCCACGGGCCGAATGGGGCAGCGACCACCCGACAAGCAAAAATTGTGGTCAAACCCCTGGGCCCGCCCCTCCGAAGTCAAGGTCAAGCCTCCGCGCAAATCGAAGGGTGTCCCCTCCACCGCCCGCCGCTCCCCCGTCGGGATCAGGTCCCTGTCCACCGGAAGGTAGCTGTCTGCCGCAATCCGCAGACGATGCCCGGCAATCGACGGCCGCCCCGACAGATTGAAATAGGAGTGATGGGCGAAGTTGCAGAGGGTCTCCCCGTCGGTCTCAGCCCGAACATGGATATGAAGCCTTGGGCTTGGTGGGATTGCCTCCCCCATGATGGAATCAGAGGTGATCTGAAAGGTCACCTGAACATCCAGGTTGCCCGGAAAGCCCATGTGACCATCGGGAAGGCGGTCACCGAAGGTGACCCTGTCCTCCGCCAGGGACAGAATACGCCACATCCTGCGGGACGATCCCTCGGCCCCGCCATGCAGCAGGTGGCGCCCGCGAAAATTAGCGTCGAGAGCAACCACCTGCCCTCCGACAGCAGCCCGCGCCCCGCCGATGCGATTGGCATACCGCCCCACCATGGCCCCGAAATACAGGTCCGGATGGAGCAGATAATCCTCCAGCCGCTCAAACCCCAGGGTCAGAGGATGGGAGACTCCCTCCAGGCGCAAATCCTGCAGAATGGCCCCCAGAGTCAGAAAGCGGGCGGTCAAGCCATGGGCGCAGATCTCGACCCGTTCCACAAATTCGCCGGTGGGAAGCGTTCCAAAGCGGTTCATCATTCCCCCTCACCCAGACGGACAGGGGGCTCGGCCAAACCCGGCACGGAGACCCCCTCCACAACCCACGTGCATCCCGCGCCTTTTTTGGCATCCCCCTTAGCGGCACTGGTCACATAGAGAGTCTGCAAATCTGGCCCACCGAAGGCCGGACAGGTGGTCAACAGAGCAGGAAGGGACAGCGCCTCGAGGAACTGGCCCTCCGGAGAATAGCGGGCCACCCGACCCGCCCCCCATTGGGCGTTCCACAGACAGCCCTCGGCATCCACCACGGCACCGTCCGGATGGACCCCTTCGGCGCCCAGGTCCAAAAAGACATCAGGTGCGCCCATGGGCCAGCCCTCCCCGTCCAGGGGTTGACGGTAGATCCTGTCTTCTTGGGTATCGGCGTAATAGGCCACGGACCGGTCCGGAGCGAAACAGAGGGCATTGGGGATGCCCATGCGATCCCGTAGACGGACCAGGCGGCCTTTGTACCACCGGTAAAGGGCGCCCGCCTCCGGCTCGGCCTTCTTGCCCATGGTGCCGATCCAGAACCCGCCCCAGGGATCGGCCCGTCCATCGTTCGAGCGGGTCTTGGGGTTGGCTTCCTCCAACCCCACCAGGGCGGTCTGCGTCCCATCCCGAAGGTCGAAGGTGAACAGGCCCACCTCCGAAGCGATGAGAAGGTGGTCTTCGTCCACCCATCCCGCAGCGGAAACCGTCTCCGGGAAGGTCCAGGAGAGGAGGCTCCCCTCAACGCTACGGGAGAGGAGCTGGCCGCCCAGAATGTCGAACCAAAACAACTCACTGCGAATGGGGTGCCAGAGGGGACCCTCCCCCAACTGGCAGGCCCGCAGATCGTATACCTGAGCGGCCATGACCATGATCGTCTCCCTAAACTTATGCCCGCGCATCCGGAGGCAAGAGATCCAGCGGCAGGTTCTGATAGCAGACAGGCCGCAGGAAGCGCCGGATGGCCAAAGTGCCCACAGAAGTGGCGCCAAAGTTTGTGCTGGCCGGATAGGGACCACCGTGAACCATGGCGTCGGCCACTTCCACGCCCGTGGGGAAGCCATTGGCGAGAACCCGCCCTGCCTTGCGCTCCAGAATGGGCATCAGGGTTGCTGCCTGGGCGGCGTCCCCCTCCTCCATCTGCAGGGTGCAGGTCAGTTGCCCCGCCAGGGAGCGGGCCAGACGCAGCATTTCTGCTTCGGTCTTCACCCGCACCAGAATGCCCGAGGGACCAAAGACCTCCTCGGCCAGATCCGCATGGGCGAACCAAACGTCGCCGGTCACTTCGAAGAAGGCGGGCGCGGCCAGTCGGTCTGCCCCTTCGCCAAGCACATGGGTCGTCACACCCGGGGTCGCGGCGATGCGATCCCGTCCCCGGTCAAAGGCAGCGCAGATACCACTGGTCAGGGTGGTTTGCCCGCCCACGGCGGACAGGGCCTCCTTCGCAGTGGCGACAAAGGCGTCTGCATCCGGGCCGTCAAGGGCCACGACCACGCCCGGATTGGTACAGAACTGGCCCGCGCCCATGGTCAGTGAGGCGGCCCATCCCTTGGCGATCGCCTCTCCCCGGGCAGCCAGCGCCTTGGGAAGCAGGAACACCGGATTGATGGCTCCCAACTCCCCGAAGAACGGAATCGGTTCGGCCCGGGTGGCGCAGAGGTCGAACAACGCCCGTCCTCCACCCAAAGACCCCGTGAAGCCAACGGCCCGGATGGTCGAATGGGTGACCAGCTCCGTTCCCAGGGCATTGGTATTGCCTTGGATCAGAGAGAAGACACCGGGATCCAGTTCACGGATGTGAATGGCATCCAGGATGGCCTCGGCGATGATCTCCCCGGTGCCGGGATGGGCCGGATGCCCCTTGACGATAACCGGGCAACCTGCGGCAAGGGCCGAGGCCGTGTCCCCGCCCGCCGTAGAAAAGGCCAGGGGGAAGTTCGAGGCGCCGAAGACGGCCACAGGCCCCAGGGGACGCTGAACCATGATCAGTTCGGGACGCGGCAGGGGCGCCCGATCCGGCAAGGCCGCGTCATGGCGACGATCCAAATAGTCCCCGGCGCGGATATGCTTGGCGAACAGGCGAAGCTGGCCCGTGGTCCGACCCCGCTCTCCCTCCAGCCGAGCAGCGGGGAGGCCCGTTTCCCGGGTGCCAATGGCAGTGATGGCCGGGCCCCGGGCCTCGATGGCGTCGGCAATGGCTTCCAGGAAGAGGGCTCGTGCCTCCCGGCTGGTGGCGCCATAGGTTTCAAAGGCCCGTTCTGCAGCGGCGGCAGCCTGATCGACCTCGATCGCGCCACCGATGAAGACGGAATGGGCCTCGCCCTCCGTTGGCTCCGACGTGAACGTCCGGTCGCTGGCCACCCATTGGCCGTCGATCAGATGTTTTCCCTGGGGCTTGAACGCGGATTGAGTCACGGTGATCGGTCCTTTATCTGGGGTCTGCAGTTCATTCGACGAAGGGATCCGTGATCAGGCGGCGGCCCAACATGAAGGCATCGGCCACATGGATCAGCGGAGAGAGGTCAACCTCACTTTCCCTGCCCGCCAGCAGACGGGCAAAGCGGGCATAGATCCCATCATATTCGGAAGCAAGGGCATCCCCTTCGGAAAGGGACTGCCCAGCCGCCGAGACCGTGGCCCCACCGTCGGCCAGGGTCAACACCCCATCGTTGGTTTCGAAGTTCATGGCCCAGGTTTGCGGTCCTTCCTGGCGGAAATCGAAATCAACCTCAATCGGCGCACCACCCGAGAGGAAGGACAGACGGGCGGCGATGGGCGTCTCCTGATTCGAGGGAAACTCCAAATCCGCCCCGGTCAAATGGGCCGACTGGGGCAGGATTTCCGTCAGAATGGAGAGGGCATTGATCCCCGGATCAAAAACACCCAGTCCCCCCGCCTGCCAAATCCAGGTCTGCCCCGGATGCCACCGGCGCACATCCTCCCGCCAGGTAATGGAGCCGCGCTGGATCTCCCGTTCGGCAAGCCAGGCCTTGGTGGCGGGCACGCCCGCAGCAAAACGCGAATGCCAAGTGGCGAAGAGCACCCGTCCCCGGTCCCGGGCCAGGGCGATCAGGTCTTCCACCTCCGCCAGGGTGGCTCCGGGCGGCTTCTCCAGCAACACATCCAGCCCGGCCTCCAGGGCCTCCCGCGCCAGGGCGTAGCGCACCTGGGGCGGTGTGCACAGGGCTACCGCTGTAACCTCAGGCTGATCAGCAATCAGCGATGCCAAATCCCTATGGGCCGGAACCCCCTCCATGGTGCCATGGCGACTGACCGTCGCGGCCAGGTGGAAAGCCTCTGACTTCCCGATGGAAGGCACATGCTGGTCCTTGGCGATCTTGCCGAAGCCCACCAGGGCGATATTAATGACTGTCACGGGGCACCTCCTTTCCGCGACATCCGCGGAGAAAATCAAAATCCACACCCGTATCCGCGCCCATCACATGGTCGTGGAACAGCTGAGCATAGCCCCCTTTGGGGGGGGTGATGGGGCAGGTCCAGGCGGCGAGACGCTGGGCGATTTCGTCCTCGGGCACATCCAGATGGATCCGCCGGGCCTCCACGTCGAGCTCGATCATGTCCCCGTCCCGGACAATGGCCAACGGGCCGCCAACCGCCGCTTCCGGCGAGGTATGCAAGACCACCGTGCCATAGGCGGTCCCCGACATGCGCGCGTCGGAGATGCGCACCATATCCGTGATCCCCTTGCGCAGGACCTTGGGCGGCAGGCCCATATTGCCCACCTCCGACATGCCCGGATAGCCGCGGGGACCGCAGTTTTTCAGGACCATGACGCAGCTCTCGTCGATGTCCAGGGACTCGTCATTGATCTTGGCCTTGTAGTCGTCGATGTCCTCGAAGACCACGGCCCGCCCCCGGTGTTTCATCAAATGCGGGCTCGCCGCAGAGGGCTTGAGCACCGCCCCTTTGGGCGCCAGATTGCCGCGCAACACAGCAATGCCGCCTTGGGAGGTCAGGGCCTTTTCCACCGGCAGGATCACATCCTCGTTCCAGTTCCGGGCCTCCTTGACCTCGTCCCAAACACCCTGGCCGGAGACCGTCAGGGCGTCCTTGTGGAGCTTTCCAGTCTCGCAGAGGTGCTTGATTACCACGGGCAGTCCCCCGGCGTAGAAGAACTCCTCCATCAAATACTTGCCCGAGGGCATCAGGTTCACGATGGTGGGGATGTCCCGGCCCAGGCGATCCCAATCGTCCAAGGTCAGATCAATGCCGACCCGCCCGGCGATGGCCAGCAAATGCACCACCGCATTGGTGGAGCCGCCGATGGCTCCGTTGACACGGATGGCGTTTTCAAAGGCTTCGCGGGTCAGGATATCCGAAGGCTTGAGGTCGTCCTTGACCATATCGACGATGCGCCGCCCGGTCAGATGGGCCATCACCCGGCGGCGGGCGTCCACCGCAGGAATGGCGGCATTGCCCGACAGCGCCATGCCCAGGGCCTCAACCATGCTGGCCATGGAACTGGCCGTGCCCATGGTGTTGCAGGATCCGGCACTGCGGGACATGGCCTGTTCGGCCTCCAGAAAGTCCTCCTGGGTCAGCTTGCCCGCCTTCACATCCTCGGACATCTGCCAAAGCGCCGTTCCCGAGCCCACGCGTTCCCCCCGGAACCAACCGTTCAGCATGGGTCCGCCGCTGACCATGATCGCCGGAAGATCGACGCTGCAAGCACCCATAAGCAGGGAGGGGGTCGTCTTGTCACAGCCCACCATCAGCACCACGCCGTCGATGGGTTGGGCGCGTAGGGCCTCCTCCACATCCATGGCCGCCAAATTGCGATAGAGCATGGCCGTGGGCCGCAGGCTGCTTTCTGCCGCAGAGAAAACCGGGAACTCCACGGGCAAACCACCGGCCTCGTAGACCCCGCGCTTGACCCGCTCGGCCAAGTCCCGCAGATGGGCGTTGCAGGGGGTCAGTTCCGACCAGGTATTACAGATGCCGATCACCGGCCGCCCATCGAAAAGATCGTAAGGTAAGCCCTGATTCCGCATCCATCCCCGATGGTAGATGTTGTCCCGGCTGGTCCCGCCGTACCACTCCTGGGAGCGCAAGCGGCGCGGCCACGGTGCTTTTTTGAAAGCCATGAGTCCGTTTCCTTTCCCGATCAGAGGGTGTTCACGCGCACCGCACCACCACCGGCCACCGCGTCGGGCGCGATGGACAGTCGGTTGCGCAGGGGCAAGCCAAAACCAGGCAGCTCCAGTTCGAAGACATCCCCTTCCTGGGCCTTCACGCCTTTGGCGAAGGACAGGGTGGCGGTGCCGAACATATGCACATGCACATCCCCCGGCTTGCGAAAGAGGTCATATTTGAAGTGGTGGTGCTCCAGATTGGCGAAGGTATGGGACATATTCGCCTCGCCCGACAGGAAGGGCGCGTCGAACAGCACCTCCTCCCCCCGCAGCACGCGAGAGCGCCCCTCGATATCCTCCGGCAGCGGCCCCACCCGCAGTTCCGGCCCGAAGGCGCAACGCCGCAGCTTGGAATGGGCCAGGAACAGGTAGTTCATCCGCTCCGTCACATGATCGGAAAACTCGTTGGCCACAGCGAAGCCCAGACGCCAGGGGGTTCCGTCAGGACCAATCACGTATAGGCCCGCGATCTCCGGTTCCTCGCCCCCATCAAGCGCGAAGGAGGGGGACAGCAAATCCGCCCCTGGAGCGGTCACGATGTCACCGTTGCCCTTGTAAAACCACTCCGGCTGGACGCCCACCGCCCCGTCGGCGGGTTTGCCCCCCTCCAACCCCATCCGGAACATCTTCATGGAGTCCGTCATGGTGGACTCGTCCTCGGTCCCACCATGCATGCTGTTCCGGGTCGACGCCGAGCCCAGGTGGGTCAGGCCGGTACCGGTTACGAACAGATGGGCCGGATCAGGATGGGTGAGCGGCGGCAGAATCCGGCCCTCGCGGTAGGCCAGCTCCAGGTCGACCGCCCGTCCAGGCGTGGTCTGCCCCAGGGTCTCGGCCAGGGTCCGGCCTTGCTCGAGGCAATGCATGGCCAAGGCATAGGTGCTGTCGAAGCCGGCGACCTCATGGGCCTCGGTACCATCGCGCACCACCACCGCTTGGGTGCCATCGGCGCGCAGGATCTGGGAAAGCAACATGGCCTCAGCCTTTCTTTTTGTTGTAGACGTCGAAGACCACCGCAGCCAACAGCACCAACCCCTTGATGACCTGCTGCCAGTCGATCCCGATACCGAGGATAGACATCCCGTTGTTCATTACCCCCATGATGAAGGCGCCAACGATCGCCCCAACGACGGTCCCCACGCCACCGGACATGGAGGCCCCGCCGATGAACACTGCGGCGATGACATCCAATTCGAAGGAGACGCCCGCCTTGGGGGTGGCCGTATTAAGGCGGGCGGCAAAGACCAGCCCCGCCAGCGCGGCAAGCATGCCCATATTGGCGAAGGTCAGAAAAACCAACTTCTCTGCGGGAATGCCCGACAGCTTGGCGGCCTTTTCATTGCCGCCGATGGCGTAGATGCGCCGCCCGATGGTCGTGCGATTGGCGATGAAGGAATAGATCGCGATCAGCAGGGCCATGACGATGAACACATTGGGCAAGCCACGGAAGGTGGCCAGCAGGTAGCTCATATAGACGAGGGCGATGGAGATCAGGGCGTATTTACCCACGAAAAAGGGAAACGGCTCTTCCACCAAACCGGTCCGGGCTTGGTCCAGACGGCTTCTTGCGGCCAGGGCCAGAATCCCCGCAGCCACGACCACACCGACCACCAGGGAGAGAACATTGAAACGCCCCGACCCAAAGAGATCCGGAACAAAGCCCGAGGCGATGAGCTGGAAGTTCGCCGGAAAGGGGCCGACGGACTGGCCTTCCAGCAACCACAGGGTCAGCCCCTTGAAGACCAGCATCCCCGCCAGGGTCACGATGAAAGACGGGATTTTGTAGAAGGCCACCCAGAACCCTTGAGCCATCCCGATCACCGCGCCGACAGCCAGACAAATGACCCCCGCCAAAAGGTAGGGCACATGCCAATGGACGATCATCACGGCAGCGAGGGCGCCGACGAAGCCCAGAACCGAGCCCACCGACAGGTCGATATTCCCCGACACAATCACCAGCAACATGCCCACCGCCATGATGACGATATAGCTGTTCTGCAAAATCAGATTGGTCAGGTTCACCGGCTTCAACAGAATGCCGTCTGTTGCGACCTGGAAAAACACCATGATAACAATCAGCGCCAGCAGGATCCCGTATTCCCGCATGTGCTTGCGCAAATAGGCCGTCGTGGTGCTTTTGGGGGCCGGGTCGGGGCCGCGTCGCGAGGTTTCCGACAGGTCCATAACTTACTCTCCGGAATTAACGATCATGGCCATGATCTTTTCTTGGGTGGCTTCGGCGGTGGGGAGTTCCCCCACGAAGCGCCCTTCGTTCATGACGTACAGACGGTCGGTGATGCCAAGCAGCTCGGGCATTTCTGAGGAAATCACGATGATCGATTTCCCCTGGGCGGCCAGCTCGGCGATGATGGTGTAAATCTCGAATTTGGCGCCCACGTCGATGCCGCGGGTGGGTTCGTCCAGGATCAGGATTTCCGGATCGGCAAAGAGCCATTTGGACAGGACGACTTTCTGCTGGTTGCCACCGGACAGATTGACGGCCTCCTGCTCGATGGAGGAGCATTTGATGTTGACCCGCGTCCGATAGTCCTCCGCCACGGCGGCTTCCCGGCGGTCGTCCACGACCCCACCATTGGCCACCGCCTTCAAATTGGCCAAGGGAACGTTCCGACGGATGGTCTCGTCCAACACCAGCCCCAGTCCCTTGCGGTCCTCGGTGACATAGGCCAGCCCGGCCTTGATGGCCCGGGGGATGGTCGTCAGGTCCGCATGGCGTCCGTGGATCCGGACCTCGCCGGAAATACCCTGCCCGTAGCTGCGACCGAACAGGCTCATGGCCAGTTCCGTCCGTCCCGCTCCCATCAGACCGGCGATCCCCAGGACCTCGCCCCGGTGCAGGTGAAAATTCACGTCCTTTACCATCAACCGTCCCACGTGGGCGGGATGGTGGACCTGCCAATTGCGGACCTCCATCACCGTTTCTCCGATACGCGGAGTCCGGGGCGGATAGCGGTCGGACATGGATCGCCCCACCATGTCGCGGATGATCTCCCCCTCCCCATAGGAGGTATCGGACATATCGCGGCTGGCCACGGTCATGCCGTCGCGCAAGACGGTGAGGCTATCGGCAACCTTGGAGACTTCATTCAGCTTGTGGGAGATCATGATGGCCGTCAGGCCCTCGCGGTCCCGCAGGTCGATCAACAAATCCAGAAGGGCGTCGCTGTCCCGTTCGTTGAGGGAAGAAGTCGGCTCGTCCAGGATCAGGAGCTTGACCTCCTTGGACAGGGCCTTGGCGATTTCCACCAATTGCTGCTTGCCCAACCCCAAATCGTCGACCTTGGTGTCCGGGTTTTCACACAGCCCTACTTTTTCCAGCAGGCTCACCGTCCGGCGTTTGGTTTCCGGCCAGTCGATGACACCCCGCCGGGCGATCTCGTTGCCCAGGAAAATGTTCTCGGCGATGGACAATTCGGGCACCAGCGCCAATTCCTGGTGAATGATGATGATGCCCAAAGCCTCGCTGTCGGCGATCCCCTTGAAGGCCATGGGCCGACCCTCATAGAGGATCTCCCCCTCATAGGAGCCTGCGGGATAGACCCCGCTGAGCACCTTCATCAGGGTCGACTTGCCCGCCCCGTTCTCGCCCACCAGCGCTCGAATTTCTCCACGCAGCACAGCGATGTTGACGTCGTCGAGCGCCTTCACACCAGGAAATTCCTTGGTGATGCCGCGCATCTCCAGGATGGCGTCCATCCGTTTCTCCTTACAGGAGTCTCCTGCGTGCCGGACAGGACGAACCCTGCCCGACACCGGAGGCCCCAATCCGTTTATTCGATGTCCGACTTCTTGTAGTAGCCGCTATCGATCAGGACGGATTCCCAATTGCCTATGGTCACGGGAACGGGCTCCAGAAGGTAGGAGGGAACAACCTTCTTGCCGTTGTTGTAGGTGGAGGTGTCGTTGATCTCGGGCTCACCACCGCCCATGACGGCATCAACCATACCCACGGTCACGCGGGCCAACTCCCGGGTATCCTTGAAGATAGTGGAATACTGGTCGCCCCGCAGGATCGCCTTGACCGAGGGAATTTCCGCGTCCTGGCCGGTGACAATGGGCATGGCCATGTCGCCGGAGCCATAGCCGATCCCCTTCAACGAGGAGATGATCCCGATGGACAGGCCGTCATAGGGAGACAGAACCCCGTTGATCTTCTTATCGGTGTAGTTGGCGGACAGCAGGTTGTCCATGCGGGCCTGGGCCACGGCACCGTCCCAGCGCAGGGTCCCGACCGTATCCATGCCCATCTGACCCGAGGGGATCACCACCGAGCCGTCCTTGATCAGTGGATCGAGGACGGACATTGCGCCGTTGTAGAAGAAATAGGCGTTGTTGTCGTCGGGAGAGCCGCCAAACAGCTCCACGTTCCAGGGCTTCTGGTCGGGAAACCGTTCCTTCAGCCCATTGACCAGATTGGTGGCCTGCTGGACACCCACCTTGAAGTTATCAAAGGTGGCGTAATAGTTCACATGCTCGGTGTCGCGGATCAAACGGTCATAGGCAATCACCTTGATGCCCGCCGCATCGGCATTGGCCAGGGCATTGGAGAGGGTGGTTCCGTCAATGGCGGCGATCACCAGCACATTGACGCCCTTGGTCACCATGTTCTCGATTTGGGCGAGCTGGTTGGGGATATCGTCTTCGGCGTACTGCAGGTCGGTCTTGTACCCGGCTTCCTCAAACTGCTTGACCATCGAGTTGCCGTCCGAAATCCACCGGGCGGAGGATTTGGTGGGCATGGAGATCCCCACATACCCCTCACCGGCCTGGGCCAAACCAGCTGCCCCCAAGGCGAGCACGGACACTCCAGCCGCCAGGGCGACCCTCTTCAATCCCGTCATGTTTTCCTCCCATCGGTCCGTTCTTTGGCGCTGGTCCCGGTTGTTCGGACTCCAGTGGAACGACCATTTCATTTGTTCCCGTTCCGTCCGGTGGAACAGCCAACCGGACAACGGCCTGTGGGACCATTGGTATGAGGATTGGATATTCCAGTCAAATCGACAAAATCATTTTTGATATACCATTTTTGAAATATCATTATCGGCACACAAAGGGAGAGACACCATGGACATCGACCTGGATCGGGGGGCGCGAAAGGATCGTTTGATCGGACGCGGCATGAAGTTTCGCCACTTGCGGATCCTGGCGGAACTTCTGGAAACCCATCAGGTCAGCGCGGCGGCGGCCCGGTTGAACATGACCCAGCCCACGGCCTCTCGCCTTCTTGCGGAGGCCGAAACCATCGTGGGCGTTCCCCTCTACGAGCGTCATCCCCGAGGGATCCGCTTCACGATCATGGGACAGACCCTGGCGGAGCGGGCCCGACGCCTTCTGAGGGATCTGGATCAAACCGACCGGGAGATCTCGGAACTGGATCAGGGGACGCGGGGGACCGTGAATATCGGCTCGGTGACGGGTCCGGCCTTGGAAATCGTCCTGCCGGTGATCCGACAGGCCCGCGTGACCCACCCCAACATCCGCGTCAATGTGACCGTTGACCTATCGGACAAACTGGTTACGAACCTTCTGGCGGGGGACGTGGACTTCTACATCGGTCGCCTGCCGGCAGATATGGATCCCCGCCCCTTCATCACCCATACCATTGGCGAGGAGCCCTTGAGTCTGGTGGTCCGGGAAAGCCATCCGCTCACGCGAAAGGCCAATCCCACGGTGGAGGACTGTGTCGGCTATGACTGGATTCTGCAACCCCAGGGTGGCCTGTTGCGGACCACCGTGGAATCCTACCTGTTAGGCAAGGGGCACAGTCTGCCCGACCGGGTCCTCGGCACCTCCTCGATTCTGCTGACCCTGGCCCTGATCGCCAGTTCGAACGGGATTGGCGCCCTGGCCCGAGCCGCAGCCCGGTTCTACGCCGACCGTGAGGGAATGGGCATGGGGATGGGTATCGTTACCCTCCCCTTGGCCGAGGACATGCGGGTCACGCCCTATTCCCTGATCCACTCCCGGGACATCAAACCCACGCCGGCAGCCCAAACCCTGCTGACCATGATTCACGAACGGATCGATACGCTGCACCGGGAGGCATAACCCGTTTCGATCTGCCCCCTATCGGCACAACCAAAAAGAGAGCGAGCGCTCCCGAGCCTGTCTTCGAGGCCAAGTTGGGCCAAGACCTGGCCCAACCTGATTGCGGAGCACCTATGCTTTCGCCGCCCGCCAACTCAGACCGGCAATGACACCGCGGAGCTCGGCAAGGCCCTTCATGCGACCGATGAGGGCATAGCCGGGATGGGCGCCCCGCTCCCGGTCACTGAGCAGGTCGTGGCCATGGTCAGGGCGGAAGGGTATTTCCGCGTCCTCTCGGCCTTCCTCGCGGCGGCGGGCTTCCTCACCCAACAGGACGGAGATCAGCGCAACCATATCTGTCCCGCCGCCCAGGTGATCGGCTTCTTCGAAGCTGCCAGACTGGTCCGGATCGTGCCGCACGTTGCGCAGATGGGCGAAGTGGATCCGATCGGAAAAGCGCTCGGCGATATGGGGGATGTCGTTATGGATGCCCGCGCCCAGGGATCCTGCACAAAGCGTCAGCCCATTGGACCGTGCCTCCACCGCATCCATGACCCAGGCGATATCCTCCTCAGACGACACCACCCGGGGCAGCCCCAGGATATCCCGGGGAGGATCGTCCGGATGGACGCAAAGCCGCATCCCCAATTCCTCGGCCGTGGGAACGATGGCTTCTAGGAAGCGCTTGAAGTTCGCCCGGATCTCGGCCCGATCGATACCCTCATAGGTCTTCAGGGCAGTCTTTAACCCCTCCACGTCATAGCGGTCATAGGCCCCGGGTAATCCCGACATGATGGCGTGCAGCAGATCCGCCCGATCTTGTTCCGTGGAGGCCTTATACCACGCCCCGGCCTGTTCAATGACGGCCTCGGGATAGTCATCAAGGGCCGCTTTGCGGTCCAGCATGTGGATTTCAAAGGCAGCCATGCGCGGTGCGTCAAACCGCAGACAGGCGCCGCCTCGGGCCACAGGGGCGGTCAAATCCGTGCGGGTCCAATCGATCAGCGGCATGAAATTATAGCAGATGGTTTTCACGCCCTCGGCGGCCAGATTGGCCATGGATTGACGGTAGTTGGCGTAAAGGCGTTCCAGATCGCCTTCACCCCGTTTGATGTTTTCGTGAACAGGCAGGCTTTCCACCATCACCCAGTCGAATCCGGCCCCTTTGATCCGCTGGTTTCGCTCGGCAATAACCGACCGTTCCCACACCTCACCATAGGGGATTTCGTGAAGGGCTGTGACGATGCCGGACGCCCCGGTCTGGGCCACTTCCGGCAGGGTAATGCGGTCAAGGTCGCCGTACCAGCGCCAGCTTTCTTTCATGGTATAGTCTCCACAACGCGGGACGCGTCTTAACGTGTTACAGGGCTCAGGACCCCTCTAATTCTTCCAAGGCACCTCTGACTCCCAGGGTCAAAAGGCGCTCATAGGCAGCCACAACACCGGCCTCCATGGCATCGGCCAAATCTGCGGGGAAGATGGTCCGGACACCAAGCAGGGCCTTGGCCTTATCGGTTCCCTCTGCACCATCGGACAGCTCGCGTAATTGGCTGGCCAAGGGATCCTTGACATCAATCTCCTGGCCTTTCTCGTCCACACCGCCGACGTACCGCATCCACCCCGCCACGGCCAGGTTCAAACCCGGCGTGGCCCGCCCAGCCGCAAGGTTCTCGCGCAGGGTGCCAAGGATCCGCTGGGGCAGTTTCTGGCTGCCATCCATGGCGATCTGCCAGGTGCGGTGGCGGATCCCGGGGTTGGCGTAGCGAAGGAACAGGGCATCGACATAAGCCGCCAAATCCTCCCCGGGTGGTGGTGTCAGGACCGGCAGGATCTCCTCCGCCCAGAGCCGTTTGACATAACGGGCAAGGAGCGGATCGGCCACGGTATCAGCGATGGTTTCGTAGCCTGCCAGATAGCCCAAATAGGCCAATGAGGAATGGGTCCCGTTCAGGCACCGCAGCTTCATATGTTCATAGGGGAGGACATGTCCCACCAGGGTGGCACCAGAGGCCTCCAGGTCCGGTCGGATTCCGTCGACGAAATCATCTTCCACCACCCATTGCCGGAAGGGCTCGTGCACCACCGGTGCGGCGTCCAGCCTGCCGGTCAACCGGGTGACGGTCTCGATGTCTTCGGGCTTGGTGGCCGGAACAATACGGTCCACCATGGTGCTGGGGAAGCGACCTTCCACAGCGATCCACTCGGCCAGGGCCGGGTCGATGGCCCGGGCCATGTCCAGGACCAGTCCGCGTACCAAGCGCCCGTTTTCGGGCAGATTATCGCAAGTCAGCACGGTGAAGGGGCGCAACCCGGCGGCCCGCCGGGCCTGAAGCGCGCGAACAAGGAAGCCCGGAGCGGACATCGGCGGGACATCGGCCAGGTCATGAACGATGTCCGGGTGCGCCATGTTCAAGCGACCGGTGGCCGGTTCGTGGCAATACCCTTTCTCTGTCACCGTCAGTGTCACAATCCGCGTCTCCGGATCGGCCATGCGCGCAAGCACCCGATGGGGATCCTCCGGAGCCACCAGGACGTCCTGAATAACCTCGACGGTTTGGACATGGGCCCCCTCAGGGGCCAACTCCAAGGCCGTATAGGCGAAATCTTGGGGAGCCAGTTTGTCCCGGGTCGAGGGGGACTTCAGGGAGACCCCAACGATCCCCCAATCCCCGCCGGAGGCGGTCATGGCCTCGGCGATGTACAGGGCGCCATGGGCCCGGAAAAAGGCCCCCAACCCCAAATGGACGATAGCCACGCCCGGTCGCTGGCCCGGAGAGCGGGTCAGGCGGGGCGGGACCGGTTTCATGTTCGGGTTCAAATCAGTTGGCAAGCCAGCCCCCATCGACGTTGAGCACCGCTCCATGCACGTAGCGGGCTGCGGGTGAACACAGGAAGGCCACGGCCCCACCGATATCCTCCGCCTCGCCCCATCTGCCCGCGGGGATCCGGCTCAGAATGGCGTCATGGCGTTTGGCATCGGCGCGGAGGGCCTCGGTATTGTTGGTCACGATATAGCCGGGTGCGATGGCGTTGACGTTGACACCCTTGGCGGCCCATTCGTTGGCCAGCGTCTTGGTGATGCCCGCCACCCCATGTTTGGAGGCGGTGTAAGACGGCACCCGAATCCCCCCTTGGAAGCTCAGGAGCGAGGCGATATTGACCACCGCGCCCTGGCTCCCGCAGGCCATCACCTCCCGGGCAAAGGCCTGGGTGGTGAAGAAAACCGCCTTCAGATTGACATTCAGGACCGCGTCCCAATCCTCTTCGGTAAAGTCCACGCTCTCATTGCGGCGGATAATGCCCGCATTGTTCACCAGGATCGTATAACCCGCATCCTTGAAGAGGTCGTTGGCCGCCATGGGGTCGGCGAAGTCCAGGGTCAGCGAGCGGGCCTTACCGCCAGTGGCCTGGATCTGCGCCACGGTTTCCTCACAGCTCCGACGACCGGCGCAGACCACCTCGGCCCCCTGGCTCGCCAGGGAGACAGCGCAGGCTTGGCCGATGCCCGTATTGGCACCAGTGACCAAGGCCAGCCGACCACTCAGATCAAACAAGCCGCTCATCGCAAATCGCCCGGCTGCACAAAGTCCATATCCGTGTAGTCAACATTGTCGCCAGCCATGGCCCAGACGAAAGTGTAGCTCTCTGTTCCTGCACCGCTGTGCAGGGACCAGGGCGGCGACAGGGTGGCCTCCTCATTGGCAACCATCAGGTGACGGGTTTGCTTGGGTTCGCCCATCAAATGGACCACGCGCCCCTCGGGGGACAGGTTGAAATAGAGGTACATCTCGATCCGCCGGTCGTGGGTATGGGCCGGCATGGTGTTCCAGACGGATCCGTCCTCCAGCGAAGTGTACCCCAGAACCAACTGACAGCTTTCCATCACCTGGGGATGGATGGCCTGATAGATGGTCCGCTTGTTGGATGTCTCCACCGAGCCCAACTTGACTTCCTTGCAATCGGCCTTGCGCAGCAGACGGTTGGGGAAGGTGGCATGGGCCGGACAGGAAGTGATGTAAAATCGCCCCTGCCCACCCAGGGTCACCGCACCGGCGCCCTTGCCCAGGTACAAGACATCGCCTTTCTCCAGGGTCCATGTTTCACCGCCCGCAGCCACGGTTCCCGTGTCACCGATATTGACGATGCCCATTTCCCGGCGATCCAGGAAGCAAGGCGTTCCCGCCTGCTCCACATGGTCCAGAACCAGACGACCACCGGCGGGGACAGCGCCGCCCAAAACAAACCGCTCATAGTGGGTGTAGAGCAGATTGATCTGCCCTTCGATGAACAGGTCCGTGGCCAGGAAATTCTCCCGGAGGGCCTCGGTATCCATGCCACGGGCGTGGTCAGCGTGAACGGCATAGCGGGTTTGGACGTTCAACATGTCATCCCCTTTCAAAGGAAATCGTCACGCCTGGGCGTGAAGGTATCGATCAGAGTCCCGGCCTCCAGGCAGGTACAGCCATGTTCTCCACTGGGGGGCATAACGAGACTGTCACCGGGGCCGAGCTCCAGGGTTTCCCCATCGACCGTGAACAGGAACCGCCCGGACTGGACAAAGGTGGATTGGACGTGTGGGTGCCGGTGCAATGCCCCCACGGCGTCTTTCTGGAAGTCGAAGGCGACGACCATCAGTTCCTCCCTTTGGCTGAGGACCTGACGGGTGACACCGGGATCGGTCGAAACGACAGGGTAAGATGAGGGCATTGGGCACTCCATTTCCATTGGGCCATTTCCATTGGGCCAGGGTCGGTGGAACAAGGTCAGTGGAACAAGGCTGGGACAGCAAGGGACAGGGCCGGGATATAGGTCACCAGCATCAAGGTGGCGAAAGCCGCCAGATAGAAGGGACCGATGGTCCGAACGGTCTGCCAAACGGTGATTTTGCCCACCGCGCAACCGACAAACAGAACTGCTCCCACCGGCGGTGTGCACAGGCCAATGCCCAGATTCAGGATCAGAATCACCCCGAAATGCACTGGATCGATGCCAAAGGCCTCGGCTACAGGCAGGAAGATCGGTGTCGTGATCACGATCAGGGGCGACATGTCCATAAAAGTACCCAGGATCAACAGAACAACGTTGATCAGGATCAGGATCACATAGGGGTTGTCAGAAATATGCCGCATGAAGGCGACCAGTTCCGCAGGCACCTTCAGGAACGCCAGGAGCCAACCGAAGGACGCCGCGCAGCCGATGACCATCAACACCATGGCCGTGGTCCGCACCGCAGCCATCCCCGCAGCAATGAAGCCGTCCAAATTCAACGTCTTGTAGGCCAGCGTCGTCACCAGCAGGGCATAGACAGCCGCGATACAGGAGCTTTCCGAGGCGGTAAACACACCGGACCGGACACCACCGAAAATGATCCCGATCAACATGATCCCGGGAATGGCGCCGATCGCCAGACGACGGACGTTCCCCCATCCCTTGAAAGTCTCAATGGGATAATTCCGCTTTTTGGCCACGTACCAGGCAGCCGACATCAGGGCAATCGCCAGGATGATTCCCGGCAGGATTCCCGCCGTGAACAGATCTGCGATGGAGATCTTCCCGCCCGCCGCGATGGAATAGATGATCATGTTGTGGGAGGGCGGAATCATCAGGGCGATGATGGCCGAGATCACGGTAATGTTCACCCCATAGTCGACATCATACCCCCGCTCCTTCATTTGCGGGATCATCAACCCGCCAATGGCCGAGGCATCGGCCGCAGCGGATCCGGAAATGCCGCCGAACAACAGAGAGGCAGTGATATTCACCTGCCCCAAACCGCCCCGGAAGTGCCCGACCAAAGATCCGGCCAGCGCCACCAGACGGCGGGCGATATCGCCGCGGACCATCAATTCACCTGCGAAGATGAAAAAGGGGATCGCCATCAGGGCAAAGACCGATACGCCGGAATTCAGCCGCTGAAACACGATCACCGGCGGCAGCCCCAGATAAAGAACCGTCGCGAGGCTGGACATCCCCAAGCAGAAGGCAACGGGTGTGCCGATGAGCAGCAGGAACGAGAACGTCCCGAAAAGGATCCAGAGTTCCATGGCTTTAGTCCTCCAGTTCCGTTTCGCCAAACCGGGCCGTGGGCAGGCCTGCGGCGCGTCGGGCAATCCGTTCGATGGCGAAGACGGCAAGCAAAGCGCCACCGCCAATCAGGGGAATGAAGTCAAAGGCCCCGGAAATGCCCAGGGACGGCAGCTTGTTTCCCGCAGTCTTGGCCGCAAGGGACCAGCCAAACCACATCATGCATCCGCCGAAGAAAACGACCACAGCATCCGATATGGTGTAGAGAACCGGCTTGTATCTGTCGTTCAGGAAGTAAAGCAGGACATCGAAGGACAAGTGGTAGCCCTCGCGAATGCCCACGGCAGCTCCCAGGAAGATGAACCAGCCCATGGTCATGACTGCGGCCGGTTCAGACCAAACCAAGCTGTCGTTCAGGACGTATCGGAAAAAAACCTGGGCGGCGATGGCGGCGGTCATGAAAAAAAGCCCGCCAACTGATATCCACAGAGCAACGCGAGAGAGCATTTTCATGATCCGCGCCACCTTCACCATAATGTCCCGCATTGGAACCCTCCACGAGCAAGAATGGCGCGGGACCGGGCATCAGCCAGATCCCCGCGCCATCGACAGGGTCCCTATTGGGTTGCTTGGATCCGAGCGACCATGTCCTTAAGCTTGTCGGAGGTCACATACTTCGCATAGACCGGCTTCATGGCTTCAATGAAGGGGGTCTTGTCGATGTCCGTGATCACCTGGGCACCCGCAGCGCGAACCTTGGCCTCCGAAGCCGCCTCACGCTCTTCCCAAAGCTTGCGCATCACAGGCACGGAATCCTTGGCGGCCTTTCTGACCGCAGCCTGATCCTCGGGGCTCAGCTTGTCCCAGGTCATTTTTGACATGACCAGGACCTCGGGCACGATCAAATGCTGATCGAGGGTATAGTACTTGGCCACTTCATAGTGACCGGAGCTTTCATAGGAGGGCCAATTGTTCTCGGCGCCGTCGATGACACCGGTCTGGATCGAGGAATAGACCTCGCCATAGGGCATGGGCGTGGCATTGGCGCCAACGGCGGAGACCATGTCGACGAATACATCCGACTGCATGACCCGGAACTTCATGCCCTTGAGGTCGGCCATGGACTTGATCGGGTGGTCGCTGTTGTAGAAACTGCGCGATCCCCCATCGTAGAACGCGAGACCAATCAGGTCATGGGGCTCGAAAGCGGCGAGGATCTCATCGCCGATGGGACCATCCATGACATGGTGCATATGGTCAACGGACCGGAAGATATAGGGCAGCGAGGGAATCTTGGTTTCCTCGATGATGTTGTTGAAGGGACCGAGACTGACACGGTCCATATCGATCACCCCGAACTGGGTCTGCTCGATGCTATCCTTTTCCTCCCCCAACTGGGCGGAGTGGAACACTTCGATGCAAAGGCGACCGTTGGTACGCTCCTCAAGCATCTTGCCCATCGCCTCAACGGCGGCAACGGTGGGATAGCCTTCAGGGTGGGTGTCGGACGATCGAAGGGTGGTTTCGCAGGCCTGCGCGGCGGTCACCATCGCGGCGCCAGCAAGGAGGGCAAGGGACAGGGTCTTGTAGACGGACATGTTTTTAGTTCCTCCCATTGTTTTTTTGGGTGGTCAGAGGCGGTAGGCCCGTTTGACCAGCCCATAGCTGAGGTCTTGGATGACCTCAAAGGCCTCGTCCTCCGCCAGACGCCCGGAAGCGACAAGCGTGGCGAGAAATGCACAATCCACGCGGCGCGCCACATCATGGCGGGCGGGGATTGAGCAGAAGGCGCGGGTGTCGTCGTTGAAGCCGACGGTATTATAGAACCCCGCCGTTTCGGTGGCCGCTTCCCGGAACCGGCGCATGCCTTCCGGACTATCAAAGAACCACCAGGCTGGACCGAGCCGCAGCACCGGATAGGCGCCCGCCAAGGGGGCCAGCTCCCGCGATACCGTGGTTTCGTCCAACGTGAACACAATAACGGTCAGGCGTGGGTCCGTGCCATGGGCCTCCAACAGGGGCCGCAGGGCGCGCACGTAATCGGTCCTTGTGGGAATATCGAACCCCTTGTCCCGACCAAATCGGGCGAAGATGTCACCGGAGTGATTGCGCAGACTGCCCGGATGGATTTGCAGGACCATCCCGTCCTCAATGCTCATCCGCGCCATTTCCGTGAGCATCTGACCCCGGAAGGCATCGGCTTCCTCCGCTGAGCAGCTCCCCGCCAAAGCCTTGGCGAACAGACGGGCGGCCTCCTCCTTGGGCAGATTTTCCGTGCGGGCCGAAGGATGCCCATGGTCGGTGGAGGTGGCCCCGAATTCCTTGAAATAGGCCCGGCGGACCCGGTGGGCGGCCAGATATCCGTCCCAGGTCGCCGTATCCTCGCCGGTCAATTCGCCCAGGCGGACCACATTGGCGGCGAACCCCTCGAATTCCGGATCGACCACGGGATCGGGGCGGTAGGCGGTGATAACCCGACCGGTCCAACCGCTTTCCCGGATCACGCGATGCCACCGCAGATCATCCAGCGGGCTTTCGGTGGTGGCCAGCACCTCGATCCCGAAGCGCTCGAACAGGGCCCGGGGGCGGAATTCGGGGCGGGCCAGGCAATCGGCGATCTGGTCATAGGCCGCGTCAGCGGTGGCTTCGGAAAGCCGCTCGGTCAGGCCGAAAACATGATGAAAAGAATGGTCCAGCCACAGGCGCGAGGGCGTCCCCCGCAGCAAATGAACGTTCTTGGCGAAAAGCCGCCAGATGGTCCGACCGTCCGTTTCAACCGGCCCGCCATCGGCGCGCGGCACGCCCAGACCTTCCAGGGGAACGCCTTGGGAGTACAGCATGCGGAACACATAGTGATCCGGCGTAACGAACAGACGGGCAGGATCCGGGAAGGCCTCGTTCTCAGCGAACCAGCGGGGGTCAGTATGGCCGTGCGGACTAATGATGGGCAGATCCTTGACGGTATCGTACAACGACAGGCCGAGGGATCGGGCAGGGTCACTCAAAGGCAGCAAACGGTCCGGTCGCAGGTCCATAATCACTCCCCTCGGCCTAGGAAGCCGATGTATTTTCGGTTTTATTATGAAAGCGGCTTTGCCAGTCGCCCCTAGTCAACTAGTATGCTAGTAGGCATTGGGTTCGGAAGTCAAGGAGGCAGCGTGTCCATGGATCGAAACAGGGGGCAATTGAGCCCCGGTCTCATCGAGCGTCCCTCTTCGGTCACCGATCAAGTGTTCGAAGAGCTTTACCATCGCGTGGTCTCGCTGGAGATGCCGCCGGGTGCCAAAACCTCCGAGACCGAGGTGGCGACAGTCCTTGGCGTGTCACGGCAACCGGTGCGGGACGCCTTTTATCGTCTCTCAAAGGCCGGTTTCCTGGTCATTCGCCCCCAGCGAGCGACCACGGTCAGTAAGATTTCCGAGACCGCTGTCCGGCAGGCTCGGTTTATCCGCACGGCCCTGGAAGTGGAAACGACTCGGGTCGCCTGCCAACAGTTGACGGACGACGACCTGGGCGCCCTGGAAGACATTCTCGCACAGCAGGACCGCGCGGTGCTCCAGGGGGATAAGATGGGATTCCATGATCTGGATGACTTGTTCCACCGGCAAATTTGCGAGCGTGCCGGGGTCGGTTACGTCTGGCGTCTGATTCAGGAGCACAAGGCGCATATGGACCGGGTGCGCTTCCTGTCGCTTTCCTTTGCCAGTCAGCGCGCCTATGACGACCATCGGCATTTGTTCGAGGCGCTTAAAAATCGCAACGGCGAAGAGGCCGTAGAACAGATGCGGCGGCATTTATCGACCATCCTGGAGCATTTCCCCCGTATTCGGGCCGAAAATACGGAGTACTTCGACGACGAGGACTAGATCAAACCGCCCTAAATCGGAATCGATTTAGGGCGGTTAATTTGATCTAAAATCATATGGCGAAAGCATCACGTTGGGCCGCATTCGCAGACCAACTTGGCCTCAACATGTCGCGCGCCCCCTTTTCCTTTGGAGCGAAATCATGGCTCGTTTCGTACAGATCCATCCCGACGATACTGTGGTCGTCGCCCTGGAGACCCTGCCCGAAGGGACAGTCCTGGGTGAAGATGGGCCTGAAACGACCAGCGAGATCCCCCGGGGGCATAAGGTCGCCCTACGGAGCCATGCGGTTGGGGACAGGGTGATCAAATACGGCGCCGTAATTGGCCGGGCCACAGCCCCCCTTGCCCCGGGTGACCATGTCCATGTCCACAATCTCACCACCGCCTTGGGGGGAGTGGAGGACTACACCTACACCGCCCCTGCTGCACCCGCCTCCCCCACCCCCCCTGACCCCAGACCAAACGGGCCAACCGGGCCAACCTTCCCGGCATTCGTCCGTATCGGGGGAGAAATCGGTATCCGGAACGACCTGTGGATCATCCCCCTGGTCGGATGTGTCAACGGTTTAGCCCGCAATACCGCCCGCCAATTCGAGGCCATGGGCCACCTTCCCGAGGGAAGCCGGGTCCTGGTGTTGGAACACCCCTACGGGTGCTCGCAATTGGGCGACGACCTGAACCAGACCCGGGCCATCCTGCGTGCGCTGGCCGTCCATCCCAACGCCGGGGGCGTCCTCGTCATGGGCTTGGGGTGCGAGAACAACAGCCGTGCCCTGTTCGAGGCCGGATTCCACCACCCCGACCCAAGCCGATTGCGCTATTTGGTCACCCAGGATGTGTCCGACGAGACCAAGGCAGCCCTGGACGAGATGGCCGCCCTGGCCCAGGTCATGCGCGGTGATGTCCGCGAGGCCGTCGGCGTCGATCGCCTGCGCGTGGGTCTGAAGTGCGGCGGATCCGATGGCTTTTCGGGACTCACCGCCAACCCCCTGCTCGGCGCCTTCTCTGACTGGCTTTGCGCCCGCGGGGGGGCGACGGTCCTAACCGAAGTGCCAGAGATGTTCGGAGCCGAACGCCTGCTGATGGCTCGGGCGGAAAGCCGGGAGGTCTTTGAAGCGACAGTTGGCCTCATCAATGACTTCAAGGCCTACTACCAGCGCCATAATCAACCCATCTACGAAAACCCCTCGCCAGGCAACAAGGCAGGCGGCATCACCACCCTGGAAGAGAAATCCTTGGGCTGCACCCAGAAGGCCGGACGCTCTCCCGTACGGGACGTCATCCGCTACGCCGAGCGTATCCGCAAACCGGGCCTGACCCTGTTGGAGGCTCCCGGGAACGACGGAGTCGCCGTGACCGCTTTGGCTGCGGCCGGGTGCCACCTGGAACTGTTCACCACAGGGCGCGGCACCCCCTTGGGTGGAATCGTGCCGACCATGAAAATCTCGACGAATACCCCTTTGTACGAGAAAAAACCCCATTGGATGGATTTCAACGCGGGCCCCATCGCCACAGGAGAGGCCGGAGTGGAAGAACTGCTGCCACCATTCATCGACGCCATCCTGGCGGTCGCCGGAGGAGCCCAAGCCCGCAATGAACGCAACGGCGTTCACGATGTGGTCCTCTTCAAGACAGGAGTCACCCTCTAGATCAAGGTCTTGCCCTCAAATCGGCCAAGCTACACGACAATGTCTCGTCTTTTTTGGGTCTGGGGTCTGGGGCCTTACGGCCAGAAACTGCCTGGGATCTGGGGCCTTACGGCCCCGGTGGGGGACGGGGCAAAGCCCCGTGACGGGAGAGCACCGACTGTTGTGTACCGTGCAAATTGGCATCGCTTTCCCGCCAAGACTTTGATCTAACGTTTTTATATTGAGCATCGGACAGGCTGGAAAACCGGCAACCTGCTGTCCACACACCGCTCGTAGCGCCCACAAGGAATATACTGTCATGTCCCTTCCCCTGATCGAACCCCTCCTTCCCGCTACCCGGGTGATCCCCGTTCTGGTCCTTGAAGACCCCGACACGGCCGTTTCCGTAGCCGGAGCCCTGCTGGCCGGAGGATTGAGCGTGCTGGAGATCACCCTGCGCACCCCGGCCGCGCTGGCCTGCGCCGAGGCCATCGCCAAGCGCTATCCGGATGCCCTGGTCGGCCTCGGCACCCTGACCCGGCCCGAGGATTTCGCCCGGGCGCGGGATGTGGGAGCCCGCTTCCTGGTCAGCCCCGGCCTCACCCCCCGGGTGGCAGAGGCGGCGCTCGACTGCGGTCTGCCCTACCTGCCCGCCATCGCCACGGTGAGCGAGGCCATGGCCGCCCGCGAATTCGGTTTCCACGAGCTGAAGTTCTTTCCCGCCGTCCTGAACGGGGGTGTCCCGGCGCTGAAGGGCATGGCGCCCCTGCTCCAGGATGTGCGTTTCTGCCCCACCGGGGGTTTGACGGCGGCCTCCGTTCCCGAAGTCCTGGCCCTGCCCAATGTCTTCGCCCTCGGCGGAAGCTGGCTGACCCCTGCGGCGGCGGTCAAAGAGGGCCGTTGGAACGAGATCGAAGCCCTGGCCCAAGCCGCCGTTGCGGCTGCGGCCCCAGTGGCATGATCGGGGAGAGCTGTCTATGAACCGGTCACCGGACCGCGTCGCCCTGCTGGGCGAATGCATGCTCGAACTCGTCCACGACACCTCCAACGAAGGCATCGACCGGGCGTTCACCATGGGGTTTGGCGGCGACACTCTGAACACCGCCGTCTACATGGCCCGCCTGGGCAGCTCTGTGGACTATGTAACGGCCTTGGGCGACGATCCCCATAGCGACCGCATGGTTTCCGCCTGGAAAGACGAAGGCGTGGGATGCGACCTCGTGGCGCGGATTGCCGGCCGGGTCCCTGGGCTTTACATGATTGAAACGGATGACAAGGGCGAGCGGCGCTTCCTTTACTGGCGGGATCAAGCCCCCGCCCGGGAGTTGTTCACCCTCCCCACCGCCAAGGACATGATGGAGCGGCTGATGGGGTTCGGCATGCTCTACCTGTCCGGGATCAGCCTCGCCATCTGGGGCAAGACGGGCCGGGCTGTGCTGCTGCCCTTCCTTGACCGCTTCCGGGCGGAGGGGGGACTTGTGGCCTTCGATACCAACTGGCGTCCCCGCCTTTGGCCGGACCTCGACACGGCACAGGCAGCCTATGAGGCCATCTATGCCCGATCCGACATTCTGCTGCCGGGGGTGGAGGATATCCGCCAGCTCCACGGGGATGCCGATCAGTCTGCCGTACTCGCCCGGATGACGGCCTATGGGGCCCGCGAGGTCATCCTGAAACAGGAAACCCCGGGATGTCTGGTGATCTCCGGTGGCCAAACGGTCCCCGTCCCTGCCCTGGCGGATGTCACGGTCATCGATACCACCGCCGCCGGAGACAGCTTCGCTGCGGGCTACCTGTCCCGGCGCGCGACACTCGGCCCCGTGGCCGCAGCGAACGTGGCAAGCCATCTTGCGGCCTGCGTCATCGGCCACAGGGGAGCAATCATTCCCCGCTCCGCCATGCCCACATGGAGTGACGATCCGATTGACCCAACAGACTTCCCCCCCAAGGGCGCCTCACTTGAGTCAAGCTGACCCAATTTCATTCGATACACCGTTTCCTCGAAAATCCGGAAAATGCGCTTCGCAGTTTCTGGGCTCTGCCCAGACACCCGCAAGGAGTCGCGGACCCTTTGATCCCAAATGGGAGTCCGGGGCCTCAGGCCCCGGTTGGGGGGCGGGACAAAGCTCTGCGTTTCTCACAACAAACCGATGGCGAAACGAACGGCGACGATCATCATAAACAAGCCGAAGCTGACCTCCAGCATCCGGGGAGGCAGAACATGGGCGAGCCGAACCCCCAGGGGAGCGCAAAGCAGGGTCAACGGGATAATCATGGCAACGGCCAGAAGATTGACAAAGCCCAGGGACAGGGGAGGCAAATCGGCAGCCCCCCAGCCGGCCCACACAAAGCCCAACATGCCAGGGATGGAGATCAGCACTCCAACCCCCGCAGAGGTCGCCACCGCCTGACGCAAGGGGCGCCCATAAAGGGTCATGAAGGTGTTGTTCATGACGCCACCCCCGATCCCCATCAGAACCGAGAGAAAGCCGATAATCACTCCGATGGCACCCCGCCCCACCGGGCCGGGCAACTCTGCACCCAACCGCCACTCTTTGCGGCCAAACAACAGCTTCAGGGCGACAAGGAAAGCAATTCCGGAAAAAATCCCCTTTAATCCATCTGCAGGCACCCAAGCGGCCACCAAAGAGCCCAGAATCACGCCAATAACCACGGGACCCGCGAGGCTCCGCAATAGCTCCATATCGACTGCACCCCGCTTATAATGGGCAAACACCGACCGCAGCGAGGTGGGCACGATGACTCCAAGGGAGGTGCCAACGGCCATATGCATACGCACGGCTTCGTCTACCCCCACCAGACTTTGAAACTGGAAGAGCACGGGTACAAGCACCGCACCGCCCCCAATGCCAAACAGGCCAGCCAGAACGCCAGCAATGGCCCCCGAACCAATGAGAGTCACAATAAAAACCAGAAAATCGGAAGATGTGGGATCAATCACGGAACACTCGGTACATGAGGGGACAGCGCGCCAGATGTCTAGCAGGGTTCGAAAACTGTTAAATAAAGCGTCCTGTCAAAGGCGCTCCAAACTCAATATAACGAGAGTGAAACGGGGCCAGCTTGACTGAAGCTGATCCCGTTTCTTTGAAAAACCGAAAAACGCGGGGCTTTGCCCCGCCCCCCACCGGGGCCTGAGGCCCCGGACCCCCATTCGTTTTTTACTAATGGGATCAAAGGGTCCGTGACCCTTTGCGGGTCTGGGCAGAGCCCAGCACCTGCGAAGCAGGGTTTCCGGATTTTCAAGGACACAGAGTATATATAGATTTTAGAGTGCCTTCGAGATCAAGTTGGGCCAAGACTTAGCCCAACTTGATCTCGGAGCACTCTAAGAAATCAATCGCCCACATAGATACCCAGGCCCCGGGCCGAATGCACCAAAGTTCCATCGGGGTTCAGACTGCGGGGACCGATGCAAACGGCATCAAGGGAGACATCAACGACACCCCGATCCTGCCAAGCAACCATGCGCCCGAACTTCCCCTGGGCGACCAGATCAACGGCATGCACGCCAAAGGCCGAGGCCAAAAGGCGATCCCGCATGGACGGGATCCCCCCCCGCTGCACATGACCCAGAATGGTCACCCGGGTTTCCGTGCCGATTTCCTCAGCAATTTTGTCACTCAAATATTGTCCGATGCCGCCATAGCGCTTCTCACCCCCGGCATATTCCACACAGGGCACGGTGCCATCGGGGGTCCTGCACCCCTCAGCGACGACAACCAGAGCATGACTGCGGCCTTGTTTCTGCACTTCGCGGATTCGCCTGGCAATCCCTTCCATGCTGTAGGGAACCTCGGGAATCAGAATGATGTCCGCGCCCCCAGCAATGCCCGCACTGATGGCGATATGCCCGGCGTCCCGACCCATGACTTCCAAGATCATCACCCGGTGGTGACTCGCCGCAGTGGCCTGCAGACGGTCCAGCGCCTCGGTTACCACATTGACAGCCGTGGAAAAGCCAACGGCGTATTCTGTTTCATGGACGTCATTGTCAATGGTCTTGGGCACACCCACCATGCCGATAGACCCTTTGTCGCAAAGCTGCTTGAGGATCCTCATGGAGCCATCACCGCCCACCACAATCAACGCATCCAGTTCCATCCGATGGAACCCATCAACAAAGTCTAGGGAGCGGTCGAGCTTGGTCCCATCGGGCATGGGAAAGGCGAAGGGATCGCCCTTGTTCACCGTCCCCAGGAAGGTTCCACCCGCCCGCAGAATGTCATGCCCGGCAAACATGTCCAGGTCCAACTCCAGATACCGCAAGGGCCGGTCCATCAGCCCCATGGTTCCATCGAGAATGCCCAGAACCTTCCAGCCGTAGGCCCCCCGGGCCCGATGTGTCACCGCGCGAATTACCGCGTTCAATCCGGCGCAATCACCACCGCTGGTCAAGACTCCGATGCGTCGTATTTCGGCCATGAAAAATGTCCCCTCGCCACCATTCGTTTCGCGCGCCGAAAATGGTATAAACATGGAAGTTATAAGAAGGGTTGAGGCCTTGCCCCGCGCATGGACAGGCCCCATAAACATAGCCTTAACCCTTCCAGGTGGGGTCAGGCCAGTGTTAATAAAATGACCTCGGACCAAAACTGTGTTGGCCGAGGCTCCTTCCTTCCAGGGGGCGGGACGCTCTTCCCCTCCCCTCGCCGATGAGGATACCAAGGCGTGGATGACCATGAACGCGTGGGCCTTCTGGCCAAACTCGAGGAATTACGGATCGAACACCGGGATCTGGATGCTGTCATCGCCAGAATCACGGAGGCAGCGCCCTTCGACATGATCCAGATGCAGCGGTTGAAAAAGCGCAAGCTAAACCTGAAGGATCAGATCACCCGACTGGAAAACGGCCTTATTCCCGATATCATCGCCTGACCGAACCCACTTTGAGAGCAGAGCCCTCTGCAAAAGATTGGGCACCGGGGGGCAAATCGGGTCCTGGTTTTCACGGTACACGACAGTCGGTCCTTTCCCGTCACGGGGCTTTGCCCCGTCCCCCCCCCTCTTTGGCGAGACTGGGGCCGAAAGGCGCCAGAACCCGGGCTCATATTTATAAAAGAGAAACGGGGGTTTGGGGGCATCGCCTCCAAATGGGCTTGGGCTATCGCCCAAAAAAGACGAGACACTGTCGTGTCCTGTTCCCTGTTTTCCGCCCGGTGCTCTAGTCTCGGGTCCCCTGCTCCAACCGAGCAAGAAAGGCAGTGGCGCTCTCGCCCGGACGGGAGAAGGCTACGGACACCGCCACTCTCAGAGGCAGGGTCAAACCACCCCAGTGGTGGCCTGAGGCCTCAAGGGCCCGGCGGCGGCCAAGGCCCCAAGACCCCATTGTTTCGGACAAGGCGGCGGTTTCGCCAACGGCACCGGTCCGGGCGACAACCAGGGCTGCACCACCCGGCGTTCCCACCAAAGCCCCCAGGCCACCGGCAGCCAGCAGGCTGACCGAAACGCCCGACAATGCCGATAGGGCAGCGTCCAAACCACCGATTCGGCGCAACTCCTCGAAATTCGTTACATAAAAAAAGCAGGCCACCAAACGGTGCTCCGGATCCTCCAGACGCATTTCCAGTTCACGCAACAAGGCCCAGCGATTGAGCACTGGAAGGACACCATCCCCTTCGGACAGATCTTCCAATTCGTGGACTCGCTCCTCCCCGGCTCCGATCCGGGTCCGCAGCCCATCCAGTTCCGCCATGAGAGCGCTTATGGCTTCCTGGATTCGGGGTGTCATCAGTCGGGCAGGAAGCCCCAGCACACTGGTTTCGTCCCCGATGACCCGTCCTCCCCCCTGCATGGAGCGCCTTAGGGCACGCCCCACCTGATAGGCATTGGTCACCCGATCAGCAAAACTTTCCCCCCATTGCCCCCTATTTCCGTCGGCTCCAGTCCTTTCGGCGCCCTTCCCTTCGCTGCCCTTCCCTTCGCCGCCAATGGTCTCTTCCTCCGCAAGGCGCCTCCTGGACGGCGCGCGTCGGTACGGGCTGCGTGAGCCGCCTTTCCGATCCCTGGACGCGTCCTGCCAGTTCAATCCTGGAATCGGCGCGGCTCGGGCAATATCATCGGACATGGTTTTGTTCCCCTTCTGGCCTGTCTGCCCTCCCTTCTGGAAGGCCGAGAAGCGATATTATATCACGAAGGGAGCCGCTGCCCCATTTCGGAAATCCCCCTATGCGCCCTCTTGCAAGGGCAGCCAGCGCTCGCCATACTCCGCCCCTTTTCCAGCAAACGACGGGAGAGTTCGACCCCATGTCCCAAACCGCCAAACCGTTGGTCGGCCTTATCATGGGCAGCCAGTCCGACTGGCCGACCATGCGGCACGCCTGGGAAACCCTCCAGGCCCTCGGCGTTCCCGTCGAAAAGCGCATCATCTCCGCCCATCGCACCCCCCAGCGCATGGTCGAATACGCCTCTACCGCCAAAGAGCGCGGGCTGTCAGCCATCATCGCCGGAGCTGGCGGCGCGGCCCACCTGCCGGGCATGGTGGCGTCCATGACCACCCTTCCGGTCTTTGGCGTGCCCGTGGAAAGCAAGGCCCTGTCCGGTATGGACAGCCTGTTGTCCATCGTCCAAATGCCCGGTGGCGTACCCGTTGGCACCCTGGCCATTGGAAAGGCTGGTGCCATTAACGCCGCCCTCATCGCCACCTCGATCGTCGCCCTGTCCGATCCTGCCGTGGATGCCGCCCTGACAGCCTGGCGCGCCCGGCAGACCGATGCGGTCGCCCAGGAACCCATGGACGAGGCCTGATAACGATGATAACCGCCCAGGACAGGCTTTCCGAAACCTCACCGCCCTTCCCTATCGGTCCCGGTCGTACACTCGGCATCATCGGGGGAGGGCAGTTGGGCCGCATGACCGCCCTTGCGGCTGCCCGTCTGGGCATTCGATGTCATATTTTCACCCCAGACTCCGACGGTCCAGCAGAACAGGTCTGCTCTGCGGTCACCATTGCCCCCTACGACGACTTCGCCGCCCTGGAGGCCTTCGCCAACGCCGTGGACGTGGTCACCTTCGAATTCGAGAACATCCCTGCCGCCAGTGTCGCCCATCTGGCCGAACGAGTCGCCGTTCGACCGGGCTGGCGCGCTCTGGACACCGCCCAAGACCGGATCACGGAAAAGACCTTTTTCAACGACCTGGGCATCGCAACCGCCCCTTGGGTGCCCGTTGATGGACTCGACAGCCTGGACGCCGCCCTGATGAAACTGGGACGCCCCGCCATCTTGAAAACCACTCGCTTGGGCTACGATGGCAAGGGACAGGCCCGCTTGACTGCCGAGACCGACACAAAAACCGCCTGGGACAGCCTAAAGACGGATGCTGCGGTACTTGAGGGCTTCGTCGACTTCACCTGCGAGGTCTCGGTGATCGTCGCCCGGGGGGTGGATGGTGCCACGGCCTGTTTTGAACCGACGGAGAACGTCCACCGGGACGGCATTCTCCATACCTCCACGGTCCCCTCGGCCCTGACGCCAAACCAAGCCAAAACCGCCCAATCCATCGCCACCCGTGCCGCGGAGGCCCTTGATCTGGTGGGCCTTCTGGCCGTCGAACTGTTCGTCACCCGGACGGGGGAGATCCTGGTGAACGAAATGGCACCGCGCCCCCATAACAGCGGCCATTGGACCATGGACGCCTGCCACGTTGACCAGTTCGAACAATTTGTCCGCGCGGTCTGCGGTCTCCCCCTGGGCGATCCCACCCGGTTCCGGTCCATGCGCATGCTCAACCTGATCGGCGCCGATGCCGACTCCTGGCCTAGGCTCCTCGCCCAACCCGGCGCCAAACTCCACCTCTATGGAAAATCCGAAAGCCGCCCGGGCCGCAAGATGGGCCACGTCAACATGCCTACAGACCAATTCTGAGAAAATCTGTTTGAGAAGACGGTCCCCCCCCTTCCTTTGGCGCGGTTTTCTCTTCCCGCTCCTTCCGAACCGCAGGTACACTGGTCCGTCATAAAGCCTACATATGTTTTCAAACACCGACAAAGGGATGGATCGGCATGGCCCGCGAGGATTACGGCGCCCAGGTGGAAGCAGAATTCCTGGAAGAAGCTCAGGACACCACCAACGAACTTCAGATAACGATCGGCAACATGCGGTCCGCAGCACTCTCCGTCGAGGATGGGACCGACCGTCTGCGCGCCCTGGTGGCCCGCCTGAACCTGCTTGGAGCGGCCACGGACTTTCCCTTACTCGACCTCGCCTTGCGACGTTTCAGCGATTATATGCGCGACCTGGAGCACCCCACCGACGCCAATATGACGGACTGCGAGACCTTCATCGACGTGATCTCCGGTCTTTTGGCCAAGGAAATCGAGCCCGATACGGATACTGCAGAGTTTTTCCGGAGCCTCCCCACCCGGCGTCCCCTGGATCTCGCCGACCTTGAGCACCTGAATATCGAAGTTCTGCTGGTCGAACCCCAGCGCTCCAGCGCTGCGATTATCGCCCGGGAACTGCAGAATTGCGGGTATAAGGTCACAACCGCCAAGGGGTCCATCGAGGCCCTGGAACTGGTGGCCAGAACCAAGCCCGACCTGGTGATTTCCTCGGCCGTCCTCGACATGCTATCGGGAGTCGATCTGGGCTGCGCCCTCGCCGCCATGTCCGTCACCAGCAAAATCCCCTTCTGTATCCTGACCAGCTTCGAGCGAGGCAACGCCTTCCTCTCCAATCTGCCCAACTCCGCCGGATACCTGCGCAAGGGAAGCGAATTTGGCTCTGACCTCGCCGAATGCCTGAAGCGCTTCCACATCACCTGATCTAGCTTCAATCCATTGAGTATCGAGATCAGGTCGGGCCGGTTCCTCTCACGGGGCTTTGCCCCTTCCCCCACTGGGGCCGAAAGGCCCCAGACCCCAAGCCCCAAAAAAAACAAGACACTGTCCTGAGAGTGAGACCACCCCAGACGAGATACCCCTTTCCCGGGGCAGAGCATATCCTTTACGCACCCAACATATTGATAACGATTATCACTTGCATTGACGAAACTGCCTTCCCTTGGTACCCCTGAAGACAAGGACGCCCCGCGCCCCTCCGTCTCATCTGGACCAGGAAAGGCCTCCCGATGGTCAATCTTCCCCTCACCGCGCCAACCCTGTCGACGTCCACCGCCAAGCCCCCCTTCTTCCGGACATCTGGTCTTCGCCCGATCACCGGACGGAGGCGCCTATGGGACCTGGACCCCCATTTCCATTGTTCCATTGTCGGCACCTGCCTGGCCCTGCCGGATCTGCGAAAGATGGCGGCCAAGGCAAAGGTGACCCTCCCTGCGGACGCGCCTGATTACCGTCTCCACGGGATGTTCACCCGCGCTGCGGCTGCCCCCAGCCCAACGGAAAAAGGACTGGCCCGTTTGATGGACAAGGCCCTGGAAAAGCGCCATGCCCGGGCCCTGACCCAGTTTCGCCGTGCCGGATCCGCCGATGAGCTGGAGGCCCTTTGGACCGAATCCCTCAAGGCTGGCGACATCCCGGGACCCTATTGGGCCCTGATGAGTCACCCTCTATCCCCTAAAACTCTGTTAGAACAGGCCTTTGGCGAAGTGCACATGCTCTCTCACCTGGTGGGTGCTTCGAACCGGGCAGATGTGCGCCATTTGGCTGTGATGGAGGCCGCATACAGCCAACTCGAGACGCAATACACCGAAAGTGAAGCCCGTCGCCAACGAGACCTGGAGATAAAACAGGGGGAAATCGCCCAACTCCGCACGGCCCTGGAGGAGGAACGGGGGCGGACTCGGGCCATGGCCCGGCGATTGGAGAAACTGGGTGAAGGCGGCTGCCAGGACCTGCGCATACAGACCCTGGAAGCGGCCATGGAAGGGGTGCGCGACCGTCTCAACCACGAGGCTTGGCGGGCCGATCGTTTACAAGGCAAGCTATCGGAAGCCGAACGGCGTTTATCCGAGGCCCACACGGACAGGGACGCCTTGCGGGCAAGGCTCAGCGACCATCTGGCGGATCTTCGGTCCTTGGAAGCGATCCTCCACGGTGAAGTGAACGGACAACCGACACCTCCGCCCGACCTGGGTGGCCGAACGATCTTGTATGTGGGGGGACGGGCGCGGGCCATCCCCGGACTGCGAAAATTGGTGGAGACGAGCAACGGGCGTTTCCTGCACCACGACGCCGGGCGGGAGGACGGAAGAGCCCACCTGTCGGACCTTCTGGCGAGCGCAGACATGGTCGTTTGCCCCGTCGACTGCGTCAGCCATGATGCCTGCCTCAAGTGCAAGCGCGCCTGTAAGGACCGGGGCACCCCCTTCGCCCCCCTCCCCTCCTCGGGCATGGGTGCCTTCGCCCGATACCTCAGTTCACTCGCACCGACCGAACAGCAGGTCCTCGCCGCGGAATAGGGCAGGAAGGCCCCAGACCCCGGGCTGTTATTTTTAGAAGAAAAAGGGGGGTTTGGGGGCATCGCCCCCAAAGGGGCTTGGGCACTCGCCCAAAAAACACGAGACACTGTGCTGCGCCCTCTTTCCTGTCCATGCTTGGGATGTCGTGCCAAATCTCATTGGCCGTGACTCAGGGCCGCTGCCTATTGACCCTATCGCAACTGAGCGGCGGCAGCTTCGGCGACGGCCAGAACGGCCGCATGAATTGGACCCGCAGGGATGCGGGGAATCACCGAAGCATCCACGATCCACAAATTCTCCACCCCTCTCACCCTCAGATCCGGATCAACGATCGCGCCCTCGTCGGCGCCCATGCGGCAAGTACCGCAGGGGTGGTGGTGGGTCATTACCGCCTTGGAGAGGAAATGGTCCACGGCCTCCTGTTCCGTGACCGAGGGTCCCGGAAGGGCCTCTGCTGCCCGCCAGGGGACCAGAGCCTCCCCCCCGCCGACCAGCCGCGCCAGTTCCAGGGCCCGCCGCGCCATCCGCCGGTCATGGTCCGTGGACAGATAGGCGGGATCGATCATCGGCGGGGCGTCAAGATCCGGTCCTGTGATCGCGAGGACTCCCCGGCTGGTCGGGTGACAGACCCCCGACAACAGGGTGTAGGCCTCGCCCATGGCCGCAGGGGATGGGAAAGCCGCCGTCACGGATGGCGCCGTCACGCAACCAAGGACCACATCCGGCGATCCATCGGGTCGGGAGATGTCCTCCGCGTCCAGGTACATGAGGGATTCGGAAAGCTGCAGCCGCGAGGGTGGCACCGGTTGTTTGGCGAGGTAGACATTACCCGCCGTCAACAGATGGTCCTGAAGGTTCCGTCCCACCTCCCGCCGGTCCAGCAGGCAGGACACATTGGCCTTGGCCAGGACCCTGCCGTCCCCGATGCCCGAGCGCATGAGCAACAAAGGTGTGCCGATGGCACCGAGGGCGAGAAGGATCCGATCGGCCTCCAAAACCGTCACGACCCCGTCCGCCTCCACTTCGACCCCGACGATGCGCCCCTTGGCCAGCTTCAAGCGCAGAATCCGCCGCCCTGTCAGGATCGTCAGATTGGGCCGGGCGAGGACATCCCGGGTCAGGTAGGCAGTGGCCACGGTGACCCGAAGACCGTCCTTGATGGTCAAGGAATTGGGGCAGGCCCCCTTCATGGGACCATCATTATGTTCAACCAGCGCTGGAACCCCCAAGGCCCGGCCAGCCTCCATATACGCGCCGACAACCGGATTGACCTCGGTCTCCAGATCCGGCAAATGCACCGTCATCGGCCCCCCGGTTCCATGGTTGGACGTCGGCGGGCCGTCGAAGGTTTCAGACCGCTTAAACCCCGGCAACAGCCCCTCAAAGGACCAACGCCTGTCTCCCCCAGCGGCCTCTGCCCAAAAGGCGAAATCGTCGGCATGGCCGCGCACATGGGCCATGGCGTGCAGGCAACTGGACCCGCCAACCACCTTGCCCCGCGCCCAACGGTGGATGCGGTTCGCCGTGTGGGGCTGGGGGAGAGTCTCGAAGTCCCAGTCGAAGGCACGGCCCTGAATGAAAGGCCAGAGATCGGGGCGGTCGATATCGGGATCCCTGGGAAAGTCCCCCGCCTCAAGCAGGGCAACCCGGCAGTCGGGGTCTTCGGACAGTCGGGCGGCGAGAACACAGCCAGCGGAACCGGCTCCCAGGATCAAAACATCATGATGCACCATATAACGGGGTCCCTTCGTGACAGGGGGGAGGGGAACGGCAAGGTGGAGAGGGACCTTCCTTCCGCACCGCACCCTCCTCACGAAAGGCCCGCGTCACAAAAGGAGAGTCAGGCCGCGTCCATGCCCGGAGAGAGACGCGCCATAATCTTGCGCTGGACCACGGCCAAGTGATCCCACATCGCCCGCTCTGCCTCCACGGGGTCGCGGGCGGCAATGGCCTGGGCGATGCGGTGGTGCTCGGCGTCACGGCTTTCGACCCGCGCCAAGGTGGTGGCCTTGTCGCTGTCGGCGTACCGGAGGCGCCCATCGGTGGCCACCTGATTCAGCAATTGGTGCAGTTCGGAGGCGAGCATGTTCCCCGCGCCCGACGCGATGGCCCGATGGAAGATCTGATCGGCCTGGCTGGGACTCATGCCCGCGGGCGTCGTTGCCGCGCTGACAATCCGCGAAATATCCGCCGGAGAGGCCCGCAGGGCAGCCAACCGCGCCAGGGCTGGTTCTAGCACCAGACGCATTTCCATCACCTCGAGCGGATTGGTCGAGCGCACCAAGTTTTCCTCGCGCTTACTTTCCGCATTGGCGCGCCGCCCCACCCGGGGGGCAGGCAACTCGCCGTTGGCCCGCAGGGTCTCCAATGCCCGCCGCACTTGGTAGCGCTTCACGTTCAACCGTTCGGCGACCGCCCGTTCGGGGGGCACATCCCCCTCCTCTACGGTCAATTCGCGCACAGCCTCAATCAAGGCCTCCAGGTTCAGTGGCGGTTGCCTTTTGCTTCCGTCCCTCTTTGCGCCGTCCTCCGGCCCGTTCCCTAAGGTTTGGTCTTCCGAGTTCATACCAATCTTCTCCCCGTTCATTGGCCGCCCCGCCAAGCGCCTTTCTGCGGGACCCTCGTTCGCCCCGCGCCCTTTGACGACCAGGAAACATACACCAAAACGAACCGGATGATAAATGGTTGACTCAGATTCACGTCCCGAGTGCGAAACAGGTTCTGAAAAACGAGCCGAATTCTTCACATTCTCTTTATATTTCATCTCACTAGAGAACTTTAGGCAGATTTCCGACCAACGTCAACCAGAATCAACCATTTTTGTTTTTTGGTTTAAACCAACCACCCACTCGCATAAACTGCCCCTTCCGGCAACCCAATAGACTGGATCCTCCATGGACCCCCTATTCACCCTCACCACCGGCCCCGTGGACATCTATCCCGAGGTCTCCCGAGCCCTGGCCCGACCCATTTCCTATGATTACGACCCGGTGTTCCTCCACCACTACGAAACCGTTCACGGAAAGGTGGCCCGAGCCCTGGGCACGGACGCCGACCACACCGTGATCCTCCAGGGGGAACCCGTCCTCGGACTGGAGGCGGCGGCGGCCTCCCTGATCTCCGGTCAGGACACGGTTCTCAATCTGGCGTCCGGAGTATATGGCGCCGGTTTCGGCGAATGGGCCAAGCGTCACTGCGGTGCCTTTCACGAAATGCGCGTTCCCTTCAACGAGGTCATTGATCCCCAAGCCCTCTCCGCCGTCCTCGACGCCCATCCGGAGGTATCCATCGTCTGCCTCTGTCATCACGACACCCCCTCGGGCACCGTCAATCCGGCGGACGCCATCGGTCACATTGTGGCGAACCATGGTGCTCTGCTGATCGTCGATGCGGTCTCCTCCTTCGGGGGCATGGCGATCACTCCGGCGGGTTGCCAAGCCGACCTGTTTATCACCGGCCCCAACAAATGCCTGGGCTGCCCTCCCGGCCTGTCCCTGCTGGCGATCAGCGACCGGGCCTGGGAGAAAATGAAGGCCAATCCCACGGCCCCCAGGGGCTCCATCCTCTCCATTCTCGACTGGGAGGGCGCCCAGCGGGCGGATCAACCCTTCCCCTTCACCCCCTCCGTCGCCGAGATCAACGCCCTGGACGCCGCCCTGGACCGCTATCTGTCCGAGGGACCGGAAGCCATCTGGGCCCGCCATGCCCTGACCGCTGCGGCCTGTCGGGCAGGGATCAAGGCCATGGGGTTCACCCTCTGGGCTGCGGATGAGTCCTTCGCCTCGCCCACTTGCACCGCCGTCCGCACCCCCGAAGGGATCGATGAACAGGCCCTGCGTGCCTTGATCCGCGAGCACCACCGGGTCACTTTGTCCTCCGGACGGTTGGAGACATTGGGCCGCCTCACCCGCATTGGCCATATGGGTCCCACCGCCCATCCCCTCTATGCGGTCATCGCGCTGGTGGCCTACGGGTCAGGCGTGGCGACCCTGACGGGCCGGGCGGTCGACATCGGTGCGGGTGCTGCCGCAGCCATGGCCATCATCGATGGCGCCAGTCCGCTTACTCCCTGACCAAACGGGGGGATGGTGGAGCAGAAGCCGCCCCACCATCAGCCCCCATCAGCCCTGGGGAGCGAAGGCGCCATAGGCCCGGCTGGCGTGGAGCAGAGGACCACCATCGGCCCCCTCCCCCATGGAAACCCACGCGACTGCACCGAAAATCACGCCGTGGGTCCCCACCTCCACCATATCCGTTACCCGGCAATCAAAGGTCACCAGAGCATTCGCCAAGACCGGCGCGCCGGTTTCCAAGGTTGTCCAGGCGAAGGGGGCAAACTTGTCGCCACCGGGCGCGGACAGCCGACCGGCGAAAGTGTCCGACACCTCCGCCTGCTCCCGACCCAGCACATTGACGCAGAAGACCCCGTTCTCGAGGATCGCCGCCCGGGCCGGGCTCAGGCGGTGCACACAAACCACCAGATGGGGGCCGGGGTCATCGGCGCAGACCGAGGACATGGCCGAGACAGTGACCCCCATGCGCCC
The DNA here is from genome assembly GCF_047263945.1 of Rhodospirillum sp. A1_3_36. Lineage (NCBI taxonomy): Bacteria > Pseudomonadati > Pseudomonadota > Alphaproteobacteria > Rhodospirillales > Rhodospirillaceae > Rhodospirillum > Rhodospirillum sp. A1_3_36. The sequence continues at coordinate 163,913 of NZ_JBLAVB010000001.1, read as the reverse complement.
GGCAGGCCCCGCCGTGGTCACCACACTGACCGACGTGGCAACCCGGCTCATGCCGTCCAGGAACGCCGTTCGGAGATCGATCTCCGGGGAATTACGGGTGGTGGTCTTCATCGGGCCATCCTTTCCACTTCGTTATCGGTCCAAGCTCACCGGAGCCCCGGGACCACAGCACATTTAGATCAAGCCGCCCTGAATCGGCATCGATTGAGGGCGGATCATTTATCGAGACTCAGAGGGTTAGAGCATCGCATGGGGCGGAAAACCGGAGCCCAGTTTCCGCTCCATGCTCTAATCCAAGCCCCCGGAGACCTCGGTCGCTCGGGCCCGGCGTCTGGCGCGGACAGCGGTGCCCCAGATCACCAGGGACTCCATCCATCTCACAATATAGGGTGCAAGCAGCACGACCACGAACATGCGCGCCGTCTGGGGAGCCAGAATGAAGGACACGTCGGCATGGCTGTTCACCGCCACGATGGCGATGGAATCGATACTGCCCGGCGCCATGGCCAGGAATGCGGTCAACAGGGAGACCTTCAGCACCCCGGACAGGGCGGCGGCCATCAAGCCGCATAATCCAATCAGCAGGACAGTGGAGAACAGAACCAGCGGTGTCATACGAAGCACCTGGACCACCGTTGCCCGGGTGAACTTAAGGCCCACGTCCAGGCCGATGACAATGAAGGCGGCGAGCAGCGCCCAGGCGGGAGGCACCACATGCAGGGTGCCCGAAGCCTCGAAGGCCGTCGCCACCAACAGCGGCACCATCATGCCCGCAGCCGGGACCCAGCGAAACAGCGGCGCGGCCATCCCGATGGCGCCCAGAGCCAGAGGTGCCAGAACCAAGAGAAGGGACCGGTCCACGGATGAGGGCGCGACGGCCCCCCCCAGGACCACAGTTTTCTCTCCAAGAAAGTGGGACACCAGGGACACGGCGAGGATCACACTCGCCAGTCGCACATATTGCATAAAGGCCACGAGGCGGACGTCCCCTCCCCGCTCGTGGGCCATGACCACCATGGCCCCGGACATGCCGGGTAACGATCCCCAAACGGCGGTCGCCATGGGTACCCCCGACACCCGATGGACCACCAGAGCACAGAGGCAGGAGAACAGCAGTGTTCCCACGACCGTCGCCAGCAACAGGGGCCAATCCCCGGCAATAGCCCCAAGGATGGAGGGTGTCAGGTTTCCGGCGATCAGGCAACCGGCGAGACCCTGGGCGAAGAGGAAACAGGACCGAGGCATGCGGGGACCCTGGCCAGACAACGCGAACAGAACCCCCACGAGCATGGGACCGAGGAGGAAGGCCGCAGGCAGACCCACCAACCGCAGCGCCAGGGAGACCCCAACGGCAGCGGCGAGGAGGCTCGCCCAGCGGACTCCGGACAGCACGAGGCGCCGACGCGGGCCAGGGCCCGCCGCCCTTGGAAGAAGCGGAGACATGGAAAATGATCCGTTGGTCGCCGCCTCTCCTTTTAAAAAGGCAAAGACGGCGACAGGGAGAGTCACGCCCGCTACGCGGGCGTCATCCGGTCAGGCGCGCAGAACCTCAGGCACGATCCGCCCCCTGTCGACGATGGGCAAGCCATCAAGGAACAGGCTTGCGCCATGCATGGGAAGGTCCGTGTGACAGGCCGTGTCGTTCGTTCCGCCCAGTTCCGTGTTCGGCCCCAGGGAAAACAGGACGTTGCCGTAATATGCCAAGCCATGGACCCCGATTTCCTGGTCCAGGGTTCGGCTGGTGGCCAGATGATAGCGCTTGGCATTCTGGTTCAATCCCCAGCCGATGTGGGAGACGGCAAAGGCCCGGGGATCGTCGAAGCTTTCCATGTACTCCCGCATCAGGCTGGCATCCAGGCCGTCGCCCTCAATGTCGGTCACCCAACCCTCGCGTATGGTCAAGGCGATGGGGGCGTGGATATAGCGGCGGAAGGTGGCATTGATGTCACCGGGCTGGAGGACAACCCGGCCATTCACCTCTCGGTCGCCCCCCTGGGACAAAAGAAAGCCCGATGGCCAGTGATCCCAACGGCCTGGTTCATCGGTGTATCCGTATTCGGTCATCACCGGATAGGCTCCCATGCCATAGGTGACGTCCGTCCCGGCATCGGAGGTCACCCGCAGGACCTTGGCCTTGGCCATCAGCTCTGCCCCATATTCCACGCGGCGCCGCAAGTCGGTGTCCGGGAACATGGCCCGCAGGACCTCAATGGGTTCGACCACCAGCAACATCCGGGTTCCCGTGGCGGTGATCTCCTCCTGCTCCGGCGAGAACAGCAGGCCCATGAGGTCGATGACAATGTCGGCGGCCTTCAGGGTCTCAATGGCCGTCCGGTTGCCCGACAGGGCATTGCGACCATGCAGGAACTTGCCGTCCTTGCTGGCCATCCGGGGAACGGTGATTTGCAAAGCCTCGGCCCCCAATTGCCGGGCGGCCAGGAGAAAGGCCTGCGCATAGTCTCCCCGGATCTCGCCTTCAGACAGGACGGCGAGTGTTTCACCCGGCTTCACCTTGCACAGCTCCAGTTCGGCCCGGAACAGGGTTACCATCTCGAAATCGATCGCCATGTCTTGCTTTCCTTTTATCGATCGCTTGCAGCGAGGCCCCGCCCCGCGGGCGTCCAGGGTCCCCGCACCCGGTCGAGCAGACCCTCAACCCTGGCCGCCAAGGCCAGAACCCGGGCATCCTCTCCCCGGCGGCCCACCACCTGAAGGCCCAGGGGCAACCCGCCCGGGCCAATCCCTGTGGGCAGGGTCAGGCAGGGGGCGCCAATGGCGGTCCAGGCCCGATTGAACAATGGATCTCCCGTCGCGTCCAACCCCTCTGGCGCAGGTCCTGGCGCAGCGGGTGTCAATAAGATCTCGACGTCACCCAGGGTCCGGGCCAAGGCGGCGGGCAAGGCGGCCATCCGTCGCTTGGCATCCAGATAGCCTGCCTCTCCCACCTGAGCCTTGGCCTCCAGGAAGGCCTGGGTGACGGGGGCCATGTCCGAGAACCGGGTCAGCCGCTCAAAGGCCAAGGCTCGTGTGACTTCCCACCCCATCACCTGGTCCTGAATCTCCAGGGCATCCTCAAACCAGGGCGCGTCTTCCAGCTCCACCAGATCCAAACCAAGGTTGGCCAACGTCGCCAGCGTGGCCTCGAAGCCCGCACGGCCGGAGGGATCCATCGCGCCCCATCGGCTGGTCCGATAGACACCGACGCGGAATGCTGCCCCGGCGTCTCCATCCCCCGCTCCCCCCGCGAGCCCCGGACGCCCGGACAGGACAGCGGCCAGCCAAGCCGCGTCCCGCGCGTCCCGGGTGATCAGCCCCAAGGTATCCAGGCTATCGGACAAAACCTTGATGGCTGTCCGGTCCAGCAAGCCAAAGCTCGGCTTGTAGCCGACGACACCGCAATAGGCTGCGGGACGGATGACAGACCCCGCCGTCTGGGTCCCATAGCCAGCCAAAGCCATCCCCGCCGCCACGGCGGCACAGGATCCACTGCTGGAGCCGCCCGGCGTATGGGCTGGATTCCAGGGGTTACGCGTGGGGCCTGGGCTGGCCATGGCGAATTCCGTAGACACCGCCTTGCCCAGAACCACAGCTCCCTCCGTCCGGGCCAAGGCGACACAGGGGGCGTCCCAAGCCGGGCGGTTGCCCCGGTAAATCGCCGAGCCGTATTCGGTGGGCCAATCGACGGTATCGATCACGTCCTTGATGGCCAGGGGCGCGCCCGCAAGCAGACCAGAAACCTCCTCCCGGTCAATGGCGCAAGCCTGGGTGAGCACCCGCTCCCGATCCAGGTGAGCCCAGGCGCGGACCTCCGGCTCCCGGTCGTCGATGACCGTGAGGCAGGCCAGAGCTACGGCCTCCGCCGTCACGGCGCCCGAGGCGATCAAGCCCGGCAGGGTCCGGAGGCGGAGGGTATCCAAATCCAGATCGGTATCCAGACCGGTCATGGCGCTGTCTCCAAAGGGGCCAATGACGGGAGAGCGGGGAGGCGCGCCGCCCAGGGCGCCGCCCGCTCCAACTGTCCAGAGAGGGCAAAGAGCAGAGCATCCGCCCCGAATGCCGCGCCGAAATGGGCGCCAATGGGCAACCCCTCCCGCGACCAGCCCAGGGGAAGGCTCACGGCCGGACAACCCGATGCGTTAAAGGCGCAGGTGAAGGGCGCATGGGCCCAAAAGGCGTCGTAGAATGCATCCACATCCTCGGTGTCCCCCGTCATGCGGCCCAAAAGCGGTGGCGGTTCGGCGGTCGTGGGTGTCAACAAGACGTCGTATCGGTCAAAGAAGCGTCCCAAGGCCCGCGCCGTCGCATGCAACTGGTTGACCGCCCACAGGTAGTCCGTCGCGGAAAGAGTCTGGCACTCCCGGATCCAGGCGGCATTGACCGGCTCGACCCCGGACAGGGGATCGGCCAAACCCCGCCGGACCCCGGCGGCCGCCACCGCCGGGCCGATATTGACACCGACAATGATCCGCCAGGCCCGCTTCAACGCCTCGGCATCGTATTCGGCGTGGTCCACCTCCTCCACCCGATGGCCCAGGGACTCGCACAGCGCCGCCGTCTGGCGGGTGGCCTCCAGCCATTGGGGATCCACTGGCGTCCCCAGGGGCGAGCCCGGCGTGAAGGCGATGCGCAGGGGCGGTGGATCCGCATCCAGCGCGGACAGAAAGGACCCCGGGGCGGGGGGCGCCGCATAGGAGTCGCCCCGGTCCGGACCTGCCGTTGCGTCGAGCAGGGCGGCGCTGTCGCGGACCGAGCGGCTGACACAATGGGGCGTGGACATGCCCGCGATCGCCTCCATGGCCACCGGCCCCAGGGGCGTGCGCCCCCGGCTCGGCTTGAACCCCACCAACCCGCAATGGGCCGCAGGGACCCGGGTGGACCCGGCCCCATCGGAGGAATGCGCCATGGGGACCACGCCCGCAGCGACAGCCGCCGCCGACCCACCGGAGGATCCACCGGGCGAGCGCGTCAGGTCCCAGGGGTTGCGGGTGGGGCCGAAGGCCAAAGGTTCGGTGGTAAAGCTGAGGGCGAACTCCGGGGTATTGCCCTTGCCCATGGGCACCAGCCCCGCACCGAGATATCGGGCGGTCAAGGTGGCGTCTCTCCCGGACACCACGTCGTCGAACAGGCGGGAGCCATTGGACAGCGGCGTTCCGGCCATCTCCAACCCGGTATTCTTCAACACAAAAGGCACGCCATGGAAGGGACCCGAAGCCGGTCCCTGGGAGACCAAGGCGCGAGCGCGATCGTAAAAAGGATGCACGATGGCGTTCAAAACCGGCTGAACCGCCTCCGCCCGGGCGATTGCGGTGTCCAGCACCTCGGCGGGGGTCACGGATCCCTCGCGGATTTCCGCAGCCAAGGCTGTGGCATCAAGGGACGCATAGTCGGAGAAGCGCATGAAAGAAGGTCCTGAACGGGGCCGGGGAAAGGCGCTCTAAAATCTATGGAGATTCACTCACGGCGTGGGTGGAGAGCTCCCTTGGGGAGGGACGACGCTCCACCCCACCTGAGAGAGATCAGGACAAGCCGGACAGCCGCTTCACCTGCCCGACGAAGGCCTCCCGCTTGACCTCGTTGAACAGCCGCTCGCGCAGGCGGGGCGCCGGGCTTGAATTCACGTTTTCGAACAACGCCACCCGCCCCGCCAGGGCACCACAGGTCATGTCCCAAACGAAGTTCATGAGCAGTTCCTTTTCCTGGGCCTTCACCCCCTTGCCGGGAAGGATCTCCTCCAGGTATTGCCCGATCTCCGGGTTATCGAAGGCCGCCTTTCCGAACCGCATGACCAGACCCTGACCACAGAGCTCCTGGAGGATGTGCACGATCCGCGGATAATGCTCGATGGAATAGAGGCGGCCTGCGGTCAGCATCCCCACATCCGGTGCCATGACCTCGCCCTCGGTGGGACGGGCCATGCTCTCCGCCGCAGTGACGAAAGCCCGCAGGGTCTGGGCATACTGAATGATCTCGCCCAACATGCCCTGGACGGCGGGAATGTGGCCCGTGCCCAGCACGTCGAGCACCAATTGCCCTGCGCCAACGAACAGTTCCGCTTTCACCGCCAGACGGGTCAGCACATGCCAGTGGGCGAAGGTGCAGACGGGACCGTAGTACTGCATGGCCGTCGGATCGCCCAGGTTGAAGATCCGATCCACGGGAACAAAGACGTTGTCAAAAATGATGAGCTGATCGGCTTCCTCGCCCAAACGGGACACCGGGTGATCGAAGGGATCAGCCCCGGGGGTGGAGACCATTTCCCGGGAGACCATGCGGATCCCCTCGGAGGCAGCGGGCACGGATCCCCAGATGCAGGCCTCTGCGGGGGTGTCGCGCAGTCCGCCCAGGTTGGTGAAGAAGACATCATTGGCCTGGGCGGCGATCGATCCCACCGTCTTGGCCCCGGAAATGCGGATCCCCCCCTTTTCCACGCTTTTCACACGCAGCAGAGAGGCCTCCGCCCCCTTGGGCGAAGAGCGGTCGTTCTGGGGACCGGCCAGACATTCGGACGCGGTCAGATTGGTGTCCCGGCCGTAAGCCATATACCGCTCGATGTTCTCGGCAAAATCCGGCGTGCATCCGGCGATTTCAGACTTCTTGGCCTTGAAGGTCGGCAGATAGGCCATCAGGCCGGTGACGATGGCCGGTGCCAGATCGGGGGGACGGCCAAAGGTACCCGCTGTCTTCAAGCTGGTGTATTCGATCATCTTGCGGCGGTCGGCCAAATCCTCTTTGGTGCGCGGCACTTGCCAGGCCCGGCTGACCACCGCACCGCTATCGGGATCCACATAGGTGGTTGCGTCGGCGAACTCCGGCTTGAACTGGTCATCGAACATGGACGCGAGCAGATCGACGCCTGCCCCCAAGGCCGGATCGTCGGTCACACGGGCAATCCGCCGACCGCCAACCCAGATCATCCGACCGTCATCCAGCGACGCCTTGAACTGCTCCCCCGTCCTCAGACGAACTTCGGATTCCGATTTTACCGGCTTAACTGTCGCGTTCATTCCTGGCGTCTCCAAAAGATCAGTGCCCATCGCCTTGCGGCAATCCGTTCCGGCCCGAGTCCGAGCCAACGGCAAAAACACACCACGTCGGAGGGACAAGGTCAACCATTTTCCAACCATTTCTCAACCAAAAATCAAATTGCGACCAAAATCGCCCCCTGCATACAATTTAACCATATAGTGCACAAAAGAATATCTTGCGCCTAATATGTGCAGAAAATACCATTTTAACAAAATATATATTGATTAAAATACGATCATCAAAACAGAACTGATAAAAATTCGCGAGATATGGGAAATTTCTCTACTCAATTCTAGCAAATACAAAAGGAATTGAACTATTAAGAATGCAATTTGATATATTTTTTCTAAATATTATGAGATAGGAGATTTTGTTCGACGATTATTTTAGCACCCTTCATCCCTTTGAAACGCAAAATCGCAACCCGATCCACCAACCATAATCCACCCAATCTCAACCTTTAACGTAAATTGGTTGACCTTCCCCGATGCTCTGATATTCTCGGCGCCGATTGGAACGCGCCACTGGGGCGCGTCCACGACGAACCGGCGCGGGAGATCCCCCCTTGCCCATCACACATCCGACCGCAAGTCCCAGCCTATCGGCAGACCAGCCCCTCCCCTTCAACCGCACAGACCACCTGGCCCGGTTGGGCGGCGACACCGGCCCGACGCTCCAGCGCGATGACCGCACGGGTTTCCCAGGCCTCTCCGCCCAACCCACACCACATGTTGTCCAGGGGCATACGATCCTCCTGGTCGTTCAACAGGAACACGGTTCCCGTATCCTCCTCCACCCAAAGCGGGACGGTGATCCGCTCTCCCGCTGTCAGGGATCCAAGGTCCATGGAATACCAATGGGCCAAGGAAACGAAGCAGGCGACGACCTTCCCGGTGTGGTTGTCGATCTCAAGGGGAGCGGCGGTCAGGCCCGCCGTGCCTCGCTCCCAGGACAGATGCCCGCCTCCTTCCACCGCCTTTGGTCCCGAAGGGCTCTCCGTACACCCAACCAAACTGGCTGAGACAAGCAGAAACCGCCAAACCTGGAAAAAACGAGAAAACATAAAACCCTCCATATCGAAAGAGAACAAAAACAAAGCCGACAACGAAATATACATTTTCATTTTTATTTACTCAACACACTCGCATCAAAAGAAGGATCGCAGAAATGGTAATGAGAAAACTGATCATACATTCGGCAATTGCGCTCATTGCGGGCAGCACTTCTTTTTCAGCCATAGCTGCTGAAGTAAAGAGCATCGCGATCCTGACACCCGAGCAGGGCACGGACTTTGGCTGGAACCAGCAGGGTGTCGACGCGGCCAAGGCCGTGGGCGAAGCCATGGGCCTGGAAGTGATGGTTGCCGAAGGATTGGGCTATGGTGACGTCCGTCCGACCCTGCGTGAACTGGCCGAGGATGGTGCCAGCTTGATGATTGCCCATGCCAGCGGCTACAACACGGCCGCCCCGGAAATCGGCGCGGAAATGAACATCCCCGTGGCAATCACCGACAAGCCCGACGCCGCCAAGCCCGGTGCTGTTGCCGATTACACGGCCAGCGGCCACGAGGGCGCCTATCTCGCCGGGCGCCTCGCCGCCAAGATGACCCACACCGGAACGGTCGGCATCGTCGTGTCCGGAGAACCCCCCGCCTGGAACGCCCAATCCATTGGCTTTGCCCAAGGTGTGAAGGCGGAGAACCCCGACGTGACCGTGCGCTATGCGGTCATCGGTCCCGCCGCCTATGCCGATGCCGCCGGCGGCAAGCGGGTGACGGCCTCCGTCATCGCAGCGGGCGCCGATATCATTTTCGGCCAAGGCAACGGCTCCACCTTCGGCATGTTGCAAGCCGTCGAAACCACCCCGGCGATTGATGGTGGCAAGGTCTATTTCATCGACGTCATCGGCGACAAGACCAGCATAGACAAAGGCTATCTCCTCAGCTCCGTCATCTGGAACCTGGAACCCGTCTTTTCCGCCATGGTCGAGGATTTGAAGAGCGATACCTTCGGCACCCATGGCTACGGCCTGTCCTTGAAGGACGGATCCGTCGGTCTTTTGAAAACCAAGGCCATCCCCGACGCGGTCTGGGGCGAGATCGAGGCCATCAAGGCGCAGATCATCGACGGAACCATCCCCCTGACGGTCAGCTATGACGCCGACACCGTGCACAAGCTGGTAAGTACCGTCGAATAGGCGGCCCCCAGAGTGATGTTAGAGTGCCTTCGAGGCCATACACGACAGGGGGTGTTTTCCCGTCACGGGGCTTTGCCCCGTCCCCCCCTCTTTGGCGAGGCTGGGGCCGAAAGGCCCCAGACCCCGGGTTAAAAAAAAGGGGGGTTTGGGGGCATTGTCCCCCAAATGGGCTTGGGCAATCGCCCAAAAAGTCGTGTCGCTGTCGTGTACCGTGGCCAAGAACTGGCCCAATTTGACCTCGGAGCACTCTAGGAACGCCGAAGCCATCATTTCGACGTCCCCTTCCGTCCGGTTTCCTCCTGGAGAGGTTTTGTCTCCCATGACTCTTGCCCAAGCTCACCCCTCGTCCGCGCCGTCCCGCCCGACGGTTTCCCTCCGGGGGCTCACCAAGCGCTTCCCCGGCGTCGTCGCCAACGCCGATGTCGATATCGACCTCTGGCCCGGCGAGGTTCATGTGCTTCTCGGCGAGAACGGGGCGGGGAAATCCACCCTGATCGCCATGCTCTCTGGCCTGCAGCAACCCGATGAAGGCCGCATTCTGGTCGACGGCGAACCCGTGATCATCGAGTCGCCGCGCCGGGCCCTCGACTTGGGCATCGGCACCGTTTTTCAGCACGCCATGCTCGTGCCATCCCTCTCTGTGGTTGACAACATGACCCTGGGTGGCCCCTGGTGGAAGCGTCCGGACCGGGCCGGACTGGTGGCGCGCATGCAAGGAATCGCCGAAGACATCGGCGTCACCCTCGATCCCCTGGCGCTTACGGGCTCCCTCTCCCTCGGTGAACAGCAGCAGGCGGAGATTGTCCGCGCCCTCGCCCGGGGCAGTCGGGTTCTCATCCTCGACGAAGCCACCGCCATGCTCACGCCCCAGGGGGCCGAGGACCTGGGCGCGGTCATGCGGCGCCTCGTGGCCAAGGACCTGGCCGTGGTGTTCATCACCCACAAACTCAACGAAGCCCTGGACTATGGGGATCGCGTTTCGGTCCTGCGCCTGGGCCGCAAGGTGGGCGAGCTCTCCCCCGACCGCATGGCCTCCCTGGACCGGGAGCAGGCCCGTGGGGAGATCATCTCCCTGATGTTCGGTGCCTCGCCCACCGCGGCGGCTTCGCCGGGGGAGAGCTCGCCAAAGGCGACCGGTCCCGCCCGCGCAACCACCGTGCCGCGGCCCGAACGGCCCACCTTGGAGGCCATCGCCCTCTACACAACGGGTGAGTCCCAGGTCCCCCTGTCCAACGTCAATCTGAAGGCCTGGCCGGGGGAGATTTTGGGCATTGCGGGCATTGACGGCAATGGTCAAAAGGAACTGGCGGAAACCCTGGCCGGTCAACGCCCCGTGAAGGATGGCCGGATCCTGTTGGGCGGAACCCCCGTTGATGGCCTGTCCGTGGGCCAAAGGCGCGAACGGGGCCTGCGCTATGTCACGGACGATCGACTGGGTGAAGGCACCGTGGGCAGCTTTCCCGTCTCGACCAATCTGGTTCTCAAGCAAATTGGCGCGCCCCCCTTCTGGAAGATGGGGCTGGAGCGCCCCAAGGCCATCGCCGAGAACGCACAGCGCCTGATCCGGGAGTTCGACATCCGCACCCCCGACGCCACCACACCCATTGGCAAGTTATCCGGCGGCAATATCCAGAAAGCCCTCCTCGCCCGGGAACTGAGCGGCGACGCCCATGTGGTGATCTTCGCCAAACCCACCTATGGCCTCGACCTGCATAATATCGCCGCCTCGCGCCGTCGCATCCGCGATACGGCGGAGTCCGGAAAGGCCGTGATCCTGATTTCAACCGACATGGAGGAACTGTTGGAGCTGTCCGACCATATCGCCGTGATGGCCCAAGGCCGATTGAGCGCCCCAATTGCCAACTCGGCCCAGGCCCGCGAGCAGATTGGCGCGCTGATGAGCGGACTTGACCAATGACGGACCGCGCCCTTCCCCCCCAAGCCCGCTCCGGATCCTGGATCGACGCCCTCTCCGCCCGCCTGACCGGGCGGACCCGCCGATGGGGCCACGCCTTACTCTTGGCCCTTGGGCCGGTGCTTGCCTCCTTGCTGATCACCGGCCTGATTCTCCTGGCCCTCGGCGTCGATCCCCTGTCCTACTATGGCTATGTCCTGCGCCGGGGCCTGCTGTCGCCCACTGGCCTCGAAGCGACATTGACCCGCATGGGGCCTTTGTTGCTGATCTCTGCCGGCTTGATCGTCTCGTTCCGGGCGGGCATCTGGAACCTGGGCGGTGACGGCCAATTCCTGCTCGGTGCCGTCTTTTCCATCGCCGCAGCCACGGCCTTGCCGGATACCGTTTCCCCCTCCTGGGTCCTCCTCCTCTGCCTGATCCTGGGGGCCGCCCTGGGAGCCCTGTGGTCGGTCATCCCGGCCCTGCTGCGGGCCTACCAGGGTGTGAATGAGATCATCACCACCTTGATGATGACCTTTCTCGGCACCTCCTTGGCGAACGTAATGGTCAAGCTGGTGTTCCTCGACCCCGAAACCAGCGTGCCCCAGACCCGGACCCTACCCGTCGCCGACCGCCTGCCCCGCCTTTTCGACACCACGGTTTCGAGTGGCCTTCTCCTGGGTCTGATCGCGGTACTGGTGGTGCATCTGATGATGACCCGCACCGCCTTCGGATTGCGCCTGCGGGTGGTCGGAGCCAATGCCCGGGCCGCCCTCCACGCGGGCCTGCCCGTCCCCCGACTGACCATCGCCGTCTTCGCCCTATCGGCGGGGCTTGCGGGACTGGGGGGAGCAACTGAGGTGCTGGGCATCCAGGGCAATGTCCGGGCGGATTGGAATCCGGCCTACTCCCTGGGTGTCATCCCGCTTGTCTTCCTTGCCCGGTTCAACGGCTACGCCACCATCGCCTTCGTCTTTTTGTTCTCCATCCTGTCCATCGGCGCGGAAAGCGCAGCCCGGCGCATGGGGGTTCCCAACTACTTCACCTTTGTGGTCGTCGCCGTCCTGCTCATCGTCCTGGCCCTGGCCGAATATATCGACCAACGCCGCCGTCAAAACCATGGGAAAGGATCCTGACCATGGGTCTGTTCACCGACGCCTTCCTCACCTCCCTTCTCCTGGGGGCGATCACCGCAGGCATACCGCTTCTCCTCGCCGGATTGGGGGAGCAACTCTCCGAGAAAGCGGGCGTTCTGAACGTCGGCCTGGAGGGGATGATGCTCATGGGCGCCTATTGCGGGTTTCTCGTTGCCTTCGAGACCGGATCCATCGGTCTGGGCTTCCTGGCCGGCGCCCTGGGCGGCGCCGTCACCGCCGGACTCATGGTCTTGCTCTGCGTCCGCCTGGGGCTGAACCAGATCGTCATCGGTATCGGCATCGTCCTTGGGGCGGAGGGACTGACGGCCCTGCTTCACCACTTCCAGTTCTCTCGGTCCTACCCCCGCCTGCCCGCCGCCGAGAGCTGGGCCCTTCCCGGACTGTCCAGCATTCCGATCGTCGGCCCTGCCCTGTTCCAGCAACCGCCGATCACCTATCTGGCCCTGCTCGCCGTTCCCCTCGCGGCCTTCGTTTACCACCGCACCCACTTGGGCATTGCCCTGCAAGCGGCAGGAGACAAGCCCGCAGCCTTGGACTCGGCAGGCGTGGACGTGATCGGCACCCGATCCCTGGCCGTTCTCTGTGCGGGCACCATGGCCGGTTTGGGGGGCGCTTTCATGGCCGAAGTCGGCGCGGGCATTTTCGTCCCCTTCATGACGTCGGGAGGGGGCTTCATCGCCATCGTCTTGGCCATGTTGGCCCGAGGCCGCCCGCTTTGGGTCCTTTTGGGATCGCTGATTTTCGGGACCTGCCTTTCGGCAACCACGGCCCTTCAGGTCGCTGGAGTAGACGTCCCCACGGACGTGATCCAAATGCTGCCCTTCGCAACGGTCATGGTTGTCCTGGTGGTGTTCGGTCGCCGGGCGAACCTGCCCGCCGCCCTCGGCCTTCCCTATGTGCGGGGTGCCCGCTAGATCAAACAGGTTGAGCATCGAGTGGACCGGAAAACCGGTGCCCACTTTTCCACTCGATGCTCTAAACCCGGTGCCTGCCCCTCTCCCCAAGAGAAAGGGATCCGCTCCCCTCACGGGCCGGCGAAGACCTGGGTGATCCGGTCCTTGTCGGCGCCAGCTCCAAGCAAAGCCGAAAGGAGCAAACGCGCCTTGATCGGCGAAAAGTCGCCCCCCAGGATCGCCCCGGCCTCAACCAAGGTCGTTGCTCCGGAATCCCCACCGTAGACTCCCGCTGTCCGGCCCTCCGGACAGCGGGAGCAAACCACCACGAGCACACCCCGCTCGCGCAACCGAGCGACGCCCTCGGCAAAGCCCTGGGGCGCGTTCCCGCGACCGAAAGCCGCAAGGACAATGCCCCGAGCCCCCCGATCAGCGAGCAGATCCAAAAGGTCCGCCCCCATCCCCAGGCCAAGCAACAAGAGGTCCACACGGTCCTCCAGACACTCTGTGGACAGGCGCAAGCCGGACCTGGGGGTGCGGTAAAGATGAACCTCGCCCCTGTCCACTTCGCCGATCTTGCCCAAACCAGGGGAGCGGAACGTATCGGTGCGTGCGCTGTGTGTTTTTGTGACCTCTCGGGCGGCGTGAATGTCCCCTTCGAACAGGATGACCGCCCCTAAGCCCACAAGCGCCGGGCTCGCGGCACAACTCAAGGCGTCGGCGATGTTCCGCGGTCCATCGCTATCGGGCTCACCCGCATGGCGTTGGGCCCCGGTGAAAACCACGGGCTTATCGGATGTCACCAGCAAATCAGCCAGCCAGGCACTTTCCTCCATGGTATCCGTCCCGTGGGTCACCACCACCCCATCCACCATCGGGTCAGCCAAGACCGCATCAATCCGCAGGCACAGCGCATGGACCGTAGGCAGGTCCAAGGCATAGCTACCCAGGGCCTTGAAGTCCTCGACGCTCACCGTTACCCCCTTGGGCGATCCCTGGGAAAGAGCGGCAAGCAGCCTCTCTCCGGCCAGTGCGGCGGTGACAGGTCCCCCCGCTTCGGTTTCGGTGGAGGCAATGGTGCCACCGGTGGCGATCAGACGAATATGGGCCATGGGGAAATATCCGAAAACAAGGGTTATCCGGGCTGGACTGCGCGCCGCTGGCGGGTCCCCCGGGACGCGGAAAAGGCCATCAGGTCATTCCAACGGCGCACAAGGTAGTTGTGCTCGTCCATCGTCGTGTTCCAGACGGCCACATGGGAAGAGCGCGCCCGGTAGGATCCACCGGAGCGGACCTCGCCCAGGCGAATGGCCAGGGCGCCGGAAGGGTTGGGCAAGGGCCGCGCTGCGGGCAAGCCTTCGTACCAATAATCCCATTCTTCCGGGTCCAGATGGGCACGGACCCGACCGGGAACGGATAAATAGTATCCCTGCCTTGCCATGACCGCCCCGGGCCACCCCGACAGGAACCAATTCATCCAGGCATAGGCCATGTCGAGCCGCTCGCCCGTCAAATGATTGGCCAGACAGAGACCCCCGTGCCACGCACGATAGCCCTCCACGGGCACCGCCTGACGGATCCGCATGTCTCGGGCCTTCACCGCGACCACCGACGGCGACCACAGGGAGGCAACGATCAACTCCCCGGACAGCAGACGGTCCGTGGCCTCCAGCGTGGTTGTCCAGAAGGGCGCCAAATGCCCCGACTGGACCAGGTCCCACCCGGCGTCGATGACCTGATCGATCTCCGAAAGGGTCAAGTTCCCCAGATCGCGGAACCGCACCTTGCCCGCCGCGCGCAGGGCCATGGCCAGATCGAACACACCGATGGCCGGCTCATCCACCAGGGCCACCCGCCCCTTCCAGCGCGGATCGAGCAACTCACTCCAGGACGTGACTTCGTTGTCCACATCCTTGCCCGTGGCGTCCAGGTTCAAGGCGAAGCTGTCGAAATTGTGGACCGTCGGCAGCATGGAAATGCGGCCCGTCGTCTGACTGGACAATCCCCCGTCGGGCTGGACGTACAACCGCGTGACCGGCGCATCCCCGCAACCCAGTCGGCGCCCATCCAAGCCCCCTTTCTTGGTCAGATCCGTCACCTCGTTCCACGTGGTAATCCGGTCCGTTTCAATGGCCTGGATCGCCCCCCAATGCCACACGATGTCCAGGTTATGAAAGCACTGGTCATAGACGTCATAGGTTTCCGGCTGGGTCGCCGCGATACGTTGGGTGGTCACGAAATCATGCTCATGGAACTCGATGGGAAACCCGAGATCCACCTGAGCGCGTGCCTGGAGCAAACGCCAGGGAAGAATTTCCGTGCACAGAACGCGTAGGGGCTTGGTCAACACAGTGCTTCCAAATGGGGCATGGATCGCGGCCCGGAACCCGACCCGACGCGACCGATACGAAACAAAACAAGGGTCCACTCCGTCCCAATCCCACCGCAGGGACCGGACCCGAGGTCCTTTTGATCCTCTTTGTCTTCACGGGAAAGTGGATTTTCGCATGTTCCTGACAAAGGCTAAATCCTCACCCGAGGTGCGGGGTCACCGTAAGACGTGTGATCCGCTTCCTTTCTGCCAAAATCCGTAAAAGCAACCAAAGACCGCTTAATCCGGTTCGGGTCAAGGTCGCGAAAGATGAACACGATGCGGGACCGGTGGTCGTCGTCCGGCCATGCGGGCAAATGGACGGGCGGATGGACCAAATGCTGGACGCCGTGAATGGCGACCGGCCGATCCTCTCCGGCGATGGCCAGAATACCCTTGACGCGAAAGATCTTGTCCCCATGCCGGTGCAACAGCAGCGTCAACCAAACACCGAAGTCGGTCCAGTTCAAGGGGCGATCGAGAACAAGGGAAAAGGTCGAAACCCCGAAGGCTTCGTCGTGGTGATGCCGCTGCGGGTCCCCCTCTCCCATCGCGCCCCCCATCGCGCCCCCGGGGGTCCTCAGCAGGGATCGGGCAGGCGAAAGCTCCGCCAAAATCTCCGACACCGGATCAGCTCCGGTCACCACCGGAGCCGAGGGATTGACCTTGATCAGACGGTCGCGCAGGGAGGAAACCGCCCGGGCATCGACAAGGTCCGTTTTGGTCAGAACGATCCGATCAGCGGCGGCGATCTGATGGACCGCTTCAGCCCGGCCAGAGAGCTGGCTCTCTGCGTTCACCGCGTCGACCGTTGTCACGACACCACCGGCGATGACATGACTGCGCAGCACCGGATGGGCCCGCAGGGTCTGGAGAATGGGATAAGGATCGGCCAACCCCGTAGTTTCGATGACCACCCGGTCAAAGTCGATTTCGCCGCGGGCGCGCAGGCTGTTGAGATTGCCCAGGGCATCGGCCACCTCGCCCCGGACCGTGCAGCAGACACAGCCCGACTTCATCAGAACAACCGTGTCATCTATCCGGTCGAGCAGATGGTGATCGAGCCCGATCTCACCAAACTCGTTGATCAGGACCGCAGCCCGGTTCATGGCGGGATCCGTCAAAAGGCGTTGCAACAGGGTCGTCTTACCCGACCCCAGGAAGCCCGTCACCAGAATCACCGGAGTTGGATGGGATGATGGTACCTTGGTCATGACCGCTCCATCCAATCGATCAGATCCGGATCCAGGGGATCGAAGGCTCTTCCGGCCAAGCGCTCCGCTTCGGGCCAGAGGTGAGACAGGGCCTCGAACACCTGGGTCGCCCCGGTGGGACTGGACAGCACATGGGAGGTCCCCCCCCACAGGTTCAGTTTCAGGCGACGATACCCCAGGATCCGGTTGATGCTGGCGATACGGCGGTCGGTCTCGGTCCGCCGGGACAGGCGATCGGTGTTCCGGGAATAGACCCCGGGCCGCGCCACCGGATTTGTCCAATGATCATCACAACCCAAAATACCGCAAAGCGAACACATGACAGGCCCTCCTGTCGGTGGAAGGACATTCGAGGCCAAGTGTGGTCTTGAAGCACTGTACACGACAGGGCCGTTTTCCAGTCACGGGGCTTTGCCCCGTCTCCCACTGGGGCCGAAAGGCCCCAGACCCCAAATTCTTATTTGTAAAAGAAAAACGGGGGTTTGGGGGCATTTGCCCCCAAATGGGCTTGGGCAATCGCCCAAAAAAGACAAGATACTGTCGTATACTGTGGTCTCGAAGAGACCCAACTTGATCTCGGAATACTCTAGCGGGGACAGCGCTTCGCGAAATCATCGGCCATCTCGTTCATGGTGACGAAGCGGACACCCTCATGTCCCTTGATGTGGTTGAACAAGCGTTCCAGCATCAACAGAACCTGCGGGCGGCCGGACACATCGGGGTGAATCGTCATGGGGAAGACGGCATAGTCCATATTGGCATAGACCCAATCGAACTGATCGCGCCACATCTCCTCGATATCCCGGGGATTGACGAACCCGTGGCTATTCGGGGCCTTCTTGATGAACATCATCGGCGGCAGGTCGTCCAGGTACCAGTTGGCCGGGATCTCGATCAGGTCGGTTTCCTCGCCACGGACAAGGGGCTTCATCCAGTCCTCGGGCTTGCCCGCATAATCGATCTTGGTCCAGCTATCACCCACGCGCACCCGATAGGGGCTGAAATCGTTGTGCATCAAGGAATGATCGTACTTGATGCCCTTCTTCAGCAGCATTTCATTGGTGACATTGGAAAACTCCCACCAGGGGGCGACGTAGCCCGTGGGGCGCTGGCCCGACAACTCGGTGATCAGCCCGATGCATTTGTCCAGAACGGCCTCTTCCTGTTCCGGAGTCATGGCAATGGGGTTCTCATGGCTATATCCATGAATCCCGATCTCATGCCCGCGTTTGGCGACCTCCTTCATTTGCTCGGGGAAGGTTTCGGCGGAATGGCCGGGAATGAACCAGGTGGTCTTGATCCCCAGCTTGTCGAACAGGTTCAACAGACGGGGACTGCCCACCTCGCCAGCGAACAGGCCCCGCGAAATATCGTCCGGGCTGTCCTCGCCGCCGTAGGACCCCAACCAACCGGCGACGGCGTCCACGTCGATGCCAAAGCCAACCAAGATTTCCTTCGCCATTGTCATAGTCTCCTTATGGGTTCGATGGCATGAGGGTGACGGCCCCGGGATCCAGGCCCAAGGTCACCACAGCACCCACGTCCAGGATTTGGGCGCGGGCCGTATCGGAATGGGTTTCGATACCGATCTCCTGATCATTGGCCAGGCGCACGCGGAAATGTCCCGTGGCGCCGACCAATTGCTTCCAGACGACCCGCCCCGGCAGGGTCATCTCCCCGGGCTGGCCCTCGGGCGCCAAGCGGAACGCCTCGGCGGGAATGACCGCAAGGGTCGATCCCGATGGGCCGATACCGGAAATCGGACCCAGCGCAGTGTCGATGCGGTTAAACGCCTTCCCCAATGCCCCCCCTTCTGACGCCAGGGGCCGCCCCTCGATCAAGGTATTGGCGCCAATGAAGCGTGCGACAAAGGGGGTTTGGGGGCGCAGGTAAAGCTCTTTGGGGGTGGAAATCTGTTCCACCACGCCGTTGGACATGACCACCACCCGATCCGACAGCCCCAAGGCCTCCGACTGGGCGTGGGTGACGAAAACAAAGGTGATCCCCAGTTCCCGTTGCAGGAGCTTGAGTTCGTTCTGAATAATGCGACGCAGGTTGGCGTCCAGGGCACCGAGTGGTTCGTCGAGCAGCAGAATCTCCGGCTCCACCACCAGCCCCCGGGCCAGCGCGATGCGCTGGCGTTGCCCCGCAGACAGACGGTCGGCCTTGCGGTCGGCGACTTCCGTCAGGTCGAACATGTCCAGGATTCGGTCCACCTTGCGGTCCCGCTCGGCCCTGGGCAGGCCCTTCACATCCAGACCAAAGCCGACGTTCCGGCGCACGGTCATATGCGGAAACAGGGCATAGTTCTGAAAGATCATGGAGGTGGGCCGCTTTTCCGGCGGCGTGGCCGACACATTCCGTCCCTTGATCAGGATATCACCCTCGGTGATCTCCTCGAACCCGGCGATCATGCGCAGCGTGGTCGACTTCCCACAGCCCGAGGGGCCGAGAAAGGCAACGAACTCGCCCTTCTCCACCTGTAAATTGAAATTCGAGACAGCTTTGGTTCCATCGGCATAGGTCTTGCCGACCGACACCAGTTCCAGATCATGCACCATGGATAGCCCTCAGGAAGAAAGAAGCCCGGCCCCCCAACGTTGGGGAGAGGGAAGGGTCGGGGGACCGGGCGGAACCGGATCAAGCGTTCAGGAACTCGTCCCAACGCTGGATCAGGTGGTCATATTCGTCGGGCCACTGGTGCCAATAGGCAACGTTGGCGGCGCGGGTTTTCAGAGAACCGCCATCGCGCAGATCCCCTTCCTTGATGCCCCGTTCCTCGGGGCCGACCCAGGGCTTGCCCTCGTACCAAAAGGCGTATTTGTCCGGATCCATGAAATCCTTGATGTTCTTGGACGGGGAGTAATAGCCCTGTTCGGTGACCGCGATGCCCGGCGGACCGGAGAGCCAGAAATTGGCGTAGGAGATCACCGCCTCGCGGTTGGGGGTGCCCTTCAGCATCGACGGACCGATGGCCCAGGCCCGGTAGCCTTCTTTGGGGGTTGCGTATTTGGCGGGCTTGCCTTGGGCCTTGACCGCCATAACCGCAGGCTGCCAGGCGTCGCAAACCACCATCTCGCCCGAGGCCATCAGGTTGACCAACTCGCCAAAGTCCCCCCAAAGGGCACGGAACTGACCGTCCTTCTTTTTGGAAATCAGGAACTTAGCCGCCTCGTCGATATCGTCCTTGCCGGGATTTCCGGGGTTTTTGACGTCCAGAAGGCCTAAAGTGTTCATGGCCATAATCGCCTGACCGATGGCGATGAGAGGATCCACGTTCAGGCCGGAGCGGCCCTTCCATTTGGGATCGAAAATGGCTGTCCAGGTATTGGCCTCTTCATCGGACACCACATCCGGATTGTAGCCAACGGAGTCGTAGTTATAGACGGCTGGCACCATAAACAGCTCGGTCTGCGCCTCGTCGGCCCAGATCTGCCCGGTGATTTGTGACCGCGCGTCCCACTTGGGATCGACCTTGGTGAAGGTATCGCGGATCCCTGCCCAGTTCGGCAGTTCTGACACGGGAATGGTCTCCAGGTTGTCCGTGGCGATCAGCGCGGGCAGACGCTCGGCAATGATCTCCCAGACATCATAGTCCGAACCGCCAGACAGGATCTTGGTTTGGGCGTCCGGATAGGTGGACGGTGTCCCCGACACGGACCCCACGCCACTCGCCGTCTTGAACATCTCCAGGATACGGTCCTGCACGGTCACGGACAGGCCCGTGGTCCGCAGGCTTTCGCTGCTCAGGTCAGCGGCGCGGGCGAAGCGGGTCCAGGGATGGACACCAACACCCAAAGTCGCCACGCCCAGGGCGGCGCCCGCCTTGAGCAGGCCACGGCGGGTGACAGGGGAAGACTTAATCATAGTGAAACTCCCAATCTATTCGAGAAACGGGACTCATCGAAAAATGCGGGGGATGGACCGAGCGGTTCAGTACCGCCCCACCAACAGGCCGCCATCCACGGTGAGCACTTGCCCGGTGAGGTAGGACGCATCCGCAGAGGCCAGGAAGCCGATGACCTTGGCGATTTCCTCAGGCTCTCCCAGGCGGCCCATGGGGATGTAGGGGGAGGCAATTTCCGCTGCCTTGGGGCCGAGGCTGTTCTTCTCGCTGAGCAACTGGGCCGTGCGGATATAGCCCGGCGCGACGCCGTTGACACGGATGCCCGAGCGGGCCAACTCCACGGCCAGGCCCCGGACGAGCCCCACCACCCCGGCCTTGGCCGAGGAGTAGTGCACATGCGCGTCCCAGCCATAGGCGACCCCCATGATCGAGCTCAGGCAAATGATGGAGGACCCCGCACCCATGGCCGGAACGGCAGGGCGGATCACCCGCAGCATGCCTTTCAGGTCAATGTCGAAGGTCTCGTCCCATTTTTCGTCGGACAACTCCGCCAAAGGCACCCGGTGGGCGATGCCCGCATTGGCCACGACGACATCGACCTTGCCATGACGGGCCACCACCTCGGCCACGACGGCTTCTGCCTGGGCCGTATCCCGCACATTCAAGGGCAGGAAGACACAGTCTCCCCCTGCGGCGGTCAGCTCCTCGGCCAGGGCCCGCCCCTCATCCTCCAGCACGTCGGTGATGACCACATGATCCCCCTGGGCGGAGAACTGCGCGCAGGTGGCCCGGCCAATGCCGATTCCTCCGCCGGTCACGATGACGACCCGTTGTTCCTTGGTCTTGCTCACAGCATGACATCTCCCGAATTGGGCCCAAGAGTCTGGCCCACGAACAGGGCCGCCTCGGGCGAGGTCAGAAAGGACACGACCCCGGCCACCTCCTCGGGCTCACCAAAACGGCCCAGGGGCAATTGGGCGCGCTTGGCGGTTTTCCACTCCTCTGACAGGGCGGCAACAAGGGGGGTATTAATGGGGCCGGGCGCCACGGCGTTGACCCGCACCCCTCGGGTGGAGACCTCCCGGGCGAGGGATTTGGTCATACCGATGATCGCCGCCTTGGCGCCCGCGTAATGGACCAGGTCCACGCCCCCGATCTGCCCCAGTTGGGAGGCGATATTGACCACCACCCCAGTCCCGGCCTTGAGCATTGCAGGCAGGCAAGCCCGGGTGACCAGGAAGGTGCCCCGGACGTGAACCGCAAAAATACGGTCGAACTCTTCCGGGGCGATCTCCAGAAAGGGGGCCTGATGGGCATGTCCGGCGTTGTTGACCAGAATGGCGGGATCCCCCAGGACCGAGCGGACCTCGGCAACCATCTTGGCCACGGCGGTGGTGTCCGACACATCGGCAGCGACGGCATGGGCGGTGCCCCCGGCTTCTCGAATCCCTTGGGCCACTCGCTCTGCAGCGTCGGCCCGCAGATCATTGACGGCAACGGCTAGGCCGTCCTTGGCGAGGCGCAGGGCGATGGCTTCGCCGATACCCGACCCGGCCCCGGTGACAAGAGCACTCATGCCTCGACCTCCTGACCCTTGAAGCGGACCGTGTTCCGGCTGGTGAACCGCTTCATCAGCAAGCCGTAGATCACCAGAAGCGTGAAGGAAAACAGGGTGGTCAGAACCCCGAAGGCGAAAATGTTCGGATAGACCTCCACCGAGAAGGTGCCGTAGATGGCCAAAGGCAGGGTCAGGTCCCGTCCTGCGGTGAACAGGGTCCGGGCAAATTCGTCGTAGCTGAGCGTGAAACTGAACAGCATGGCCGACAGGACGCCCGGGAAGATGATCGGGAAGGTCACCCGTCGAAAGGTCTCCGCCGGGGTCACGCCCAGGGACATGGAGGCCTCCTCCACGCTCCGGTCGAAGCGGTTGAAGATGGCCAGCATCACCAGGAAGGCGAAGGGATAGGTGTAGACCACATGGAGGACGAAAGCCGTGCCCCACCAGGTCCGCTCAATGCCCAACAGGTTGGAGAAGAGGGCCATGCCCAAGCCGACCAGCACGCCGGGCACCATCATCCCCAGGATGATCAGGTAAAAGGCCGGCCCGGCCCCTTTGAAGCGGGTGCGGAAGGCCTCAGCGCTCATCACACCCAGGACCGTGGCCACCACGGTGGTCATGAACGCCAAGGTCAGGGACCGCACAAGACTTCCGCCCACGGGAAGTTGCGAGACACGCGAGGTCTCTGTCAGCCCCAAAAGATGCTGGTACCAATAGAGGCCCGGATCGGTCAGGGGAAACTGGGGCCCCCCCGTTGGCCCCTGGAAGGACAGGATCGTCAGCACGATCATCGGGCCATAGAGAAACAGCAGGAAAAGACAGGCGTACAGGCCGAGGCCCCGCCGGAGAAAGGGCAGATCCATGGTTACATTTCCTTCCGCAGGTCGACGATGCGCAGCGCCACGGAAATGACGGCGGCAATGATAAGCGTCAAAACAACCCCGGCGACCGCAGCGAAAGCCCATTTCAAGGACCCCACCTGGCTGACAATGATGTTGCCCAGCAGGTTGACCTTGCGGCCCGAAAGCGAGGCCGCTGTGGCGAATTCCCCCAACACCATGACCGAGACAAAGATCGCGCCAACCGCAACACCGGGCAGAGAGAGGGGCAGGATGATGCGGCGGAAAATGGTGCCAAATCCGGCTCCCAAGTCCCGGGCAGCCTCGATCACGGCGGGCTCAATGCGGCCGAGCATGAAGGTGATGGGGCCGACCATGAACACGCAATAGATCTGCGTCATGCCCACCAACACCGAGAACTCGGAAAACAACAGAAAGGTCAAAGGATGATCGATGATCCCCAGGTTCAACAGGATGGTGTTGACCGCCCCCTCGGTCCCCAGCATGGGGCGCCAGGCGATGACGCGGATCAGGAAGGAGGTCCAAAAGGGAATCACACAAGCGACCAACAGGGCGGTCTGGACGGTCTTCGACCGCACGAACAACCCAATGAAGAGCGCTACCGGATAGCCGATAAGCAAGGTCGCCAGCAGAACAATCCCCCAAATCTTCAGGGTGGTGGCGACGGATCCCAGATAGGTGGCCGAGCTGAGAAACCGCGCCCAACTCTCTGTTGTCAGCTCCGGCTTCACCGCGAAGGTGGTTTGGGTCCAGAACGAGACATAAACAACCATGGCCATGGGCAGGACCATGAACAGGGTCATCCAGACCAACCCCGGAGAGAGGAGCCAAAAGGCGCGGCGACGCCCCTCGCGCTCCCGCCGGGCGGCGGGGGAAAGGAAAGACGGCGTGGACGAGGATGGGGAGACGTTGGGGACGGTCATGACGGGGTCTTCTCGAACAACAGGGCTTCCGTGGGCGGAAAATACAGGGCGTATTCCTCTCCCTCGCGCAGGTCCGGCAAGCGGGGGGCCCCCAGATGGTCAACGACTTGGACCAGCCCCCCATCATCGGCTCGAAAAAAGGCCAGGGCCGTGGACCCGTTGAATTCTCCGGCGATGTAGCGGGCGGTGAAGTGGTCCTGCCCCCCGGGGGCCTGACCCGGCAGGCAAACGCCGATCTGGTCGAAGCGAATGGCCATCTCCGCCTGGCTGCCTTCGGCCAAAGGGCGGGGCATGGGCAGGGGACCGGCGCCGGTGGACAGGACGCCATCACGCACCCGTCCAGGGAAAATGTTCCAGGCATTGAGGTGACGGGCGGACTCGGCGCTGACCGGACGGGCGAAGAGCTCCGTCGGCTTGGCACATTGGGCAATCCGCCCCCCTGACAGAACCGCCACCTCGTCCCCCATGGTCAGGGCCTCGGTTTCCGAGCCGGTCACATGAAGAAAGGTGATCCCCAAGCGCTGCCGAATGGCGCGCAATTCCTCGCACATGCGGTCTCGCAGATTGGCGTCCAGGGCGCCAAGGGGTTCGTCGAGCAAGACAATACGCGGTTCGGTGACCAGAGTGCGCGCCAGGGCAACCCGCTGCCGCTGCCCGCCAGAGATGGCGCCAATCCCCCGGTTCCCCAGGCCCGTGAGCCCTACCAGATCGAGCATGTCCTTCACCCGACGCGTCACCTCCGCAGGGTCGGTCATCCGTCTCTCTGCCCGATGGCGCAAACCGTAGGCCACATTGTCGGTCACCGTCAGGTGGGGAAAGAGCGCGAAGTTCTGGAACACAAACCCCACATCCCGCTGGTGAATGGGGACACCGTCCAACCGCTGACCATCCAACAGAACCTGACCCGCATCCGGCTCCTCGAACCCGGCAATAACCCGCAGCAGGGTTGTCTTGCCCGCTCCAGATGCGCCCAAAAGCACGATGTAGCGATCACCAGGCACCTCGAAATCCAACCCGCTCAGGGCCACGACGTCGCCGTATCGCCGGGTTATGCCGTTCATGCTCAGCATGGTCGAAGCCTCTCCGGTGCGTTCAAAAAATGACTTTCGAATACAGACACCGTTTTTTGACGTCGGCAACAAAAATGTCTTTCGAATACATAATTCGTTTTTTAAGGCCCAAAAAATGCTCATAAATTATGCAAATGAGCTCATCTCTAAACTTTTTTGGCGAAAAATAGCCTATTTTCGCGTCTTATCCATAGTTCACAATGAATTTTGTGTACGAATCACCAAAGAATCGATCATTGCCAAAGTCCAACCTGTGGGGTCATTCTGCCGTTTCACGGAACAACCTTGGATGAAACGACGGGATGAAGACCGACACACCCCCCCCTTCGGACCGGTTCACCACGACCGAGGGTCAGCCGCCCCCCCTCTTTGAAGTCGCAGCAGAGGTCATCCGCGCGAACATTCTCGACAGCCATTTGCCCCCTGGCTTGGTTCTGCAGGAAAGTGCCCTGTCGGAACGGCTGTCCATGTCCCGGGCTCCGGTCAAACGGGCCCTCGCCGTTCTGGAAGCCGAGGGGCTGGTCAATCGATTTTCCGGACGGGGCTATATCGTGGGTGACGCGCGCCAAGAACCCCGCCGGGAAAACGTTCGGGAAATGGCCATGGACCTGTCGCTTCTGGATGGAACGGCGGGGCAACCCAACTGGCTTCGCATTCACGATGCGGTCGAACAGGAAGCCTCCCGCGCCCTGGTCTTCGGTCAATACCGGGTGATCGAAACCCTGATGGCGGAGACCTACGAAGTGAGCCGCACCGTGGTTCGCGATGTCCTTGGGCGCTTGCAAGAGCGGGGAATCGTTTCCAAAAGCGCTTCCTCGCGCTGGATCCTCGAGCCCCTGACGGCCCGTCGGATCCGCGACAAGTTCGAACTCCGGATGATTTTAGAAGTGGCCGCCCTGCGGTCCGCCGACCATGACCTGATGGCTCTGGAGCGCCTCAGGGCACGCATTATCCAGGCCGAAGGAATCGGCAAAATCGAGCCGTCCCACTGGTTCGGCTTGGTGAACGATTTCATTGATCTGACGATTCTGTCCACGCCCAACGCGGATCTTGCGTCCTTCATCAACACCAATCGCAAGGCCCTTCAGGCCTCTCAGAACGCCTTGCATGCCATCGGCCTCCCCGCCGACATCCAATCTCTTCGGGAACTGCGGATTGTCCTGGATCTGGTATTGAGCGGAACCGTACCGGCGGCGGCCGATATGCTTGAAACCCACCTGGCCAAGTCCCAGGACCGAACCATTGCCCAGTTGAAAATCGTCTCAGTCATGAGTCCGCCCGAGGACCTCGCCCCCTACCTGCAAATCGGTTAAGCCCGAAGAGAACGGGACGCCGATCACTCCGGCTGTAGGGGGAGAGGCATCTCGTAGGCCTGACTGAAATACCGACGGAACAGCTTCATGGCCGGTGACAGCTCCGCCCCCCGACGCCAGGCAAGCCCCACATTCATGGCCGGAACGGGCTGTGCCAGACCGACCGTTTCGATCCGGCGCCCTTCCAGGGACCAGGGGCGATAGATCATGTCCGACAAGATCGTTACCCCCTGACCGTTGGCGACCATTGAGCGCACAGCCTCGATGGACGAGGTGCGCAGCCGCACATTGGGAACGTAGGGAGTGGTATTCCAGTAGCGCAGGGTGGTATGGGCTGCCTCATCAACGGTCAGCATGATATAAGACTCTTCGGCGATCTCCCGCAGACCGACGGCATCCAACCCCAAGAGGGGATGATCCTGCGGCAACCACAAACGCCGCTGGCTGCTCAACAGGGTTTCCGTGACGATCTCGGGGCTCGCAATATTCGAGGTCAACACCACGGCCATGTCGAAGCGGTTCCCGATCAGGCCTTCCTCGATCATCTCCCGGCTCAGTTCGACCAATTGGATTTCCATGCGAGGGAAGCGTCGGTGGATCCGCTCCAGGTGTTGGGGCAGGAAATAGCCCATCACCGTGTAGCTGGCGGCAACGGACAGCGTTCCAGCCACTTCGTCACTGGCTACCCCCGCGTTCAAGGCATCGGTCACGCCCGCCAAAATCCGATTGGCAGAGCCCAGGAAACGGCGCCCCGCTTCCGTCAATTCCACGCCCCGGGCGGTCCTTACAAACAGCTTGCTTCCGGTCAGGACCTCCAACTCCTTGACCGCCGTCGTGATCGCCGATTGGGAAACGGAAAGCTCCTTCGCAGCTCGGGAAATCTGGCCCAGGTTCGCTGCGGCCACAAAGTACTTCACATGTCGGAAATTCAAGCTCACCGGACCACCTCATTGGAAAAACGAATACCACCCCATGGCAATATCAAATTCGATGACCATTTTTTGAACACACGCTCCGATTGAACGCCTGACTTTCAGGCGGATTCTCCTGTCGAACAGAACCTGCTTCTTCTGATTATTTGATAATGATGGCGCTAAAAACAGAATTTGCCAATAGAGGTCCGGATAGGCAAAGCTACATCAGACAATCGACGGGGTCACCGACACCCATTCCGGACATCCAGAGGAGGCACCGCCCGTGACGCAAAAATTGGTCGACCTGAATTGCGATCTGGGAGAGGGCTTTGGCCAATGGTCCCAAGAGGCCTCCGACGAGGATCTGATGGGGCTGATTTCCTCGGCCAACGTGGCGACGGGGTTCCATGCCGGGGACCCCAACCTCATGGACAGGGTCTGTCGTTTGGCGGTGAGTCATGGCGTCGCCCTGGGCGCCCATCCCGGGTATCGGGACCTGCAAGGCTTCGGTCGCCGGACCATCGAGGCCCGACCAGAGGAATTGGTCAACGATATCCTCTATCAAGTCGGCGCCCTGCGAGAAATCGCCCGGCGCCATGGGGCCCGGCTACAGCATGTGAAACCCCATGGGGCGCTCTACATGCGCGCTGCAACCAACGAGGATCTGGCCACTCAAATGGTCGAGGCGCTGCTGAAGACCGCGCCGGACTCCTTTCTGTTTTGCATGGGATCCTCCCTCACCTACCCCATCGCCAAACAGGTCGGTCTGCCCGTGATCCGGGAGTTCTACGCCGACCGGGACTATGACCAATCCGGCTCCATCGTCTTCGCCCGCGGGATGCGCCGCCTCGACCCCCAGGCCGTCGCCGACAAATGTTTGCGGGCCTGCCTGGAGGGCACCGTGCGGACCGTAGAGGGCGAAGACCTGCCGATCACCTTTGAGTCCATTTGCTTCCATTCCGACACGCCGGGTGCCCTGGCCATCGGCACGGCCGTCCGCAAGACCCTGGTGGAGGCCGGGATCCGTATCGCCCCGGCAGCCGAAGTGGTTGCCCAAGCCAAGGCCTGACCCCCTCCTCCCCTTATCCCCCCCCACCGCCACAGCAGGAGAAAATCCGATGCCCGAGATCCGTTCCCCGCTTCCCGGCACGTTCTACCGCGCCCCCTCCCCCGACCAGCCCCCCTTCAAGGTCGAGGGCGACCCTGTGGCCGAGGGAGATGTCATCGGCCTGGTCGAGGTCATGAAGTCCTTCATGGAAATCAAATCCGAGGCCTCCGGCACTGTGGTCAAATTCCTGGTCGACAACGAAGCCCCGGTTATGGCCGGCGCCGTCCTCGTCGAGCTGGCGGACTGAACGATGCCAATAAAACGCCTCTTCATCGCAAACCGGGGCGAGATTGCCGTCCGCATCAACCGCTCCGCCACGGAATTGGGCATGGAAACCGTCCAGGCCTACTCCGAAGCGGATCAGGACATGCTGGCGGTCAAGATGGCCACTCATGCCGTCTGTGTGGGTCCACCAGCGGCAAAGACCTCCTACCTCGCCGCCGACCGTTTGGTTTCCATCGCCAAGGAAGCGGGATGTGACGCCGTTCACCCCGGTTACGGCTTCCTCGCGGAAAACGCCGCCTTCGCCGAAGCGGTCGAGGCCGCAGGCATGGCCTTCGTCGGGCCACGCCCCGAAACCATCCGGACCATGGGCGACAAGGCCACCGCCCGGGCAACCGCCATCGCCGCAGGTGTTCCCGTGGTGCCGGGGAGCGATGGGGTGCTCACCGATATCGAAGATGCCGTCGCCTCGGCGCGGACCATCGGTTATCCGGTCATGATCAAGGCCACGGCAGGCGGTGGCGGGCGAGGCATCCGCATCGCCGAAACCGAGGAAGAGCTGCGCCAGCTCGCCCCCCAGGCCCAAGCCGAAGCCCTGGCCGCCTTCGGTGATGGCGGCTTCTACCTGGAGCGGGTCATCACCAAGGCCCGCCATATCGAGGTCCAGGTCCTTGGCGATGGCCAGCGCGTCGTCCATTGTTTCGAGCGGGAATGCTCGCTGCAACGGCGTCGGCAAAAGGTCTGGGAGGAGGCCCCCGCCGCCTGCCTGGACACAGAAACCAGAGCCGCCCTCTGCGCCTCCGCCGTCGCCTTGGCCGAAAGCGTTGGATACCGGGGCGCAGGCACCCTGGAATACCTCTACGATAATGACAGCGGCGCGTTCTACTTCATTGAAATGAACACGCGCATTCAGGTGGAACATCCGGTCACGGAAATGGTGACGGGATTGGACCTGATCGGGGAAATGCTCAAGATCGCCGGTGGGGCGCCCCTTAGCCCCAGGCAGGAGGATATCCACCTGGACGGCCACGCCATTGAAGTGCGCATCAATGCCGAAGACCCGGCCAACGACTTCATGCCCTTCCCCGGGGTGGTCGGGTCCCTGACCCTGCCAGAGGGCGACGGCATCCGCTTCGATGGCATGCTCTACGACGGCTACGCCATCCCCCCGTTCTATGACTCCCTTCTGGGGAAGCTGATCGTCAAGGCCGACACCCGCGAACAGGCCATTGAGCGCCTGCAAACGGCCCTGTCCGACTTAAAGATCGAGGGCGTCAAGACCACCATTCCCCTGCACCAAGCCCTCAGCACAGCCCCTGCGGTTCGCGCGGGCGCCGTCCACACTCAATTCCTGGAACCCTGGCTGGCCACCCATGGCCTGGCTCAAGCGTAAGGAGGACCGGATGAAGATTCGTTATTCCCATGGGGGCGACGAACATATCTTCGTCGAAATCGGCGAAGAAATGTCCCTGGACGCCTTTTTCATCAGCCTGTCCCTGACCAATGCCGTTCGCGAGGCCCAGATTGACGGTGTAATCGAAATTTGCCCCGCGAACAGCAGCTTCCAGGTCAAATTCGATCCGGAAAGGATTCCGCCATCGGAAATGATGGAGAAAATCAAGGCCTTGGAACACAAGGCCGAAGACGGCGACAAGACCCTGGCAACACGGATCATCGAGATTCCGGTCTATTATCAGGACCCCTGGACCCATGAAACCCTGATGCGCTTCCGCGAGCGCCACCAGGACCCCTCCGGCTCCGACCTCGCATACGCAGCGCGCATCAACGGTTATGACAGCGTCGAGGCCTTCATCACCGCCCACCATTCCTCGCCCTGGTTCGTGTCCATGGTCGGTTTTGTCGCGGGCTTGCCTTTTCTCTATCAACTGGTGGACCGGGATCGGCAGATTGAGGTCCCCAAGTACCTTCGCCCTCGAACGGATACCCCAAAGCAGACCGTGGGATACGGCGGGTGTTTTTCCTGCATCTATTCGGTGCGGGGTGCCGGTGGCTATCAGATGTTCGGCATCACCCCCATGCCGATCTACGACCCGACACAAACCCTGTCCTACCTGAAGGACTTCCTGGTTTTCTTCCGCCCCGGTGACATCGTCAAATGGAAGCCCATCGATCGGGCAGAATACGACGCCATCCTCGCCCAGGTCGAAGCCAACCGCTATACGCCCAAGATCAGGGAGGTGGTCTTCGATCTGGAGGCCTTCAAGGCCGATATGGACGGATTCAACGCGCAACTGATGGAGACCCTCAATGACGTTTAAAGTCATCGATCCCGGTTTGCTCACCACCATTCAGGACCTGGGACGGCCGGGTTATTTCCACCTGGGGATCCCCCTCTCCGGCGCCATGGACCGCTACGCCTTGCGCGCCGCCAACCTGCTGGTCGGCAACGAAGAGGGAGCCGCCGGGCTCGAAGCCGTTTTCATGGGGCCCCAACTGGAATTCGAGGTGGACAGCATGGTTGCCGTCACCGGCGCAGTCCTGCCTCCTCGGGTCGATGGAGAGGAACAGGCCCTGTGGACAGCCTTTCCGGTCAAGGCTGGCCAAAAACTGACCTTTGACTACCTTCAAGGGGGTGCCCGGGCCTACATCGCGTTTTCCGGCGGGATCACCACCCCCCCTCACCTGGGCAGTCGCTCCACCTACCCCATCGGTGCGTTGGGGGGCTACGACGGTCGGGCACTGGCGAAGGGAGATCGGGTGCCATTAGGCGAGGGAAGACCGGTCAAAGCCGGGCGCAGCATTCCCGCCTCCATGCGCCGCCGCCCCGGTTCTCCGACCGAACTGCGGGTTTTGCCGGGGCTATACTGGCATTTGATTACGGAGCAGGCGGGCCGAAACTTTTTCGAGGACGAATGGAAGGTCGCGCCGGAAGCCGACCGCATGGGGGTTCGGTTCCGCGGTGGTCAACCCATCGAATTCGTTCTCCGCGACCAGCCCTTTGGCGCCGGGTCGGATCCCTCGAACATCGTTGACGGCTGTTATTCCTATGGCTCCATTCAGGTTCCGGGTGGATCCGAACCTATCGTTCTGCACCGTGACGCGGTCTCTGGCGGCGGATATTTCACCCTCGGCGCGGTGGTATCGGCGGATATGGACCTGATCGGCCAGTTGCAGCCACATACTCCCACGCGATTCGTCCGCGTGACCATGGAAGAGGCCCTGACGGCCCGAAGGGGACGCGCGGCCCTGCTGTCCGCGATCCGGGAAACCCTCTCCGATCAGTGACATCACGGTCGCACTCTTTCCCGTGGACGGTTCCTTTCGATAGCATCCTTCGCCTACCAGAGAGCTCATTCCGACACCAGTACCTGGAAAAAGGGGGTTTGGGGGCATTGGTCCCCAAATGGACCTGGGCAATCGCCCAAAAAATACCAAACAGTGCCCTGTACTATGTATCCCCCCGGATGAGCTCCTCACGGGCTCATCCTTATTATTTCCCGTTTACAGTGCACGCCGATTTTGCCTATCCTAAAAGAACCTGTTCCAGGGGGGTCCCGGCAAGGGACTGAGATACCGTTGGTCATCCGGGGAAATCCGGACGGACGCGCGGTGACCCTTCGAACCTGATCCGGGTCATGCCGGCGAAGGGACGGAACCAGGGCCGCGCCACATCGGATCCGTCACCCAAGACAACCGCGATCCATCCCCTCCCCGGCGTCGCCCCCTCCCGCCTCCGTCGACAGACCCATCGGTCCATCCAAACGGAGAAGACGATGGCTGTCACACCAAACCAAGACTCCCTGCCCCTTACCCTGGCCGAATGCCGGACCCCCTTCCCGGCCTCACGCAAGCACTACGCCGCGCCCGCCGAACGCCCTCACCTGAGGGTTCCCTTTCGCGAGGTGACCCTCTCAGACCCCGGCGAGGCCCCCGTGCGGGTGCCAGACAGCAGCGGCCCCTATACGGACGCCGAGGCTCGGATTGACCTGAAAGCCGGTTTACCCCGCCTCCGGACGGCCTGGGTCTCCGCCCGAGGAGGGGTGGAGAACTACGACGGCGCACCCATTCCCCGGGACGAAACCTCCGAGATCTTCCCCCTCTTCCATCGCCCCCTGCGGCGGATTGGAGAAGGCCCCTTCACCCAGTTGGAATGCGCCCGCGCGGGAATCATCACCGACGAGATGGTCTACGTCGCCCATCGGGAAAACCTGGGCCGCGAGACGGCCGTCGCCGGGGCCGAGGAGCGTCTGACCAAAGGGGAGTCCCACGGCGCTGCCCTTCCCGCCCATGTGACTCCGGAGTTCGTCCGCAAGGAAATCGCCGAGGGCCGGGCCATCATTCCGGCGAACATCAACCATGGGGAACTAGAACCCACCATCATCGGCCGGAACTTCCTGGTGAAGGTGAACGCCAATATCGGCAACTCCGCCCTCTCCTCCTCCATTGAGGAGGAAGTTGCCAAGCTGGTCTGGTCCATACGCTGGGGCGCCGACACGGTCATGGATCTCTCCACGGGCAAGAACATTCACGCCACCCGGGAATGGATCCTGCGCAACAGCCCCGTGCCCATTGGCACCGTTCCCCTGTATCAGGCCCTGGAGAAGGTCAAGGGCGATCCGACCAAATTGGATTGGTCCGTCTTTGCTGAAACCCTGATCGAGCAATGTGAACAGGGCGTGGACTACTTCACCATCCATTCCGGCCTGCGCCTCGCCCATATCCCCCTGACGGCGGACCGGGTCACTGGCATCGTCAGCCGGGGGGGATCGATCATGGCCAAATGGTGCCTGTCCCATCACCGCGAGAGCTTCCTCTACGAACGGTTTGAGGACATCTGCGCCATCATGCGGCGCTATGATGTCTCCTTCTCCCTGGGGGATGGTCTGCGCCCGGGTTCGGTGGCGGACGCCAACGACGCCGCCCAGTTCGCCGAACTGGACACCCTGGGCGAATTAACGAAACTGGCCTGGGATAAGGGCTGTCAGGTCATGGTGGAAGGCCCCGGCCATGTGCCGATGCACAAGATCAAGGCCAATATGGACCGCCAATTGGAAACCTGCGGCGAGGCTCCCTTCTACACCCTCGGCCCCCTGACCACGGATATTGCGCCCGGGCATGACCACATCACCTCGGCCATTGGGGCGGCGATGATCGGTTGGTTCGGCACGGCCATGCTCTGCTACGTCACCCCCAAGGAGCACCTGGGCCTCCCCAACCGGGACGACGTGAAAGCCGGGGTCATCGCCTATAAACTGGCTGCCCATGCGGCGGACATCGCCAAGGGCCATCCCGCCGCCCAAATCCGCGACGATGCCGTCAGCCGGGCACGCTTCGATTTCCGCTGGGGGGACCAGTTCAACCTGGGCCTGGATCCGGACGGGGCGCGGGCCTACCACGACGAAACCCTGCCCCATGAAGCCCATAAGACTGCCCATTTCTGCTCCATGTGCGGTCCCAAGTTCTGCTCCATGAAGATCAGTCACGAGGTCCGGGACGAAGCCGCCAAGGAAGCGCAAGCGGGCATGGCGCGCATGAGCAAGGCCTTCCAGGCCGCCGGTGGCGAAGTCCAATTGGATACGCAAACCCTCCACAAGGTCGCTGCCGAAATTCAACCCTGATCGAAAATCTTGTCCTTGGATCAAACCGCCTTAAATCGATTCCGATTCAAGGCGGTTTGATCTAGATTCAACAAGTTGAGCACCAGCTACGACAGTGCAATTCAGCACCGAAACCGAAACCAACCCTGGATGCCCGTTTTCACAGTACACGACAGTGTCTTGTCTTTTTTGGGCGACTGATTTGTGGAAAGGAGCTTGCCCCTCTCCCCTAAAACACACCTCCTCCGGCCGGGCCTGGGGCCCCGAAATTTGGCCTTAAAGATAGAATCTGGCCATTTCGTCCCTTTTCCCTTGCTGCCAGACTTCCCCCACCTCCTCCCTTGACCTATGCTCCGCCATGGACCAGACCAGTCTAAGGCGGTCCAGACTCCATCCAATGCAAGATGGCCAAAACCGAGCATGCCACTGGATCCCGCTTCGAGAACACGCTTACAATTTCTGGACGCCGTCGATGACCGCTCTTGCTGCCTGCCTGTCGTGGTCTGCCAATGCCCACGCCCGCTCCATCACCGACCGCATACTCACCGCCCAAAAGCAGTTCGGCCCGCACCATACCACCCTATGGGGTGATGGCTCCTTTGCCTGCGGGCGCAATCTCATGCGGACCGTTCCAGATGACCTGATGGACCGCCAACCGTTTATCATCGGTGGCGGTCGTGCCATGATGGCCGCAGATCTACGCCTCGACAACCGTGATGACCTGCTCGACGCACTCGACATCCCGGCGTCAAAGGCGCGCATGCTTGCCGATGGTGGCGTACTGGCCGCCGCGCTGGACCGCTGGGGACTGGAAGACACGCTGCCCCGCCTCGTTGGCGTGTTCGCCTTGATCATCCAGGATAGACAAGACGGATCCATCACCCTGGTCCGCGACCCCATAGGGCTCAGTCCCCTTTTTTATAGTCGCCAATCCCGGTTCCTGGCGGTCTCAAGCATGATCCAGGGGCTGTTCGCCCTGCCAGAGGTTGAGAGGGACTTCGATGAAAAGCGACTGGCAGAGCACCTCGCCCTGCTTCCCCAGGACAGTCCATCCACCCTCTACGCCCAGGTCAACCGGGTCATGCCCGGACACTGGACAAGGCTTTCCGCAGATGGCCAGGAACAGATCCATCCATGGTCTGACCTGACAGCCATCCCCGAGGCATCGTCCCTGTCCTTCGAGGACGCCCTGGAAGCCATGGACGAGGCGATGACCCGGGCCACCTACGCCATGACACGGTCAACGGGTGGCGTCGGCAGCCAGTTGAGCGCCGGGTTGAGCAGCGGCGTCATCACCGCCCTGGCTGCCCGAACTCTGACCAAGGCCGATAAGCCATTACATACCTTTACGGCCGCACCACGGGACACGACCGCCATCCCCCCGGCCCTGCGCCCCACCAGTGACGAATGGCCCCAAGCCGTGAAAGTCGCTGCGCATTTCCCCAATATCATCCACCACCGGGTCTTCAACGACGCGTCCTCCATGCTGGAAACCAATGCTCGATATGTGAGGGTCATGAATGAGACCCCGCCGAACCTGCCGAATGGCGTCTGGATGGACGCCATCAACCAGGATGCCAGGTCAGCAGGCGTCACCACGATGTTATCTGGTCAATTCGGGACGATTACGTTCAGCGCCGGACTCCCCTCCCTCTCAACGGAATTTATGGCCCGTGGTCTTGGGCTCCCATTGGCCAAGGGGTCCTGGCAGTTGTGGCGGAAGGGGGCGATAACAGGCCGAACGGCTATTGCCCATACCCTGCGCGCCCTTCTCACCAGCACACAATACGCCGCTCTTCAGCGCCGTTTCGCCCGTCCCATGCGGACGAAATCCTCGACGAACGAGGACATGCTCCATGATTCGATCCGAACACGTCACGACCTGGATACGCGCATCCGCAACCAACTCATCGGCGGTATGACCGACCCGGATCTGTCCCGAAATTTCCGCGTGAACCGGATGACCCAAGTCGACATTGGGACCTTGCGCAAGGCTATGCTGGGATTGGATCAGATCGACGTGAGAGACCCCAGCTGCGATCTACGGGTTGTCCGCCTCTGCCTGTCCCTTCCCCTGCCCTTCTTCATTCGAGGACGGGATCGCGCCTTCGCACAAGCCCTCTACGAACGCCACATATCGACCGCTGGTTTGGCCACCTTTTTCTGCGGACATCAGGCGGCGGACCAAAACATCCTGTTCCAACGGGACCGCAATCAAATTATCGAACTTCTCGGCAGCGTCACGCAAGGCAGCCCCCATTTGAAGCCCATCGCCATGGACACCATTTTGAACGACCTCGTCACGCCATCTGATTCCCCTCTCCTCGACACAGAACAGACCTTGGTCCTCAACACAAAATATTCCCGGCTTATCGGATTGAGCCAAGTTATTCGCGCCAAAATGGCCTCACTCTAAAGTCATTATTATTAAAGTGAGGCCATCTTCCTCTCATCAACCTTGACAGCCCCTACTTCCCGACGTCTTCCGTCGGCATGTCCTCGTCGGACTCCTCGCCCGCTTCCCTGGCATCGATCTTGGCCTGTTGTTCCTTGGGCAGATCGAAGAAGGCAAAGTCGGGCTGGCCATCCTTGACGCCGACCTTGACCCGACCACCCTTGACCAGCTTGCCAAACAGCAGTTCCTCGGCCAAAGGCTTTTTGATGCTCTCCTGGATGACCCGGGCCAGTGGCCGGGCCCCCATCCGCGGATCGTAGCCCTTCTCCGCCAACCAGCTCCGGGCCTTATCGGTCAGCTCAATGGTCACGTTGCGATCGGCCAGCTGGGCCTCAAGCTCCATGATGAACTTATCGACAACCATCCCCACCGTTTCCGATGCCAGGGCAGCGAAGGGAATGATGGCGTCCAGGCGATTGCGGAACTCTGGCGAGAAGGAGCGTTCAATCTCCTCCACGTCATCGCCTTCCCGGACCTCACGGCCAAAGCCGATGGCGTTCTTGGCCAGGGCCTGGGCGCCCGCGTTTGTGGTCATGATCAGGATCACATTGCGGAAGTCCACATGCTTGCCGTTGTGGTCGGTCAGCTTGCCATGGTCCATGACCTGCAGAAGGATATTGAACAGGTCCGGATGGGCCTTCTCGATTTCGTCGAGCAGCAGCACGCAGTGGGGTTGCTGGTCCACCGCATCGGTCAACAGCCCCCCCTGATCAAAGCCCACATACCCCGGTGGCGCGCCGATCAGCCGAGAGACCGAATGGCGCTCCATGTATTCCGACATGTCGAAGCGTACCAGATCGATGCCCATGATATTGGCGAGTTGCCGAGCCACTTCCGTCTTGCCGACACCGGTCGGACCGCTGAACAGGTAGCTTCCGATCGGCTTGCCCGCGTCGCGCAGTCCCGCCCGAGCCAGTTTGATGGCACTGGACAAAGCGGTGATTGCCGCATCCTGGCCGAAAACCAGAGTCTTCAGGTCCCTTTCCAGGGACTTCAGAACCGTTTGGTCATCCCGGGACACGGACTTCGACGGGATCCGAGCGATCTTGGCGACGATCTCCTCAATATCCTTCACCGAAACCGTCTTCCGCCGCTTGCTTTCGGGCAGGAGCATGCGGGCCGCTCCCACCTCGTCGATCACATCGATGGCCTTGTCAGGCAGCTTACGATCATGGATGTACTTGCTGGACAGTTCCACCGCCGCACGGACGGCATCGTTGGTATAGCGGACCTTGTGATGGTCTTCGTAGTAGCCCTTGATCCCTCGGACGATCTTGACCGCGTCCTCAAGGTTGGGTTCGTACACATCGATCTTCTGGAAGCGTCGCACCAGGGCGCGGTCCTTCTCGAAGTGCCCCCGGAACTCCTTGTAGGTCGTCGAACCGACACAGCGCAACGCCCCTTGGGCCAGGGCAGGTTTGAGCAGGTTCGACGCATCCATGGAGCCTCCGGAAGTCGCGCCCGCTCCGATCACCGTATGGATCTCATCGATGAACAGGACCGCCCCGTCCAGGGCCTCCAATTCACTGACAACGGCCTTCAGCCGCTCCTCGAAATCTCCCCGATAGCGGGTACCAGCCAAAAGGTTGCCCATGTCGAGCGCAAAGATGGTCGCATTCTGGAGAACTTCCGGCACTTCCTTCTTGACGATGCGCAGGGCCAACCCCTCAATGATGGCCGTCTTGCCGACACCCGGATCACCCACCAGCAAGGGATTGTTCTTCGTGCGACGGCAGAGAATCTGGATGGTGCGCTCCACTTCGAGATCGCGACCGATCAGGGCGTCAATTTTGCCCGCCTCTGCCTTCTCGTTCAGGTTCACGCAATAGGCGTCGAGCGCCTCCCGTCCTTTTTTGACGGGCTCCTCGCCCTTGCTCTCATTCTCGGTTGCGCCCTTGGGGCTCCGGGGCTGGCCGTAGCCAGGAGCCTTGGCGATGCCATGGCTGATGTAGTTAACGGCGTCCAAGCGGGTCATGTCCTGCATCTGCAGGAAATAGACCGCATGGCTTTCCCGCTCGCTGAACAGGGCCACCAGGATATTCGCGCCGGTCACCTGTTCGCGCCCAGAGGACTGAACATGGATGGCAGCGCGCTGAACCACGCGCTGGAACCCGGCAGTGGGTTTGGGGTCACCTTCAGGAACGGCGACGACAAGGCCAGTGAGCTCGTGCTCGACGAATTCCGTCAACTGCTTGCGCAGCTTCTCGATATCGATGGAACAGGCTTTCAGGACGGAAACCGAGTCCTGATCATCGACCAAGGCCAGCAACAAGTGTTCCAAGGTGGCGTATTCATGCCTCCGCTGGGTGGCGAGTGCCAGGGCCCTATGAAGAGTCTGCTCTAGATTGCGCGACAGCATGCCCGCTCCTTCCGTGACCTGTTTTCCGCTCTGGCCTGGTCGCGCCTAAGGCGTCCCCTCAGCCCCTCTTGGTCCTTGGCCGTTTCAGTCCCCGTTCAACCACAGGTGCATGCGCCAACCCGTCGGCGCATGAGATGCCCCTACTCCTTTTCCAAGGTGCATTGGAGGGGGTGTTGGGAGCGCCTGGCCAAATCCATGACCTGATTAACCTTCGTCTCAGCCACTTCGTGGGTGAAAACCCCGCAAAGCCCCACGCCCTTTTGGTGGACATGCAGCATGATTTGGGTCGCCTCCTCATGGCTTTTGGAAAAAAACCGCTCCAAAACGTGAACAACGAATTCCATGGGCGTATAATCGTCGTTCAGCATCAAAACTTTGTACATGGAGGGCTTTTTGGTCTTGGGCTTGGCCTTGACCACGACACCGGTGCCAGGACGTCCATCCGACCCATTGTCGTCTCCATTCTCGGCCATCCAAATCTTAATCTCGTTAGCCATCCTTACCCATGCCTTCCATCTTTGCGCTCCATCCATCCACCGTGGCGCCCCCCTGGGGAGACCCGATGAGTGATGCGTCACACACCCATCATATTGGTAATTTTTTCCGCCGATAAAGACCCATTTATTCCATGGGCTTCTTTCAAGAGCCTCAAAAAACAAAGGCCTCCCCCAACCCATGGCCGGGGGAAGCCTGTTTTTTTTCGCCCGCCTCCCTCCCGGAAACAAGGGTCCGGTCCGAAAATGCGACTTTAGTCGTGAGGCACCCAGATGACCCGGTAAAGCTCTATGAAGCTCATTTGAGGGCCAGAAAGACTTCGATCAATAGGTCCCGAACAAGGGTTCACCCTATTTTACTGCGAAAGCCTTATTCAGGCTTGCGACGGCGCTTTCGGCCCGTTCGGTCAAAGGCACGGTGGCGTCCTCAAGCATCTTGCTGACCAGGTCACCAACCCGCTGACCAACAGCCATAGCCTTTTCGGTGGCTTTCTCGACGGCGGCCATTTCCATTTCAAGGGCTTTCTCGGGACCACCGCAGTCCATCAGGTCGCGGCCAAACGTGGCCCCGTCCTCGACCATGTCCTTCATATAGTCATAGGAGAGAATCGTAAGATCCTGACCACCCTTCACCAAAATGGCGGAGGACTCTCCCATGGCTTCCAGATTGGCTTTCAGGAAGGACAAGCCATCTTCAATGCCCGTTCCAACACCCAACCCAAAGGGTCCACCAGCCTTCTCAACCACTTCAACTTGTTCCTTGGTGAAGACAATGGCCTTTTCGTAGGTCTCACTCACCACGTCGACGCCGACTCGAGCGACGGTCTCCAAGGCGGATCGCCCGGCCTCAGCGCTCACCGAACCGGCTTCAACCACATCTTCTACGGCCTTCAACAGATCCACCGAGGCCATTTCGCCTTCAATAGCACTGGCAGGCGCCTCAGCCGAAGCGGTCGGCTTGGCGGCGACGGGTTCCGCAGCGGGAGTGCTTACCGGCGGCGCTGTGGCCTCTACCACCGGCTCCACGGGGCCGGGTTTCACAGAACCGGGCTCTGCAGGAGCCGATTGCTTAGCAGGCGCCTTCGCCGCAGCGGCCTTGGCGCGACGGGCGGAGGGCCTGGCTGCTGCAGTCTTCGGAGTAGCGGATGCGGTTGGGGCGACGCCCTCAGGCTTATTTGGCTCGGACATGGGGACTGAACTCCTCGGCTCTCTCAGGCCCCCTTCACCTTCGCGGCGCCGGGGGCGACCTTTCCCTGGATTTCGTGTGCCACGCGCCACCGACGCCTTGGGCCAAACCTTGATCGGTCTCCCCGCGCGCTCGCGCGTGCCTACCACGCCACATCCCGCCGCTCGCTGGGTCGGCAAGAATGCTGCGTCGCAATATAATCAAACTATGATCCGCACCTCATGCCAAGTCAACCGCGATTGTCGCGCCGCAACATTCTCATTATAAGTGTCACTGCTTTTGCCGCGCCCCAACCCTGTCAGGTTCGGATTTCAGGAGCCGAACTTCGGCACTTCGCCCCCGATGGGCGCACCGTCAATCAAACCGTTGGGTCCCACCCGCAAACGAAACAGAAAGTCCTTCCGACGCTGGGCTTCCAGACTTCCTCGCATGGCCTTTTCATAGTGGGGCAAGGGCCTTTTGGGTTTATCCAGGTCGACGAGGACGTCATCAAAGGTCAAGGCGTCGAAGCGGGAGGAGGGATCAGCCCAGGCATTGAAAACCACAGCCCCATCAAGACACCCCACCACAACCCAATAGAAGCGGTCAGAGCGCAATTCCAGGCCAACAGGTGGCGGCTTTGTGAGTCCATCGGCGTCCAGCGCCGCAAGCAAACGCGACCAACCGACCCCATCCAAGGCCTGGACCCGACTGGTTCCACGCCAGGGGTCGAAGAGCGAGGAGAGGCCGGATATATTGGCCAAGGTGGTCAAATCGGCCGGGCCAATCATCCGGGACGACAGACTCCGATCTCCGCCAAGGTCTTGGATTTCGTATAGGCGCAGATCCTCCGAATAGACCCCGTTGAAGGTGGCCCGCAGGTGATCGGGAGCCCCCGGTTGACAGGCGACACGAATGTCATCGCCATTCAAATAGGAGTACCAGGAGAGGCGACGCTCGACGGGACTATTGATATCTCCGGAGCTGGCACAGCCGCCCAAAAGCAAAATAGCCAGAACAAAAACGCATGACAAAAGGGGTGATTGAGACGAATCCGAAACATCCTCTTCACCCCTGTGAAATTCCCTTGACCCAAAAATCATTTCTTAACCCTTTCTTCTTAAGATCTTACTTTAGAAATAGGCCACCTATGTGGCTAATCTGTGGGAAAAAGTGCCTCTTCGCCATGGACAGCGAATCGGGGCTACCGTATCCTCCGGACCGAATCAGAGGACAGGTCCTCTCTCTTCATTTGGCCTCTCCCAGATGGGGATATTGACAGCCCTGCACGGGCAATGTCCTCTCATACGATCTTCAGACGTGGACGGGAACGCGATGGACGCAATTTTGGAACAAGACACGCACCCCGTAGGCAAATGGCCCTCAAGCCGACGCCTGGCCATGCACGGCCGCCGATTTGGCGCGGTGACTCTCCTGGCACTGGCGTTTTCCCTGGTCGTGGCGCTGGCGGTACCGACCCGGTCTTGGGCTGGTTATGCCTCCATCGTCGTCGACGCCGAAACCGGAACCGTTTTGCACGCCCGCAACGCGGACACCCGCAACTATCCGGCTTCCTTAACCAAGATGATGACCCTTTACCTGCTTTTCGAGGCCATGGACCAGGGAAAGTTTACCACGAGCAGCCGCCTGAAGGTTTCCGCCCGGGCGGCGAGCCAACCCCCCACCAAATTGGGGCTGAAACAAGGGTCCACCATTAAGGTTGAGGACGCCATCAAGGCCTTGGTCACCAGATCCGCCAATGACGTGGCCGTGGTCGTGGGCGAGGCGCTGGGTGGCACCGAATCCAAATTCGCCAAACTGATGACCAAGAAAGCCAAGCAGTTAGGCATGACCCGGACAACCTTCCGCAATGCCTCTGGCTTACCCAATAATGGGCAGATGTCCACCGCACGGGATATCGCGGTCCTGTCCATGGCCCTGATGAAGCACTTCCCCCATCATTACCACTATTTTGCCACGGAATCCTTCCGCTTCGGCAACAGGACCATCACCACGCATAACCATGTGCTGAAAGAGTATAAGGGCGCCGATGGCCTTAAAACCGGCTATATTCGTGCTTCGGGCTTCAATGTGGCCTCTTCGGCGGTGCGCAACGGCCATCGCGTCATTGGAGTCGTCTTCGGAGGCCGCACGGCGCGCAGCCGGGACGCCCATATGATGAAGTTGCTGGACGAAGGTTTTACCAAGGTCGCCAAGTTGAACCCCGCCGTCCCCGTTCCCGACCTAAAGCCCGGTACAGTGGTCGCGGCATCCAGTGGACCGAGATTCGGCGACGACCGGTTAACCGATATGGGCTCTGCTGACGACCCTCCCCTGCCCCCGCCGCCCAAGCCCGGCACTCAGGTCGCCCAGGTCACGCAAAAAGTTACCCAGCAGGTTGCCATGGTAACCCCTCCGACCCCGCCCGTGATCCGCAAATCTGGAGCGTCCAAGTCCGCCAATACCGTTCCTGGCAAAGGGTCCTGGGGTATTCAGGTTGGGGCATATAGTCAGGCCGATGCGGCTCGCAACGCGGCAACCCGGGCAAAAGGCCTGCTCAGTCCGTCCTACGGCAGGTTGACCCCCCAGGTCCTTCCCCATCCGGCGTCGAGCGGCACCCTTTTCCGCGCCCGAATCCTTGGTATGGCGAACGAGAAAGAAGCCCGGGGTGCCTGCGCTCTGATCCAGCGGTCCAACCGGTCCTGCCTGGTCGTTATGCCTACAGGAAGCAGCATAGTCTTCCGCTAGAACACGATGAAATCAGGTCTGTTCGACCTGATTTCATAAACGTGATCCAAATCCTATGGTCAGAGTGGAAGATCAAGTCGGCTCCTCGGTACACGACAGTGTCTTATATGTTTTGGGCGATTGCCCAAACCCCGTGACGGGAAAACACCACCGTCGTGTGCCGTGAGTTGGGTCCCAGAGTGAAGCTGGGCCAGCTTCACTTAAGCTGATCCCGTTCCAATCCGGCCATAGCAAAGCCGTTCGGCGTTCCCTCGCCGATTGGCTTGTTCTTTTGTTCCGCAGAATCCGAATTGGGGTCAGGCGGTGTGGACCCATGTCCGCTCCGGCGGGAAGACCACCGTTACGGTGGTCCCCTGTCCAGGTTCACTCTCCAAGGTCAAGCGGCCTCCGTGCAGGCTGACCAACCCCTGAGTCAAGGGAAGCCCAAGCCCACTGCCTTGGTGGCGACGGCCAAGGCCACTATCCACTTGCCCAAAGGGGGAAAGGGCGGTTTCGATCCCATGGCTATCCATTCCGATCCCCGTATCGCGGACCACCATGCGAACCCCCCCATCGGCCCCGACGGTGGTCATCAGGCTGATGCGCCCGCCCTCTTCCGTGAACTTCGCGGCGTTGGAGAGCAAATTCAACAGGATCTGTTTGAGCCGTCGCCCATCACACCAAAGGTTGAGTGACACGGGAAGGGGGTCGATCTGCAAGGTCAAACCTGCAAGTTCGGCACGGGGCCGGATCAAACGTTGGACACTGTCCATCACCTCGGCCAGATCCGTCACCTCCTCCCGCAGGGGCATGTGGCCGGCTTCAATGGCCGAGACATCCAGGATATCATTGATCAAGGACAGCAAATGGGCACCGGAATCGCGAATATCCTTGGCGTACTCCAGATAGATCTGGTCCATCGGCCCCAGAAACTGGCCCAGCATGGTTTCGGAAAAGCCAATGATCGCGTTCAGAGGCGTCCTCAGTTCGTGACTCATATTGGCCAGAAGATCGGTTTTTGCCCGGTTGGCAACCTCCGCCTCTTCCATGGCCTGGCGCAAGGCCAGATCTGCCGTCTTCTGCGGCGTAACATCCTGGTGCATGGCCACATAATGGGTGATGTGCCCCTGCCCGTCTCGCACCGGGCAAATACTGGTGAAAGCCCAGAAGTAGGACCCATCCTTGCGGCGATCCACGATCTCCGCACGCCATTCGCGTCCGGACCGAATCGTCCTCCATAGATCCTTATAGGTTTCCGGAGAGGTCGAGGGATGTCGCAACAAGCTCGGCTTCT
This sequence comes from Rhodospirillum sp. A1_3_36, assembly GCF_047263945.1. Lineage (NCBI taxonomy): Bacteria > Pseudomonadati > Pseudomonadota > Alphaproteobacteria > Rhodospirillales > Rhodospirillaceae > Rhodospirillum > Rhodospirillum sp. A1_3_36. The sequence continues at coordinate 119,295 of NZ_JBLAVB010000001.1, read as the reverse complement.
CCCCCAAAGCCTCCTCCGCAGAGTATCCGGTCAATTCGGTGAAGGCCGGATTGATATACTCGATCCGGCCAGAGGTATCGGTGATGAAAAACATGTTCGGCGTCTGATCGATAGCCGCAGATAGGATCCGAAGCCGGTCCAACGCCTCCCGCCGCTCCGTGTGATCCAACAGGGTCGTGCAGACGGCCGGGCCGTCCTCCCATTCAATAAGGAAGGAGCGGTTGATGACCACCAATCGGGCGGCGTCCAAACGCACCAGGACCATTTCGAAATCGGTTGGAGCACTTTCCCCACGCAGACAAGCTTCGTGGCACTCCCAGATCTTGCCCCTTGCTTCGGACTCGACAAGACGATCGGTCGCGATTTCATGGATGTCGACGCCCATTTGCGTCGCGCCAATCAAGGAACAGAGGGCTGGGTTGGCATAGAGCATTTCACCCCGCCGATGGACGAAAATAGCCACGTTGGCATTATCCACCAGGGTTTGAAAACGATGTTCACTGACCCCAAAAGCAGCCTCCGCCGCCACCCTCCCCTCCGTCTGTAAGGCCAATTCCCTCAGATGATGCCTGAGTATCCTCCGGGAGGTCCGCAATTCCTGGAGCACCTGTTCAAAAGCATCGACGGACTCCCAAAGGAGAGAAAAAGGATCATAGGTCTCCTGGCGTTCCTTCCCGGGCGCGCGCCCCTCCTGCGACACCGACTCCAATGGAAGACCCTTCCCCTCCCCCCCGTCTTCGGGACTGCCGGACAGGTCGCGGTGCGCCTCAGCCCCCAGGCTGCGGAGGCGATCGATCGTGCGTACCAAAGATCCAGTCACGTCCTGCGCGACCCAGCGGGCGAGGAGAAACATGACCGGCACCAGCGCCAGGGCCAGCCCCCAAACGATAAAGCTTTGCTGTTGCCCTTCAGAAATGGCCCCCATGGTGGAGTCGAGCACCGAGCTTTCCAGGCGGGATCTCAGAGTCGTAAAAGCCTTGTGCGTGAGATGAAACCCCCGGATTGTTTCCTTCAATTCTGCGCCGAGCTTCGCACCACCAAGGCTTGCGTCCCCCACTGTCCGCCTTGCCTGCACCTCATACTTCTCCAGGGCGACAAGCGTCCAGTTGAAGAGACCTTCCAATTCCCGATTTTCAAAAACCCCCTCCCCCTTGGCTACCCGGGCATCCAGGGCGAGAACATCCGCCCGAATGCTGCGCACCCACGCAAGATGTTCCTCTTCGGGACCAAGGATCACTTCAGCCCGAAGCCCCTCCCTCACTTGACTGATTCCGAATAAAAAATTGGAATGGCCCAGGGTGAACCGGTCGAACTGCACATTGACCTCGCGGGTCAATTGCTCTCGGGCTTCCCAGGCCCCTTCCCATGTCCGACGCTCGCGGTTCAACGCCTGCAGAAACACCGCGATCAACAAAAGGAAAATGACGCCTGCCACGGTCGGGGCCAGATAGATGGATCGACGGAGCGTAAGGACACCCCGTGTCATAGGGGGGCCCACAGGGACAATCGCTCTGAAGGAGCGACAAGTCGACTCCACAAAGCGGCACCGACACCCCGCTTCATGATTACCGGTTCCTTCAAGACGGTCATGCCTCAAGCCCTCCGCTTCACAACGCTTTCTTCGGATAAGGTAGAAGCTCAGGGTATTAAATTACCCCAAAACCTAGGATTTCACACTTCTATCTCATCAACTCTTAGAGTGAAATTGGATCAGCTTGAGTCAAGCTGGCCCAGTTTCACTCTAGAGCAAATCCCGAGCAATCCGGAACAGATTGCGACGGGCGGAACGCACGCCGTAGGCGTGACGATTTGCTTCAATATCAGAGGTTTAGAGCATGTTGCGTGAATCACATTTCACGCAACATGCTCTAGTTAAATAGATCTCGGAGGACTCTCGCCCATCGAGCGGGAAACTGGGGACCCTAGGGAACGCGGATAGGACAACCGGTTTCCCGCTCCATGCGATGCTCTCACCATATGAGTCTAGATCAAATGATCCGCCCTCAATCGGGGAGTCCGATTGAGGGCAGTTTGGTCTATCGCTGAGAAGAAGACGGGGTCTACTCCCTCAAGGCCATCCAACCCGCGAAACCAATGAAACTGGCTCCGGTGACCCTGTTGATCCAGCCTTGCGCCCAATCCAACCACCCTGCCCGCCCGAGCCCGCCCCCTGCGAAGGCATAGCCCCACAACACCAGATATTCGCTGACCAGGAAAACCGCCCCCATGGTCAGAAACCGTTCGGTAAAGTTCTCGGTTTGGCCAATGAACTGGGGAAAGGCGGCAGTAAAATACAGAATGGCCTTGGGATTCGCCAGGGCCGTCGTGAATTCCATCCGAGCCAAACTCCAAACGGACACCACGCGGGACGAGCGCCCCAAAGTCCTGGCCGCAGCCAGATCCGGGGGCGGGCTTCGCCAGATCCGCCAGCCCAGGTAGGCTAAATAGCCGATGCCAAACCATTTAATGACCAAGAGAAGCCAAGCGGCCTCAGACAGGGCCGCACCCAAGCCAATGGCCGTGACGGCGATCAGAATGGCGAAGGCGGAAATCCGGGCGAAGCCAGCCGTGCCCGCTGGCAGACTCCCATGGCGAAGGCCATTGGTGAAGACCAGGAAGTTGCTGGGACCGAACGGTGCAGCCATCAGCAACGCCACGGGAAAAAACAACAGGATTTCATGGATGGACATGGTCTCGCCTTCTTTCCTGGCTGGATTACCAGCCCAATCCGGATCTCAGAATGCCTGTTCCTTTGTTTTATGGAACTGAATCTTGGGAAAATCTTCCTGAGCGCGGTCCAGGTGCCAAGCGTTGCGCGCCATGAAAACCGGATCCCCATCGTGGTCCTCGGCCATGGCCGACTGGTTGCCATCCAGAAATTTCTTCAGGATCAAATGATCCTCCGCCGCAACCCAACGGGCCGTATAAAGGGTTGTTGGTTCGAAAATCACCGGGACATCGAATTCCGTGCGGATCCGGTCGGCCAGGACCTCGAACTGCAGGCCACCGACGACCCCCACCACCCAGTCCGAGCCCATGACCGGCTTGAAGACCCGGGCGGCGCCTTCCTCGGCGATCTGTTGCAGGGCGCGGCCCAGATGCTTGGCACGCAGGGGATCAATGGGCCGCACCTTCTGCAGCAATTCGGGGGCAAAGCTCGGAATTCCAGTGAACCGCAGGGCTTCCCCCTCGGTCAGGGCATCACCGATCCGCAACTGACCATGGTTGGGCACACCCAGGATATCCCCGGCGAAAGCCTCTTCGGCCAGCTCCCGGTCCTGGGCCAGGAAGATCACTGGATTATGCATATTGATCTGCTTGCCCGACCGCGGATGGGCCAGCTTCATCCCCCGCTTAAAGTGGCCAGAGCACAGGCGGACGAAGGCAATCCGGTCCCGGTGCTTGGGGTCCATGTTCGCCTGAATCTTGAAAACGAAACCCGAGACCTTATTTTCCGTCGGCTCCACATCCCGGTCGGCCGTCGGCTGGGGCCGAGGCGTGGGCGCGAGCGAAGCGACACCCTCCAGCAACTCCCGCACGCCAAAATTATTGACCGCCGAGCCAAAGAAGACCGGTGTCATATGGCCGGCGCGATAGGATTCGACGTCGAATTCCGGGCAAAGAACCCGCGCCATCTCCACGTCCTCGCGCAGTTTGGCAACCGCATCTTCCGGCAGCATGCTGTCCAGCTTGGGGTCGTCCAGACCCTCGCAGCTTTCCCCCATATCCGGCATGCCACCCTTGGCACCCTTGGCCATCAGCGCCAGACGCTCGTGGAACAGGTCATAACACCCCAGGAAACTCCGGCCCATGCCGATGGGCCAGCTCGCCGGGGTGACGTCCAGGGCCAAGGTCTGCTCGATCTCGTCCAGCAGCTCGAAGGGCTCCCGCCCCTCCCGGTCCAACTTGTTGATGAAGGTGATAATGGGCACGTCCCGCAGACGACAGACCTCGAACAGCTTGCGGGTCTGTTCCTCGATGCCCTTGGCGGCATCGATCACCATAATGGCGCTATCGACCGCCGTCAGGGTGCGGTAGGTGTCCTCGCTGAAGTCTTCGTGGCCCGGGGTGTCGAGCAAATTGAAGGCGCGCCCGTCATATTCGTAGCTCATCACCGACGAGGCCACGGAAATGCCTCGTTCTTGTTCCACCTTCATCCAGTCCGAACGGGCTCGACGGGCCTCGCCTCGGGCTTTGACCGCCCCGGCAAGCTGAATGGCGCCCCCGAACAGCAACAGCTTTTCGGTCAGCGTCGTTTTACCGGCGTCGGGGTGGGAGATGATGGCGAAGGTGCGCCGACGGTTTACTTCATCTTCAATGCGGGACATGGGATACCATCTCGGGACACGAGGGCGTGATTTAAAGTGGAAGGGGCGGACTGTGTCCTGTGCGAGGCCGGTTTACCAGTCCTTTTTTGTTTCCCTTGGGTTCACAGCGACCAAACGGCTAAGATCGCGGCCCAGACGCGTTCGCACCCAAATGGATTGACCCGATAATATGACCTCCTTCCACACCGAATTTTCCCAGAATCAGGACAACGGGCGGCGGAATCGTATGGCCCTCTCCCTGATCCTCACCGGTGGGTTCATGGTGGCCGAACTTATTGGCGGTTGGATCACCGGCTCCCTGGCTCTGATGGCCGATGCGGCCCATATGCTCAGCGATACGGGCGCGCTTGCCCTCGCCCTGGGGGCCATGACCCTTGCTCGGCGACCGGCCAACGACCGACGAACCTATGGATTGCACCGGCTGGAGGTGCTGGCCGCCTTCGTCAATGGCCTGTTGCTGATGGGCCTGTCGATCTGGATCGTGATTGAGGCCATTCCGCGTGTTACCAGCCCTGAACCGGTGATCGCCGGACCAATGATGTTCATCGCTGTTCTTGGTTTGGTGGTGAATATCGCGGTCTATCGCATCCTGTCCGGGGACGGAGGCGACGCTGCCGGTCATGCACACGGGCATGGGGGACATGGGCATGGGGCACATGGGGGCAACAAGGATTTGAACACCCGGGCGGCCTTAGCCCATGTGATGGGCGATCTATTGGGATCCGGAGCGGCGATCCTCGCCGCAGCCATCATCCTGGCCACCGGCTGGACCGTCGCTGACCCCTTGCTCTCCATTCTGGTGTCCGCCCTCGTTGCCCGGTCGGCCCTGGCCATCATCCGCGAAAGCGCCCATGTGCTGGTGGAGGGCACCCCCCCCGGCCTGGACATCCACTCCCTGTCCCTGGACATGGAACGCACCGTCGAGGGGGAGGCCGCCGTCCACCACCTGCACGCCTGGAGCTTGACGCCGGACCATCCGATGGTCACTTTCCACGTCGTCGTCGGACATGAGGCCGACCCGGAGGCTACGCTCGCCTCGCTGAAACAGCGGCTGGAGGTTCGTTGGGCGATCCGCCATTCCGTCATTCAGGTGGAGTGTGGCCCCTGCCCCGATGTGGGTCATGGGTCCTCCTCCGCCAGCCCGCACCCGTCCCATCCTGGTCTGAAAACGGAGCCCGAACCCACGCCATGATCCGCATCAAGGGCCTGACCCACGCCTACCCCGGTCGCCGGGGCAAACCTGCCCGCATCGCCATCCAGTCGCTTTCTCTCTCGGTGGCCGAGGGGGCCTTTACCATCCTCGCCGGTCCCAATGGCAGCGGCAAATCCACCCTGTTCCGCATCCTCTGCGGCCTCTGCCTGCCCAGCACCGGAACGGTCCACATCGGTGGCCATGACCTGTTCGCGGAACCGGCTGCGGCCCGGGGCTTGATGGGAGTTGTTTTCCAGTCCCCTGCGGTGGACAAACATCTGAGCGTTGCGGAAAACCTGGATATCCATGCAAGCCTGTATGGCCTGTCGGGGACGACCCTGACCAATCGGCGGAACGAGGCCCTGGCTTGGTCCGGGTTGAAGGACCGGTTGAAGGACAAGGTCGGCACCCTTTCGGGTGGCTTGGCCCGGCAGGTGGAACTGGCCAAATGTCTGATGACCCACCCCCGGGTATTGCTACTGGACGAGCCCACAACGGGCCTGGACCCGGCGGCCCGCCGCGCCTTCCTGGACACCCTCACCCGGATCCAGCGGGAGCGGGGCATGACCGTCCTGATGACCAGCCACGTCTTTTCCGAAGCCGAAGACGCCGACCGGGTGGCGATCATGCGCGAGGGCGTTCTGCTCGCCCACGATTCCCCCAACGCCCTGCGCGACCAATTGGGCCAGGACATGCTGGTGATCTCTGCGGTTGATGCCGAGACCCTGGCCCCCCGAATCGCCTTGCTCCTGGGCGTTCCCACCAGTCGCCATGGGGATGAAGTGCGCGTCGAAAGGATCCCCGAAGGCGGGCCGGTGCCAGCCATCGACGCGATTTTGTCGAACTTCCGTGACGATGTCACCAGCGTGGCCGTAAAACGTCCGACCCTGGAAGACGTCTTCATCCATGTAACAAAGCAGGCCAGCGATCCGCAGGCCGGGGAGGCTGCGGAATGACCAACAGCACGACAACCACAGACACCACCTCCTCCTACGTCGCACCCACAGCCACCCAGACCGCACCCAACACAGCGGGCATGGCCTCTGTGGCCTGGACCTTGGCCAAGCGCGAATACACACGGTTCATGCGTCAGCCCTCACGGGTCGCCGGATCCATCGGCCAACCCCTGCTGTTCTGGATCGTCCTGGGCGCGGGCCTGTCGCCCAGTTTCCGCCCTGCCGGTATGGAGGGCATGACCTACACCGAGTATTTTTACCCCGGTGTGTTGATGATGATGGTGCTCTTTGCCGGTGTCTTCTCCTCCATCACCGTGATTGAGGACCGGGACCAGGGGTTCCTGCAAGGGGTCCTGGTGGCGCCCATCTCCCGCATGGCCATTGTTCTGGGCAAAGTTGGCGGGGCTGCGGCCATCGCCTTGACCCAAGCGGTGATCATGCTGCTCGTCGCGCCCTTCCTGGGCTTCCCCATGCCCGTTGAGAACTACCCGATCATTCTGGTGACCCTGGCGCTGGTCTCCCTGGGCTACACGGGCCTTGGCTTCATGGTGGCTTGGCGCATGTCCTCCACCTCGGGATTCCATGCGGTGATGATGCTGGTTTTGATGCCGCTTTGGTTCCTCTCCGGTGCGCTCTTCCCCACCGAGGGGCTACCGATCGTGATGAAGGTGATCATTTGGCTGAACCCTGTGGCCCATGGCATGACTCTGATCCGCGCGCCCTTTTACCAGGACATCTCGACCTTCTTGACCGACCCAAGCTACCTGACCTCCTTGGCTGTGGTGCTGGTTTGGGTGGGGCTCGTCCTGACTATCAGCGCCAAGCGGGTGGGAAAGCGGGATATCGGGGCGAAGGTGTGAATCTGAGAGTATCTTCGATGTCTCGTCTTTTTTGGACCTGGGGTCTGGGACCTTTCGGCCAATTAATGTCTGGGGTCTGGGGCCTTTCGGCCACTAAATGTCTGGGGTCTGGGGCCTTTCGGCCCCAGTGGGGGACGGGGCAAAGCCCCGTGACGGGAAAACACTCCCTGTCCTGTACCCCGGTCGCGAAGGGGCCCAACTTGATCTCGGAGCACTCTAAAGCGCTCGACAGTCTGCCGCAGGGGATGAGTGGTGAAAAAAAGACGTCAGGGCCTATTCTAATCGGGTCCCCCAAGAAGCACGTCATAATCAGAATGCGCTTTGGGGAGCGGAATGGACCATTCGGTGGAAACCCCAAAGCGATCCATCAAGTCCTCCAGGGACATGGGCCGTCCCAAAAGATACCCCTGTAAAGCGTCTACCCCCAGATCCCGAAGCAACCCCGCCTGCTCCGGTGTTTCCACGCCTTCGGCAACCACCGTGCAATCCAGCCCATGGGCCATGCCCGTGATGGCTCCGATCAGCGCTTGCCCGCGCATATCCCCTACGATCGCGGAAACGAATCCCCTATCAATCTTCAAGGTGTCGATGTGGAAATGGGTCAGATAGCTCAGGGCTGAATAGCCCGTTCCGAAATCGTCGATCGCCACCCGCACGCCCATGGCGCGCAAGGCATTCAATTGATCTTGGGCATCAGAAGACGGATCGAGCATCAACCGTTCAGTGATTTCCACCTCCAACATCCTGGGATCCAGGTTTCGACTTTCCAGGGCCTGGGTGATGGCGCCAAGCACATCATCGGCGAATTGCTTACTCGATACATTAAAGGCCAGACGGAAGGATCCGTCCCCTGGTACGCCAAGGGCCAGGACCGCGTCGCAGGACGCCTTGATCACCCAATGGCCAAGATCAATGATCCGCCCTGTCTCCTCAGCTAAGGGAATGAACTCATCCGGCCCGACAGCGCCCAGTTGGGGATGCGTCCACCGCAGCAGTGCTTCCACCTTGATCACCTTTCCTGTGGCGGTTTCAACCACCGGCTGGAAGGCCAAGCGCAGACTGCCGTCCGTTGTCGCGGTCCGCAACCCCGTCTCGATGATCAACCGACGGTGGGCGCTCCGTTCCAGATCGGGCGTGAAAAAGTGGTAGCCGTCGCGCCCCTGCTCCTTGGCCAGATACATGGCCGCGTCCGCATGACGCAACAGAGTCTGGGCTGTCACAGGCCCCTTGTTGTCATCACCGGGAAAGTCGCCCGGACCTATGCCAATGCCAATGCTGCCGGAAACGAAAGCCTCGCGCTTGTCGATGGTGAAGGGCTCTCGAACAACATCAAGCAGACGTGACGCAACCTTCGCAGCCTCGGTCTCGTTTTTCAGGCCGGTCGAAACCACCAGAAACTCATCTCCCCCCAAACGCCCCAGAGTATCTTGTGGACGCAAGACCGCAGCCATGCGCGAAGCCGCCTGCTTCAGCAACACATCACCCGCCGCATGCCCCATGCTATCATTGACCTGCTTAAATCGATCCAAATCCATGAATAGAACCGCAACACCATGGCCTTCCCGCTGGGCCACGGCGAGCGCAGTGGTCAGGCGATCCATGAGAAACTGGCGGTTGGGCAACCCTGTCAGAGTGTCATAGTTGGCACGGTGGAACAGCTCCTGCTCTACGTTCTTCCAATCGGTGATGTCATCCTTAACCGCGACAAAATGGGTAATGGTCCCCTCTCCGGCACGGATGGGCGCGATGGTGGCCCGCTCCCAATACAGGGATCCATCCTTTCGCCGGTTATGAAACTCCCCTTTCCAGGCACGCCCACTGGTAATGGTCGCCCAAAGAGTCTCGTAAGTTTCCTTGGAAATCTGGCCGGATTGCAACAGGCTGGACTTCTGACCGATGACGTCTCTGGCGTCGTATCCACTGATCCGGGTAAAGGCCGGATTGACGTATTCAATAACTCCATCGGAATCGGTGATGACCACGCTGGCGGAGCTTTGCTCCACGGCCTGGGAGAGCTTGTTCAGAGTCGCTTCGGAATGGCGACGTTCGGACAGGTCGGTGAAGGTCACCACGGCCACTTCCTCCGACCACCGACGCTCGCTACGCCCCGGGAAAACCGACCCCATGAGCCACTCCAAGACCCGGTGGGAGACAGATCGGGATCGCAGGAGCTTCGCGCGCCGCCGGTCCAGGGCGTCCTCATCGACGGGGGAACAGAAAACCTCGACGGGAAAGATCTCTCCCGAACGACGTCGGAAAAATTCCGTTTCCAGATGCACCTTGCGCCGTTCCCTGATCGCCTGTTGGATCGCGCACTGGCCCAGGGCAGAGGCATCGAGAGTCTGATGGCTGGAATGGGCATGGAACAGGTCATGGGCGCTCGCGCCGATCATCTCCTCGGCCCTGTAACCAAGAAGGGTTTCCGCCGCAGTGTTGACCATGGCGATCCGATTAAAGGAATCCATGACACAAAGCCCCTCAGCCATGGTGTCGGTGACCGCAGCCAGATGGCTGCGGTCTCGTTCGACACGCTTCCAAATCACCTTCAACGTCAAGACGGCCAGACAGAACAGAAGCAGTAGAACGCTACCGCCGATCAACAAGGGAAAGATAACCCACTGTATTGTTTGATGGACATCCGTAGGCCAGCTTCCGACCAAATACCCCATGGTCCGCCCCTGGAAATCTGGGAGAGGCAAGAAGAACGCCGCGCCGATGCGGCCCTCGGCAAACAGGGCAAAGGGTTGACCCGAGACGAATCCCCGAAGCAACGCATCACGATCCAACGCCGCCAGAACAGAAGCGTCGAAGACCTCTCCCTTCCCTTGACCGCCTCTCCCTTGCTCCTTCCCCCAGAAATCCAGATCCGGCTTTATCCCCATATGGAACCGGAGAGAGGAAACCATCGGCATCGTCGTCTTCAGGGCGGAGATAAGCCGGTTAAAAGGCACCACGGCTTTTAAAAACCCCACCACCGTTGACCCATCGAACAGCGGGCTGACCACCACATACCCCTCATTCGGCACCATACCCTGGACGGGACGAGCCTGGATCAGGGCGCGGGCCACCAGAGGGGAGTGATCCCGCATATCCACACTGGGAGCACCGCTTGCAGAAGCGCGCCAAAGCACCCGTCCTTCCTGGTCCAGCAAGGCATGGGATTGAAGGATCCTCTCGGCGGACTGCCCATGCCGATAATTCAAATAGGCGTCCAATTCCTTCCGCGTCGTGTCCCATTGAATGGCAGTCTGCGCCCCATTGACCGTCTCCAGAGCTGTGATCAGGCCTGGTCGATCCATGAGGAAAGACAGAGCCATCTCTTCCGTCTGACGGACCTGTTCCAGGGTAACCTCAACACCGGCTTGGACGATACGTAACTGGTCAGCCAAATGTGCGTTCGCACGACGTTCCGCATCTCCAACAACAGCGACCCAAACCAAAACAGCCAGGGTAATGACAATCAAAACAAAGCGCATTGGTAGAAAATCCAAGGAAACACAAAAGGAAACGGCGAGGGATCGCAGCAAGAGCACCACAAAACTTGAACTGCTTTGAAGTTACGACATGGCCCCACGGCGCAGACCTACTCAAGGACGCGGGCAAACAGCACCCAAATAGATCGAACTGTCACGCTACCCCAAGTGGGCCGTCCGGCAAAGCGGACTTATCCCAAGCAGCTCGGGTTGAAACCCACGCTGCTTTTCGCACATTCAAGCGCCACGCAGGCTTTAACGCGCCAGAAGGCGCGGCGGCCGCTTGGTATGACCGCACTCGATCCCTCCCCAACGGAACCATCCTAACGAAATCGCCCCTCAATCTCCCTTGCCTTCAAACGAAACAGGACATAGAACACACAAAAAGAACAATACAGGAACATAACATGCCACATCCTCCCAACAATCTGGATGCTCTGCGTGCCCAGGTGCGCCGTGTCGAGCGGGGGGGGCGCCCTCCGGCGCCGGTCCGTTCCCTGGGCCTGAGCATAGTAGACGCGGCCCTGCCTTGGGGGGGGCTGCCCCTGGCCTGCCTGCACCAGGTGGTCGCCGGACCGATGGCCTTCGACGGGGCGGCCACCGCCTTCGCCAGCCTTCTCGCCGCCCGATTGTCCGAAGGCCGGGGACCGGTTCTGTGGTGTCTGGAAGCCGGACGCGATGATACCATCCACGCACCTGGACTGGCCGCCCTCGGCCTCAGCCCCGGGCGCCTGCTCCTGGTCCGCAGCCCGGACGGGGCCGGGGTTCTCTGGTCCATGGAGGAAGGTCTGCGCTGTCCGGCCCTGGGCACCGTAATCGGCCAAGTGGACCGCTTGGACCTGACCGCCGCCCGGCGCCTTCAGCTGGCGGCAGAGGCTGGAGGAACAACCGGCCTGGTCCTCAGTCGCCTGCCCCGTGATCGACAGGGGGATCCCCTGCTCGACCCGGCAATGGATAGCCGGGGCGCCGGTGGAGCACCGGGTACGGCCACGACCCGCTGGAGACTTGAAACCCTGCCCTCCCATCCCCCCCCCTGGGGTGGCCCCGGCCCCGCCCGGTGGCACGTCGCCCTGGAACGCTGTCGGGGGGGGACTCCACGACGTTGGACCATGGAATGGGACGACGAGACGGGAACCCTCTCCGCGATTGATGACCCGTGATACGGTTCAAAATCAGGTCCTCAGTCGGCCCCCGTTCAAAGGGTCTAAAATCCCTTGAAAAGGAACAAAAGAAGAACTAGAACATAGAGAGAACAAACTCGACCTTGGGGTGGACCGATGAAACGGGTAATCTCTCTCTGGCTGCCAACCTTTCAGACCGACCGGATGACTCGAACGGGAGCCCCCCAGGCCTCCCGCCGGGATCAACCCTTCGCCACCCTTGCCCCGCGCCATGGGGCTCTGGTCCTCGCTGCTGTGAATGGGGTCGCCCAGGGGGAGGGATTGGGGCCGGGTCTCCCCCTGGCGGACGCCCGAGCCCTCCTGCCCCATCTGACCGTCACCGAGGCCGATCCGACGGAGGACGCCCGGGTGCTGGAGGGGCTGGCCGATTGGTGCGGTCGGTTCACCCCCCTGGTCGCCGAGGAGAACCCCGGCGACGGATCCCAGGGCCAGGGGGCTGGGCTCTGGCTCGATATCACCGGCTGCGCCCATCTTTTCGGGGGGGAGGAACGGCTGCTCCAGACCATTCACGACGCCCTGGCCCGCCTGGGCTTCAGCGCCCGCCTGGGGGTGGCGGATACGCCGGGCGCCGCCTGGGCTGCGGCCCATTTCATGACCGACAGGCACGACATCGCCCTCCTGCCCGAGGGAGCCCACCGCCAATTGCTGGGCAGTCTGCCACTGGCGGCCCTGCGCCTCTCTCTTCCTGTGATCGATACCCTGCGCCGCCTGGGTGCGCGAGACATCGCCGCGCTTGCCAGCCTACCCCGGGGCCCCCTGGCCACCCGACTGGGGCTCGAAGCCTTGCGTCGCCTCGATCAAGCCCTGGGCCGCCTGCCCGAGCCCCTCTCGCCACGCCGCCCGGTGGCACCGGATATCGTCCGCCTCTCCTTCCCCGAGCCCATCGCCACGACCAGCGCCGTCACCGCCGCCCTGGACCGGTTGCTGACCGCCCTGCTCTCCCCCCTGGAGCGGGAACGCCGGGGGGCCCGGATGGTGGAACTGTCCGTCTATCGCGTCGATGGCTCCGTCTCCCGCTGTCGCGTCGGCACCAACCTGCCCACCCGGGATCCGGCCCATCTGGCACGCCTGTTCCAGGACCGCCTGGATGCTTTGGACGCCGGGTTCGGCATCGAGGCCATGGCCCTGGGGCTACTCGCGACGGACAGCCTCTCCCCCGCCCAGGAGGACCTGACCCGCGCAGCCCTGGCCGAGGAAGGCCGCCCCCGGGAGGGATCCCCCCGGGCGGCCCAGGATCTGGCCCTGCTCGCCGACCGGCTGATGGGGCGTTTGGGATCCCTCGGTGGTCCCCGCCGCCCCCTGCCCCATCCAGCCCACCAGCCCGAACACACCACACAGGAGAGTCCCCTGGGCATGGCGATGAAAGCTCCGGCTCAGACCGTCCCCGCCCCGGATCATACAGTGGCGCCTCATACCGTGGTGGCCACCCGCCCGGCCCGCCTCTTCCCCCGCCCCCTGCCCGCCCGGGTGACCGTGGGACCGGAGGGCGCTCCCCAGACCCTGGCCCTCAGCCGCCAAGGCGCCCCGCAAAAGGTCCTCCACCATGCCGGGCCAGAACGCATCGATCCGGACTGGTGGCTGGAGAACGACGCCCCCGCCCGCGCTTACTGGCGGGTCGAAGCCGAGGACGGCCGCCGTCTCTGGCTCTTCCGAGGGGGCACCCGCTGGTTTGTCCATGGCATCTTCCCTTGAGGGCTCAACCCGAAATCAATTTCATTTCAGTCGTCATTCCCGCGTACGCGGGAATCCAGGGTGGAAACCGAGGACGGAAGCGATCAACGCAACAGGAGCGCACTTCAACAGTGACACCGAAATCAACCCTGGATGCCCGTTTTCACGGGCATGACGAAATAAAAATATGACGAAGTAAAATGAAACACGCGTATTCCTCAACGCCAACACGGGGACGACGACAAAAGAACATCACTCCCGCCTTCTCCACGCCCATCCCCCACCGGGTCACGGAATGCCACGATGAGCCCTCCCCTTCCTCCGGCCTATGCGGAGTTGTTCGCCCAGACCAACTACAGCTTCCTGGAGGCCGCGTCTCACCCGGACGAACTGGTGCTCACCGCCGGTGCTCTGGGTCTCACCGCCCTGGCAATCACCGACCGCAACAGCCTCGCCGGAGTGGTCCGTGCCCATGTGGCGGCCAAGCGGACGGGCCTGCCCCTCATCGTCGGCGCCCTTCTCTCCCCCTTGCCCGGCCATGGGCCGGAGCTGCTCTGCCATCCGGAGGACAGGGCTGCCTATGGCCGCCTGTCCCGGCTCCTGACCAGCGGGCGGCGGGCAGCGCCAAAGGGCGAGTGCCACCTGACCCGGGCGGACATCGAAGCCCAGGCCGAGGGCCAATGGCTCACCCTCTTGCCGCCGGAGGGGTTGACCGATCCCGGAGCAAACGCGGATTTCGTCGATCACTTGCGCCATTGGAAGACGGTTGCGGGTCCACGCCTCTCCCTGGGGCTCCGGCCCCGGTTGGATGGCACAGACGCCCGCCATCTCTGGCGGTTGGCCCGGCTGGCCGAGGCGGAGGGGGTTGCCCCCCTGGCCCTGGGCGGCGCGCGCATGCACACCCCCCAGCGGAAACCGTTATTGGATGTCCTGACCTGCCTGCGCCACCATGTTACCATCGAGACGGCGGGCCTACTCCTCGCCCCCAACGACGAGGCCCACCTTCGCGCGCCTGCGGCCATGGCCGCCCTGATGGCCGCCCATCCCGAGGCCCTGGCCCGCTCCGTGGAGATCGCCCAGGCCTGCCGCTTCTCCCTGGATGAACTGCGATACGAATACCCCGACACGGACCTCGCACCCGGAGAGATCCCCCATGACCGGCTGGCTCGCCTGACGACCGAGGGCGCCGCCCGCCGCTATCCCAAGGGTGTCCCCCCGGGCACCCGCGCGCGTCTGGACAAGGAACTGGCGATCATCGGCAAGCTGGGCTACGCTCCCTATTTTCTGACCGTCCACGACATCGTGGCCGAGGCCCGGGCCCGGGGGATCCTTTGCCAGGGGCGGGGTTCTGCCGCCAACTCCGCCGTCTGCTATTGCCTGGGGATCACCGCCGTGGATCCCGAACGGGTCGACCTGCTATTCGAGCGGTTCATCTCTGCGGCCCGGGACGAGCCCCCCGACATCGACGTGGATTTCGAACACGAACGGCGGGAAGAGATCATCCAATATATCTACCAGAAATATGGCCGGGACCGGGCCGGACTGGCGGCCACGGTCATCACCTGGCGCGCCCGAAGTGCCCTACGCGAAGTCGGCAAGGTCATGGGCCTGTCCCAGGACGCCACGGCAGCCCTGGCCGCCACCGTTTGGGGGTCCTCATCCCGGATACCGGAGGAAACCCGGATCCGGGAAAGCGGTCTCGACCCCAGGGAGCCTCGGCTGGCCCTGACTCTGCGTCTGGCCGAGGCGCTGGTGGGATTCCCCCGCCATCTCTCCCAGCATGTGGGGGGCTTCGTGCTCACCCGCGGCCCCCTGTCGGAGGTGGTGCCGATCGAGAACGCGGCCATGGAAAACCGCACGGTCATCCAATGGGACAAGGATGACCTGGATGCCCTGGGGATCCTCAAAATCGACGTGCTCGCGCTCGGTATGCTCAGTTGCATCCGCAAGGCCCTGGATCTGGTGGCCCGCCACCATCACCGCCCCCTGACCCTGGCCACCGTACCCGACAAGGACCCCGACACCTACGAGATGCTCTGCCGGGCGGACAGCCTGGGGGTCTTCCAGGTGGAAAGCCGCGCCCAGATGTCCATGCTTCCCCGCCTACAGCCTCGGACCTACTATGATCTGGTGATCGAAGTGGCCATCGTCCGCCCCGGCCCCATCCAAGGGGACATGGTCCACCCCTACCTGCGCCGCCGCCGAGGCGAGGAGAAAGTCGATTACCCCTCCGAAACCCTCCGGCGAGTCCTGGAGAAGACCTTGGGTGTGCCCCTGTTCCAGGAACAGGCCATGCGCATTGCCATTGAGGGCGCGGGTTTCACCGCCGAGGAAGCCGATGGTCTGCGCCGATCCATGGCCGCCTTCCGCCGCACCGGTGCCCTGGGGACCTACCGGGAAAAGTTCCTCGCGGGCATGACCGCCAATGGCTACACCCCGGCCTTCGCCGAACGGTGTTTTCGCCAGATCGAAGGGTTCGGCGACTACGGCTTCCCGGAAAGCCACGCCGCCAGTTTCGCCCTGCTCGTCTACGTCTCGGCCTGGCTGAAGCGCCATTACCCTGCGGCCTTCGCCTGTGCCCTGCTCAACAGCCAGCCCATGGGCTTCTATTCCCCGGCCCAGATCGTCCGCGACGCCCGGGAACACGGGGTAGAGGTGCGACCGGTGGACATCAACGCCTCGGACTGGGACAACCAATTGGAGGTTTTTCAACGCCCCGGCGGCAAACGAGGCGTGGCCCTGCGCTTGGGATTCCGCCAGATCAAGGGGTTTCCGGAAACCACCGCCCGGGCCATCAGCACGGCAAGGGGCAAAGGCTATGGCGACCCCCATGCGGTCTGGCGCCGGGCCGGGGTGGAGGCCCCCCTGCTCGACAAGCTCACCCAGGCGGATGCCTTCGCCAGCCTGGGCCTGGAGCGGCGCGGTGCCCTTTGGGCCGTAAAAGCCCTGAAGGCCCAACCTCTCCCCCTGTTCGAAGCCGCCGAAAAACGCCAAGCCGATCCCACTCGGGGGCCAGATCTACTAGTAGAGCACGACATCCACTTCCGCGACCTCTCCCCCGGCGAGGCCTTGACCGAAGATTACAGCGCCCTGCGCCTCAGTCTGCGCGCCCACCCCCTGGGGCTCCTGCGCGGACGGCTCACCCAGGCGGGCGCCCAGCCCTGCCGCAAGCTGGAAAGCCTGCCCGACGGGGCGAAGGTGACCATCGCCGGGCTCGCCGTCTGCCGCCAGAGGCCGGGCAGCGCTTCGGGCGTTGTGTTCATCACCCTGGAAGATGAGGACGCCATCGCCAATCTGGTGGTCTGGCCCAAGGTCTTCGAGGCCCACCGCCAGACTGTCATGGGCGGGCGTTTGCTGATGGTAACGGGCCGGGTGCAGAAGGACGGCTTGGTGATCCATCTGGTGGTGGAGGCCCTGTCGAACCTGACGGGCCTGCTCGCTGCGCTGACGCCGGAGGACCACCCCCGCGAAACCGTGGCCCGGGTCATGGAAACCGCCCGAGCCGACCGGGTTCGCCACAACCGGCCCGTTGTTTTAGAGTGAGTTTAGAGTACCTTCGAGATCAAGTTGGGCCGCAAAGTGGCCCAACTTGATCTCGAAGCACTCTCGGTGGAGCGAAACCGCAAGCCTGCCGCCTCGCCAGATTTCTCTCTCTCCCCATCCATGGTAGCCTGTCTTATCGAAACGAGTGGATCATGGAAAGGGACCCCAGACATGTGCCCACGCTGTCTTTTCGCACCTCTGATCGCAACCGTTCTTCTGATCATCCCCGCTGCCCAAGCGCAAACCCAGCCACCACCCCCTCCCCCCGGTCAGGGCCAGAACCCCGCTCCATTACGCAACGACCCCAAGCGCCCGGTAGGTAGGATCAGCGCCGATTTGGGGATTACGCCGGACCAATTCGTGGCCTGTTTCAACAATGTCAATCCCGTGGGCGCGGGCCAGCGCACCACCACCAAACGGGTTCACGCCAACAAAGCCGTTTTGCTGCCCTGCCTTCAGAAGGCCAATCCGGACATCACCAACGACTCCCTCGATAGGGTGATGGATCGGTACCGCCCCGGTGGCCGCGAAGCCCAACGTCCCATGGATGGTACCGGCCGCCAATAACTGCATCCCAATGACAGGTCCCATGACAGAAAATCGCACGCATGCCGCCTTGCTGTTCGACATGGATGGCACCATCCTGAATTCCATCCCCGCAGTGGAGCGGGTTTGGGCCACATGGGCCAAGGACCGGGGCATTCCCGACGCCGTCATCCGGTCCATGCCCCACGGGGTTCGGGCCGTTGACGTCATCGCCCGCATGAACCTGCCCCATATCGATCCCCAGACAGAAGCCGCCATTCTTCTGGAACGGGAGCTGGCTGACAGCGAGGGCGTCATTGCCATCTCCGGGGCCAAGGCCTTGCTCGAAGCCCTGCCGCCGGACCGGTGGGCCATCGTCACCTCCGCTCCGGCCGCCCTCGCCCGTTTGCGGATCTCCGTTGCGGGCCTTCCCTTCCCCCGGATCATGGTCACCGGCGAAGATGTCACACGGGGCAAGCCCGACCCGCAAGGCTACTTGCTCGCCGCCGAAAAGCTGGGTCTTCCCATCGCCGACTGCCTGGTGTTCGAAGATGCCCCCGCCGGCCTTCAAGCGGGAGAGGCCGCAGGCGCCTCTGTCCTGGCCATCACCGCAACCCATGTCGCCCCCCTCGACCCTCCCTATCCGGCCATTCGGGACTACCGGGACATCGAGGTCACCCCCATAGCCCCGTCCGGACCGCTCCGTGTCCAGAGGATCCACTGCATGACCCCCCTGTGACCGGTCCGAGGCGGTGCGCTTTGTCAATGCCAAGCAGTCCAGGCGCCGAGTAAACTGCCCCTGCACACACATAAAGGTGGAAAGAGACACGAACCATGCCCACATCCCGTCTGTCCGATGGCGCGCTCCAAGCCCTTTTGGAGGAGGACACCCCCCATGGGGACCTGACCACCCACTCCCTGGGAATCGGCGATCGGTTGGGACTGATGAGCTTCGCCGCCCGGGGGTCCATGGTCGCCGCAGGGGTCGAGGACGCCGCCCGACTTTGCGAACTGACCGGATGTCGGAGCATGCTGCACGCGGCCTCCGGAGAGCGGATGGCGGCTGACGACATGCTGCTGCGGGTAGAAGGTCCCGCTGCAAGCCTGCATCGGGCCTGGAAGGTGGCTCAGAACCTGATGGAATATTCCTCGGGCATCGCCACCACCGCACGAGCCCTGGTGGATGCCGCCCGAACCGAAAATCCGAATGTCCAAGTGGTGACCACACGAAAACCCTTTCCCGGCACCCGGGCGCTCGCGGTCAAGGCCGTGAAAGCGGGGGGCGCCTCCGTGCACCGCCTGGGGCTCTCGGAAACCCTGCTGGTCTTCGCCGAACACCGCTGCTTTCTGACCAAGGAGGAGATGCGGACCCATTTGAGCCAGCTGCGCAGCCTCTGCCCGGAGAAGAAAGTCGTCGCAGAAGTCTGCGACCCGGAGGAAGCCCATGCCGCCGTTCAGGGAGGCGTCGATGTTCTCCAGTTGGAGCGTTTCTCTCCGGAACAGGTGACCGAACTCTCGGCTTGGCTCGTGGAAGAAGGGGTCGACAACCGGGTCATCCTGGCCGCCGCAGGAGGGGTAACCCTGGCCAATGCCGCAGAGTACGCCCGGGCGGGCGCTGCAATCCTGGTCACCAGTGCGCCCTATTTCGCCAAACCTGCGGACGTGCGAGTCCGCATGAAGGCTCTGTAAAGAGCCTCCCCTCGCCCTTCCTCACATGACCGCCCGGTGCCCGCCATAGGTGATCCAGGCGCGGCGAGCCGTGGTCTTGCGGGCCAGAAACTCAGCGGACTGGGGCTGCCACAGGGGCCGGTCCCACATATAGCCCGCCCGCAGGGTCGCTTCCCGGTTCCCGGCGAGCACGTCCTCAGGGAAAACCCGCTCCATCAAATCCGCTTCCCGCTCGCCCATCGTCGAACAGGCCCGTGCACCAAGGGTCACCATCTGCTCCAGCCAAAGGGCCGAAAGCGCTATGCGATTCAGGGCGCGGGACGGCGCCCCAGCAAACAGAAAGCAAGTGTCCGTCTTGGCATTGAAGCCCGGTCGAAGGAGGGTCAAGGTGTCCTCGATCTCGCGGATATGCCAGCGGCGAAAGCCTTGAATCTTGTGGGTCCCTTCCAAGGCATCGGAGATTTCGTGGAAGGACGTATTTCGGATATCCCGCAGGCAGAGACAGGCGTTCACCATGTTATCCAGACCGAAAGGACGGATGACCGGAGTTCCATTTTCGCGGACCACCACCCCATTGTCGTCCCGCAGGTACTTCTCCACAAAGCGCGCATTTCCAATCATATAGGCCAGAACACGCCGCTCTCCTCCCAGGGCACCGAAGCCCCGGGGAGAAACATATCGCTTGGACACCGAAGACCAGAAACAGTCGGTCAGGTCGACGGGACGGGGATGGACCCGAACCGCCCTATGGCGCGCCCGGAAGGCATCCAGCAATTGATCCAGCATGTTCGTTTACGCCCATTTACAGGGAAATATTTAAGAAAACAAAGCGGTTATAGTGGCTTTCTCATTTCCCTAATCTACCAAGAGACGCGCAGGTATTAAACTCACAATACCGTCAGAGGCGACTGTTTCCAGAGCTCGATCAGCATTCGACCGACCAGTCGACCAAACGTCCCAGGCATAGGACAAGGCCCACCGGTCTTCTTCCGGCAGCCCCTCTTCGGCGAGGCGAAGTACCGTCTCCACTCGCTTTTTTACCGCAGGGTCAGCCAATCCGACGTGGATTGCCGCCTCCCGATCTCTTTCCAAATCGGTCCAGCACCCACCTTCCAATGTGGCCGCAGCCCGGTCGAGATTTTTTATCAAACCCCACTGCAGAGCGCTCGCGGCGAGGGGCATCGAGCGTCGAATCGGAGATTCTGGATCCAACTTCGACCGCGACTCGGAAAAACAGGCCCCGGCCACCCGGTTCTCCAGATACAGACTACTCGCCTTTTCAGAGAAAAATGCCTCCATCTCCCCCGGTTTCCGGAGGGCATCGAGGAACGCCCCCGGCCCCTCCTCCGCCCCGGTCAGGGCATAGCGGATGCGGAAATCCAGAAAATTAGACCATTGCAAAGCGTCCACATGGGCCAGTTGGGGCGACACCTCCTGGCACTTCTCCCGATCGGCGCCGCCGGGTCCAATGGCATGGGCCTGCCAGGGGCCACCTGCCAGGAAATCGAGGAAGCAGGGATCCCCGACCACCCGCACCAATCCCCCCTCTCCCTTATAGGGACCTGTTCCTGGGGGAAGGGCCAGCATCGCTCTGCCCCGCCCGAAGGTCCAGGTGAAGTAGTCTGCGAGATCCCGGAACGGTGCGTCGGGCAGACCAACGACGGCCCGGTCTCCGGAAACGCGAGAGGTCGCCGTGACCCGCTCCCAAAGGGTCATACGGGATTCCAACAGACCCGTGGCCCGCCCCTGGGCAAAGGGACTGTTGGCGAACAGGGCGATGAAGGCCGGTCCAGCGCGCAACAACATGTTCAGTGCGGCGACGACCTGCCCGGGACCAATGGACGTGGTGGGGCCATTCTGGGCCTGGGAATCAAACCCTGCCGCATGAGTCCAGCCCCGGTCATGAACCAAGTAATCATAAATGGACCGGGGGGCCTTCAGCCGCCGCCAAGCCGCGTGGTCCGTGGGTGCATCTGGATGGCGGGCCAGATTGACCAAGGCCGCTCCCCGGCCCTTCAGGACCTGGGAGATCTCCGACAGTTCCCGGGCAACCAGGGCCTCCAACTCGGCCATGACACCGGGACAAGCGTTCAGGGGGGCGAAGGCCGTTTCCAACAGCGCAAACCCGTTGTCGATTCCCGTCACACCCCGGGGTCCGGACAGGGCGACGACATGCCCCTCCAGAACCTTTTCCTCGTCTGCCCCACCGCGCAGGGCGTTCAGGGCACGGAAATAGGCGTCGTCCACGACATGAAGGCTCCCGTCCGACAGATTGACGGGGATCATCTCCAATTCCAGACCAAGCAAGTCCTGTCCGATCAAAGAGGCGGCCATCGACCTATTTCGCCGAACCGGTTGACCCAGCCTGCACACGGGGGGACAGACCACCGGTCATGAAGAAGAACAGGACCGTCGCCAGCAGGAACAGGCTGCCGGTCAAGGCCACACTCATCTGAATGCCCAGGGTCGAGAACAGGGCCCCCAACATCAGGGGACCGATCATCTGTCCCAGCTTGTCCGCCGCCCGCTGGACGCTCATCGCCGAGGTTGTGCCATAGGCCTTGGTCACCGGCAGCGCCATGGCGAAGGCCGAACGGGCCGATTCGGATAGACAACTGCAGAGCCCCAGTAGGAAAACCCCCAGAACCACCATCATGAGCCCACCGTCATAGACCAACCCCATCAGCCCCAGGGCACCGACAACACCACCGGAGATGATATACCAGCGCTTATCCTGGGTTACATCCACCCGGCGGCTGATAATCGGCCCCAAATAGATCACGGATATCCCATAGATCATTAGGATCCGCCCGATATTGGATTGATTGAGCCCCAGCTCGTTCAGGTACAGGGGGACAGTGAAATACAACAGTCCCACCTGGGCGACGGAAAAAGGCACGACGGAGAAAATCATCACCGCCAGGAACCGCCTGTCCGTGAGCAGGTGGAAGAGGCTTCCCTTGGGGTGACCTGCTCCAGGATTCATCTTGCGGCCTTCCACCGGCCGACCGCCCTTCATATAGCGATGCAAGAAGACCACAGCGAGCATGCCCGGTGTGACCATCACAACGCTGGAGATCAGGAAGACCGTACCATAACCGAACCGTTCCGCCAGCATGGCGCCAATCGCCGTCCCACAAAGATAGCCCGCCAGCAGACCGGAAATGAGGTTGGAAATCCCCTGAGCCCTTGCGCCCGGGGGGGCATGCTGGAAGATGTAGCCCTGAATCCCCATCCACGACAGGCCGTACCCCAACCCGGTCAGCCCCCGCGATGCAATAAAGGTGGCAGGCTCCGTCGCCAGCCCCGAGGCCACCGCCCCCGCGACACTCACCACCAACCCCGCCATAAAGGGCAACCGCCACCCGTAGCGGTCGGACAAGCGCCCGGCCAACAGGGCCGTACACAGGGCGCAGAGGGCCTCCACCGAAAGGGGCAAGGCAAGCAGCAGGGACGGCGAGATATCCAAGCCCAGATCCGGCAATTCGCGCATGCGCAAGGGGATGAAGGAGAGCGGCATGGCCCAGGCAAACAGCAAAGCGAATCCGATAGGACGGGCCAAGAGGTGCCGGTTGGCCTGCTCATCCTTCTCCCTCGCCGAGGCTTTGGCCTTGGCCATGGAGGGCAGGGAAACGCCTTTGGCCGCGTCCTGGGCCAAGGAGCGATGGATGGCGATGCCGAACAACACGAACATCTCGAACATAAAAAACAACGAGACCAGCAACACGGTGGCCGCGTCCAAAACCCGGTCGCGAAGACTGATTTCCAGCTTCACCGGATCCAGCTCGCCATTCAGATGTCCAACGACGGTCTTTTGTCCATCCACGGTGCGGACAATATCCATGCTCAACTTCAGGCGGTCGTCACCGGCCTCCATGCCCGAAAGGTTGATGACTCCCTTGGTCAGGGCCTCTGCATTTTCGTTGGCCTTGGCCTTGGCTTCGTTCATCACCTTACCGGTGGCATCGGTAATGGTCAGTCCGGCGAGCTCGGGAACGACCACGATCATATCGGCCAAGCGCTTTTCGATGCCCCGCAACCGGTCCATGCCCAAGCCCTTGTTCACAACGTACTGGATGTCGTCGCGTACCTGCCCCATGAGATCGAACATACTTTCCCGGGCCGCGTCCACATAAGCGTCCCGGTACAAGCGCACCGTTTCCACAGAATGGAACACCTGGGCGCCAATCAGGATGACCGCAGGAATGAACAGGAAGCGAATCCCTTTGCCTCCACTCATGCGGGCCTGACGCATAATGATGTTCATGGACAGCAACAAGACCAGGGCGGCAGCCCCGGTGGCCAACAGGAAACCGCCCAAGCTGGATTCCACCACGGCCTGGAGCTTGCCCCGTAACAATTCCGCGGAAAAGCCAAGCACCAGCGCGCCATCAATGGAGGTGGAATTCGGATTAACCAGGGGGAAGACCACATAGCGGTCCACCTGGCCTTCCACCATCAGTGAAGACAGGCCATGGCTGGACTCCGCCTTCTCTTTCTTCACGTCCATGCGGCTCAAAGCGGCCGCGACCAAAGGTCCCGCTTCCGCCGGAGGGGGCTTGGAGCCCTGGACGACGGTTCCATCGGCGGTCACCAGAAAGATATGGCGGGCTTCGGGAAGGTCCTCACGCAGACCGTCCTCCAGGCGATCGAATCCAAAGAACCGCTCCAACGGCTTGCCTAGCCGCATGGCCGTTTCGATCTTCGACGCCGCATCGTGCCCGGAAATCCGAAACCCTGAGGTCAGAATATCCGAATACAAGCGCTCAAGGGAGGAGAGGGTCAAAATGCCATTAAATGCCTGGGCCGCGACAAGCAGAGCCAGGCAACTCAAAAGCACTTTCAGGAACGTGGCGACGCGTCCGGTCATCTTGCCTCGACAGAAAAAGAAGCCAAGCGTCCTCCCTGATCGGATAAGCCGCAAGGGATCACCCTATCCGACCACCCTATCCGATACAAACGTGAAGACCTGAAAAAAACAATCCGTTGTCGGTGCAACCTACCAAACCAGTGGGGAAAACGGCAATCCTGCCGGAAGTCTTACCTGACCAAATGTCATCCAACTCTGTCCCCCCGTCGCAGGTGACTTTAACTCAGCTCCAGAAAAACCGCTCTGGTACGATTTCGGCGCCTTTGCTAGGGTCTCTGGACCGGGCGGAGATCCCGCCCTCAACCAAAGGGAGGACTCCCCTTGGAGCTAACGCTTCGCAACACGTTGGAGGAAATCCCTGGGCTTCTGGACAAGGTCGAAGCCTTTGTCGAGGGACTGGACGGGGATCCCAGACCCGGTCCTGCAACCGTCCAACGCCTTGGCCTTTGCCTGGACGAAGCCGTAACGAACATCATTTCCTATGGGTTTCCAGAGCAGGAACAGCACGATATCACCGTCCGCCTGTCTCCCAATGGCGATGAGATCATCGCCGAGGTTATTGATGATGGCATTGCCCATGACCCCCTCGCCCGCCCCGATCCAGAGCATTTGCTGGCCTCCCTCGACGACCGCCCCATTGGCGGGTTGGGCATTCACCTGATCCGCAAACTCTCCCGAACGGTAGCCTATCGCCACGAGAACGGAAAAAATCACCTGACCTTCCACATCGCCTACTGATCGCCCGCCCTCTAGCCCCCTAACAGGGTGCGGAAAAACTCTTTTGTCGTCATCCCTGCGCAGGCAGGAATGACAAGTTTGGAGCGTTTTCGGACTTTTTCCGAATTCTGCTAAAGGACAGGCGATCAGGTCTTGACCACGGCTCCAGGACCCGGCTCCCCGTCAAGGGTCCGATGACCGTGGACTGTCCAGAGAGTGGACAGCCCAGAGAGCGGCCTTTCTATCCCCGGTCCTCTGCCATGGAACAGGACTGAGCCCCCCCTTCCTCCCCCTTGTCGGAAAAAACCAGAGGGAAGGTCCGCATAAGGGCCGAGTCCACCTCTTCCATGGTCACATGGATGCCAAGATCCCACAGGCTGGTGACCCCATGCTCACTGATCCCGCAGGGGACGATACCCTGGAAATGGGTCAAATCCGGCTCCACGTTCAGTGAAAATCCGTGGTAGGTTACCCAGCGTCGCACCCGCACGCCAATGGCCGCGATCTTATCCTCCCGTCCGCCCCCCCGGGACACCCAGATGCCGACCCGGCCATCGCGCCGCTCGCCCACGACATTGAACTCGGCCAAAGCCCGAATCACCCAATCCTCCAGGCGATGAACAAAGCAGCGGACGTCCCGCCCCCGGTTGCGCAGATCAAGCATCACATAGCCAATCCGTTGGCCGGGACCGTGGTAGGTGTATTGACCGCCCCGCCCTGCTTCGTAAACGGGGAAACGGTCAGGTGCCAGCAAATCCCGAGCATTGGCGCTGGTGCCCGCCGTGTAGAGGGGGGGATGCTCGAGCATCCACAGGCACTCTCT
The DNA here is from genome assembly GCF_047263945.1 of Rhodospirillum sp. A1_3_36. Taxonomy (NCBI): domain Bacteria; kingdom Pseudomonadati; phylum Pseudomonadota; class Alphaproteobacteria; order Rhodospirillales; family Rhodospirillaceae; genus Rhodospirillum; species Rhodospirillum sp. A1_3_36. The sequence continues at coordinate 93,488 of NZ_JBLAVB010000001.1, read as the reverse complement.
CGCCTCCCCCGCACAGATCTTGGCCACCCGATCCTCCATGAAAGCCAGGGCGTCCGGATAGGGTACGCGTGTGTCGGCAAAGCGCCATTCCACCCCTTGGGTCATCGACGGGATTCCTTCCAAAAAAAAATCATTGGGGGGCGATGCGGATTTTGTTTGCCCAACCCAAAGGGGTTTGGTATTTCATCCGTCCTCGCGGGGCAAGCCCTCGCACATCGCGGTCGTGGCGGAATTGGTAGACGCGCAGCGTTGAGGTCGCTGTGGCCGAAAGGCCGTGGAAGTTCGAGTCTTCTCGACCGCACCACTCTTCAAAAGCATTGGGCCTGTCTGGTTTTAAACTGGACAGGCCCAATGCTTTTCTGAGAAAGAGCCTTTTCTCGGAAAGGGCGTTTCACTCCAGCCCTTTGATTTCGCCGAAACGCTTCTCCCTGCCTTTTCCATGGAACCATCCTTCGGTCCATACCGTTGAACGGATGCATCCACGCCCCACCTATCCCCTTGCGCGGACCTCACCCAAAAGCAGGTCCCGCCCCGCCCGCCCCTCACCTTCTTGAACCGGGGAGACGCCCATGATCGACCTTGGCGAACGCGAACAAATCCATGGAGACGTCAACCAGGCCGAAGATGTCTACGGGCTACTTCCTGAATTCGTCGAGGAGATGCGCCTCACCCTGGAGGGCGAGGATCCCGACGAGGTGGCCAAGGCCGTCCAGGCCCTTGTCCTGCCCCTGCATTACGCCGATCAGGCCGACCTGATCCAGGACCTGCCGACCGATGCTCGCGCGACTCTGATCAAAGCTTTAAGAGGGGAATTCAACGCCGAAATCCTGCCGGAATTGAACGACTACGTGCGCGACGAAGTCGTCGAAATCCTGGGGTATCACGACTTGGCTTCGGCCCTGGGCGAGTTGGATTCCGACGATGCCCTCTACGTCGTCGCCCAATTGGACGAGGAGGAACAGGCCACCGTTCTCGAGCGCCTCCCTCCGGAAACCCGCACCGTGATCCAACAGGGGCTGTCCCTGCCGGAATATTCCGCTGGCCGCCTGATGCAGCGGGAAATGGTGGCCGTCCCCGCCTATTGGACCGTGGGCGAGACCATCGACTACCTGCGCTCAGCGGCACGCCTACCCGATGATTTCTATGTCATTTACGTTGTGGACCCCCGTCACCGCCCGGTGGGATTGGTCCGCCTGTCCACCATGCTGCGCCACCAACGCCGAATCCGTCTGCGAGAAATCATGGGCGAGGAAATGCCCCTGATCTCCACCACGGCGGACCAGGAGGAAGTGGCCCGGCTGTTCCGGGACCGTGACTTGATGTCTGCGCCTGTCATCGATGCCTCTGGTCGGCTGGTGGGACGTATCACCGTCGACGACATCATCGACGTGATCGAGGAAGAGGCCGAGGACGACATGCTGCGCCTGGCCGGTGTCGCCGAGGTCGACTTGTACCGCGCCGTGATCGATACGGTAAAGGCCCGGGTATCCTGGCTGGGTGTCAACCTGTTGACGGCCATCCTCGCTTCCATGGTCATCGGTCTGTTCTCAGCAACCATCGAATCGGTCGTAGCCCTTGCCGTCCTGATGCCCATTGTCGCCTCCATGGGGGGGAACGCAGGCACACAGGCGCTCACAGTGGCCGTGCGCTCCCTTGCGACAAAGGAACTCACCCAGGCCAACGCCAAACGAATCCTGGGCAAGGAATTGGTGGTCGGCCTGCTCAATGGCGCCATCTTCGCCCTTCTGATCGGTGGCATCGCCTGGGTTTGGTTCGGACGGCCAGAGATCGGCTGGGTGATCGCTGCGGCGATGGTCATCAACCTGGCCGTTGCCGGACTATCGGGCATCGCCATCCCCCTGGCCCTTGAGCGTCTCAATATCGACCCTGCAGTGGCCTCCGCAGTCTTCCTGACGACGATCACGGATGTGGTGGGTTTCTTCGCCTTTCTCGGTCTTGCCGCAGCCTTCCTTGTGCCCTGACAGCACGAGGCACGAAGCTCCGACGCCTGGGTGGCAGCCCCCCGAACGTCCGCAAGTACACATAATCCTCGACAGGGTTTTGACGTATACGTAAGCTGACGCCATGAGCACAACGCGGAACAGCTATTCCATAGCCGACTTGGCCAAAGAGTTCGATGTAACTCCCCGGGCCATCCGGTTCTACGAGGACAAGGGCCTGATCACCCCTGAACGGGATGGTCTGCGCAGGATCTATTCGCCCCGGGACAGGGTGCGCCTGATGCTGATCCTGCGTGGCAAACGGCTGGGATTCTCGCTCAAGGAAATCCAGGAGATCATCGATCTCTACGACGCCGAACCGACGGGCGAAGCTCAATATATGAAGCTCATCGAAAGCTGCCAAAAATCCAGGAACTCTCTCCGCCAGCAGCTCGAGGACATCCAGGTTACCCTGGAGGAAATCGACGCGGTGGAAAACCAGTGCCAAAAGCTGCTGGACGAAACCAGACTGCTCGGCGCTCGGGCTTCATCGAAATAGCAGGCCTTCTACCAAGGGGCCAACGGGCCGCCCCACCTGCCGTTTGAACGCACGAAAAGCGGCGGGGGGCCTCAGGACACGACCGTGTCTCGTCTTTTTGGGCGATAGCCCAAGCCCATTTGGGGGCGATGCCCCCAAACCCCCATTTTTTTTCTGAGCCTGGGGTCTGGGGCCTTTCGGCCAGTAAATGCTGGGGGTCTGGGGCCTTTCGGCCCCAGTGGGGGACGGGGCAAAGCCCCGTGACGGGACACCCGCATGTCGAGTATTGTGGTGGGGTTCACCCCACCCCGCTCTAGATCAAACCGCCCTAAATCGGAATCGATTTAGGGCGGTTTGATCTAAAATCATATAGTTAGAGCATCGCGTGGACCGGAAAACCGGTTCCCACTTTTCCGCTCGATGCTCTAGACGGAAAATCGGACCCGAAGCGTAAGACCGTCGAGCCCGATTCACCGGTTACGGCACTTGGCAAAAATATTCGTCAATCACGCACAACGGACTGACATTGCTCCCCCAGACCGTCGATCCCAAGCCGCATGACTTCACCGCCATTGAGGTAGACCGGCGGCTTCTGCCCCATGCCCACCCCTGGCGGGGTCCCGGTTGAGATGACATCGCCCGGTCGCAGGCACATGAATTGGCTCACATAATGGACCAAATGGCGCACACCGAACACCATGGTGCGCGTCGATCCGCTCTGATAGCGGTGCCCATCCACTTCCAGCCAGAGAGCCAGGTCCTGGGGATCGGCCACCTCATCGCGGGTCACCAGCCACGGACCGATCGGGGCAAAGGTCGGGGCACTCTTGCCCTTCGTCCATTGGCCGCCGCGCTCGATCTGGAAGGCCCGCTCGGACACGTCGTTGACCACGCAGTAACCGGCAACATGATCCAGGGCGGTTTCCTCGTCGATGTAGGAGCCTCCCTTGCCGATCACCACACCCAATTCCACTTCCCAATCGCCCTTGGTCGATCCGCGTGGCAGCCGGACATTGTCCGTGGGTCCGCAGACCGCCGACGTCGCCTTCATGAACATCACCGGTTCCTTAGGCAAGTCCATGCCAGCTTCGGCCGCATGGTCGGCGTAATTCAGGCCAATGCACAGAAACGTCCCGACCTGACCAACGCAAGGCCCGACCCGATCCACGGGCAGCACAGGAAGGGTCGTGGGATCCACAGTCGCCAAGCGGGCCAAGCCCTCTGGCATCAGAACATCACCCGCAATGTCATCGACGATGCCAGACAAGTCACGGACCTGTCCCTCGCCATCTAGCATGGCTGGCCGCTCGGCGCCCGCAGGTCCAACTCTCAACAACTTCATCAATACGCTCCTTGTATAACCGACAAAAAGGCCACATCAGATCCCATCGGAACCGCTGGGGCCAGGAAAAAGAAACCACACTTGAGGGCGACAGGCTCGGGAAGACGTCAATAGGTCGCGCGTCCCCCCGACAAATCAAAGGTCGCCCCCGTGGTAAAAGAGTTTTCCGCACTGGCCAACCAAGCCACCATATTCGCAGCCTCGTCCACCTCCAAGAACCGCCCGCGGGGGATCTTGGACAGCATGTACTCGATATGCTCCGGCTTCATTTGATCAAAAATCCGTGTCCGGGCTGCGGCTGGTGTGATGCAGTTGACCGCAATGTTCTGACCAGCGGTCTCCTTGCCCAGAGATTTGGTCAAGGCAATCACGCCTGCCTTCGACGCGGAATAGGGTCCGGCATTGGGATTGCCCTCCTTTCCCGCGATGGAGGACACATTGACAATGCGCCCATAGCCGCGCGCGATCATTCCCTTCACGATCACCTTGTTCAAATAGAATACGCCGTTCAGGTTGATATCAATCACCCGCATCCACTCTGCCAGCTCATAGTCGACAAGGGGAGCATTGCTTCCAGCAATACCCGCAACGGCAGCCAGAATCGAAATGGGTCCGAAATCGCGCTCAGTCGCAGCGGCCGCGTCGGCCACAGCCTCGTAGTCGGTTTGGTCGACTGCGCGGAATTCAACCGCGCTTCCCAGCATGGCCGCACTTTTCTGGCCAAGCTCCACGTCCTGATCCCAGATGGACACCCGGGCGCCGCTGGCGACGAAGCGCTTGGCCACCGCCAGCCCGATTCCCTGCGCGCCTCCGGTGACGACGGCGACTTGGTTGTTCAGATCGATAGCGTTCATAATCACTCCAGCATTCGAAACGGAAAGAAGGTCAATTGCCCAGGACACCAAGAGCCCAGGGCAAGGCAAGGGTCACAGAGGGCACAAAGGTGATGATGAGCAGGCCAACCAGCACGATCCCGAAGTAGGGAAGGAATGGCTTCATGGCCTTGGCGTAGGGGACTTCGCCAATGCGACAGGCAAGCAACAGGATGATGGCCACCGGTGGGGTGATGGATCCAAGCAGAACGGTAATGACCGTCACCACCGCGAAATGGATGGGATCGAGCCCGTAGACCGCACCGATGGGGGACAACATGGGCGTGACAAGGATCAGAGCCGAGATCGTTTCGACGAACATGCCAAGCACCAGAAGGGCCGCAACGATCAGGCCCAGGGCCAGATATGTGTTCGTGGTCAAGGCCTGAAGCGCCGTGGCCAACTGTTCCGGAAAGCCCTCCCGCGCAATGATCCACGAGAACAACGCCGCCCCCCCAAGGATGATCAAGATCGAGGAGGTCGAAATCGCCGCATCCCGAACAAAGACGTAGGTATTCCTGAACCCCAACTGTCGAGCCAGAAGACCGTAGGCGAGCGCATAGACCACAGCCAGGATCCCGGCCTCGGTCGCCGTGAAGGCTCCGGTCTCAATTCCACCAATGATCAGCACGGGCAGAACAAGGGCAGGAAGGGCTTTCCAAAAGGCGGGAAGCACTTCACTCAAATTGGCCCGAGGATGGCGAATACCGCCAATGTCGTCGGCGCGATACCACGTATAGGCCATCAGAAGCCCGGCGATGACCAGACCGGGAAGGATTCCGGCCAAGAACAGGGTCCCGATGGATAGTCCGGTCATTGATCCATAAAGCACCATAAGCAGACTGGGCGGAATGATCGGCCCCAGGATGGCAGACACGGCGGTGATCACAGCGGCCCATTCCGGCTTGTACCCTTCCTTTTTCATGGCAGGGAGCAACATCGAGCCAACGGCGGCCACGTCTGCGGCGGCGGAGCCGGAAATGCCGGAGAACAGCAGGCTGGTCAAAATGTTCACCTGCCCCAATCCTCCCCGCACATGGCCGATCAGGGAATTCGCGAAACGCACGATCGCCATCGTTATCCCGCTGACGTTCATCAGGTTTCCGGCCAGGATGAACAGGGGAATGGCCATCAGGGGAAAGCTGTCCAGCGAGGAAAAAAACCGTTGGGGCAGAACCAGAAGGGGGACGGTGCCCCCCAGGACCAAAATCGCCACTGCGGAGAGGCCCATGGCGAAGGAAATCGGCACGCCAACCAGCAAAAGCAGTGTGAACAGAACGAACAGAAGAAGAACGGTCATAACCTCTCATCCTTATGGATGGTGGTATCTCCGGGATGGGGCCAGGCCGGGGAGTCCTCTTCCTTGCGGATCAGCAGGGCAATGGCCCCCAGCAAGGCCCCGATGGGAATCGGGGCGTAGATCCAGGCCCGGGAGATACCCAGCGTCGGCGACAGGAAAGCAGCCGACCGCGCTGTATAGATTTCCCCATGCCAAGCCAAAATGACGAGAAAGACGATGGACAAGGCCCCCGCGAGCCGCAGCCGCCATCGGGTTACCCGGGCGGGTAACGACAGAATGTCGATGAACACTTCCTCATGGCGGTACAGCACGACGGGCAGGCCAAGCATGACCGACCAGACCAGCAAGACACGGACGACTTCCTCGGTCCAAAACCAATTGAACGCCGGAACGAACCGATCGACGATCTGCAGAAAAACAAGTGCCATCATCGCCGCGAAGATCCCGACCACCGCCGCCGTCAAGGCGGCGATGGCCCGGTCCATGGCACGTCGCGGACCATGGGACGCCCGAATCATTGGGCCAGGGCGCGGATGTCCGCCAGGATCTCGGTGGCCCCGGCATCCTTGGCGAAGCGATCCTGCAAAGGCGTCAGGACAGCGCGGAACGGAGCGGCATCCACCTCGTGGATTTCCATGCCCGCGGCGGACAGCTTCTCGAACCAGGCCGCTTCCCGCTCACCGGTCTCTTTGCGTTGCAGGGCGGCCACTTCCTTGGCGGCGTCGAGGATAATCTTCCGGTTTTCCTCGCTCAGGCTGTCCAGAAAGGTCCGGCTGGTGACGAAGCTTCCGTCAAACAGGATATGGCGTGTCTTGTTCAAGTGCTTCGCCACTTCATACATGCGCTGGATGTACCCGACCTCTGGCGTCCCCTCCATGGCGGACACCACGCCCGTCTGCATCGCCGTGTAGATTTCAGGCGAAGGAATTGGCGTCGGCTCGGCTTTGAGGGCGGAGAAGGTTTCGACGAAGACCGGTGATTCCGGCACACGGATCTTCAGCCCGGCGAAATCCTCGGGCTTTTCAATCTTCTTATCGACGGTATAGGTGTCCCGATAGCCTGCCTGGATCCAGTTCAGAACGACCAGCCCTGTCTTGTCCTCAAGCTCCTTGACCAGGGACGAACCGATGTCCCCCTCAACAACCTTCGCCCAATGGGCCGGACCCGTGTACAGGTAAGGCAGGGTCAGAATACCGAAGGCGGGAACGTAGTTGGCATAGAGACCACTCTCCCCATAACCCATTTCGATGGTGCCCATCTGCACCCCTTCGATGATCTCCCGTTGACCGCCAACCTGGCCACTGGGCAGCACCTGCATCTCCAACTCCCCATGGCTCCGTTCCTTGACCAATTCAGCCATACGCGTGGCGGCCAAATGCTGCTCGGACGTTTCAGGCAGGTGATGGGCGAGATGAATGACCGTCTTGGCCTGGGCGACCCCTGAAAGGGCCAAACCGGCGGACAGGGCGAGAAGCCCAAGGCTACGACGTGTGATTTTCATGGAAAAAACCTCCCTATGGGTTCGTTGTTCTATTGATTTTTTTTGGTCTTCAGTGGGTATACGGCCGGGCCAAGTTGGCATCGGCCGCCAGGGTCACGCCAAACCCGGGCTGATCGAGCGCTCCAATGGACAGATGTCCATCCCGTGGCACCGGCTCCCCTTCCAGAAGGGGCGAAAACATGGGAATGACCGCGTCCGCTTTCGGCGCCATCATCAGGAACTCGGCGAAGGGGCTGTTATGGCGGGTCATCACAAAGTGATAGCTGTAGACGCTCGACCCGTGGGGGATGACCATCTTCCCGTGGCTATCGGCAATGGCGGAGATCTTGAGAAGCTCCGTCAGTCCACCACACCACCCCACGTCGGGCTGGATGAAATCGCAGCAGTCCATATCCAGCAGCATGCGGAACCCCCAACGGGTCGCCTCATGCTCACCGGTGGTCACCAGCATTCCCGTGGGCACGGCGCGTTTCAGCGCGGCATATCCCCAATAGTCGTCGGGGGGTAAGCATTCCTCAATCCATTTCAACCCGTAAGCCTGCGCCGCCAAGGCCAGCCGGGTCGCATAATCCACATCCAGGCTCATCCAGCAATCGAACATCAGCCAGAAATCCGGACCGACCCGATCGCGCATCAGCGCCAGGCGATCCAGTTCCCGCCGCATTCCCTCTGCGCCCTGGGCCGGACCATGCTGGACGGCCAACTTGCCACCGATGAACCCCATCTCCTTGGCAAGATCGGGGCGGGCGCCAGTGGCATAGAACGGTTGTTGCTCCCGCACGGCGCCGCCGATCATCGCGTGGACCGGTTCGCCGCGCACTTGGCCCAGCAGGTCCCACAGGGCGAGATCGACACCGGAAATCGTGTTCAACACCACCCCACGGCGCCCGTAGTACAGGGTGCCGTTGAACATCTGATCCCAGATCAACTCAATGTCCGTGACCTTGCGTCCCTCGACAAAGCGGGCCAGATGCCGCTCGACGATGAACGCGCCAATTTCCCCGCCCGTGGTGACCGAGATCCCCTTGACGCCGGTATCGGTTTCCACCTCGACCACAAGACTTCCCAGGACGTTGATGCCAAAGCTCTGGCGGCTTTCCCGGTACGCGGGATACTTGGACATGGGGGTGGAAATATTGTCGTCGATCCAGTGCCCCTCTCCCTGGTCGTGATAGTCCGCGCCACCGCCCCGCACGGTGAAAGCTCTGATATGCTTGATAATGGGTACCGCCAACGGAGAACCTCCTCATGGGTGATTGGCCATGTTGCCGAATGTTTGACGCCCTGGATGGTAGGCAGCAGAGCGATAGCGGTCTAATGAAGAGTTCCTATTCTGCGATCGCAAAACACGATCGCATTATCCACCCGGGAAGAGAGGGAAGAGAGAGGTCATGACACAGGGTTTGGCGCGTTTCCTCCGCCTCAGGCATCTGGCCTTGGTTCAGGCATTGGCCCAACATGGCACCATGCACCAGGCGGCCAGGGTCCTGAACATGACCCAGTCGACGGCATCGAAGATGTTGAAAGACCTGGAGGACATCATGGGGGCTCCCCTCTTTTTCCGGGACCCCCGTGGCATGCGGTGCACCGACCTAGGGCGCTTCGCCCTCCTCAACGCCGAAGACATCCTGAACCGAATGGACCGCTTTGCGGAGGAGTTCGAGCTGCGGAAACAGGGAGGCTATGGCCTGCTCTCCCTGGGGGCGATCATGGGGGCCGCCCCGGATCTGGTGGCCAAAGCCGTCGCCACCTTAAAGCACCACCGCCCCCTGCTGAGCATCCGGATGCTGGGGGAGACGAGCGACAACATCCTATACATGTTGGAACGGGGAGAAATCGACTTGGCGGTGGGCCGGTTCGCCACGAACCGTCAACGCACCCTATTCTCCTTCGAACCCCTCGCCGACGAGGCAATGGTGCTTGCGGTCCGGGCGGGCCATCCGTTGAGCACCGCCGCAGATCAGGCTCCCGATCTGGCCGAGCTTGTGCAGTGGCCCTGGATCCTCCAGCCCAAGGCCACACCAACCCGGGGATTTCTAGAGACCGTGCTCGCCGAACGGAACCTGGAGGAACCCACGAACTGCGTGGAATCCGTCTCGATCTTCGCTATCTTGCATCTTCTCCAGACCTCGGACGCCTTGGCGCTGTTGCCCTACTCAGTCGTTCGGGATCATTTGCACATGGGACTCCTGGCAAGCCTGCCCAACCCCATCGGTCAATCCATTCCAGAGTTCGGCATCCTGCTCCGCCGCAACGAGCCCCTCAGCGAAGTGGCCGCAGAGTTTCGAGACATCCTGCGCAGAGTCAGCGACAGCCAAGAGATAGCGACCGCTCCTGGGAGCCGTTGATCCTGCTGGGCTGATCCTGTTCCTCGAACCAAAGACCAGTCTTTTCGCACCGCGACATTTCCCTTGCCCAAGGGGCTATGACGTGAAAACAATGGTCATTCCCCCCTTCTCTTTCACCGGCCCCCGCACCCGACGCCCCGGGTCCGGAGGAGACACCATGGGAGCGGCGAGACCATGAGCGACATCGAAACCCTGCCCAAGGAGGCTGCGGGCCTGGAAGTGGATACCTGTTTCCTCGGTCGGGTCGCCAAATTGGCGCGGGAGCGGGGCCTTAGCGTCAGCCCCCGGGAGATCGGCACCAAGCACGGCTTCACCGGCGATCCGGTCCCCCTGTCCACGGTGCTGGCGGTGTCGGCGGATGCGGGCATGCCTGCGGAATACAAACGCCTGTCCTGGGCTGAGCTCAGTGACCTGAGCGATCGTCTGCCTGCCCTGATGATTTTTCGCGACCAGTCCACGGCCATCCTCGCTGCCATTGCGCCCGCAGGCGATGGCACACCCGCAAGCATCGATATCCGCGAAGATGACGACGAGGACGAATTGATGACCCTGGACCAGGACGAGTTGGGTCCGCTATGGATCGGCGACATGCTGATCTTTGCCCCGGCAAAGTGAAGGGGCAGGCCGCGCTCCGGTCCTATTTTTTCTTGATGACGATATCGGGCATCGGCTCCGCGACCGGGGGGATGGTTTCCTCACGAATCACATTCCCCTCGCTGTCCCGAACGATACGCTTGATGGACGGTGGATGCCCAACAAGGACACAGGATTCCAAGGCGCGGATGGCTTCGCTCGTATCATAAAGGTTGAAGGAGACGACCCCAGCCGAGGACTTCACCGCCAGCACTTTGGCCTTCCGCAGGGCTGCGGCAAAGGGAGACCATTGGGGAATTTGCAAACGAGCAATCCCCGCAATGTTGGTTGCCGTCAGGGGCACAGGCTTGCTGCCGTCGAAAGCCACCTTCCCGCTATATTTCTCCCCCTCCTTCAGGGTCCACTCCGTATCAGACACCCCCAGCATGGCCAGCTTGTCCTTGGACAGGGTCACTGACAACAGCACCTTTCGCTCACCGTTCAGGTATGGCTCCATCATCATGCAGTGGGAAAACGTTCCATCTGGCAGGCGTTCGTCAGACACGAACCAACCACCGATCTGGGCTGTCTCCGCCCAGGCACCCGGGCCCAGAGCCGTTACACCGCTTCCGACCAGCAAAGCCGCCCCCACCAGTCGTCCCATCAAAAGGCCCAAGCCCTTCGCCCGCGCGTACGCCATGGCAATTCTCGCATTCTGTCACGTGATTGGGCCCTCAGGTGGGCCACCTATTGGGCCGCATCATGCATGAAGGAATCCGGGAAGGCCAGAAGGGAGGCACGCTGTCTGACCGGGTTTCGGGAACTCCCAAAGCCGATTGCCGTTTGTTTGGTATCGGGGGAGCGTGAGGCAGCTCAAACGGGCAAAGCGCTCCCCCCCCCTCGAACCAGGAAACAGGAGACGAAGAATGATCGTCCGAGAAACCCTGACTGAAACCCCGCGCCCGCCCCTCGGCTCCGGCGGGACCGAGGACGACCGCCGGAAGGAGGAGTTACTGGACGAGGCCCTGGAAGAAAGCTTCCCCTCCAGCGATCCCATATCCCCGGCCCGCCCCTATGCCCCCGGAAAAACCTAAAAAGGCGGTCAACGGCCAAATCCCACCCAGATTATGGCGCACTGCGGCAAAGGGTCTTGACAGATGACGCTGTCGGGTCCAAATAGACGCCATCGAATTGCACTGGGTTTATCCCGACCCGGCGGCGTGCGGCTTTTCTGTGACGGCTTTCCAAATGGAATGATATCCCGAGCGGAGAGAAACTGGTTCAATGGCGTCCAAACCCTGAACCCGTCGCGACATCGCCCCAGGATTTTCATCCTCCCTACGATTTGATCGAATACGGCCCACTGTTTAGGGCCGGTCGGAGTTGTCTTGGTTCCACTGAGCCCCCGTTGTTCCTGGAACCGAAGACGGCTCACCCCGTTAGGAGCGGGCCAGGGTCATTCCCGCTCCGCTGGACCGCGCCGATTTCGTGGCGGATTGGTCCAATTGGCGGCCATATCCAACAAGAACCACGAAACGGAAGGTATCCGAATTAATATGACTGAATTTTCTACGCTCGGTCTCGTCGAGCCCCTGACTCGTGCCCTCGCCTATCTGGAGTACACCAAAGCCACTCCGATCCAAGCCGGTGCCATTCCCCCGCAGCTGGAAGGCAAGGATGTCCTGGGTCTGGCCCAGACGGGAACGGGTAAGACCGCGTCTTTCGCCCTGCCCCTGCTGCAGCGGCTGTTTAACGATCCCCAACCCCGCGTTCCCGGTCGTCCCCGGGCGCTGATCCTCACCCCAACCCGCGAGTTGGCTGTTCAGGTTTCCGAAGGCGTGCGGGATTATGGGCGTTTCATGTCCGATATCCGCCATGGTGTGGTTGTCGGCGGCGTGGACATCCAGCGCCACCAACGCATGTTGAAGTCCGGCCTTGATATTCTGGTTGCGACCCCGGGTCGTCTGCAGGACCTGATGAACCGCCGCGCCGTTGATCTGCGCGCCGTGGAAGTCTTCGTCCTGGATGAAGCCGACCGCATGCTCGACATGGGTTTCGCCCCGACGGTCAATAAGATCGCTCAGAACCTGCCCCGCAAGCGCCAGACGGTCATGTTCTCCGCCACCCTGCCCAAGGAAGTGACGGGCATGGTCTCCAGCCTGCAGGTCGATCCGGTCCGCGTCGAGGTTGCTCGGGAATCCACAGTGGCCAACAAGGTAGAGCAAAAAATCCTGTTCGTTCAGCAAGGAGACAAGCGGAACCTGTTGCTGAACCTGCTCGGTGACCCGCGCGAGGTGACCCGGGCCATTGTCTTCACCCGTACCAAGCACGGGGCCAACAAACTGGGCCAGTTCCTGGAGAAGTTCGGCGTGGGCGTCGACGTGATCCACGGCAACAAGTCCCAGGGTGCCCGCCAGCGGGCCCTGAACGATTTCAAAAGTGGTCGTGTCCGCGCCCTGGTGGCGACGGATATCGCCGCCCGGGGTATTGACGTCGATGGGGTGTCCCACGTCATCAACTTCGACCTGCCCAACGAACCGGAAAGCTACGTGCACCGCATCGGTCGTACGGCCCGGGCCGGCGCTTCTGGCATCGCCCTGTCCCTCTGTGCCGAGCCTGAGTTGGACTACCTGCGCGCCATTGAGCGGACCATTCAGGCGACCATCGCCGTGCATGATGACCACGAATACCACGCTCCGGCCCTGGCCGAAGCCCACTTGGCCAAAACGGCGGGTCGTGGCGGCGCTCCCAAGCGCAGCGGTGGTGGAAATGGGAATCGGAACGGGTCCAATGCCCGAAACGGCGCTGGCAATCGAAGCCAGAACAGCGACCGCCGGGGCCCGCCTCGCTCCGCTGCTCCCCGCGATGATCGTCGTGACGGTGTCGAGGAGTTGCGCGGTGATGGCTGGACTCCACTGAACCGCTCCACGCGCGCCCCCGCTGAGGGTCGCCAGGAGTCCCGCCAGGATGTTGGCGCTCCCCCCCGCAAACCCCGCTTCAACAAACCCCAGGGTGGCCAGGGCGACGGTGGCGGCAATGGTCGTCCCCAGCGGCAGGCCAATGGCGACCGGCCCCAGGCCGCGTCCCGCCGCAGATCTCCCCGCGCCGCGTAAGTCTCCGGACCCACAAGACGACGAAACACCCCCGAACGGTCTCACCGTTCGGGGGTGTTTTCTTTTCTGGGTGAAACAAAAAAACCCGTTTGACAGTTAGGGCTATTGGGGGTGAGACTCCCGGCGTCTACTGCGAGTCGGTGCCCTAGGCACTCCTCGGACTTCCCCCCAGTTGACTGACGCGGACAGGCCCGGATCTGGGTTTAACTTGGCCCAGCCCTAGGACTTGTCCGTCTTTTGTAAGGCCCATTGTCACGGGGGAAACCATATCATGGCCAACGTTACCTTTTCCGCACCCACCCTGCCCAAGGACATCACTGTCTATGCCATCGCGGGGTCCAAGGGCACTCTCCTGGCCTTAGCCAAGGAAAAAGCCGTCCCCATTCCCTTCCAGTGTCAGGATGGGGAATGCGGGTCCTGTTTGGTGAAGATCACCCAACTGGACAACAAGGGCCCCAAGGCCCAGGCCCTGACCGAACGGGAAAAGACCACCCTGTCCGTCAACGGCAAGCTGTCCAAGGAACTTCTGGCGAGAGCCGAAGTCGAGGACTTCCCCCCCGCTTACCGTCTGGCCTGCCAGTACTGGGTTCCGGACGGTGATATCCTGGTCGAATTCTCCGGTGAACCCGGCGTGGAAATCGACCTGCGCAAGTAAGGGTCTTCCAGATCCAGAAAAGGCCCGGAAGCATTTGTTTCCGGGCTTCTTTTTTCACGAAAGTGTCTCGTGTTTTTTGGGCTTGGGATCTGGGGCCTTTCGGCCCCAGTGGGGGACGGGGCAAAGCCCCGTGACGGGAAAGCCCCCTGTCGTGTACGCTGTTGCGAATCAGACAAATCGTATTTTTATGCGCAAAATGCTCTAATCCAGGTCCGCATGTCTCCCTTCGGGGAAGGCTGGCGCCACGCCCCCCGGATGGTATCGGTGGCAGGTGGAACAGGCCCCAAGTGCGCTCTTCTCCGATGTGTGGCAAGTGGCGCATTGTTTGACGGTCATGGGCGTAAAGTTAGACCGGAAATCCAGGGGGTTGTTCTGTTTAAACGACGCCTGAAGAGCCGCCGAGTTCTCACCCATCACATGGCAGCTTCGACACCCGTCAACCTGGGGGGCTGTCACATGGGGCGCATGGCGGAAGACCGTCGCCCCTTGGGCGGGCATGTGCGGCACCCATTCCAGGGCGAGCCCCGTTTCCGGCGTCCCCGTGAACCCGTGGCATTTCCCGCAGGCGCTGACTGCGCCAGGGGCGGCAAGCTCCTGGAAAGGAGATGATCGCCCATGGGTAAAGCCCGGTGCCCCCGACAGGTCAATCCATTTATGAATCGTATCGTCGATCACCTCTGCCGGTCGGTACAGGATGGCGAAATCCTCGTCGAACCATCCACCAAGGTTGGCCCAATCCGCCGCGGCCAGTTCCTTGGTGTGATTCTGGGGCTCTCCGTCCCCACCGGCCTCCCCCTCGGGTTCTGGTTGAGACGTCAAGTCTTCCAAGCTTGGCATGGATGCATCGGCGCCTAAGAGCCCGCCGTCTTCTCCCCCGAGAATGGATCCCTCGTCTCCCAGGATCGAACCGGTATCCCCACCAGACCCCGTATCCCCCAAGATGGAGCTCTCCTCGCCAAGGATGGAACCTCCCTCACCTCCCAGGATCCCCTCATCTCCCAGGATCCCCTCATCTCCCAGGATCGAAGACTTCTCCCCCAGGATGCTCCCCCCGTCTTCCGTCGCTGTCTCAGCCGGAGAAACGGGGGGCGCAACATCCACTGGCACCATGGGTTTACCGTCCATCAAAGGCACGGTTGGAACCAATTCACCTTTGTCGTGGGCGGCCACCTCTGCGTCCAGAGCGGGAAACCAATGGGCGATCGCCTGGGCCAGCACATCCCGGGGCAAACCGCCCGCCAGAGCTTTGACCTCCTCTTCCGTAGGCGCCCGACCCAACACCCGTTCCAGCCGGGGCGTAAGGACGGCCTTTGGCCCCTGATCCCGCAGGGACACGAGCAGATCCTTCACGCCCCAGGCCAGGGTCTGGACATCCTTCAGAACCTCGGGCGGCGCATCTGTCAAATCCATCAGCGGCTTTCCGTCCAACCGATCCAGGGCCGCCGCCGTGTCCGGATCTCCCGTCAGCATCATGCGTGTCAAAGCCGAGGGCGGAGCCTCAGCGAAGACCGGCCATTGGCCCACCCCCAGCCCCTTGTCCGCCAAAGTGTCCAGATCGAACCCGGGCGGATTAAGGAAGACCACCCCCGACGGCCCCATAACGGGGGCCTCCGTTTCCCGCCCGTGGCAATCCAGGCACATGGTGGTCAAGGACCTGTTGACCATGCGGCCTCCGTCGTCGGCCAAAAGGTGACAATCCTTGCAGTCATTCCGGGCGAAGGTCGGATTATCCGGGAAGTACTGCTTCTTGTGAGACTCATGATCGTAGAAAATAGTCGTCCGCCGCTTGGCTGGATAGGATTGGAACGGGGGATGCGCCCCTGGAAAAGCGATCTCACCCCAGGCATGGCAGGACTGGCAGGTTTGCGCGGCGGCCTTTCTCACCAGATTTGCGTCGCCCCCATGCTCCCGATGGCAGGTGGAACACACCAGGTGGTCTTCCCCCCCATCCTTTTCCGCCCCCTTTGCCAGGGATGGATGGACGGCCCTGGCCCGACTGATCGCAGCGTACAGCTTGGCCTCCAGAATGTCAGGGCCGTAGCCATGGGGAGCCATGGGATGATCCCCGACAGCGTGACAAACCAGACATTTTCCCTCATCCGCTGGTCCCTCGTTCCCCTTCAGCCCCAGGGCCGCAGAGATCAGGGGCAAGGCCCCCCCGTCCAGCGGCGCGTCATGGCAATCGGCGCAATCGGCAACAGCGGCATGGTGGGGGGAAACGGGGCCGGGGCTCGCGACCTCCTCCACCCAATGGCCACCCAGCCCCAGGGCCACGAGCCCGAGGACCAACAATCCAACCCAAAGGGAAACCAAACCGCGCCGGGAGCGCCAGGAGCGGCGCGGCCGACAGGGAGGATCCCCGGCCCCGGCCCCACCCCCCTCATCGGCCTGGAGACCGCAGCGACCCGAGATATCTGGCCCGGCCGCACAGGGTTTCCCCAGACGGGCGCGCCCGCAGATCCAATCCCGGTTGGTTCGGTCATAGCCACTGGACCGGGGATCCACGAGCTGCAACTTGGTGTGGGTGTGCGGAGATGTCCCCACGGTCAAAGTCCCCAGGGCGAAAAGGCTTGGATGACCACCAAATGGGCAAGCGCAGCGATCACCGTGGCCAAGGTCAAGGGAACATGCAGAAACAGCCACCCACGGGTGACGGCCTGACGGGCATATTGCCGATCCAGGTTATCCTTTGCCCCCACAAGTTCCCGAATTTCTGCGAGCGCCTCCCGTCCATCGGCTTCCAGATAACGTTCCAGAGCGACCAGACGCCGATCCATGTCGGTCAGGGGCGCTCCCCCTAGAAGATGCGCCCCCATGTTCCGAACATCGGCGAAATAGGGCGCCAGAACGCCCTCGTGGAACGAGCGGATCGCCTCGGACCCCGTGGCTTCAATGGCACGCAGAACGGCGGCTTCTGCCTGTGTCTCCAGCTCGGCCCGCAAGCGGGGGATACGGTCGAACAACAGGCGTTCCCTGTCCCGCCCCGACCGTTTGGGCAACAAGCGGGACAGGGCCAGACCAACCAGACCGCTACCCGCAGTGCCCAGGAACAGGACCCAAAGGCCCACTTCGAGAAGTCCATCAGGCGCGCGCGCGCCGCCATGATAGACGAACAACCCCAAAGCCACCAAACCTAAGACAACATGGATCCGGGTCCAGGTGGCCGCCCGCCCCAAAGGCAGGGACGGCAGCTTCTTGCGAATATTGAACGCAGCCATGGCCAGCACCACTCCCCCCAGGATCCATCCACTGGCGAAGCGGGTATCCCCCAAATCGCCCCCATAGGCCTCGAGCCCCAGCAGCAGACCGACCAAGAGCACGCCCCCCAAGGCGAAGTC
This sequence comes from Rhodospirillum sp. A1_3_36, assembly GCF_047263945.1. Taxonomy (NCBI): domain Bacteria; kingdom Pseudomonadati; phylum Pseudomonadota; class Alphaproteobacteria; order Rhodospirillales; family Rhodospirillaceae; genus Rhodospirillum; species Rhodospirillum sp. A1_3_36. The sequence continues at coordinate 75,968 of NZ_JBLAVB010000001.1, read as the reverse complement.
TCCGGCCCGGCGCATCCAACGGCGGCTCGATGACCGCTCGGCAAGGGTCCGAACCGTCGCCCGGTCCCGCATGTCGACCCGTTGCAGAGCATCATGGGGACAAGCCCGAACACAGGCGGGGCCTCCCGGTGATCCGGCGCAGAGGTCGCATTTGGTGGCCTTTTTGACCACCTGCCCCGTTTCCCCATCCATCCGCACTGTTCCGTCGGTGTTCCGGACCTCCACCATGCGGATATTGCCATAGGCACAGGCCTGGGCGCAGGTCCCGCACCCGATGCAGGCACCATCGTCAATCAACACATCCCCTGTGCCGTCTTCCCGGTTGATGGCGCCCGTCGGGCAGCCGATCAGGCAGACCGGATCCACGCAATGCATACAGGCGTTGGCCACCATCCAGGATCCGTGCTCGGGTCCGTGGCGGATGAACCGGGGATCCCCGTCATGGTTGACGGCACAGGCGGACACACAATCATCGCATCCGACACACCGTTCGGTATCGATGAACATGGCCGAGGTGCCATTGATGATGCGGTTGTCCACGACAAAGTCCAGGAAGGCCTGGGTCCGATTGAGACCCATCAGTCCCTCCCCATCGTCAATCCCGGCGCCAATCCCAGTTCCAATCCCGGCGCCAATCCCGACTGGCCCCCCCTCTTCTTCTTGCCCGTTCCATCCCCGGTCCCGCCGTTGGAACTCGACCGGCAGGTTGGGCAGGATCAGCTTAAGGGCCAGATCCGTTGGCACCCGCAGAATATCCACATAGCCCACTGCTGACAGGCGATGGCGCAGGGGCTGGGGCTTGCCGGTCCGGGCTTGAGCCACCAGTTCCTCCAGCCCGAACACATCGCCCGCCGTGGCGTAATCCACGGTCAGATGGCCTTGGTCCAAGCCACGGCTGACCCGGGCGAACCCTTGCCGGATCAACAGAAGCCCCTCCGGCAGGGTGCCCTCCTCGGCAATCAGGGGTTCTGTGGCCACCAGATCGCGGGCCTCTTCGGCGTCGATACTGTAATCTTGACCTTGGATGCGGCGAAAGGTAGCGCTCCACTCGAAATCCCCATGGGTCTCGAAGGCCGTATGCTCGCTGAGTGTCTTCAGGGCTTCAGCGTCCAAATGAGCAAGCAGGGGGCTTTCGGCCAAATGGTTGCGCAGGGAGCGCTCCCGGTAGGCCCCGTCGATCACGCTGCGGAAGACCGGATCCCGGCGCCGGATCTCCCGCAACCCCTGCCACCGCATCTCCAGGAGTTCCAAGTCCTGATCGGCGATGACCGAGGCTGTCCGCGGCGTCCGGGCGAGGGCAGAAATCTCCCCGAACATCAGCCCGTCCATCAACGTGACGGTCTTCGTGGTCTCGATCGCCCGGTCCAAGTCTGAGATAAAGACCCGCCGATCGTCCCCGCCGCCCCGCAGGGCGAGCCCGGCCAAGCCGCCTCCACCCGTCTCATTGGGATCCGGGTGGACCTCTGGAGGACCGGCCTTCCGTCCGACCCGGGCCAAGGCCCGCCCCCAGGACCCCCGAACCACTTTCCGCCGCTGGGACAGGGCGGGGTCATTATCCCGATCGACGAAGACGCGAACGGACCCGGACAGGATGAAATAAACGGAGCTTCCGTAACTCCCGGCCAGGGTCACCACCTCCCCCCGGCGGTAGCGCACCACCCGGGCATCATGGCGCAGGATCTCGCGGAAGGGCATGCGGTGGGAGAACCCCTCCTCATCGGTGAAGACGAATTGGGGCAGGGCCAGGGCTCTTTCCAGATCCCGATCCGATAGGGGCTCGCCCGCGAAGGGGCGGTCCCACCGATCCGGCCATCCGGCGCCCTTGCGGGTCATGGACACCCTCTCCCCTTCACTCCCGACGCTTGCCTCACGGCTGATAGACCTTGCCCTTGTACTTGTCCGAGCCGGGAATCATGCCATCGACCGCAGCCAGGGTCGACCCGTCGTAGCCATCGGAGAATTTCCGGGCCGAAGCGCCAATCTTGTCGGCTGCCGCAGTCAGAGCTGCCCCATTGTTCAGGTTCAGCTTCACGCCTTTGACCACCTCAAGGATCGCCGCAGTCTCCGGGGTCTTGACGGCCTGGGCAATGGCGGCCATGCGCTTGGCCGCGATCTGGGCGCGCTTGGCCATGGTCACGGCGTAATTGGCCTTCACTGTGGCCTGACCCACGGCACGCAGGGACTCCTCCAACTCAACCATGGCACCAACGACAAACAGCATGCGCTTGCGTTCCGGGGTGGCTTCCAGGTTGGCCTTGCCGTCATTGTACCACAGTTTGTGGCGCACCTCGCCCTGGGACCAGGACACCAGCTCGAAGGGGCTACCCGGACTATGCTTGCCCTCGTTCACCAGCTTTTCGTTTGGGGTGATATGGCAGGAATAGCAGTTCTTGGCGAGCTTGTAGGTCATATGGGGGCGGATCATGCCACCGGCTTCCGCATCGGCCCAGCGCTTGGCGATTTCCTGGGGCGTCTCCTGGCCCTTCTTCTTGCCACTGTATCCCGAATGGCGTTTCAGCCAGTCGCCAGCCGGGGCGTGGCAAGACTCGCAGGAAATACCGGCAATGGTGTCCACCTGTCCGGCCTTTTCCTGGCTGGTGAAATGGCAATCCACGCAAAGACTGTCCGTCTTCACCCGTTTGATCCCCATGCGTTCGGCGATCTCGCGGCCCTCCTTGGAGCGGGGCATGTCCGTGAAGGTGGCGAAATGATGAGAGGCCTGCCAAGCCTTGGTCGTCACCTTATGGCATTCGGCACATTCCTTCGGACCCACCACTTTGGCATAATCCTTCGGTTGCGCAGCAAGGCTTCCCTGGACACCTCCCAGGGCCAGGACAGCGACCACGAGAGTCACGGCCGCGAGGGCCAGGGTTCTAAAGGGCGAGGAAGAGGGGTGTTGGGCGGCGTTCATGGGGGCGGATCCTTCTCGGTGGTCGCGTCCGAATGGTGACTGAACGGATGAAAACTATAGCAGAAAAAGGGAACTGGATCAGGATTGAACGACCACCCGCCCCTTCGGCAGACAGACACAGGGCAGACAAGTCCCCTCCTCCGGCGGCTCACCGGGAGGGGAGAGGTAGGATACCTCCCCCTCGATCAAGGGAATGGCACAGGTCCCACAATTGCCCGCCCGACATCCGGCCTCCAGGGCGATCCCCGCAGCCTCGGCCAGATCGAGCAAGCTTCCGGCAGCCGGTGTCCATTGACGGGTCTTACCGGATTTGGCAAAGACCACATCTGCAGCCTCGTCGCCCGGCCCCGCTTGCGCAGAGGCCCTCTTGACCGTCGCAGGACCAAAGGCCTCGTAAAGGATATCGCTGTCCGCCACGCCCCAGGCCTCCAACCCGGCGACCAGATCGGCCATCATCGCCGCAGGACCGCACAGGTGAAACCGCCGCTGCCCATCGGGCAACACACGGCGCAGCAGGTCGAGGGATACCCGTTCGGCCAAGTCATGGTCCAGGCCCGGGCGTTCATCCGCCTCGGGGCGGCTGTGGCAGAGAACCACCCGGACGCCAGCGGCTTTCAAGGACTTCAGTTCATCGGCGAACAGCTTGCCCCGCCGGTCCCGGTTGCCCACGAACAGCCAGCAGTCCGGCGCATCGGGGCGGCTGACCACCGCCTTGGCCATGGACAACACCGGCGTAATCCCGATGCCACCGCCGACCAGAACCACCGGCCGCCGGGACCGCCGATCCAGAAAGAAGTGACCCGAAGGCGATTTGGCTTCGACAATATCCCCCTCGGACAGGCCATGAAAATGGGAGGATCCGACACCATCGGGTGCCCCCTCCCGCCCCGAAAGCCGCTTCACACTCACCCGGTATTCCCCAAGTTCCCCGGGATCACCGGAAAGGGAATAGCAGCGGATCAACGGCTTTCCGGCCCCGGCCACATGGAGGCGGAACGTCAGGAACTGCCCGGGTTCGAAGGGCGCCAAAGGGCGCCCATCCCGGGCCGTCAAGTGGAAGGAGCGCACATCCGGCCCCTCCTCCACAATCCGAGTGATCACCAGATCCCGCCAGCCCTTCCACCTTGCCCGTTCGGACCGGCGCAGGGCGCGAGCCCGGGTCAACAGATCCCCCACCTGATCCTGGAAGGCCTCCAGACGAGTGCGCAATCGGCGATCGTCTTCGGCCCTTGCGCCGACCCAGACGGCACAGGCCCGGGCGGCGAGACCAAGGGCGCTCCCCAGAGCAAGAAGGCCAGCGATTTCGGTGGGAGTGAGGGACATGGGGCCTGGGACCTGGACTTAAAATATCACTTGGATTTCCGAGCGAAGTCCGTATCCGGTCCCCCGGTCATCCTCGTTGTGGGCCACATAGCTGTCGGCGCGGAACACAACCCGATCGGTCAGCTTCCGGGAATAGCTCGCACCAAACCCCACACCGCCCCGGTCATCCCCCACGGTATCGGCCACGCCCCCAAGCTCGAAGGTGAGTTGCTGATCAACGCCGCCCAGGAACATCTGATAGCCGACGGCGCCGCCCACCACGTTTTGACCCCGGTTGTCCAAGGGCGCGCCATAGGCACCCAGATCAGCCGAATTGAACAGGATCCCCGTCCGCCCCAGGGGACCACCCGCAGTGTCCGCCCGGGAGGCAGAGGTAAACGAGCCGATCCCCCAGAAGCCATTGGCATAAAAAATATTCTCATCCCCGGGAAAGGAGGTGGAGGTCTCCACGTAGCTCAGCACCCCATCGTCGGCCCCGGCGCTATCACCGTCCAGCGCGGTTGAGCCCATGATCCGCCCCGCAGCGTTCCACAGGCCGAACCGCCGCGTTGCGGACAGCCCCACATGAATGCTATCGCCCACCCGGCCCGCCTGACCGTCCACATAGGCAAAATCCAGGTCATAGGTGGTCTTGAAGGTATCCCAACTGGTGAACAGCCCATAGAACAGGGCGTCTCCATCCAACAGATTGTTGCCCCGGTTGACCTCATTCCAGGCCATGATGCCAGTCACCCGCCCGTGGATATTGCCCGGCAATTGGATACTGTTCTTGGCGACGCCCACGGAATCCATGGTGTCATTGACCAACATGCCATCCTGGGCCTCGATGAGCTGTCGGCCTGCGGCCACGTTCAAATCCAGGAAACCGCCGCCCCAGGGATCGAGGAAAGGGAAAACCTGATCGACCTGAAACTCGGCAAAGGCCGTTGTCAGATGGGCGCCATGCTCCGAATGAAAGCCCTCATCACCGCCAGCGACGACGTAACGGGTGAATTTGCCGCCGTCATTGAGCGGCGTGAAGCCCACCAGGATCCGCTCGGTTCCCGAAAGCTGGAGGTTGCCGAACAGGTTCAGGCGATTGACGAGTTCCACATAGGGTTTTGCCCGTTCGTCGTCGACGCCCTGGATGGCCGCCCGATAGGACCCGAAGATCTGGATGGAGGGGGTCCAGACGGCACCGGTGAAGATCTCCACGGGTTCACTCAGCCGCCCGGTTGCCAGAAACGGATTGCCAATCTCGACGATTGGCGCCGTCCGTTGCCCCACGACATCCGGCCCCGCCATGGGAATGTAAGTGTCGGACAGAGCCGCCTTGGACTTTTCAGGGGAAGACTCCATGTCTTCCGCCGCCCAGGCCCCCATGGGAGAGGTCAGAGCCGTGGCCCCGAAAAGGGCGGCCAGGGTCCAGCGATGCCCCATAGCCCGGTTTCCGCTGTTCTTCATGCCTCCGGTCATGACCTCACTCTCCCGCCAAGGTAATCTCAGCGCTGGTTTCACGCAGGGTGACAGCCCCTTTGATCAGGGCCTCGGCAACGTCCTTTGGGGTCATGCGATAATCGAACCCAGTGTGCTGGATGGTGCCGATCAGATTGACGGGCAGGGCCTGACTGATCAGAGCCACATCCACGCGGTAGGGCCCCTTGCCGGTCAGGGCCTCGCCCTTCACCGAATAGGCCGCCGTCCTATGGTCCAAGGGGGAGATCCCCTTGCGGTGCTTGCGGATGGCCTTGAACGCCCCGTAAAGCCCCGAAGGACGGGCTTCGGGTCGAATGAAAGGGGCGACGGTCAGGGCCACGGGCGCGGGAAGCACCTGTTCCCGCTCCGCTCCGTTCCTCAGACGGGCCATGAACTTGGATTGCAGACTGAACACCTGATCATCCAAGGGAACCTCGCCTTCCTCCACATAAAGGGAATGGCGATCGCGGATATCCCCGTTCGGATCCCGGTCGCCGGAGCGGAAAACCACCGCCCCATCCCCATCCGTTACAGTCACTTGAAGGAAGAACAGCCGCTCAGCATCGAAGCCCACGGGGTTCACATGGCCGTCGCTGATGTTCTTGACGTCCACTTCGAAGTCCACCCCCCCGGCATCAGCCCGGGTCACACGGATATCGGACAGGTCGAAGCCATTGCGCAGGACCTCCATCCGCTTGGTCTTGGCCCATTCCAGCTTGGCGAGTTGATCCTGAATAATGGCCTGAGCGTCATATCGGTCGTCGATGGAAACCCAGGAGTCCGGGAATGTGTACCCCTCGGGCAAGTTGTCCTCGAAGGCGTCGGTGCCCCATCCGGCTTCGTAATCGAACTCCAGCCATTCCCCCATGGTCTTCAGCTTGGCCGCGTCCACATTGCTGGGGAACAACCCCGGATGAATAAGCGAATAATCCGGCCCGGCAAAGAAGTGATTGGTCAGACGCCGGGGTTCGGTATCCACTCCTCCCACGGTGGCGGCGGGACCGATGTCATAGCCCTCTGCCCGTCCCTGGGTCTTGCCCATATGGCAGTCCTGGCAGGTTGTTCCCGCCCGCGCCGCAGGAGAGGCTTTGAACAGGCTGAAGGCTTCCTCGATACGCAGACCATTGGGAACACTGACATCGTGACAGGTTCCGCAGAATTCGGGCTGGGTCAGGGCGAAGAATTTCTCGACCTTGACATGGATGTCCCGACCCGGCTCGTCGCGGCTGGTGGTGACCCGGAAGGTTTCCGGATTATCCAGGACCTTCTGCAAACCGGCATTGCCCGTGGGACCATAGACGGGACGGAAAATATCGCCGCTCTCCAGAACGATGCGCCCATTGATCCGACCAAAGATCTTGCTCATCCGGTGGCAGGACGCGCAGGTGATCCCCTCACGCGACGCCGGATGGCGGTCCAGGTTGGAGGCCGTCAGGGGTTCGTTCAGCTCGGATCCGACCGGAGCGTGACAGCGCAGACAGAAATCTCCGGTGGTGGTGGAGGTCAGGCCGTTGATGGCGTTCTGCATGGTCAGCATGACCGGGCTGAGTTGGGCATAAGCATGCTGGGACACGGACCATTCGTCATACTGCCGGGGATGGCAGGAGGCGCAAGTGATGGCCGAAGGGTAATCACTTTCCTCGAACAAACGGGCATGGTCCTGGGCTGCCTTGGAAAGAAGAGGCGCTTCGTCTTCGGGGGTCCCCTCCTCGGCGAACAGGGTTTCGGTGCTGGGCAACGAGGAGGGATCCTCGGTCAACAGCTCCCCGTCGTCCAGTAGCGAGCCCCCGAGGGGATCCCCTTCCGCCGCAGAGGGAGCTGCCGCAGCCGGTTCGGGTACGGGATCAGCAGGAAGCAAATCGCCCCCGCCCAACAGATCACCGGCATCGTCTTCCAGTAGATTGGCCAGTTGAAGGAGAGACAGAGTCCGCCCCTCAGCAGCCTGTGCCTCGCCTTCCAAAACCGTTAAACCAACTCCCAGCGCGACCAAAAGGCCGATCGCCCGGGAAGCCCAAGCCATCATCACCATCCCACCACTCCACCCAGTATCGCCGGGTCATCGACGATCCCCGGGCCTCCCTTCGCCCCGCCTTACAAGACCACCACGACACCCCAGATACGCACCTTTGGAAACCAAAGCATGCGTGGAATACGCCATAAATACAACGCTTGAGAACTTGGAAAACAATTGGAAGTATTTGATCAAACGGGCAGGTCTCCACACAGCCTGCCAAAAACGAAGAAACCTGGGGCCCCATCCCCTTTCTCTTCATCTCCCAATTGGAAAGGCCCGCATCCACACCAAAGTCAGAATCCAATCACTCTTCGGGCAAAGCCCGGGTGACAGCTCCATATCCCCTCCGTGCAGGGTTCCACGATTCGTTCCCGCCAGATAGCGCGTTCGGAAGTCCGCCACAGTGCGACATCTTCCACCGCATAGCCCCGTGTGTGGGCTGCGTTTCCTTCCGGCTTTGACGATGAGAGGGGAAAGGGCTTTCCCGTTGCGTTTGGCACCCGCAATGACCGCCGTTGCACCGAAGACCAGCAAATGCAGGATGCCTTCATGCCTTTCCCGGGAAATACCGACCACAAGGCCAGTGAGGCCGCCCCCCAACAGACCCCGGGCAGTTGCTGGCCGAAAGGCCCCAGACTTCGAACTAAAAAAATAGAGGTTTGGGTAATCGCCCAAAAATAAGATGGGGACCACCTTCTGCAATCCGATTCCAAATCAGATTGCAGAAGGTGGTCCCCAATCTACAGGACTGAGCGGCCCCCGATCCGGGTCAATGGTCCTTGAACGCGTGCAGGTCCACACCTGCCTTGAACGCCGCCAGTTGTTCGCCAGACGCCGGGGCTTGGTAGTTGGCCTTCCATTCCGAATAGGGCATGCCGTAAACCTCCTCCCGCGCTTGGTCATAATCCATGTCGACACCGCGTTCCTTAGCTGCGGCCATCAGCCATTTGGACAGACAATTGCGACAGAATCCGGAGAGATTCATCAAATCAATATTCTGGACATCGGTCCGGCGCCGCAGATGAGCCACCAATCCGCGAAACGCTGCCGCCTCGACCTCCAGACGTGTTTGATCATCCATGCACGAAATCTCCCATTCTCCACGTCATGTAGAGCATGGCCCCAAGAATAAAGATGGCCATAGGCAGCACCAACCAGAACATAAACCGGAGGGGAACCCCTGCCTGGCGAAAATCATCCGCTCCCGCATCACTCTTTTTGACGTAGCTCATTGTAACCTCCTGTTCGCATCACATAAAGATGCTGTACAGGACTCCCAACGCGACCAGCCCCACAATCGTTCCCCAAATTCCGAGAACAATGACATTTGATCCCGTAATGGGCAATTCATCGCGGGTCTGCGACGGCCCGACGACGGAGACGGGAACCGGGGTGAAGGGCTCCTCCACCACGGCGGCCACGGGCTCCGTCGGCGGTGGCGCGGGGGTCGGCGCGACCTCTGGCTCTGGCGAAGCGGCTGCGGTTGGGGCCTCGGCCGAGGAGTCAGGGGGGCTGCTCCCCACAAGATTGGAGAACTTGGCAAAGAAGTCCGCAGCCGTCTTGTCGGCCACACCTCGCACCAACCGGGCGCCAACACTGGCGAGCTTCCCACCGACCTCGGCCTTGGCTTCGTAAACCAATTTGGTTCCGGCCCCTTCCTCGGTCAGGGTGACCTTGGCGGAGCCCTTGGCAAACCCGGCCATGCCCCCCTGTCCCTTGACCGCAAGGGTGCAGGCTGTGGGTGGGGTCATCTCTTCCATATTCACCGTACCGGAGAACTTGGCCGAGACGGGTCCCACCTTGACCTTCACCTTGCCAGTGAACTCGGTGTCGGATGTTTTATTCAGTTCCTCGCACCCGTCGATGCACTGCTTTAGAATTTCGGGATCATTGATCCCTTCCCAAACCCGGTTAATGGGTGCGGGCACAAGGTATTCCCCCGTGAAGTCCATGTCCTTAATCCTTTGTTGTCAGGACCTTAAATCTCAGCCTCATGGTCACATCTGCGCCCGGCAAAGCGGCCGGGTGGGGCCAGGATGCCTTTGCCGGGCAAAAGGTGCCATAAGTCATTTGTCGTAAAGTGTGAAAATCCCCTGTGTCCCCAACTCCTTACCGTTGGGTTCCTGGGCCAGCCGTTCGAACTGGGACTTAGCCAGCTTCAAGGCACGGGCATCCAACCCCAGACTTTCGGCTTCGGACTCGGCAATGCCCAGATCCTTAATGAAGTGGTGCACAAAGAAGCCCGGGTCGAAGTCCCCATCGACCATGCGCGCGCCCAGGACATTGAGCTGGAAGCCCCCCGCCGCACCACCACCAATCACCTCCAGCACCTTCTTGCTGTCCAGCCCCGCCTTCTTGGCATAAACTAGGGCTTCGGCGACGCCCATGATGGTTCCAGCGATGACCGTCTGATTGACCATTTTGGTATGCTGGCCCGCTCCCGCAGGACCGAGAAGGGCGATGGATTTCCCCATGGCCTCGAACAGCGGCAAGACGTGATCGAAGGCCCCTTGGTCGCCACCGACCATGATCGCCAGAGTCCCGTTCTTCGCCCCCACGTCACCGCCTGAGACCGGCGCATCCAGGGCCTTCAGGCCCTTGGCTTCGGCGGCTTCCGCGATGCGTTGGGCCAAGCTGGGGGATGAGGTCGTCATATCCACCAGAACCGTTCCGGGCTTCGCCGTCGACAGGATGCCCCCATCGCCATCCTTGCCAAAATAGACTTCCTCAACGTCATGGGGATAGCCGACCATGGTGATCACCACATCAGACTCCGCAGCCACCGCAGCCGGGCTCTCCTTCCACTGGGCGCCTTCTGAAAGCAGATCCTCGATCTTGGCCTTGGTGCGGGTATAGGCGTTGACCGTGAACCCCGCGGCCATCAAATGACGGGCCATGCTTTTGCCCATGATACCCAGGCCGACGAACCCAATTGCATGGCTTCCGGGGGTGACTGTCATAGGAACTCCTCCAAAGGTTATGTTATGGTGACGGCCGTCTAACGCCGTGTGTATTCTGAACCAAAATCGAACAGGGAACATATAGGGAAGGCATCGTGACTGTGAAACCAGTCCTTATCGCTACACGCGCACTTCCGACCGCAGTCGAAGCGCGGGCAAGCCGAACATACGACTACCACGCCAGCCCGGAGGCCGAGCCCCTTTCGGTTTCCGACCTGCCAGCCAAGGCCCGGGACCTCGGAGCACAAGCCCTGCTGGTCACCCCGTCCGATCGGATGGACGCCGATGTCATCGCCGCCTTGCCCGACCGGATCGCAATAATCGCCACCTTCTCCGTCGGCTACGAGCATATCGACCTGGAAGCCGCCGAGGCCCGGGGCATCCTGGTGACCAATACGCCCGGCGTTCTGACCGAGGCGACCGCGGACATCGCCCTGCTTCTGCTGCTGGGCGCGGCCCGCCGGGCATCGGAGGGCGAACGGATGATGCGCGCGGGCACCTGGACCGGCTGGACGCCCACCCAGCTTCTGGGCACCGACCTGCGGGGCAAGCGCCTGGGGATTCTGGGCATGGGCCGCATCGGCCAGGCCCTGGCCCACCGCGCCCGGGCCCTGGGGATGAACATCCTCTACCACAACCGCAAGCCCCTCCCCAAGGAGGAGGCTGGAGACGCCCAGTACCAGGTCCGGGTGGAGGATCTGCTGTTCCAATCCGACGCCCTCAGCCTGCATGTCCCGGCGACGCCCCAGACCCGGAAGTTCCTGAACGGCGCACGGCTGGCCCTGCTGCCCCGGGGCGCCATCGTGATCAACACCGCCCGGGGCGCCGTGGTCGACGACGAGGCCCTGATCGCCGCCCTGCGCCATGGCCAGGTGGGCGCGGCCGGGCTGGACGTCTATGACGACGAACCCAAGGTCCACCCCGGCTACGCCGCCCTGCCCAACACCTTCCTGCTGCCCCACCTGGGGAGTGCGACCGTGGAAACGCGTGAAGCCATGGGCTTCAAAGCCCTGGACAACCTGGATGCCCATTTCGAGGGTCGGATCCCACCAAACCGGATCCATCCCACCGCCTGAGTATCTGCCTGTTTCGGGATATGACTGAGCCACTCCGACCCAGTGCCGAAGCACAGCCCGACTGAAACGCCGAGAGGATATCCCATGACCACCAAACGGCCGGACACCACCTTTTCCGAAGCCTGGAAAGCCTGGGCGGACTGGACAGAGAAAAGCCAGAAGCTCTGGGCCGCCACCCTGGCCAGCCAGGTCAACAAGCCGGAAGTTGAAATCCCCGACCCGGACGCGGTTCAGGACAGCTTCCGTCATTTGGCGGAGAAGATCCTGGAAAATCCCGAACCCTTCCTGGATGCCCAGGCCACTTGGTGGCGGGATTTCATCGCCCTGTGCGAGGTCAGCGCCAACCGCCTGCGGGGCGTGGACGGCGAACCAATCATCGAACCGGAGCCCGGCGACAAGCGGTTCAAAGACGACGCCTGGACCCAGGATCCCCTCTACGACCACATCAAACAGAGTTACCTGATCACCTCTCGACTGATGAACAATTCCCTGCACAAGGTCGAGGGCATCGATCCTGAATTGCGTGAACGGATCGAGTTCTACACCCGTCAGACCGTCGATGCCCTTGCCCCCACCAATTTCGTTGCGACCAACCCTGTGGCCCGCCGCGCCACCCTCGAAAGCGGCGGCCAGAACCTGCTCAAGGGTATCGAAAACATGCTGCGCGACATGGAGCGCGGCAAGGGTCGTCTCCGGGTCGCCATGACCGACGAAAACGCCTTCGAAGTGGGCCGCAACATCGCCGTGACACCGGGCAAGGTGGTGTTCCAGAATGAATTGATGCAGTTGATCCAATACAGCCCGACCACGGAAACCGTCCGCAAGCGCCCACTACTGGTCGTGCCCCCCTGGATCAACAAGTTCTACATTATGGATCTGACTGAAAAGAACTCCCTGCTCAAGTACATGGTAGACCAGGGCTTCACGGTTTTCGTCATCTCCTGGATCAATCCGGATGGAACCCTGGCCCACAAAAAATTCGAAGATTACGTGGCCGAAGGGCCCCTGGCCGCGCTTGACGCCATCGAACAGGCAACGGGAGAGAAAGAGGTCACCATGGCCGCCTATTGCATCGGCGGCACTCTGACAGCCAGTACGCTGGCATTGATGGCCGCCCGGGGGGACAACCGGGTGAAGGCCGCCACTTTCTTCACCACCATGACCGATTTCGAAGAGCCCGGCGAACTGGGCGTCTTCATCGAGCCCCACCTGCTGGACAAGCTGGACGACTACATGGCCAAGCACGGCTATCTGGACGGATCCTACATGTCCACAGCCTTTAACATGCTGCGGGACAACGATCTGATCTGGTCCTTCTTCATCAACAACTACCTGTTGGGCAAGGACCCCATGCCCTTCGACCTGCTGTATTGGAATTCCGACAGCACCCGCATGCCCGCCATGATGCATAGCTTCTACCTGAGGGAAATGTACGAGAAGAATAAGCTGGCCCAGCCCGGCGGCATTACCCTACTGGACACCCCCATTGACCTGCGGGCGGTCGAAACGCCCGTCTACATGCTATCAACCAAGGAGGACCACATCGCCCCCTGGCGAAGCACCTTCCGCGCCACCAACCTGTTCTCCGGTCCGGTGCGCTTCGTCCTGTCGGGCAGCGGCCATATCGCCGGGGTGATCAACCCACCGACAAAGGTGAAATATGGCTATTGGACCAACAGCCGGAAATACAAAGATCCGGAAGCTTGGTTCAACGCCGCCAAGGCGCATGAGGGATCCTGGTGGCCCAATTGGACCGAATGGAACACCAAACACTCCGGTCCCGAGGTTCCTGCCCGTCAGCCCGGCGACGGCAAGCTCAAACCGATCGAAGACGCACCGGGATCCTATGTGAAAGTGCGGGTCTAGAGCATCAAGCGGAAAAGTGGGCACCGGTTTTCCGGTCCACTCGATGCTCAACTTGTTTGATCTCAGGGAACACTCTGGGCTCTGCCCAGACCGGCAAAGGGTCGCGGACCCTTTGATCCCATGCGTTTAAGTGGAGTGGAGGCCGACGGCTTCGGTGTTTCAGTCTTTCACACCTGGGACGAGTTTGGCTGACGGACGGGGCGACCGCCCCTCCGCTTTGGCACGAATCAGGTCTGCGGCATCGCGATAGGTCTGCCCGGACCACTCCGCCAGAGGGGTCCGGGTCGACGCGTCCAAGGGAGTCACACGCAGGTCTTCGGAGGTCTCTTTGAGCCACTCCAGCCCCCCCGCACCCGAGGAATAGCGCATGCATCAGGAAGCCTTGGGTGCCGACGAGAATATGCCGCTTCTTTCCCTTGATTTTCTTGCCCGCATCGTAGCCGTTCTCATCAATGTAGCGCCCCCTTTTTCTGCGCTTTTCACGCTCTGGCTATCAATGATGCCTGCCGTGGGAGAGGCTTCCCGTCCGGCGTGTTCTCGACTGGCCACGGAAAGGGTTTGGTGAATGCGCTCCAATGTCCGATCCCAGGTCCAGAGATCGAAATCGTCGTAGAGCGTGCTCCGTGGCGGCAAATCCTTCGGAAGCGCTCGCCATTGGCACCCTCCTATGGAAAATGGTGCCTTACAAGGAATCATAACCGATTCCACTCGCCCAAGATGAAAAATACCAACTGATTCTCGCGATTCACAAACTCTCCGGACAGACACTTAGAGTTTCTCGAAGCAATCTAAAACAAATACCATCAATTCACCGAACACAACAGAAGCAGCACCTTCAGATAGAACAAGAGATACGGCACTCTTCACACCATATAGAATAGCCGGACACATCTTTTTCCCTACTCTCTCGCCGACTTCTTACGCTAAGATTTGTGAACTTACTTGGTGATTCCTAAGGATCGACGATGGACCAAGACAGGCACGCCCATCTGACCCATATCCATGACTGGAGCGAGCTCACCCTCTATGAGCTGATTCCCAACGTGGTTTGGATATTCGATCTGGACAAGCACGGTTGGTGGTGGGGCAACGATGCGGCGGTCAAGTTTTGGAACCTGAACTGCGTCGAGGATCTGGTGAACAAGGACCTCTCCGGCGACACCCAAGGGGCCCGGGATCGCACCCGACAGACCTTTGACTTGGCAGCCAAGAACGGCCTCACAATCGATCCCTGGACGACCTATCCGAACGGCAAGCCGAAGACCCTGTTCATGATGCACCGCGCCGTTCTGGTGGGGCCGGATCGGCATCGGGCGATCATCGCCTATATCAACGAAGAAGTGAACCTGGGCGAGACCCCCGAGAACCTGCTTCTTGCTGAGTCCATGCGCTACACCAATGTTCTCGTGACCACCTTTACCCGGAATGGGACACCGTTGGTGGAAAACCCCGCCGCAACGGAAGCCTATAAATCAATCTCCATGGATTCCCTACCCGCAGGAGCCAACGGGTTCACCGCCCGCTTCCGTGATCTGGTGGAAGGGAACGCCTGCTTCCAGCGGGCGATGGAGGAGAATGGCGGCTGCTGGACTCACGACATGGCAACCAGCCAGGGGATCAGACGCCACAAGCTCGACATCCGGATGACCCGCCATCCTTTGAATGGGGACTTCCTCTTCATGGTCGCCGAGTATGACGTCACGGACTTGCACGACGCCCAGGAACGGCTGCGCCGCTTGGCCCATTACGACAGCCTCACCGAATTGCCCAGCGTCAACTTGCTCCAGGAACGCTCAGCAGTCATCCTCGCCCATGCGGCCCGGAACAAGGGCAAGGTTGCCGTTCTGTTTATCGACCTGGACGGTTTCAAGCAGGTCAACGACACCTGGGGCCATGACGCAGGCGATCAAGTCCTCAAGGAGGTGGCCCGCCGCCTTCCTGCACATCTGCGCCAAAGCGATCAGGTCGCGCGCATCGGCGGGGATGAATTCGTGGTGCTCCTAACAGACGTCCATGAGATTCAAAACGCCAAGGATGTGGCGCAAAAAATCATCGAATCCCTGACTTGGCCCATTGACCTGTCTTCCATCGGAATCGACGCCAAGGGCAGGGTCGGAGCCAGTATCGGAATCGCCTTCTACCCGGAACACGGCGACACAATCCAGCAACTCCTGAAAGTGGCCGACCAATCCATGTACAAGGTCAAGAAGAACGGCAAGGGGTTCTATCAGGTGGCGTAAACAGATTGAGACAAGATTTTTTCGACGTCGGAGACTGAGGACCCGTCACTGTCGGGTTAAGCAGTCAATTGCCGTCGTTTCCGGTGGGCAATTCGCCAAACGCCCTGGCTGGACAGGACAACGACGACAACCGTGCAACCAGCGACGGTCATCCACCCCGGGAACTCTCCCAGGACACCCCAGATCAGGAAAGGCGCGAGCACCGTTTCCAGAAGGAAAATCAAACCGACCTCCGCCGCCGGGAGAACTCGGGGACCGCGGAACAAAAGCAGGAAGGAAAAAGGCACCACAAAGGCCGAGTCGAGACCGATCCACAGCCATTGTATCGACTCTGCAGGAAGCTCCACCCGTCCCCCCAGGGTCAAGCCGATCAGACCCGTAAAAAACATCCCCAGACCGGTGCAGGGTGCGACCTCCAACCCCGGTGTGGCCCGCAAAATGGTCAGGGCACCGGCCATGGCAACGGCGGTCAACAGAGCCCATGGCAGACCGACAAGCCGCCCAGCCATGATATCGCCCCCACCCACCAGGGACAGACCAACCGCAGCCCCTGCGATGGCCACCAGGGTCGACGGCTTGATGCCTTCGCCCAGAAACAGCCGCGACAGAATTGCAGCGACCAAGGGAATACAAGCCAAAACAGACACGGCGCTGGCGACGGTGGTCGTCTCAACAGCCATCAGAAAGCCAAAGGTACTCACCCCATAGCAGGCCGCCACACCCAGTCCCTCCCGGCCCAGGACCCGTGGCAGGTCCCACAGCCGCCCTCGCTCAAAGGTCATCCAGACCAACAGTAGCACAAGGCCAGAAATGCTCCCCCGAAGCACCAGCAGGGGCAAGGCGGGCATGTCCGACAAGCGGATCAACAGGGTATCAGGGACGAGGATCAAGATGCCCACCAAAGTCATCAGAATGCCGTTACGGCGGGCATGTGCTTTGGCAGCGACACTATGTGCGGGGTCGGACAGCGAAGTGGACAAGGGAGGAACGCCTGAACGGGGGAGGACAAAATTGTATCGGCACCATGGACGCCCCGCGTCGGGAAGGCAAGCCTCACCCCCCCCTGAGCGCTCACTGAACGGTGATCTGTGCCTCCCGCCAACCAACCACGCCCTTCCCCGGCCGTTCGACGGTCACCACCGCAGTATAGGTCCCCAGAGGCCAATGGTCCCGATTGCCCAGCCGCTTCCCGGCGAAACCGAACCACTGGGTGAACCCCTTCTTGTCAAAATCGAGCTTGGACTCATGGAAGGGCGCGCGGTCCGGACCGAGGATCTGCATCATCAAATGGTCCCCTTTTTTCGCCCCCATCAGGTCCACGAAGACCAGCATGACGGGGGCATCGGATGGAAAGCTGTCCTTGGCGTACAGCCCATCGCGCACGCGCACCCGATCCGGCTTCTCCCAGGCGAACCCCACATTGTTCAAAACCAAGGGAGAATAATGCAGCTTTGCCATGACCTCCGGCGTCCACAGCGGGACGTCCGTTCCCTTGCACCCCTCCGCCGCCGGACGCCCCTTGAAGGGGTCATAGACCACGCCATCATGGGTGACCTGCATGTGTAGATGAGGATGCTCGGTCATGCCAGACAGCCCCACCTCCCCCAGTTTCTGCCCAGCCTGGACCGCCTGCCCGGCGCGCACCGCGATGCTGCCCCGCTTCATATGACAATACTGGATCGCCCACCCGTCGCCCTGGTCAATGCGCACCCCATTGCCACATTCCTTGCCGGATACATTGGGAGCATTCTTTGCCCGGCTGCTGATATCGGGCAATTCATCACGGGTCCCAACCACCGTTCCCGCCGCAGCGGCAAGAACGGAAACGCTCCGCCCCTCTTGCAGGTGGCCGATACCGATGTCGGTCCCCTTGTGCCCAATGTCCGTTTCCCCTTTCCCGGGGCGGGAATCCCGCTTGGACAGGACACCACACATATAGTCCTCGACCCCAGGGCCCGGGTCGTCATCCACATAGCTGGTGACCCAGCAATCCTTACCAATGGTGCAATCCATGGGAAAAACCAAACGGGGCTGGCTTCCGCCCCGGATACCATCGGAGGGCGCTGTGCCAGCCCCTTGAGCCACGGCAGAACCAGCAGCCCCCAGTCCCCCAAAGGCCAACCCGATCAGCAACAAGGTCTGCGATAGCCATCCATTCAAGCTGCCCATAAGCCGTCCCTCGATAGTCGGTTTCCACCTGCGCCAATTTGGAATACCCTGAAAGGTCACCATAAAACGCCCCCTACCTTGGGACAACCGGTACCCAGGTCTCGGGTCGGAAAAGCTTGGCTTGGGGCAACGGTTGAAAGTCCCTGATGTCGAGCGAAGGCCGTCCGAAAAGGAACCCCTGGACAAAGTCACACCCACAGTCTCGCACAAAACCCAGGCTTTCCGGGCTATCAATCATTTCAGCGGTGGTCCGCACCCCCAACCGGCGACAGAGCTCGGTCAAAGCACTGAGGAAGGCCTTTCCCTTACTGCCCCGCATGGCGTTGCGCACGGCCGAGCCGTCGATCTTCACGATATCCACGTCCAGGGCACTGAGGTATTGAAAGCTGGCTGCGCCCGCTCCAAAATCGTCCAGACAGACCTGATAGCCCCGGCTTCGCAGGGCACCAATGAAGCCATTGGCGGCTTCCAGGTCGGACATGCGCGAGGATTCCGTAATCTCGAACATCACCCGACCCTTGGACCAGGGATTGGCGTCGAGCAGAGCCAATAACCCCGTCACATACTGGTCCACCCCCATGGAATATCCGGAAATATTGATCGCAACATTGTAAGCATCGGAATTCCGAGGTTTGCTTCCCAACCATTCCATGACCTTGGTCGCCATGGCCAAGTCGAATTCATGAATCAGACCGGTTTCCTCGGCGAAGGTAATGTACCGGAAGGGAGATTCATGGGGCCGGTCGCTGCTGAACCGGCAGAGGGCCTCGTAGTGGTGAATAGTCCCATTCACCGCGTGAATGATCGGTTGCAGGGCAATGGAAAAATTTCGTTCAGCGACAATGCGTTTGAATCCCGTAACCTCGCCCACGCCCTGGGCCACCAACTGCGAGATATTGCTCGACAGGTTGCGGATACTCAGGTTGTCCCCTGCCAACTGCCGATAGTGGTTCATGGCATACATCAAGCCCTTGATCAGATCCACCTCGCC
Organism: Rhodospirillum sp. A1_3_36; assembly: GCF_047263945.1. NCBI lineage: Bacteria > Pseudomonadati > Pseudomonadota > Alphaproteobacteria > Rhodospirillales > Rhodospirillaceae > Rhodospirillum > Rhodospirillum sp. A1_3_36. The sequence goes on along the minus strand of NZ_JBLAVB010000001.1, from coordinate 56,963 downwards.
AATCTTTTCGACGCCCTCCATGTCCAAGATGGCCGTTTCGACGGTCAGCCCCCTGCCCTCCGGATCGTGCAACCGGGAAATCTCCGTCAGTTCCCGCTCCAGGCCTTCGATGTCCGTATCCACCTCATGCAACAGACTGTAACTGCCATCGTTGATTAGCGCGGCGCTGTCCTGATCCAGGGCTGCAGCCCGCAGGGACGCTCCGACGGACCGCAACATACCTTTGGCACGACCATCCCCCATGCGATCGCGCAGGGTCTCATAGTCCCTTAGACTGACAACGGTCACTCCCACCTTGCGCCCCAGGTCCAGCATGGCCCGGATCCGGCGCCCCGCAGCCTCACTGAAGGCTTCGGGCCCCAACAGACCGGTCAAACTATCCCGGCCACTGCTGTCGGTGGCTTCACTGGGGGTCTTGGCCCGCATCCGCAAGGCAATATAACAGTGCCCATCCAGGGAGTACCCCGAAACGTCCACGGGCAGGGGCAAACCCAAAGGCCGGATCAGGCGCAGGATTTCAGCATCGGTCCGCCCCCGCTTGAGGGCCATCCGCAGACATTGAGCGGCAAGGGGAGCATCCTCCGGCGTCACCAAGGACAGGAAGGACGTGCCGATAAGATCCTTACCCTCCCGACCGATGAAGGCTTTGAAGGCCCCGGCTGTAAAAAGGATCTGCCCTTCACCGCTTAAATGTAGCAACAAATCGGCCCAGCAAAAGGCCAAGGCCGCGTACCGATCCCGGTCCGTTCGCAGCAACCGATCCCCAGCCAGCCGTCCCCCTCCCCGTATTTCTTCTCCATCCATAGATAGCCCCCTTCGGCGAAGCGGAAAGGCTTCCCCTTCTTTCTGTTCCTATGTTTCTTATCTCCCCCGGAACTGCCAAGTCGGGGATATCACCGAGCGAACCATCAAGAGTTTTGGTTGAAGGAACCGAAACCCTTGATGTCCCCTTCCGTTCAACGCTCCCCTTATTTTTCCTTGGATTGGGCGCGCAGAATGAACTTTTGAATCTTACCCGTAGAGGTCTTTGGCAAGGGGCCGATTTGCACTTCGCGGGGGCATTTATAATGGGTCAAATGCTGTCGACAGAAGGCAACCAAATCCTGCTCCGTTACCGTGGCACCATCGCGGATCTCGACGTAGGCCATGGGCGTCTCACCCCATTTGATATCTGGCTTGGCGACAACAGCCGCAGCAACCACGTCAGGGTGTTTGTAAAGGGTGTCCTCCACCTCGATGGAGGAAATGTTCTCCCCACCGGAAATGATGATGTCCTTGGATCGGTCCTTGAGCTGGATATATCCATCGGGATGGACAACGCCCAGATCTCCCGTGTGGAACCAGCCGCCCCGGAACGCCTCCTCGGTGGCCTTCTGGTTCTTCAGATAGCCCTTCATGGTAATATTGCCGCGGAAGAACACCTCTCCCATGGACTCCCCGTCCCAGGGCATGGGGTCCAAGGTTTCCGGATCGCCAATCATCAACCCTTCCTGCACGATATACCGCACGCCCTGGCGGGCCTTCAGGCGGCCCTGCTCGTCCATCGGCAGATCGTTCCACTCGGGCTTCCAGGCACAAACCGTGGCAGGACCATAAACTTCTGTCAGACCATAGACATGGCTGACCTTGAAGCCATCTTCCTCCATTTTCTGAAGAACCGCGGCCGGTGGCGGAGAGGCCGCAGTCATCACGTTCACCGCATGGCTAAAGTCCCTCCGTTCACCTTCCTTGGCGTTGATCAGAAAGCCCAGGATGATGGGGGCACCGCAGAAATGGGTCACGCCCTCGTCGGCGATGGCATTAAAGATATTCGCTGCGGAGACCCGTCGCAGGCACACATTGGTCCCGCCGTTGGCCGCCATGGTCCAGGGGAAGCACCAGCCATTGCAGTGGAACATCGGCAGCGTCCACAGGTAGATGGCATGATGCGGCATACCCCAGGTGATGATATTGGACAGGGCATTCAGATAGGCACCCCGGTGGTGGTAAACCACGCCCTTGGGGTTACCCGTGGTGCCCGAGGTGTAGTTGAGAGTAATGGCCTCCCATTCGTCGGCCGGATACCGCCACTCGAAATCCGGGTCACCGGTGGCCAGGAAGGCCTCGTAGTCCATCTCCCCCAGGCAGTCGCCGGGGCCGTCATATTCGCTGTCGGCAATGTCGATCACCAGGGGCACGTTGTCCAACTTGGTCAAGGCCTCCTTCACCACCGGCGAGAACTCCCGGTCAGCGATCAGCACCTTGGCTTCCCCATGATTCAGAATGAAGGCGACTTCATCGGCATTCAGCCGCACATTCAAAGCATTCAACACGGCGCCGACCATGGGCACGCCATAATGGGCTTCGTATAGCTCGGGTGTATTGGCCCCCATCACCGCCACCGTATCCTCGAACCCGATGCCCCGCGCTTTGAGGGCAGAGGCCAACCGGCGCGCTCGGGCATAGGTGTCCGCCCAGGTATAGCGGCGTTTTCCATGGACCACAGAGGCACGGTCAGGATACACCATGGCAGCACGTTCCAGAAAGCCCAAGGGGGTCAGGGGGACGGAGTTGGCCGAATTCCGGTCAAGGCCAATCTGGTACGGGTTATTCTGGGTAGGGTTATTCTGGGTAGGGCCATTCTGGGTAGGGCCATTCTGGGTAGGGCCATTCTGGGTAGGGGACGTCATGGTAGGGTGGACCTTTCCTCTCCAATACATTGGACCAGCGGTTCCTTGGATTCGGGCTTGGAGCCCACCCGCTTGGTTCCTCATTGGTACTCTCCAATGGACGCGCAATCAATCACTTGAGCCCCCCTTAGACTCTGAAGGGCATACCCCATGATCGCCTTGCGGCTTTCTGCCTTGTACGCGGGAATTTTCGCCGTGATCGGGGTCATGCTGCCCTATTGGCCGGTCTGGCTGAAAAGCCGGGGTCTGACACCCGACCAGATCGGCGTCATTGCCGGCGCGGCGGTCTGGTCCAAACTGGTGATCAACCCCGCCGTGGGACATCTGGCCGATAGTCTGGGGCGGATTCGCCCGCTGATGTTCGGGATTGCGGCCCTGGCCCTGGCGCTCTACGCATCCCTGTCCCAACTCACTTCCTTCTGGGCCATTCTTGCCATCGCCGTGCTGGCAACCGGATTGCATGGATCCCTCAACCCCTTAATCGAAGCCACCGCCATCCGCGCAGTCCGGGATAAGGGCGTGGATTATGGCCGGGCGAGGCTTTGGGGGTCCCTGGCCTTTATCGCTGTCTCCATGGGCCTGGGTCCGGTGATCGACCAGTGGGGCGCGGATCCGGTGATTTGGGTCATCGTCGGATTACTCGGCTGCGTCACCCTGACCACCTTGGGGCTTCCGGAGGGCCCGCCCGAGACCAAGAGGGAACCGGGCGGCATGCGACGCCTGCTCACCGATCGGCGCTTTCTGCTCTTCTTGGGCGCGGGCGGCTTGATCCAGGCCGGACACGCCACCTATTACGCCTTCGGCAGTATCCGATGGCTGAACGCTGGCCTGGACGGTCGAACGATTGGCCTCCTCTGGGCCGAAGGCGTGGTTGCGGAAGTCTTTCTGTTCCTCTACGCCAAGAGGGTTCTTGCCCGGGTCCCACCCCTGGCTCTCATGGGTCTGGCGGCCCTGTCTGGCGTGATCCGCTGGCCGTTGATGGCCGTTACGGCCGACCCTTGGGTCATGGGTGTCACCCAGGTCCTGCACGCCGGAACTTTCGGTGCGGCCCATTTGGGAGCCATGTTCCATCTGGCCCGCACCATCCCACCGGAACTCTCAGGCAGAGCCCAGGCACTCTATTCGGCCATCTGCATGGGCGCCTTGGTTGGGGGAGCCATCACCCTGGCCGGCTCCCTTTACGCGACCTTTGGCCCGAGATCCTATCTATTTGATGGTCTATGGAGTGCCCTGGGTGGTTGCTGTGTCCTCGCCCTTGCTGTCACGATCCGGCGGAACCGCTTGCCGTTCATCCCGATGCCAGGGCGCGGGCCTTAGAGCAAATCCCGAGCAATCTGGAACAGATTGCGACGGGTGGAACGCACGCCGTAGGCGTGACGATTTGCTTCAATGTCAGAGGTTTAGAGCATGTTGCGTGAATCATGTTTCACGCAACATGCTCTAGCAGTGTGTCGAGATCGAGTTGCGCCATTTCATGGTCACGGTACACAACAGGGGGGGGCCAGTCACGGGGCTTTGCCCCGTCCCCCACCGGGGTCTGAGGCCCCGGCCCCCCATTTGGGATCAAAGGGTCCGTGACCTTTGCGGGTCTGGACAGGGCCCAGAAACGGCGAAGCAGGTTTTCCGGATGTTCGAGGACACAGAGTATAAAAGAGAAATGGGAGTTTGGGCAATCGCCCAAAAAAACACGAGACACTGTCGTGTACTGTGTTTCACTCTAACCTACCGGTTTTAGGTGGGCCAAGACCTGACGCGCCGCTTGGCGCGAAGGGGGAGAGCCATCGCCCCGCAACAGGTTCACCGCCCGTGCCATGTCCTCCAACTGGGTTTCCCGCTCTATCCCATCGACCATCAAGACCAAAGCCTGATCCGCGACCCGTCGAGGGGTGCACCGGTGCTGCAACAATTCCGGGATCACCCCCCGGTCAAGCAGGATATTCACCATGTCGAAGAAACGAACCTTCACAAAGAGCGAGAAGATCGCCGCACTGACCCAATTGGCCTTGTAGGCAATCAGGTGGGGAACCCGAGCCAAGGCCAATTCGAGGCTGACCGTCCCCGAAGCAGCGATGCCTACGGAACAAGCGGCGAAGCCGTCGTATTTATCCTCAACGGACGTCACCACCGCGACCGGGCAAGGCCAGGACGCAACCTGTTTTTCCACGTCATCACGCAGGTGCCCCAGGGTCGGCAGAACCACATATAGATTGGGATGGACTCGTTGGATCCGCGCCACGGCCTGGGCGAAGACAGGCAGCATCTGGCGGACCTCCCCCCGTCGGCTGCCGGGCAGAACCGCGAGTAAGGGCGCATCTTCTGGCACCCCATGGCGGCGCCGGAAAGCGGCCCCCTCTCCCCCACCAGCTCCTGTTTCAATAATCGAATGACCCACATGGCTCGAAGACAGACCTGCGGCTTCAAACAGGGCGGGTTCAAAGGGCCAAAGGCACATTTGATGGTGCACACGGGCGGCCACCTTATGGACCCGCCCCGGCTTGTAGACCCATACCATCGGGGCAACGTAATGAACCCGAGGACATTCGATGCCCTCTTCGATGAGAGCCTTATGCACCCGACCAGTGAACCCCCAGGAATCGATGGTAACGACAACGGCAGGCCTAAGGGAACGAATGGCCTCCACCGTTTCCCGCACCCGTTTCAGGATGCGGGGAATGCTCGGCACCACCTCCAAAAAACCCATGATGGAAAGCTCCGCCAGGGGAACCAGACTATCCAGCCCTTGTTCGGCCATGCGATCACCGCCGACACCGGCAAACCGAACCTGTCCCCCCGTCTCCGCCCGCAAGCCTTCCATCAAATGGGCGCCCAACTGGTCCCCGGAGGGCTCGCCAGCGATTATAAAGATCAGCGGAGCTTCCTCTGTGCCTTCGATCGCCGCTTCCTTGTTCACGCTTGTTCCTTCGCGGTTAGGCCAACGACAAACAAGCCCAGACTATCGGCCAAGGCGACCACCTCATCGGCATCAAGAAGGATGGTGGCCCCGGCCTCATAGCCAATGCCCCGCAAGCCTGCGGCATGGGCAGTCCTCACCGTGCGAGGGCCGATCGTGGGTTTATCTACCCGGTGGTCCTGCTCAGGCTTGGCGACCTTGACCAGCACACCGCCGGGACCGCCCCGCCGCAGCTCTCCGGCCCGGGCGACCATGGCGTCTGTCCCCTCGATGGTTTCCAAAGCCAATACCATCCCTTGTTGGCAAACGCAGCCCTGCCCCACGTCCAAGGCACCCAAGGCCTTGGCCACGGTGAAGGCATGGCGCAGATCGGCCAGCCCGATTGCGTCGGGTTGGTGTATACCCCGCTGGCCCAGCTGAGCGGAGTCCGTTCCCAAAATCTGGTCCGGCGCTTCGATAACAAAGCCCCCGCTTTCCAGTTCCTTGAGGATCACCTTAAGCAGACTATCATCACCCAAAGCTGCGGCCCCGACTTTAGCCAAAAACTGAGCGGTCCGGAGATCCGGCCACAAACTGGTCAGACTGGGCCGCCGCACATGTCCGGCCAAACAAATGTGGTCGATCCCCCGATCCATGAGCCCCTGCCCCGTCCCTCCGGCCTTACCCAGGCGGATCCAGATCTGTTCCACCTCGTCTGGCCAATCCTTGGGGTCGGCGTGTCCGGTCAACCCGATCAGGATGACGGGTCGCCCCACCCGACGGCAGGCCTCGTAGACCTTCAGGGGAAGACTGCCCCCACCGGCCACAAGAGCCAAGGGTATCGTCCTATGGGAGGGATCCATCTGGGCGCACTCCTTTCGCCCGATCGCCTCAGACCTGAGCGTCTTCGCCAGGGCGAATCAAGCCCCGCTTGGACTCCCCGCGCAAGAAGGCAAGCAGTTCGGCAACCCCTGGGGACTCGGGATAGGTCGCTTCGATCACCGGGATCTGAGTGGTCACCTCGTCGCCCGAGAACAGGATCCTTATCGCATCGCGCAGGATGTGCAACTCTGCGCGGGAAAACCCCCGACGCTTCATCCCCACCACATTCATACCCTGAAGAGTCGCCCGATTGCCAATCACCGTCCCAAAGGGAATAATATCGCGCTCGACAGCAGACGCTCCGCCAATCATGGCGTGCTTGCCGATGCGAACAAACTGGTGGACGGCCGCGTGCCCGCCAACGACCACATGATCGTCCACTTCAACATGCCCCGCCAAAACCACGTTATTGGCGAAGATCACATGATCTCCAATCAAACAGTCGTGGGCGACATGAACCCCAACCATGAACAATCCGCCGGATCCCACGCGGGTCACCCCACCGCCACCGTCGGTTCCAGGATTCATGGTCACATGTTCGCGGATGGTGTTGTTTTCGCCAATCTCCAGGCGGGTGACTTCTCCGTTGAACTTCAGATCCTGGGGAGGGGTCCCGATGGCGGCGAAGGGAAAAACTTTTGTCCCCTTTCCGATGGTCGTATGTCCATCAACAACCACATGACTCACCAGTTCCACCCCCTCACCAAGAACCACATCAGGCCCGACCGTGCAAAAGGGGCCGACCGTGACGCTGTCGGCCAATTGAGCTTTAGGGTCGATAATGGCGGTTGGATGCAAGCTCGGCATGGTGGAAGAGTACTTTCAAACGGTGTGAAACCACCAGAACGGCGGTTTAGCAGGAAGGCGATTTGGCATGGGCCAGACGCAAGGGACTGCGCTTCGGGCCCCTAAAGTTGCTGCTGGGCATCTTCATCCACGATCATGGCCGCAAACGTGGCCTCGGCAACGCATACGCCGTCGACACGCCCTTCCCCTTTGAACTTCCAGACATTGCCCCGGTGCCGCTCCTTGGTCACATGCAAACGCAACTGGTCACCGGGAACCACCGGCTTCCGGAAACGGGCGTTCTCAACGATCATGAAATACACGATCTTGCCTTCCGCCTTAGCTCCCAATGTCTCAACCACCAGGACAGCCGCTGTTTGGGCAAGCGCCTCGATAATCAGCACACCGGGCATAACGGGCTGGTTGGGAAAATGTCCCTGGAAGAACGGCTCGTTAATGCTGACATTCTTGATGCCTACCGCACTGTAGCCGTGTTTCACCTCCACGACCCGATCCACCATCAAAAAGGGATAACGGTGGGGGATCATGTCAAGGATACGGGTAATATCCACCACTTCGGTGACCTTTCCCTCGATCCCGTCCCCCTGCTCTCCGTTCACCTGAACCGTCTCAGTCATTCCCAATCGTCCCATCCTGCAAAAAGCCGACTGCCCGGGTGCCCCCCTGGGACCGCGACCTTGAAACCCGTTGAAGACCCGAGACCCCGGATCCCCACCGACACACACCGACCACGGATCGACCGGGTCACCCGAATAGCTTTACTGCCCCCCCCTTTGGATCAGGGGCGGGCCATCCTGTGAACAACCTCTAGAGCAAACCGCCCCAAATCAAAATTGATAAAATGGGGACAGTTTTCCCATCCCCATTCCATCGCGACGACAAAACGGCCCTAGAAGGCACTCCGCTCGGCCACCGGGCGCAATGCCGTTGCCGAGGTCAGGCTTTAACGGATTTCAGGAAACTTTCACACTCTTTTCCTGCCCTCGGCACCTCCGCCGAGAATTTCAATCCGTCATACCCGCCCAACAGTCCGAATTCGCGTCCAGCTGACGTACTTCAGACCCTACTGTTCTTTACGGGTAAGACTTTCCGGATCGGGAACGGTAACCGCAGGCAGACTATCGTTCACCCGCTTCAAGACCTCCTCGGTCAGATTCATGCGGGGATCGAACAGCAGCAATTGGCTACGGCGCATAACCAAATTAATGCCCCGTTCAGCGGCCACGTCCCGGGCCACATCAAACATCCGCGACTGAACCTGATCCAGGGCCAGTGTGAGGGCCTTGTCCAGGTTCCGACGCAGGTTCGTCACCTTTTTCTGATATTCAGCCACTTGCTTGTCAAAAGCTTGGCGCTTTTTACGGAAAGCCTCACTGCCCTGGTCCGTCTCACGAGCGAGGGCACTTTGAGCCTCATGAATCACTTGCTCGTCCTTACGGGCCTCCTCTCTATACTTCGCCGCATAGGCTTGGCTGTCCTCGCGTGCGCCTTGCGCCGCTTTGGCCTCCATAAGAATACTCTGATCGTCAATCACGCCAATGTTGGAATTGGGAAAGGCCTGATCGGCCTGAGCTCGCGCCACGGCAACGGGAAGACAAAGCGACAGAACAACCGCCGCGACCCACGGCTGGGCGCCTTTCAGAAAAGCCATATTAGAACCTCGAACCAAAGGAAAGTCGGAAGAGCTCGGTTTCATCGAACTCCTTCTTAATAACGGGGTAGCCCAGGTCCACCGAAATGGGACCGACAGGCGAAATCCAGGTTACACCGGCGCCGACGGATAAGCGAGGCGAGGTAGACCCGTCCATTAAGGAAGAGTCGAAGGAATCAGGCTCTCCAATTGCGCCGACGTCGGTGAACAGACGTCCCGTAAGACCATATTCATCGGGAAGCCCCAAGGGAACACCCAACTCTGCCGTGCCCGTTGCCACCCAATTACCGCCCAACGCATCATCGGTGGTACTATCCCGCGGGCTCGCTCCCGCGCTCGCAAAGCCGCGCAAATTGCTGCCACCAAGATTGTACCGTTGGTTGATATTCACGTCTTTTCCAAGACCAGCGATATAACCCGCCGATCCGCGGAAGGACAGGGACCAATCGGGATCCCAATCAAAGGTATCTCCTAGCGGGAAGTAATAAGCCCCCTTCAAATCAGACCGAATGAAATACTCTGTCCCCCCCAGTCCTGCGAGGTCATTCCCCAAAGAAACAACATACCCTTCTGTGGGATTCAGCCTGCTGTCCCGCCTATCGTAGGTCAGAGTATGGCCCAACTGAGACAACCAAGTCTTGCGATCCTGACCCTTAATGAACTGAGAGGCATCACTATCGATGTCGGTGATATCATTGTATTCCAGGGTGTACTTGAACAGGTGAGACAAATCTTCGTTGTAGTTGTAGCCCAAACGCAGGGCCCCTCCGTAGGTCCTGTAATTGTAAGAACTCTCGTTCTTCAAATCCCGTTGGACGGCGTAGATATCGAAGCCCGCACGCAAACGGCGATCAAGGAAATAGGGCTCGGTAAAGCTGATGTCGATCTGGCTGCGGCGCTGGGCCCAGGACACACTGACCTTCAGGTCTTGAGCACGTCCGAGCAAGTTCCGCTCGCGCATCCCAACTTCGACGATAGCCCCGACGGCAGAGGACCAGCCCACTCCAAAGTTCACTTCTCCCGTAGACTTTTCCTCGACCTCGACATTCACGATCGTGCGATCAGGTGCGGTCGGGGATGGCTCATTGGTTACGTTAACCTTTTCAAAGAAGCCCAGATCCTGAACCCGCTGGCGGGAGCGTCGCAAACGAGCGGCATTGAAGGCATCCCCTTCGGCCAGCAGAAACTCCCGGCGTATAACCTCATCCAACGTCCGAATATTGCCCTTGATGTCGATGCGTTCGACGAACACCCGCGGACCTTCCTCGATTTGGAATGTCAAACCGATGGTTTTATTTTCCGCATCGCGATCGACTATGGGTTTAACATCCACAAACGCATACCCCAGATTCCCGACCTCCTCGGTCAGGGCCTGAACGGCATCCTCCACCTTGTTTGCGTTATACCAGTCGCCCGGATCAAATTCGATGAATTGGCGCAGAGTTTCTGGGTCCAGATCCTCCAGCGTACTTTCGAGGCCGATTTCCCCGAATTTGTAGCGCTCCCCCTCGTCGACAGTGAAGGTAATAAAGAAGTTTTCCCTATCCGGCGACAGCTCCGCGACGGCTGATTTCACCTGGAAATCAGCATATCCCTTCTTCAGGTAATAGCGCCGTAGCAGCTCCCGGTCATAGGTCAGGCGATCTGGATCGTAGGTATCCGTCGACGATAGAAACAGGTACCAAGCCTCCTCAGAGGTCTCGATGACTTCACGAAGGTCTGAATCGCTGTAGACTTTGTTACCAACGAAGGAGACACGACGCACGCTTGTCGAAGGACCTTCGTTAATCTCAAAAGCCAAATCAACACGGTTTTGCTCCAGTTGAATGACCTTGGGATCGACCGAAACAGCGTAACGACCGGACCGACGATAGGCCTCCAAGATGCGCTGAACGTCTTCCTGCACCTTCGCACGGGTAAAGACAACACGGGGCCGCAACTGAACCGCAGATTGAAGCTGCTCGTCTTTGATACGCCTGTTACCCTCGAAGGCAATCCGGTTGATGATCGGGTTTTCCACGACCGAGACGAAAAGAACATTTCCCTCCCTTCGAATGGAAACGTCTGCAAACAAACCGGTCTCGAAAAGGTTTTTCAGGGATTTGTCCACACGGGATGGGTCATAGGCATCCCCTTCCCGGACCACCATATAGGTTCGCACCGTGGAAGGTTCGATCCGTTGCGTTCCCTCGACAACAATGCGTTCAATCGTTCCCCCAGGGACCTGGGCAAATGCCGCCGAAACGCCCCCTCCGTTGGACGAATACAGCGTCATGATAGCCGCTAAGGGTAAGGTAAGGGCCATAGCCCTCAAGATCGCGGTCAAGTTCCTCACGGTCTTCCCCATACTTTCCGTATCCGTCCCACGTTAAACAGCCTCCGGTTCCCGGGAGACTTCGCTTGCCAGCCCATTTCGGGTTGGCCGACTCTAACCACCCATTACAAGGGTGTTTCCTTTAGAAAGCGTCACCAGATCAGGACGCTCAAATCATTCCAGGTCGCGAAGACCATCAGTGCCAGAACGAGGGCGAGCCCGACCCTGAATCCATACTCCTGGACCCGCGCCGTCAAAGGCCGTCCCCGCAGAGCTTCTAAGGTGTAAAACATCAAGTGTCCGCCGTCGAGCATCGGAATGGGAAAAAGGTTTATAAGCCCGAGGTTAACGGACAACAGGGCGACAAACATGACAATATCGGCCAACCCCCGTTCTGCCGCTTTACCCGAAAACCTGGCGATCCGGACAGGCCCCCCAAGCTCATCGGTGGAGCGATCACCGGAGATCATCTGCCCCAAATAGGTCAGGGTATCAGCCGATAGACTCCACGTTTGCGAAACCGCCGCGCCCAAGGCATCCAAAGGTCCCAGGCGACGCATGTCATCCGGTGAAAGGCTCACTTGAATTCCGATACGTGCGACCTTCACCGTATTCCCCAGGCCGTCATCGAGATCGACCATGTGAGGCGTCACTGTCAAGCGGCGCTCAGCGCCTTTCCGGCGGACCAGCACGTCCAAAGGCTCTCCATTGGACAGGGGCACCAAACGCTGCACATCCTGGAAATGCTCCACGGTCGTCCCGTCAATGGACAGGATCAGATCCCCAGGCAGCAGGCCACTTTCCTCTGCAGCGCTACCGGGCATGACCTCCCCAACCACCGGTAAGGAGCGCGATTGGCCAAAAGTCATAAAAAAACCGGCAAAGACAATGATGGCAAAGAGGAAATTCGCCAAAGGCCCAGCGGCAACAATGGCGAACCGCTGCCCCAGCCGTTTATGGTGGAAAGAGACGGCACGATCAGCTTCGGCCATCTCCTCCACAGCATCGGCGTCTTGAGTTGTGCTGGTTGCATCGGAATCACCGAAGAAGCGCACGTAGCCCCCCATGGGGATCGCACTCACTCGCCAGCGAGTCCCACGGCGATCATTAAAGCCGAACAGTTCCTTACCGAACCCGATAGAGAACACCTCGACCTTTACACCGTTCCAGCGAGCAACTAAAAAGTGTCCCATTTCATGGACGAAAACCACCACCGTCAGGACACAGACGAAAGACACCAAGGTATGCAGCAGATCTAGCATTCGTGTTCCGCTTCAAAAATATCGCGCAGCAGGGCAGGATCCCCCAACACTGAAGCCTAAGCTTCTAGAGTCAAGCTGGCCCAGTTTGACTCTGATTGTATAAATTTTAGAGTCGTCCGAGATCATATTGGGGCGCATTCGCGCCCGAATATGATCTCGGACGACTCTAGCACTCCTCGCCCTCCAGGGCGAGCCCGCGTATGGGACAGTCAACCATAGGCCGGTGACCAGGGGGTCATAGAAGAGCCATTCCGGAGTATTCACGCCCGACTGCTTGGCGATCCGATAGCTCCGAAATCTGGGAAGGCCAGTAACCAGAGAGACTCGCCTTGGCAGACCCAAGCCTGTCGGCCATCAAGCAGCAGCGAATCTTCTCCGAGCGGACCGTCGAGCCGCGACGATCCGAGCTTCGCTGTCAACGGCGCGGACTGCATCCAACCGGTCGACGGTCTGCGTCCCCAGAGGCCCGGACATTATTTCCTCTATCGTTTCCTCGACCACCACCGGAATATCAAGGAATCCGACCTCCCTATTCAGGAACCGATCCACAGCGACCTCGTTCGCGGCATTCATGGCTGTTGGCGCCCCTCCCCCTCGTTCCAAAGCCTCACGCACGATGCGGATGGCGGGGAAGCGCTCCGGGTCCGGCGCCCTGAAATCAAGTCTGCCCAATGCAGCGAAATCCAGCCGGGGCACAGGAGCAACCATGCGATCAGGCCAAGCCAGACTGTAGGCAATGGGTGTCCGCATGTCAGGCGAACCCAGCTGAGCCAGAACGGAGCCATCCACATAAGCAACCATTGAGTGGACCACCGACTGGGGGTGCACCAGGATTTCAATGCGGTCTGCCCCGAGGCCGAAAATATGGTGAGCCTCGATGAATTCGAGCCCTTTGTTGAACATGGAAGCAGAATCGACGCTAATTTTGGCGCCCATGGACCAATTGGGATGAGCGATAGCTTGTTCGGGAGTCGCAACAGCCATCTGGTCCCGCGACCAATCCCTGAAGGGCCCCCCCGAAGCCGTCAAAAGAATTTTCTCGATGCGATCTTTTCTATCAAAGTCAAAGACCTGGAAAATGGCATTATGTTCCGAATCCACGGGGAGAAGGGTCGCTCCATAGCGCTTCACTTCGGCCATAAACAGATCGCCAGCGCACACAAGACATTCCTTGTTGGCCAAGGCCACCGTCGCCCCGCGCTCCACAGCGGCAAGGGTCGGCTCCAGGCCCGCAGCGCCAACGATCGCGGCCATAACCCAATCCGCTTCGCGTGCGGCAGCCTCGCGCACCGCATCAGGCCCCGCAGCGGCCTCAATCCCAGACCCGGCCAAAGCCTCCTTCAACCGCACAAAGGCCGCAGGATCAGCGACAACAGCGACTTCTGCTTTCAGCGCTATGGCTTGGGCGGCCAAAGCTTCCGCGCTACCATTCGCGGTCAAGGCAACCACATGGTAGGCATCCGGGTCTCGTTCAATCAAGTCAATGGTACTCTTCCCGATGGATCCGGTGGACCCCAGGATCGAAATGCGTCGGGGACATCCCGTGGTCAGATCAGAGTTCATCAGTACAATCCCATCTCATCGCCTAGAAAGGCCAATACCAGGGCCATAACCGGCATAATGGCCATCAAACCATCCACGCGGTCTAAGATACCCCCGTGGCCAGGTATGATATTACTCGAATCCTTCACGTCGAAGCGACGTTTGATTCCGGATTCCGCCAAGTCGCCCATCTGGGAGACAACGGCCAAGAGTGGCGCCAAAGCGACGAACCACGGGGAAACAGACCCCTTTGATTCAACAAGAAGGGCCCCGCCCCACCCAAAAGCGAATGCGCAAAGCATCCCCCCAATCAAGCCCGCCCAGGTCTTATTGGGGCTGAGGCCCGGGGCAAGCTTAGGCCCACCGATTAAACGCCCAAAGGCATAGGCACCGATATCCGTAGCCCAGACAACGGCCAAAATCCAATAGGCCGTCTCCCATCCCCCTTGTTGGCGGATCCAGGCCAGACAAACCAACGGAATTCCCCAGTATGACAGCCCCAAGGCCACCCAACGACTTCCATGGGGGCTCCCGTCGCGGCATTGTCCTGCGGGTTGATAACCCCACAAGATCCCCGTAGCAGAGAGCAATCCTGTGATCACCCAAAGAGGATCAAATCCACCAAACACTCCGGCCAGAGCCATCAGGGGAGGCACCATCCAATCGGTCCCCCTTACCCCTCCTCGACAAAGGCGAACCCATTCCCATCCCATCACGGCCCCGGTCAAGGCCAAGAGAAGGAGAAACCACAGACCTCCGAAATACACCGCGGCCAGGGTTGGCGGCGCCATGATCAAAGCCGAAAAAATACGTGTCTTAAGCAACGGGTCCTCCCCGGACGCTTTCTTAAATCTCCCTGCTGCCGATCGTCATGCCGCGCGGAAGACCGTTTACAGTCCCCCGTACCGGCGGTCTCTGTTCCGATAATCCACGAGAGCTTGAGAGAGGGCTTCCCGCCCGAAATCCGGCCAAAGCACCGGTGTAAAGACCAATTCCGTGTAGGCGCATTGCCAGAGAAGGAAATTACTGATGCGTTGCTCGCCACTGGTTCGGACAAGAACATCAGGGTCAGGAAGGTCCGACGTGAGCAGATATCCCGCAAAACGCTCCTCGTCCAGACCATCTGGATCCAATTTTCCCGCGACGGCGTCCCGCGCCATGGTTTTGGCCGCCTCGACCAATTCCATGCGCGCACCGTAATTCAGAGCGATGGATAACTGCAGTCCCGAATTATCCCGAGTCAGATCCTCACCCTTTTCGATGAGGGTAACGATTTCCTGCGAAAAGCGGGTCCGGTCGCCGATGATCCGCAGGCGAACATTATTCCGGTGCAGGCCCCGAACTTCCTTGGAAAGATAGAGGCGCAGGAGTCCCATCAAGTCTCCAACCTCCCCTTCAGGCCGCTTCCAATTCTCCGAGGAAAACCCGAAAAGCGTCAGATGGGTGATTCCCAACTCCGGTGCAGCTTCCACCACTGCACGCACAGATTCGGCACCTCGCTTATGCCCCGCCGTGCGGGGCAAACTGCGCGCCTTGGCCCAACGGCCATTACCATCCATGATAATGGCCACATGCAGGAATGCATTCCCATCCCCCATGTCTTTGGCGGAATCGGTCAACATCAGACTTGCATGATCTCCTGTTCCTTGTGTGACAGGGATTCATCCATCTTTTTGATGGTTGCATCGGTCAGGGCCTGGACATCAACACCGAACTTTTTGTGTTCGTCCTGGCTGATGACACCGTCCTTTTCCATTTTCTTCAATTGATCCATGCCATCCCGACGCACGTTGCGCACCGCAACCTTGGCCTGCTCGGCATATTTGCCCGCAACCTTGGTCAACTCGATGCGCCTCTCTTCATTCAGCGGAGGAATGGGAACGCGGATAAGCTGACCATCGGACGCCGGGTTGAGCCCCAAACCAGCATCGCGAATGGCCTTGTCGACAGCCTTCGCCATGCTACGATCCCAGACCTGAACACTGATCATGCGGGGCTCAGGAACACTGACGGTGGCAACCTGCGTGAGCGGCATAGCCTGCCCATAGGCTTCCACCATGACGGGATCGAGCAAATTGACAGAAGCCCGACCGGTCCGCAGACCTGAGAATTCCTTCCGTAGAACCTCAACCGCACCATCCATACGATGTTTCAGGTCGGCCTTCAGATCTTCAAAGCTTTGTGCGTCTTCGGACACTGTTATTACTCCTGGTCACTATCGGGGCAGATTTCCGTGAACAAGCCTCTACGCTCCAGCACCTGAGCCAGAGCCCCCGGGGAATGCAGGGAAAAGACCACTATAGGGATGTTGTTCTCTCGCGCCAAGGCGATGGCGGAGGTATCCATAACACGGAGGTCGCGAGTCAGCACCTCGGAGAAAGTCAGGCGGTCAAAGCGCTTCGCCGAGGGATCCTTGTTGGGGTCTGCAGAATAGACTCCGTCAACCTGTGTGGCCTTGAACAGCGCATCGCAGTTCATCTCCACGGCGCGCAAAGCCGCAGCAGTATCTGTGGTAAAAAAGGGATTTCCCGTCCCAGCGGCAAAAATGACAACCCGCCCTTTCTCCATGTGCCGGACGGCCCGTCGACGGATATAGGGCTCGCAGACCATGGACATGGGAATGGCCGACTGGACCCGTGTTTGAACGCCTAATTTTTCCAAGGCGTTCTGAACGGCGAGCGAGTTCATGACCGTCGCCAGCATCCCCATGTAGTCGGCACTGGTCCGGTCCATGCCTTTGGCAGCGGTGGAGACACCCCGGAAAATGTTCCCTCCACCGATGACCAGACACACCTGAATGCCCCGCTCATGGGCTGCTTTCACTTCACCGGCCACGCGCTCGACCATGGCCAAGTCCAAGCCGAATTCCTTGTCTCCCAACAGACCTTCGCCGGACAATTTCAGCAGAACTCTTTGATAGATCGGTTTGCCGGCCGTTCCCGTACCCTCGGTCATCTCGTCTATCCCTTCGCCGCGTTTGACCGTAAGCGGGACACCCCGGTACCTGCGGTCCTGCTTCTTTTAAAAGACACACCACAGCCACCGACGCCCCATAGTGCCGATGGCGAAGCGGCCGTCGGCTCGGATCTTAAGAGTCCCAAACCCGACGGCCAACGTCGCTTTTTTCCAGACCGAAGTCCACATGGACATGAGCGGCCCGAAGGCCGCCCACCCCCTTACTTGTTCAGTTGCGCAGCCACTTCTGCGGCGAAATCGCCTTCTTCCTTCTCTACGCCCTCACCCAGTTGGAAGCGGACGAATCCGCTGAGCTCGATGGCAGCGCCCAGATCCTTGCCGGTTTTTTCCAGCACTTTGGCGATGGTGCTTTCTCCGTCAATGACAAAGACCTGCTCGGTCAACACGATTTCCTTCTGGAACTTCTTCAGGCCACCCTCAACCATCTTCTCGATGATATTGTCGGGCTTACCCTGCTCCTTGGCCTTCTCGGTCAAGACAGCACGCTCGCGTTCGATAACAGCAGGGTCGATTTCGGACACGGTGGCGAACATGGGATTGGCAGCAGCCACATGCATGGCGATCTGACGGCCAACCTCATCAAGCTTAGCAGGATCTGCGGCGGACTTCAGAGCCACCAGCACGGCAATTTTACCAAGTCCCGGAGCGACCTGGGTGTGAACATAGGAAGAAACAACACCCTGATCCACGGAAATGCCAGCAGAGCGACGAAGCTGCATGTTTTCGCCGATCGTGGCAATCAGGTGCGTCACCTGCTCTTCGACGCTGCGCCCTTCCCCACCCGGGAACGCTTCAGCCTTCAACCGATCCAGGTCTCCGTCGGCCTTCAGAGCCAGACTTGCCAAGGTGGAGACCGCCTCCTGAAACGTCTCGTTCCGGGCGACGAAGTCGGTTTCGGAGTTCATTTCAACCACTGCACCCTTGGTGCCATCGGTGGCCAAGCCGACCAGACCTTCAGCGGCGGTCCGACCCGCCTTCTTGGCGGCGGCAGCTAACCCTTTGGTGCGCAACCAATCGACTGCGCCGTCGATGTCGCCAGCGGTCTCGTTCAGGGCTTTTTTACAGTCCATCATGCCCGCGCCGGTCTTCTCGCGAAGGCTCTTGACGAGGGCGGCGGTGATCTCGGCCATTGGAAATCCTCTCTCGGTGGTCGGTCAGAACACGGGCCCCATGGCTTGGGCCGCGCGCGAGGAAATGCGCCCACTCCCACAGGCGATCCGGGGAACGTGGACGGTAATCAAAAAGGACAGCATTCAAAAAGATGGCGGCGCCTTAAGCCGCCGCCATCCCAACGCATGTCATCGCGCCCGTTCGGCGGAAACGCCCCTCTTAAGCGGACGGCTGCTCGCCTTCGGCCTCACCCGCTCCTGCCGGAGCTTCTTCGCTGAGCGCCGTTTCGACCGGGGCTTCTTCGAAAGAGCCCACATCAATGCCTGCGCCACCAAGCTGTGCCTGGATCCCATCCAGGGCCGCACCGGCGATCAACTCGCAATAGGTCTGGATTGAGCGGATGGCGTCGTCATTGCCCGGAATGGGGAAGGAAATTCCGGCGGGGTCAGAATTGGAGTCGATCACCGCAGCGACCGGCAAACCAAGCTTATTGGCTTCCTTGACGGCCAGACCTTCCTTCACGGTATCGATAATAAACAGCATGTCGGGCAGACCGCCCATATCCTTAATGCCACCCAGAGCCAAGTCCAGCTTGTCCTTTTCGCGGGACAGGTTGAGTTGCTCCTTCTTGGTCAAGCCCTGAAGCTCACCGGCAGAGAACCGCTCTTCCAACTCGCGCAGGCGCTTAATGGAGTGGGAAATGGTCTTCCAGTTGGTCAGCATACCGCCCAACCACCGGTGGTTCACGTAGTACTGACCGCACCGACGGGCCTGTTCGGCGACGATCGACTGTGCCTGGCGCTTGGTGCCGACGAATAGCACGCGGCCACCGGCGGCGGTCACTTCGCGGACGGCCTGCATGCTGCGGTACAACATGGGCACGGTCTGCTGGAGATCGATGATGTGCACATTGTCGCGTACGCCGTACAAGTACGGCGCCATCTTGGGATTCCAGCGGCGGGTATTGTGACCGAAGTGACAGCCAGCTTCGACAAGCTGGCGCATGGAAAACGTGGGGAGGGCCATGGTGGCTATTTCCTCTTTTCCGGTTGAACCTCCGCGATGGCTTTGAGTCGAACAGGTCCCTATCGAGAGAGCTCAGTACCGACACCGGAACGGCCGCACCAGATAGTCTCTGGACGGCCGCGAACCTCGCGTGTGTGATGGGGGGCTTTTAAACGCCCCCACCCCACAATGCAAGTCCTTTACGCGGCCCCCTCGCGGAGGGGTTTAGGCAGGCACTGGAGGCCCCTCCCCTTGGTGGGAACACTGGCCCTTCGGGCACACTCGACCGATAGGGGATCCTCCCGACCCGCTTATCCCTGACGCAAGTGCTCCAGGAAGCGATGCACTTCTGTCCTCAGGCTTTCTGAGGCCTGCTCCATCTCCTGGGAAGCCGTCCGCACTTTATCCGCCGTCTGTTCGGTGGTGACCGCCGTTTCGGCGACCGTATGAATGTTTCGCCCCACGTCTCCAGATCCTTCCATCACCCCCTGCACGTTGCGGGAAATCTCACTGGTTGCGGCACCTTGCTCTTCGATGGCTACGGCAATCGCGGACGCAGCCTCCGAGATTTCATGGATCACCTTGCGGATGTTCCCAATATCCGACGCAGCTGCGGTAACCGAGCTCCGCACCCGCTCGATCTGATTGCGGATATCATCGGTTGCGCGCTGGGTTTGGTTGGCCAGGCTTTTCACTTCATTGGCCACCACCGCGAAGCCCTTGCCGGATTCGCCCGCCCGCGCCGCTTCGATCGTCGCGTTCAGGGCCAGCAGGTTGGTCTGGCTGGCGATGTCCTCAATCAGGGTGATGACCTCTCCGATTTTCTCAGCGTCAGCCACCAATCCATTCACGCGCACCGAAGAGCTTTCCGCAGCCTCAACGGCGGAGAGGCTGGTGAGTCGAGCCCGTTCGGTCTGCGACCCGATTTCGCGAATGGAAGCTGATAACTCTTCGGAGGCAGAAGCGACCGTTTGGAAACTCGATTGGTTTTTCTCATTCATCTCCCGCGAGTCCACCGCCCGGGTTTGGGTATCGCAAGCCAGATCAAACATGGAATGCGCATCGGACCGCAATTCCTTGACCCCATTGGCCAGGGTGCGCACCGCCGAATCGACGGACTCCTCGAAGGTGCTGGCCAGTTGGACCAAATGCGCCTTGCGGGCCTGTTCAGACTTGGCTTCCAGTTCGGCCCGCTCCCTGCGCAGATCTTCAGCCTCTGCCACTTTTTCCCGGAAGACTTCGAGGGCCTTGGCCATGGACCCCGCCTCGTCTCCCCGACTTGAACCGGGAATGGCCAGCGCTAAATTACCTGACGCAATCTGTCCCATGCGGGAGGCCAGACTTCGGAGAACGGAGGTCATGTCTTTGGAAATGAAAAATGCAACGCTCAAAGCGAGGACGGAAAAAAACGCACCGACCCCAAAAGCAACACCCAAGGCGCCAACAAATCTCTTCGTCACATCGTCCACATAGACACCCGTCCCCACAACCGCCTGAAACGCGGGAACAGCCTTCACCCAACTGACCTTATCGACCGGATCGCTCCCCTTTTCCTTGGCCCATGTATAGTCAACCATTCCGCCTTCTGGCTCAGACTTGGCCATTGTAATCATCCGCTTGGTCACAAAGGTGCCGTCGGGCCCTTTGACGCCAAGCATGTTTTTCCCGACCAAATCCGGACGAGGCGCAACAACAAATGTCCCGTCATATCCATCGATGAACACATAGTCGCCGTCGCCATAGCGCATGGCATTCACGACATCCTTCCAGAGCCCAAAAGCGGTCTCTTGATCCATCTCTTTGGCGGCAACCTTGTTGGCGAGCATTTCGCCAATCTTCGCTGCGGTCCCCGTGATGGATTGGGTTAGATACACCCGCTCAAGGAGCATCGCATCATATCCACTCTTTAGAGTAAGACCAACAGAGACAATAAGGGCAACCATCATAATTCCGACGATCACCGATAGCTTGATCGCGATTCCTTGATGTTTAAGCATATTTTCCCCATGACGAATCCGGCTTCTGGCGAGAAGCACTCATCAAAACAATGTTTGGGAAACAATAGGTCTCAACGGACAGCGTTTGTAGGCGTATTTCACAAGAATATGAGATTTTAATATTGTCATGCACCACAAATACAGTATCAGTGCCTGTTGGGGGCCGCCTTCCCGGCATATCTGCCTTTTTTTACAGACAGATATGCCGGACAAATCGGTCATGTGAGTGGCAGGGCCGTAGCCCCCTCTCCCCCTACTCCTTCCGTAGATGATCCAGAAAGCCACGCACTTCAGATCCCAGGCTTTCAGAGGCCCGCCCCATATCCTGTGAGGCAGACCGCAACTTGTCCGCCGTCTGTTCCGTGGTGACAGCGGCATCGGCGACCGTGCGGATGTTTCGGCTTAAGGCGCGGGATCCTTCCATTACCTCCTGAACATTGCCGGAGATCGCGTTGGTGGCCGTGCCCTGTTCTTCGATGGCTGCGGCGATTGCCGAGGCCGCCTCGGCAATCTCATGGATCACCTTGCGAATACCTCCGATATCCATGGCTGCCGCAGTGACGGACGTCCGCACCCGCTCGATCTGATTGCGGATGTCATCGGTCGCCCGCTGGGTTTGGTTGGCCAGGCTCTTGACCTCATTCGCAACAACGGCGAAGCCCTTGCCTGCCTCGCCCGCCCGCGCCGCTTCAATCGTCGCGTTCAAGGCCAACAGGTTTGTTTGACTGGCAATATCCTCAATTAAGGTGATGACCTCGCCGATCTTCTCGGCATCGGCGACCAATCCATTCACACGCACTGACGAACTTTCTGCGGCCTCAACCGCAGATTGGCTGGTGACCCGCGCCCGTTCCGTCTGTGAGCTGATCTCGCGAATGGATGCGGACAGCTCTTCGGACGCCGAGACGACCGAGTGGAAGCTCGACTGATTGCTTTCGGTCATAGTCAGCGAGGCTGAGGCTCGGCTTTGTGTCCCGCTGGCCAGCTCGAACATCGATTGGGCATCGGCGAGCAGTCCCTTGGCCCCATTCGCGACGGTTCGCACCACCCCATCAACCGACTCCTCAAATGTCTTGGCCAGTTGAGCGAGATGCGCCCTACGCTCCCCCTCCGCTTTCACCGCCATATCCGCGCGTTCTGCGCGCATGCGCTCGGCCTCGGACACGCGTTCGCGAAAGACCTCGAGGGCTTGAGCGATGGCGCCCGCCTCGTCACCCCGATCCGCGCCGGGGATCGGGATATTGAACTCGCCCCCAGCGATCCGCCCCATGCGGGAGACCAAATCACCCAGCACTTTGGTCATATCCTTTGAGATCAACAGCACGACCATCAAAGCAGCGAAGGTAAACACCCCCCCCACGCCAAGCGCCAGCCGCAGGGAATGCATAAAGGTATCGACCACATCATCCACGTAGACGCCGGTTCCGACGGCGGCTTCGAAGGCCGGAACAGGCGTCATCCAACTCACCTTGTCGACGGGTTTCCGGCCTTTTTCCTTCGCCCATTGATAAAAAACCATGCCTCCGTCCGGTCCAGAGCTGGCTGCATCCATCATACTTTGGGTGATCAAGACACCGTTCGGATCCGTGAGCCCGGAAAGGTTCGTCCCAATCATTTCCGAACGAGGGTGGACCAGACTTGTTCCATCCTCCCCATTTGCGAAGAGATAGTCCCCATCACCATAGCGCATGGCACCGACGACATCCTTCCAAAGTCTGAAGGCCGTGTCCTGCTTCATTTCGCCCAGGGACACCTTGGCGGAAAACAACTCACCAATCTTCGCCGCCGTCCCGGCGAGGGATTTGGTCAAATAGATCCGCTCCTTCCGCAAGGCGTTGTATTCGGTTTCCAGCATGATCCCGACCGACGCGACGAGCGCTAAGACCATGATTCCTATGATCACCGAAATCTTGGTCGCAATTCCTTGGTTTTTAAGCATGTCCATCCCCCAACACAGTCCCAGCTCCTGACCCGGAGGCTTCACAAAGCTGCCCGTTAGGAGACAATCTAGTTAGGGTTGAACTTTGGGTAGATGGATTTTCATATGGGTTACTTTGGATATATGTAAAACTTAAAATACATCCTTTGCATCATACCTCTCGCACTTGTCGAATTCCCGGCAAATCCCGTAATTTTGACAGGGTTTCTGCGCGTAGTGCGAACTGACCAGCCAGTCGAACTTCCACTTCTTTGTCCCCCAGGTCCGCGACGAGGGTGACATCCCGGTTGCCCGGACCGTCCTTGGCAATAATGTCCTGGATGCGCGCGACCGGCCCCGAGTCGGAAAAAATGATCTTGATGCGACTGGTCGATCTCGCCACAGCAGTGTCCAGCAACTCAATCCCCTGGGCGAGAAGGCGCACGTCTTCCCCCTCCAGACGCGCATCGGCCCGCACCAACAGGGGCTTGCCCGAATCCATCAGCTCCCGGGAAACGGCGAGGACTTCGGAAAAAACCATGCTCTCGCAGGTACCCGAGGCATCGGAGAGTTCCAGGAAGGCATAGCGGCTTCCATTCTTCCCAGTACGCTCCTTTCGGGCACCGGGGGTTGCGGCGAGCTTGACCGACCCATTGCCACCATTGCGCAAATGCCCGGCCAGGGCCTCGATGGGCACCACGTCCAAGCGTTCCAGGGCGTCGCCGTAGACGTCCAAGGGATGGGCCGAAAGGTAGAAGCCCATGGCATCCCGCTCTTCGGCAAGCTTGTGGGTCACAGACCAGGGGTCACAATCCCGCAGCTTCATGGGGGGTTCGGCGGCGCCCCCCCCTCCAAACAGGCTGACCTGACTGGAGGAGCGGTCCTGGGCCGCCGCCTGGGCATGGCGCATGATCACATCCACATTGCCCAGCAACTTGGCCCGATCTGGATCCAGGCTATCCAAGGCCCCCGCCTTGATCAGGTTTTCCAACAAGCGCTTGTTGACCACTTTGCTGTCCAACCGTTTGGCAAAATCGGCGACATCTTTGAAGAGCCCCCCGCGCTTTCGCTCGGCCACCAGGGCCTCCATGGCGCTCTCGCCGACGTTCTTCAGGGCCCCCAGGGCGTAGCGCACCGCCCCATCCTGCACGTCGAACCGAGCCATGGAGGTATTCACATCCGGCGGCAGAAGGGGAATTTTCAGGCGCTTCAACTCGACCTTGAAGGTCGCCAGCTTGTCGGTGTTATGCATGTCGTAGGTCATGGTGCCGGCCATGAACTCCACGGGGTAGTTGGCCTTCAGATAGGCCGTCTGATAGGCAACGAGGGCATAGGCGGCGGCGTGGGATTTGTTGAACCCATAGCCCGCGAACTTGGCGATGGTGTCGAAGACCTCGGAGGCATGGGCCTTCGCCGTGCCGCGAGCGAAGGATCCTTCCACGAACATGGCCCGCTGGGTGTCCATCTCCGCCTTGATCTTCTTACCCATGGCCCGGCGCAGCAGGTCGGCACCACCCAGCGAATAGCCCGCCATGATCTGGGCGGCCTGCATCACCTGTTCCTGGTAGATCATGATCCCGTAGGTTTCCTTCAGGATCGGCTCCAGGTCCGGATGCATATAGATGACCTCTTCCTCCCCATTCTTCCGGCGAATGTAGCTCGGGATGTTATCCATGGGACCAGGACGGTAGAGGGCCACGACGGCGATAATGTCCTCCAGCGTGTCGGGTTTCATGTTGCGCAAGACATCCCGCATTCCCGTACTTTCCAACTGGAACACACCACTGGTTTCACCCCGTCCTAACATCTCGTAGGACTTTCGGTCGTCCAAAGGAATGGCCGAAAGATCGATCTTGATGCCACGCTTTGCGATATGCTCGACGGCGCATTGCAGCACCGTAAGGGTCTTCAGCCCCAGGAAGTCGAACTTCACCAATCCGGCCTGTTCCACCCATTTCATGTTGAACTGGGTCACCGGCATATCGGAATTGGGGTCTCGGTAGAGGGCCACCAGTTCGTCCAGGGGCCGGTCGCCGATCACCACTCCGGCGGCATGGGTGGAGGCATGGGAATAGAGCCCCTCCAGCTTTAAGCCGATGTCCAGCAGACGGGCCACGGTCTCGTCCGTATCCCGCAACTCCTGCAGTTGGGGTTCGCCGTCGATGGCTTCCTTCAGGGTGCAGGGCTGGGCCGGATTGTTCGGCACCATCTTACAAATCTTGTCGACGAAGCCGAGCGGCATCTGGATGACCCGGCCCACGGATCGCAACACGGCGCGGGCCTGGAGCTTTCCAAAGGTGATGATCTGCGCGACCCGGTCGTATCCATATTCCTTCTGCACATAGCGGATCACCTCTTCCCGGCGGTCCTGGCAGAAGTCGATATCGAAGTCGGGCATGGATACGCGTTCCGGATTGAGGAAGCGTTCGAACAGCAGACTAAAGCGCAGGGGATCCAAATCGGTGATGGTCAGAACCCAGGCCACCACGGACCCGGCACCCGACCCACGCCCCGGTCCGACAGGAATCCCCTGGTCCTTCCCCCATTGAATAAAATCGGCCACGATCAGAAAGTACCCGGGAAAGCCCATTTGATTGATGATCCCCAGTTCGTACTCCAGACGCTCACGATAGGGGCGGGACACCTCCTCCCGATCCGTCTCGCTCATACCCTCGGTGAAGACATGCTTCCAGAGGCGCTTTTCCAGGCCATCCTTGGCCATCTGCTCAAGGGCCTCAGCCTCGGTACGACCTTTCACCGCGGGACTGTGGGGCAGGATGGGCTTGCGTTTGTCGCTCTTGACCGCGCAGCGCTTGGCGATGACCAAGGTATTGTCGAGCGCCTCGGGCAGGTCGGCGAACAGCGCTCGCATTTCGGCGGAGGACTTGAAGTAATGCTCGGGCGTCAGGCGTCGGCGCTTCTGGTCGCCGACCACCGTCTTCTGGGACATGCAGATGAGCACGTCATGGGCCTCGAACATCTCCCGGTCCGGATAATAGGGCTCATTGGTGGCAACCAGGGGAACATCCAGGGCATAGGCAAGGTCGATCAAGTCTTCCTCGATGGTGTCCTCGGCGGGCATGCCATGGCGCTGGATTTCCACATAGACCCGGTCGCCAAAGTGCTCCTTATGGCGGGCGAGCATGGCCTCGGCCTCCTCGGGCCGCTCCTCCAGCAACAACCGCCCGAGGGGTCCGCCCGTGCCGCCGGTGAGCAGGATCAATCCCGCATTATGGGCCTCGACCTGCTCCAGGGGGACCTGGGGCGTCTCGCCCCCGTCGGTCTCCAGGAAGGCCTTGGAGACCAGCTTCATGAGGTTGCCATATCCGATGTCGTCCTTGGCGAGGAGGACGATGGCGTCCGGGTCCGGCGCGCGGAGGTCCCGCCCCGCGCCAAACCCCCGGTCCTTCTTGTCGCTGTTCCGGATGGCCAGTTGCACGCCAATGATCGGCTGCACGCCAGCGTCACAGGCGGTGACGGAGAACTCCAGGGCGGCGAAGATATTGCCAGTATCGGTGACAGCAACCGCAGGCATTTCGTTCTTCGCGGCAAGCTTGACCAGCGTCTTCACGGGAATCGCCCCTTCGGACATGGACAAGGCGGTATGCACGCGCAAATGCACGAACCCCTTGTTTTCGCTGGAGGATCCGGGGGCGGAGACGGGGGGAGTGGGGGTGCTGTCAGTCATGGACGGGATGGTAGCGCCCGCCCCTCCGCTTGTCAGCGACAATGCACCGCATACCTTTCGTATTTCATAAACCTCAAATGCCCCATCTCCTCGAACGTCTGTTGGAATCTGATCCAGACTTCCCCGATAGGACAGCCTCTTGGAACTCCCGCCCCCCATTTTTTTGCCCGGGGTCTGGGGCCTTTCGGCCCCAGTGGGGGACGGGGCAAAGCCCCGTGACGGGAAAACATCCCCTATCGTGTACAGTGTTCTTGCTTATACCAAGCGGCGCGGGTTGAAACCCACGCCGCTTTTCTTGCGTTCAAACGCCAGGCGGGCTGTTACGCGCCATAAGGCGCGGCGGCCACTTGGCCGCTTCCAAGGTGCGGTGTGTCAAACTCACCACACCTTGATCTTAAGCGCAACGCATGCTCTTGGCGCAAAAAGTCGAACTCAAACCGGCGTGCTGTGGACCGGACCGAGGCAACGCAACGCGGCCAGGCCGAACACAAAAAACCCGGAACCATGACGTGGTTCCGGGTTTTTTCCTGAGGCATCCAACGGCGAGGGACAGCACACCGCCGCCCCCCGCCTTTGGCAGCTTACTTCGCGACGTGCTGGACGAAACGCAGCATGTTGCAGGTGTAGCCATATTCGTTGTCGTACCAGGACACGACCTTCACGAAGGTCTCGTCAAGCTGGATACCGGCCCCGGCATCGAAGATCGAGGGGTTGACGCAACCGCGGAAATCGGTGGCAACCACCTTATCCTCGGTGTAGCCCAGAACGTCCTTGAGGGACCCTTCGGAGGCTTCCTTCATCTTCGCGCAAATGTCTTCGTAAGTGGCGGCGCGCTCCAGTTCCACGGTCAGGTCGACCACGGAAACGTCGGAGGTCGGCACACGGAAAGACATCCCCGTCAGCTTGCCATTCAGGTCCGGCAGAACCTTGCCAACGGCCTTGGCGGCACCGGTGGAGGACGGAATGATGTTCTCCAGGATGCCGCGGCCACCACGCCAATCCTTCATGGAGGGGCCGTCAACGGTCTTCTGGGTCGCGGTCGCGGCATGCACCGTGGTCATCAGGCCGCGCTTCAGGCCCCAGTTGTCATGCAGCACCTTGGCCACGGGGGCCAGACAGTTGGTGGTGCAAGAGGCCGCAGAGACGATCGCCTGACCGGCATAGGTTTCGTGGTTCACGCCGTAGACGAACATCGGGGTGTCGTCCTTGGAGGGGGCGGACTGCACGACCTTCTTGGCGCCGGCGTCAATGTGCTTCTGACAGGTCTCGCCGGTCAGGAACAGGCCGGTGGATTCGATCACCAGATCAGCATTGACCTCGCCCCACTTCAGGTTGGCGGGATCCCGTTCGGCGGTCAGGCGGATGGTCTTGCCGTCGACGACCAGATTGCCAGCTTCAACCGACACATCTCCCTTGAAGCGGCCGTGCACGGAATCGTACTTCAGCATATAGGCGAGATAATCCGGGTCGAGCAGGTCGTTGATGGCCACGATCTCGATATTGGGGAATTCGGCGGCGACAGCACGAAACACCATGCGACCGATGCGGCCAAAACCATTGATACCAACGCGGATAGTCATCGTATTCCTCCTGGAAAACTCGTTTGTAGGGACCATGAAAGCACCGCCCCTCCCCGATGGGAGAGCCCGGCTGGTTCCTAAGGGTCTCCGAAACCCCTGGGAGACACCTTTGGGTAAACCCGTGAGCCACCTGGCCGCCAAGGTCCACAAAGGCGTCCCGGCCGTCGAAAGCCCAGGGACATATACCCCGAACCGCGTCCCGGGGAAATCCCTGATAGGGGATTTCTGGTCAGCAAAAACGCCTTAGCTTGCAATCCAATATCCTTTGCCATCACTCCCCTGCCTTCCGCATGGCATCGACCTCCAGGAATCGTCGAAAACTGTCCATGTCATGGTGCGCCGGATTGCGTTGGCTCAGTTCCTGCCGCAGGCGCTCCCCCGGATAGGTCGCTTCGGTATCGGCGTAATCTCCCTCGCGCCAGACATCGACAACGGTCTCAACCATTTCCAGCAGCACGGACCGCTTGTCGTAGGGTGCCGCGACCAACAATTGCAGGCCCAGGTCCCGGTAGTAATCAAAGGCGGCCCAAACGTTCTTGGGATCCATATTCGAAAAGGCCTCATCCAGGATCACCAGGCCCAACCCCAGGTCCTCCGTGCCCCCCGTGATCGCACCGCCCCCCACAGCCGTCCGCCCGCGCGCGCGGTGGTACAGGGTGGCAAGGGAGGCACCGATGGCCACGTAATAGGGGGTTTGCTGCTCCGCCCCCGATCCCGTTCCCTGACGGCTTTCCAGATTGCTCCGTTTGCCGGTCTGGATATCGGTCATCTCCATGTCGAAGGTGAAGTAGTTCCGGTAATCGGCATAGTCCGCGACATCGAATTCCGGATCGAGCAACAGGGACCGCACCAGAATCAACGCCTCGCCAAAGGGTGTTCCTTCGGCGATTTCCGCCTCCTGGAACAGGGGCATCAACAGGCTGTCGTTCTCCCGAGACCCCTCCACCAGGTCCCAGATCGCCTTGTGGGTTCCGGCAGGCTCATACCGGAAGTGATAGCGCTCGTTGTGGAAGGGATGGTCCTTCAGGGCCCGGGTCATCCCGTTGATGGCCTCCTCCACCCGGCTGAACCGCTCCCGCAATTCATGGATGAAGGCCGTTTGGAAGAAGTATTCCGCCTTCTCCGCCGCCTGTTTGGCCAAGTCCTCATAGCGCTTCAGACTGTTCGCCTCGATGGTTTGGATCTGCCGGGCGACCCACCCCCGCAAATGTTCCAAGATCGCATCCGCAGAGGTGAATTCCGGCGAGCCCTCGTCCAGGCGCTTATAGGTGAAGTAATCCCGCAGAATGTCCGGCCCTTCCCCGGCGATATGCTTTTCCAGGCGCTCTCTTTCCCCACCCAACGCCAGGGCACTGCGGTCCAGATTGCCTGCCGCCTGGGTGAGTGCCTCCCGGAAGCGATCGAGCCCCCCCAGGCTGCGCACCGCGCCCACCGAACGGAGCACCTTCCGATAGCGCTCCACAAGAACCTTGACCTGATTGCGCGACCCGGCGACATGCTCGCCCCTGTTCAGGTTGGAGGTCGCTTCTTCCACCGAGCGTTTGGCCCCACCGGACTCCCGGTTCAGCCGTCCTTCCTCCTCGCGATAGCTGTCCAACTGGGC
Organism: Rhodospirillum sp. A1_3_36; assembly: GCF_047263945.1. NCBI lineage: Bacteria > Pseudomonadati > Pseudomonadota > Alphaproteobacteria > Rhodospirillales > Rhodospirillaceae > Rhodospirillum > Rhodospirillum sp. A1_3_36. Next base: position 27,069 of record NZ_JBLAVB010000001.1, on the reverse strand, counting down.
ATCGATCGCGACCAAACGTTGCAAGTGGGACGGATCAGCCTGGCCTTTTTCGTCCCGAATGGCGCGCGCGATATCGTCCAGTTCCCCACGCGCCCGTTCGGCCAAATCCACGGCCCGGGACAGCGACTTCCCCTCGGTCAGATCATCAAGAGCCCGGAAGGCAGAGATCACCCGGTCATACTGCTTCCGTTCCGTCAGCAGCTCTGCGGACTGGGCTTTCAAGCGATCCCGTTCCCGTTCCAATTCCCGCAGCGAGCCCCGCCCCGCATTGGCCCCGATCTTATACCCGTCATTCCGTCCCATCTGGCGGACTTCCACGGCCAAGCCATCATCATAGGTGCCGTCCCGCATGACCGCACGGCCTTCGGCATGCAGATCCTCAACGGTATCGGCGAGACGGATCGTCCCCAAACGACGCAGGACAAAGGCCAGGGCCAGAGGATCACTGCTGCGAACGACCGAGGCCAAGGTACCGGGGCGCGCCTCTCCCCCCAGATCCAATTTCCGACTGTTGGCGATCCGGCAGCCTCGGTAATCCCGGCGATTGGTTTGCAAATGGCGAATGGCCCGTTCCACATGCTCCCGATCCACCAGAATGGCCTCGCGATCCCGCCCCAACAACACTTCCAAGGCCAGCCGCCACTCCTCGTCGACCAGTTCAAGCTGTTCGCACAGAAGGCGGGAGGGGATCCCCTGTCGGCGCAGGTCATCCCGGAGGGTTTCCACCTCGGGTCGCATGGTGAAGCCGCGGTTCTCGATTTCCCGGATCTGGCGCGACAGTTCGGCGATCCGCCCCTCCATCCCGGCCCGGTCCACGGCCAGGGCGTCCGTGGTTTCCCGCAGAAGACCCTCCAAGCGCTCCCGATCCAGCGCCAGGGCGGCCAACAGGCCTTCCACGGTCGCCGGATTCCGGGGCCATTGGGGCGGTTGGTCGGCACCGGTCTCACCTTCCAACAGGCGCAGACTGTCCAAAACCCGTCCAAAGGCCCGGGGAATCAGATCGGGCACCCGCAGAACGTCGACCAACGCCACAGTGACCTTGTAATGGGTCTGGATCTCCCGATTGACCTCCTTCAAGCTGGCTTCCAGCTCTGTTCGCCGCGACCGCAGTTCGGCCATGCGGTGGGTGTCCGTGGCCGCCTGGATCAGTCGGTTCAGTCCCTGCTTTTCCTCCTCAAGGTCCCGGCGTTCCCCATCCAGGCGCTGCAAAGTCGCCTTGATCTCGTCCAACCGAGCCCGCCCCAGGCGGGCCTGCCTCTGGTGGTCTGCCATGGTTACCCGGGCGGCCAAAGCCTTAGCCCGGGCCTCCCCCCAGCGGGCGATATCCTGGCGCCGCAGGTCCAGGGCATAGGCATCGATTCGCTTGGCCAGGGGGCGCAGGTGCTCCAGCTTGTGACGCAGCAGACCAATCTCGCGGGCGTATCCCCGGTAATCCTGGATCGACTCCCGCAACTGGGTGATCTGAAGGGGATCCTCCTCCAGGATATAATCCCGCACAAAGGCGGTGGCCGAGGCAATTTCCCTCAGGCGCGCGGCATTGCCAAACGCCTTCAGAAACCGGTCCGAGGCGATGGGCAGCCGTCCTGTGGAGAGCATTTTCAGGTAGTCACTGACGAAATGAATGGCCGGCTCCCGGTGGACGATCAGCCGTCCTCCAGCCTCGGCACAGGCCCCATCCAGCCAGGGTTGGACGAGGGTCCCCCAATCCTTGGCCAGCATGTCCCCCGTCCTATTGGTTCCCACCAGATCGTTGACGGACAGGGCCACACCATCGGCGATAAACCGGGCCAGGGTGTTTTCCTTGGCGTCCTGGGCCCGGGCTTCCATGACCACCCCCAAGGTCACCGGTGTTCCCTCTGGCCGCTCGAAGGTCAGGAAGATGGTGCAGAGCGCTTCCTTGCGTTTGACGCCCTCAGGCCCCTCGGAGGTGCGGCCCAGGATGTAGGATTGCACCGTCCGGCGGCCCTTGCGCCGCCCCCCGCCCGCCCGGGCGTTCAGCTCCAGGTAACGGCCACTGTTTCCAGACAGCACCGTCTGGATCAGATCAAGCAGGGTGGACTTTCCCGAGCGGTTTTCACCGACCAGGGCGACATTGCCCCGCAGGTCGATGTTCTGGGCGGGAAACTGATGCCAATTCACCATGCCAATGCGGGTCAGCCGGATCATGCGTTCAAGTCCCCGTTATCGACTGCGTCTGAGGCACCAATATCGACTGCGTCTGAGGCACCAATATCGACTTCGTCTGAGGCACCATCTCCGGCTTTGGTTTCGCCCTCTCCATCACGGCCAGGGGCCACCTCCCCCTCCCGAGGGACCCAGGTCGACAGGATCCCTTCTTCTGAGCGACAATACTCTTCCAGGATCCGCAGGGCCTCTCCATCGCGCAGAAGGTGGGTCACCATGGGGCGGATTTCCAAGTCCCGGTCCTCCACCTCCTCGTCCATCTCCTTCAGGTCCACAATATTGCGGCGTTGCAGTTCCTTGAGGGACCGCTCGAACTCGGTGATGGTCATGGCACCACCGCGCAGGCGTGGCCGCAGGGTATCGTATTGGTCCCAAACCCGGTTGACGGTGGTGTGAACGACGGCGCGCTCGCCGAAATCTCCACCATTGGCCGCCTCCTGCCAAGCCTGGGCCACCACGAGCAACACCAGGGTGTCGGTCAAGGACATGCTCGGCATATGCGAGATATCGGTCTGGGGCAGAACGCCCACCCACTGGTCCTGAACGGATTGGACAAAACTCAGTCCCAGGACGTCCAGCCAATCCTCGATGAAGTCCCGATAGCGGGGATTGGTCAGGGTGTTGTAGGCCGAGGCAAACCCCCGGTCTCCGCTGAACAGGAATTGCGATCGCAGCAAAAGTCGCAGGGCCGAGGGCAGGTCTTCCGAGGCCTTGCCTCCTGTCCGCTGGTCCAGAAGGTCGAGATCATGGAGCATCCTGGACCTCCAAGGATGCGGTGTTCGGGTTAGTCGATGTCCGGTCAGCCGGTTGTGCGGTCTGCGGCCCCCGCAGGTGGATCCGGAAATTGGCGCAGCGCAACCAGTCATCGTCCCGCCAGCCTTCAGCCCGCTCGAACCGGTAAAGGCGCGCCACCGATGGTGAGGGCGCACGACACTGGCGTCGCAATTCGTCAACCAAAAGAAACTCCTCCAGGGAAGAAATGGGCACATCCCGCGCCTCCAGGACGGGGGCGCCCCCCATGACCCGTTCGAGGTAGGCCAGAACTTGTCCGGGCGTCACACGGAATAGCTGGGCAAAGTCGCGCATCATGGTCCGCCGCAGGGCCTGAGCCGGATCCGTCCTCCGCCGTTCCAACGGATGGGCTTCCAAAGGAACGCGGGCCCGGCGGGGAACGGCCATGGTCGCCCGACCGAAATAGCTTGGCCGGTCCAGGCGCGGACCGGGAACGGGAGTTGCCTCCCGCCCCAGCTCTTCGGACCGGGCGCGGATCCCGTCCAGGCGCTGGATCAGGGTGGTCATGCGGCGGGACACCACCCGGTCCCCCTGTTCGGCATAGCGAATGGTGTTGGTCAGCTTTCGCTCGAGCTTGCGGCGGAAGCGGTTGATATGGCCCAGGGTGATATCAATATGCCCGAAAACGGCCCTCAGAATCGTCAGATCATTGTCCAATTGCTCGACGGCGGAGCGGTCGTCGGCGCTGATCCGGTCATCCACATAGCCTTCGATCACCCGATCCCGGACGTGATCGGAGAGGGTAATCGCCTCCACGTTCCGTAGAATTTCCGCCCGATGCCGATAGGGGTGGTTCGGCCCCTGGATCTCCTCCAGATCCTTCAACAGCACCTCGCCGATGAAATCCTCGAAAAAAGCCCGGTACCGGTCTTCCAGGCTTTCGCTATCCATGACCTTTTTCTCGACCCGGCGCAGGTCTGCAAGAACCACCCGCAGGGAGCGTTCGAAGATCTGGGCATTCTCCGCCGCCTTACGCAAACCGGCCGCATTGGCCCGGGCATCGGTCAGGATCGCGGCCAACGCGGTCCGGATGGCCACGACAACGCCCGAGGCCGCAACAGCCAACCCCTGCCGCAAGGCGACGAGGCGTTCGGTCACCAGCAGGGCCATGGGCGGCATGTCAACGGTGACCTTCAGGCCAACGCATTCTTCCTCCAACCAGCCCGTATCGACCAGACGGCGATAGACATGCTGCGCCTGCTTCAACAATTTGTCCTGGGCACTATCCTCTGTGCTCACACTCAGGCGCCGCCCCCGTTTACGCACAGCCTCAGGCAGCCCCAGCAGGTCCTCATCCTCGGTCCAGAGTTCGGGATTGGCCCGCAGGACGTTGTAGATGATCAACACCAGATCCCGCCGTCCAGGATAGAGGAAGCCTACTCCAAAATACTGGTCGTAGATCTCCGTGACCACCTTCGCATAAAGGTAGCGATTGGACCGGGAAAAGATGAGGAAAAAGTCGGGAGGGAGCTGATCAAAAAGAAGCATCAAGGGACCAAATGCAGACAGGGAACGCGGGGCGCACATTACCACGCCCGGAGGTCCTGAACAGCCCCGGCGCGGATCCATGGGTCTGGGGCCGTTCGGCCCCAGTGGGGGACGGGGTAAAGCCCCGTGAGATTTGAAAACGCCCCCTGTCGCGGACCGCGAAAGCCTTCGTTTGGGGCCAAGCCGTCCATCAGCTGGAGGGCTTATGGCACTCCAGAATCACAAGGGTATAGGGAATATAAAGGAGGCCAGGACAAACGCGGGATTGAATATCAGAAAACTCCGCCCGGGCAAGGCGCAGGTATTCCTCCTCGGTGCGAACGAACTGCCCACGGTCACCGGCCAAAATACGACGTTCCAGCGTCGACTGACCCGGGACGTAACACCCATCGAGCGTGAACATGCGCCCACCGGGAGCCAAAGCCGCCCAGCCCAGCCGGAACAGATCGGCTGCTTCGTCGTCCGTCAGATGATGGAGCAGACCGCTGGCCAAAACGATATCATAGGTGCCCGCGTCACCGCCCAGTGTGGCCGCCGAAACGAATTCCCGCCGAAAAGTCCCCCGACCCGCGTACTTCTTCCGCGCCCAGGCCACGTATCGGTCGTTCATGTCAAACCCATGATAGTCCACCTTCGGTAGAAGGTGGAGCATCTCTCCGGTGCCGCAGCCAATGTCTAGGACCCGGTCGCCTTCCCGTGCCTTGACCATGTCCCGGGCAAAAATGGACCGCGCCCGCAGATTGCCGGTTACTTCCATAAACAGCCGGTAAACCGAAGGGTATTCCAGGACCGATTTAAACACGGATGGTGCCCATTTCCCGGTCGGCGGAGCCAGGTTTATTCCTGTCCTCCATCTCGCCGGTCCGCTCGAACAGGATAGTCGCGGCGATATCGCGCAATTCGGCCACGCTCAACTTCTGAAGCTTTGGCGGTTTGACATTGAAGTGCAGAAAACGCTCGATCATAGGCTTCAAATAGCGGGCGGAAATGGTGATTTCAGGATAGCTGCCATACATGCAGCCGCCGCAGGCTCGGGTGAAGGACTGAGTCTCTCCGTGGATACGACCATCCCTATACCAAGTGGGGAAATCAGGGTGGTGCACGGGATAGGATGTATCGAGTTCGTAGTCGCAACAGACCTTCATGTTCCCATTGGGCGAAATGGCGAAATATAGGTCGGGTGAGTCACAGACACCGCCATTGCGGCGACGCCATTGCAATGGCTGTCCCGTCACAAAGCGGTAAATGTCTTCCAGGTACTCATCGGAATCATACAGGTTAAGGCCTTCCTTGCGTTGGGCCTTCAAGATGTCGATACTGCGTCGGACATCGGGCCAGACCTCGCGCGGAAAACCGACAACCCCATCATCGTCAAAAGCACGGAAGCCCCTTGGTTCCTCGGGAGAGGACACATGGGCGGGAACGATGGAAACGCCCCAGCCAATAGCAGTGGCAAAGCGCACCACATCCTGGAGGTCGTCCAGATTACGGCGCATCAACACGCTATTGAGAAAAGCGGTGGCGTTGTCCGGGAAGATCTCGTTGACCGTGGCGATGGTCGAAAGCGCCCGATCCCAGCTTTTGTTGAACCCCCCGTTAATGGTGTCCTGCAGGCTTGGGCGAAGACTGTCAAGGGAAATGGAAATGTCATGCCCCCCGGCAGCGATACAGGATTCCAGCATCTCACGACTGGCTAGACCGTTGGTCTGCATGCGCACGTGGATGTCGACATCGGTGAATGCCTTGATGATATCGGGTAAGTCCCGGCGGACGAAGGGTTCGCCCCCGATCAGCAGAACAATGCAGACACCAATTTCAGACAGGTTCTCCGCCATTTTGCGGATCTGCCCAATGTTCATTTCCCGTGCACTGGCATCGGCGTAAATAATATTGCACTGTTCGCAAGCCAGATTACATCGCGAAGTCAGATAGAACTGCACGTAGGCTGGCGCGGTTTTCGAAACCAGACTCCGGGCTAACTTCATCTGTTGTTGACGGTTGAAGAATTGCATTTTCAGTTAGGGCTCCCGCCGGACATAGATGGACCATCCGGATTCTTCGTGATCGAAGCGATAGGTCGCCAGTATCCGGCTGATGAAACGCTCCTGGAACGCCTGCTCCGTCGGATAAGGCACGAAGTCCTCGGTTTTGGCATCCACCAGAATCCGCCTCGGCGCCAGCTCCTCGATCCGCTTCATGATCCTGTCCATGTCACCCCGATCATAGGATTGCATGTAAGGCTCGGCCATGGGCAGATGGGAGGCTGTTCCGGTCTCGGCATGGATAAAATAGCCGAAGGAACTCAGAATAACCATTTCCTCCCGGTCGGGCTGGGCCATTATGAAGGCGATCTTTTCCTTCAGATTCCGCGCGACACTCTCCGGAACTTCTGCCCCTGAAATTGTCTCTGTTGGTGCAGTCGGAGGCGGCGCAATCAAGTTGTACCACAAACTCCCCCCCATCTGTATGTTGCCTGCCAGAATCATGGGTCCGACAACAATGGCAACGACCACAGGGCGGAGGGACAGGAAGCGCTTCCAATCCTTCCCCTTGCGTAGAAAGGTAAGGATTGCGGGCGCGAAATATGTGGACAGAAACACGCCATAGACCAACACCAGTCCGGGCAAATACTGCCGCGAGGTACCATTGACGTAATAGGCCAGCCAAAGCATTCCAGTGATCGCCAGACCACCCCGCAGACTTTCCAGAACATTCAGAGCCCGTTCCAGACGAAGGCGGCCAGCATTGATTAGGATCAACGACCAATGCGCGGCGATCAATAGGGCAAAGGGGTCGAAGTAGAAGGGACGTCCCGCGAAGCCACTGGCCCCTTCAAAGAAATAGCCAAGTCCAATCGCCCATGCCGCCAATGACGGAAGAGGCCCCAAGGTCGCCGCATACAGGCCAAGGAACGCCAGGACGACGATCCCGGCGCCGATCAGGAAACTGGCGATCAGCCCGGCGATGTTCCGTAGCGTCGGTCGTTCGGCCGACAGGATAAGAGTGCCCAGAAGGCCTAGAGACAGGCAGAGACCGGTTTCGGTATTGAGCAGAACGAACAGGCCCCCGCAAGCGCCAAGTACCATGGCGCGACGCCAGAGCGTCCACCCTGCCGTGAAGGCGGCCAACCCAAATCCCAAGGCATACCCGGTGAACCGCCATCCGGCATGATTGGGAAATAAAATAGCGGAATGGTAGGTGTGGAACCAGGGAACGATCAAAGCCATGGACAGGAAAATGACCAGGACCCGGCCCCGGGCCATGGTTCGCGCCAACCACAGGGCGGACAGACAAAGAATCACCTGCCCTACCTTCAGAACCATGGCTCCGTCGGCCACCGACAGGGGCGCGACGTACTTGGACCAAATGGCCAGCCCGACGGCGCGCAGCATCCCATACATGATGCGGACATCAGAGTGCATCTGCATGCCATGGGCAAGTTGGACGGCGTCGCCGAAGATGATCCCGTTATGGTTAGAAAATAGGCTGAAGATATAGGCCCCGGGCGCCGCAAAGTGAGCGGGGGAAAGCAAGCCGGGCACCAAAGCCAGTGTCAGATAGATCCAGATGAAAGCCCACCCCAGACGGCGAGACTGGGTGGGCCCAAGCTGACTCCGGGGCCAAGCCACCATAAGCGCCAGCCCGATCACCGAGCCGATCACAAGCAGCACATAGTGAAATGGGGTCGGGATATAAAGCAGCCCGAACCGCAGCCCGATAATGTTCATCAAGTCGTCCTCGGGCAACTCTTGCTGATTGCCCCAAAGAACGAGGGCCGACACCACCAGAACGATGGTCGCGGCGACGCGTGGTGTTTGGAGAATGAGCAACACCCGCCCAAGAACCGTCGACGGCGCCAGCAGGGCAGGACGTCGCGACAGCCAGAAGGCCGCCAAGGCAGCCAGCGGCAACATCAGCAAGAAGACCTTGTACGCCAGCCGCCGGTCGCCGGTGTCGATCATCTGCATGTGCTCGACTAACTCAGGGGAAAAGCGATCGAGGATGCCAGGGTCGGCACCGACACCCGACCACCAGGTCAAACCGGCGACAAGCGCGGCCAGCATTCCGAGCAGGCCAGTGATCAGGGACGGGGAGATCCGTCCGGAGCCGGACCGGACAACCATCCGGCCGGAGGCGGACCGGACAACCATCGTGCCAAGGCGTTCGGATGGGGGCACCAATTGCGCGATCACCACATCGGCGAACAGACCGGCGACAAGGAAAAGCGACGCGGAAAAGAAACCGGTGCAGCCCAGCCCCCAGACCAGCGCCGGAATCGCCAAGGGCGCCATGTGACGGTGCGTCGCGTACAGCCATCGGAACAAAGCCAAGGCCAGAGCGCCGAGCATGGGAAAGGCGGCCCAACCGATCATGGGCAGACTCAGTGTTTCCCTGTGACGCCAAGCCACCACCATGCCAAGGGCAAACCCGATCACATGTAGGCCGGTTCGGACGCGGCGCCAATCCGGTCTGGTATCCAGGAACTGCAGAGGCGCGGCGAGTCCGCTGAACAGGGCACCGGGCAATCCCATCACGAATGAAAGGGGCAGCATCAAGCCCGCCAGGACAAGCTTTCCCTTTGGCGCCCAGATTTCAACCACCATGACAGCCGCGAACAAAACACCCGCCGCCATCGGCAGATCGAACAGGACATAGAGGGCCACAGCGACGGCCAACCACAGCACCGTTCGCCAAACGTCGAGAGCCCTGCCCACCCCTTCCGGGGCCAAGACCTGAAGGGGATCGTCTATGCGGAAGGCCGTGGCGACGAAAGCATTGGCCACATCCTTGAAGTCCCCACCGTCCGCCTCGGTGGCGTTCGAGATGTCGCCGCGCCGATAAAATTGAACGTCGTTTCGCGGCATGACGAAACCACGTCGCTCCTCGCCATCCCGCCAAAGGATGTTCCAATCGCGGGTCTCTGTTTCCTCGATAACAAGGCTTCGAGCCACCTCTCGGTGGGTCTCTGGAGAAACGAGGTGCCGGTTCTTCCAAAGATGTTTCAACAGGAAATAGCGAAGGGCATTGGTCTTGTTCATCGGCTTTGGTCCGATTCACCCCGCGTTGGCGTTCTGCGGGCGCTATCCTCGGCAATCACAAAGGTCGGGCGGCGCTTCGTCTCCGTGTAGAGACGCCCCAGATATTCACCAATCACCCCAAGGAACAGCATGTTGAGTCCGCTCAGAAGCAGCAGGAGAAGGACAATGGATGTATACCCGGGAACCTCGTCCAGGGCATGCCCCATGACATTGATATTCGCCAGTCTGGCTAGGGCAAGGACGACGATCGCAAGCAGGGAAGAGAGGAATATGACCCCGCCGGAAACGGAAATCAGCTTCAAGGGAAGCAGCGAGAAGTTGAAAATACCATCGCTACCGAGCTTCACGAGCTTGAGGAAGGGATACTTCGTCTCACCAGCGAACCGGGCGTGCCGTTGATAACGGAGACCGACCTGCCGGAAGCCCACCCAAGCCCGCAATCCACGAATGAAGCGACCATTTTCCGGCAGATTGCGCAGGACATCGACAACCTGTCGATCCATCAAGCAGAAATCACCGGCATCCAACGGGACGGAGATATCCGCAGCGTATTTCCAGACACGATAAAACACGTTATAGGCGAAACGCTTAAAAAAGCCTTCCTTACGGGCGGTGCGGACACCGTAGATGACATCATTGCCCTGGCGCCACAGGTCCAGCATTTCCAGAATAACTTCGGGCGGGTCCTGCAGGTCCGCGTCAATGACCGCGACAACATCGCCGCTGGCGACTTCCAACCCTGCGGAAACCGCAGGCTGGTGACCAAAATTACGGGAAAGACCGATATAGCGGACCCGAGAATCCGATTGGGCCAGTTCTCGCAGGATCGCTCTCGTTCCGTCCCGGCTCCCGTCATCGACATAGACGACTTCCATGGTGATTTCAGGAAGGCCACCCAGAGCGTCCACCAGACGGTGATGGGCTTCGCGGATGACGGCTTCCTCGTTGAAAGCAGGAACCACGATCGAAAGCGTGATGTGTCGAGACGGCATAGAAACTCATAACCTAGAGAGAAGCAGGTGAGCACCAAGTGCTTTCTGGACATTGGTGGTCGCGGACTCAAACAAGGACATAGCGCCTTTTGAGCGTCCCTGACACGTTACCCTTGATCCCTGGCATCGTCCGTCTTCACGGCAGCGGCCATGACGGATGTTCCCAGGACAGGACGCTTCAAAAGGGATGTTTCGATCCGGCGCAGACTGTGAAGAACAGTGGCGGCGAAGCCGTTCGGTGGCTTGACACCCTCTTGAGCGATGCGCTTCGGATCGTCGTTCTTGCGGGTCAAATTGAACAAGGTCGTGCGAGCAACGAGAACAGGCAGAAGCAACAGCCCCCAATACCGGCATTCCAGAATCCGCGTCGGCAAACCGACCAATTCCCCTCTCAGGGTGGCGCGGTTATAGCGGCGGAAGTGGCCGAGAACCTTGTCGAAAATGCTGTAAAGGGGCTGAAGGGCTGGCACGTTGATGAACAGATGCCCACCCGGACGCAGGTGGGCCACGGCGGCCTCCAGGAACGGCCTGGGATTCTCGATGTGTTCGACCACGTCGAACAGGATGACGACATCGTACTGTCCAACGCGGTCCGGCAGGAGATCAAGCGCGTTGTACAGAAGCGTTTCCCCCCGCCCCGGTCGGGCCATGTCCAGGGCCACCGCGTTCAGATCGGCCATATCCACTGTCCAGGGGGTGTCCCGCTCGATCAAATCCCGGGCGACACCGTTGCCGCCACCGATTTCCAGGGCCCTGAGGGGGCGCTGAGTCAATCCGAGGTCGGCGACCATATTCAGGAAGACCCGATGACGCCATTGCATCCAGAAATGCGTGGGTTCCACCGCATCATACCACGCATCCTCGAAACTCACGTCTTGCTTTTCGGACAGATACTTGACCTCAAGTGCCGGGTCCACGCTGGTTCCCATCTTCATCGTATTGCCCCCGAATTCTGCTTGCGGTACAGTCATTGACCACACTTTAGTCAAAAAGACAATCCCCACCCCGGAAACCGCGTGAATTATGACAACCATCCTGGTTACAGGCGGCGCTGGCTTTGTTGGGAGCCACGTTTGCTTAGCTCTTGCACGTCAGGGCTTCACCCCGGTCACATTCGACAATCTCAGCCGAGGCCACCGGAAATTGGTGAAATGGGGCCCTCTGGAAATTGGGGACATCCGTGATACCGGACGCTTGATCGAAGTCCTATCCACGCACCAGCCCCAGGCAGTGATCCATTGCGCCGCCCTGGCCTACGTCGGGGAGTCCATGGAGGATCCGGCGCCCTACCACGACATCAACGTCCGCGGCAGCCTGAGTTTGCTGGAAGCGATGCGGGCCCATGGTCTGTCGCGGATCGTGCTGTCCAGCACCTGCGCTGTTTACGGCGTACCGAAAGACCTGCCCATCACCGAACGGACCCCCTGCCAGCCCATCAACACCTATGGGGCGACCAAGCTAGTGGTGGAGGGAATACTGGCCGACTACACCCGGGCTTACGGCTTCCGAACATTGGCTCTACGCTACTTCAACGCTGGCGGCGCCGATCCGGACGGCCTGACGGGGGAAATCCACGACCCCGAACCCCACGTCATCCCCCGGGTGCTGATGACTGCGGAAGGGAGCCTCCCCCATTTCGGCCTGCTCGGCGACGACTGGCCCACCCAGGACGGCACCTGCATCCGGGACTATGTCCATGTCAGCGATCTCGCCGACACCCACGTAGCCGCCATCGGCTATCTGGATCGGGAAACGCGTTATCCGTTCCTCAACCTGGGCACCAATTCGGGCTTTTCCGTGCGTCAAATCGTGGATGTCGCCCGGCGCGTGACCGGACATCCCATCCCAGTCAAGGTGGACCCCAGGCGACCGGGTGACCCCCCCGCCCTGGTAGCCAGGGCGGACGTGGCTGCCACCGAACTCGGCTTTACCCCCCACCGGTCTTCCATGGAGACCATCGTCGAAACTGCCTGGGCCTGGAGAAGACAGACCCAGGGCTAGCCGGGACCCACCGAAACATGGACAACGGAGCTGCCCGTTGCACAAGGTCACCTTAATGGAGACTGTTTCTTTAAGCGCAAAGACAAGCAAAATCGACCATCGACTCAATTAGAAACAACCACCCATAAAATATTATCGACGTCTTCAGGCGTTCAAATAGAAATAGAGTGTACGAGATCGAAACATCTTCTTCCGATTTTTTGGTAAAAAACCTAATAAGGACCCAAAATATGCTGGAAGGAAGCCAGATACCTTTTGTTTGTGAGGAGGCGCCCATGGAAAGAGCATTGGAGAGAGAGTCCGTTCGACGGGTTGTCGCGGCATTGGCTTTGGTGGGGATAGAGGACCGAGTGGTGGCCTTGTCCGATACGGCCCGTTCGGCCCAGGATGCGGCAACGGCCCTTGGCTGCGAATTGGGTGCGATCGTCAAGAGTCTGGTGTTTCAGATTGGCGACAGAGCGGTGATGGCTCTGGTCGCAGGGGATCGCCAATGTGATACCAAGGCCTTGCCGGGTATTCTCGGGCTGGCAGGGAAATGCAAGCGTGCTGATGCGGAGGTGGTTCGCATGGCCACGGGCTTCGCCATTGGCGGGGTTGCACCGGTAGGCCACACGTCTGAACTCCCCATAGCGATTGACGGATCCTTGAACCGATTTTCGCGCATTTTCGCTGCCGCTGGTCACCCCCATTGTGTATTTGAAACGACGCTGACAGAGCTTGTGACGGTGACGGGTGGTGTTGTGGACGAAGAGGTGTCGAAAAACCCGTAGAATAGATGCAACGGCATCTTGACGGGGCTTCACCAGACTGGTATTTCGTGTGCCCTCGCAAGGCACTGGGTGTCGACGCGAGAACGGCTGGAGCGGTGGGTGAGTGGCTGAAACCACCGGTTTGCTAAACCGGCATACTGGGAAACCGGTATCGAGGGTTCGAATCCCTCCCGCTCCGCCAAACCCCTGAAAACCAAGCCAAAAATGTTGACAAAGGCCCTATTTCCCAGGGTTTTTGTGTGGTTCTTATCAACATTTTTGGACAACATTAGAACAACATTTTTGGATGTTGCTTTTTTCAAGCTAAAATGTTGACAGGGTTGGGCTTTTTAAAAGTCAATATGGAATCGTGATTCTAGCCGAATCACATCACATTGAAGGGCCTGAAGGTTCGTATTCGTCTTCGTCGTCATCATCATAATTGGTTGAATATGTTGGTTGATATTCTCTTATAGGTTTAGGTTTTCTGGCTTCTTCTTCTTTTGAGATTTCATGAAGAGTGCTCCAAGTTCCTGATATAATCGTTGAAGGAAAATCGGGGTCTGTCGCTGCTAAATTGTTAATTGCAGTCTGGTTTCCTGCTTCTATATAGTCTCTCATTTTTAATGCTGGCTCTAAAACCTTATTTAATTGCTCTAATGATTTATCTTTAATCACTAATTTTCTTTTGTATTCAGTTGATAATTTTTCTTTTTCATTTTGAACATCTATAAAAGAGTCATTGTGAGATACTCTTATCTTATATCTCTGTTTAAATAGGCTTTCTTCTTCTTTTTTCCATTTCTTATGCTTTCCAAGCATCTTTGATAAAAAACCTTTTGGTTCTAATTCTTCGTGTTCTTTGTATTTCTTTTCTATTTCTTCTCTCTTAATAATTAATTCACTTCTTGCTTTCTCAAATTGTTTTAATTTTCCATTGTTTTCCCTTATATAGTCTAATTCATTGGATGGCAATTGCTCTACTATTTTCTTTCTGTTTTCATAGTCTTTAATAAGAATATTGATCTTATGAAGAGCAATATCTTTTGGCTTTCTTTCTTTTATAAAGTCAATAACTTTCGCTTCTATATTTTCAAGAGGCTTTTTAGGTTTTGGTTCAGGTTTTTTGTATCTTTCAACAAGTGCTTCGCTTAACTGATAGAGAGCAACATTCTCATTAAAATTCTTTTGTTTTTTTGCTTGCTCTCTGTCGAGTATGGCTTGTTTTAATTGATTTAATTGGATTTGCTCAATAACTTCTTGACTAACTGATTTGTGTTCTCTTCTATTTGATTGAACGTCTTCATTAGCATTTTGTTTTGTGTTTCCAAGCCTTCTATTCGTTTCGTCAACTGGTCTATCTCTTGTAATAATAGATTGATTGGGTTCTCTCCTGACTCGGTTTTTGGTGGCTCTGTCAACATTGATATAATCATTTTGCTGTTGTCTGCTGCTGTCTTGCTCTGTTCGTAGATTGCTTTCGTTGGATTGCTGCTCTGTGCTGTTTTTTGGCTCTGGGGCTGGGGTTTTGGCTTCTGGCTCAATATTTGCTTGTTCATTTATCTGTTCTCCTTCTATATATTTTTCAAATTCATTTTTTTTCATCTTCAAAAGTCGTTGAAGAGAACCTAATTCAGTTCCTTCATCATTCTTTATAATTAGGGTTTTGGTTCCTTGCTGAACATGTAAACCTTTTTCTTTCATTGCTGCTAAAAGAGAAGGATAATTATCAGACCTGGAATAGCAATCTTGGACAATCTCTTTAACTTCAGATAGGCTTACACCTTTTCTTTTTGCTTCTTGAAATTGCTTTTCAGAAAATGCTGATTTTGGTAAATCGCTATCTAATAAATATTTTATTTTATCTGCATACTC
This sequence comes from Rhodospirillum sp. A1_3_36, assembly GCF_047263945.1. Taxonomy (NCBI): domain Bacteria; kingdom Pseudomonadati; phylum Pseudomonadota; class Alphaproteobacteria; order Rhodospirillales; family Rhodospirillaceae; genus Rhodospirillum; species Rhodospirillum sp. A1_3_36. The sequence goes on along the minus strand of NZ_JBLAVB010000001.1, from coordinate 11,949 downwards.
TTTCTTACCTTCTTCTAAGAATGCAAAATATACGGATTTTGAATGCTTTCCAGGTACAATCTTATGCCCAAGCAATAACTCGGCTTCTCTGCTATGCTTTTCATCTTTTTTCATTGTGAATGAACTATCCAAAATTTTACCTGTGATTGGGTTCACTTCTGGCAAAGCCAAATGGTAATGCTTTGGATATGCTCCATCGTCTGCTCTTGATTTTGTGTGTTCAGCCAACAAATATGGCTGTCCTTCAAGGCCAAAGTCTTTTAGATATCGGTCTACGATTTCAAAAATCTGCTGTTCTGTTGTTTCTTCTGCTGGTGATATGGTAACGTGGCGGCTCATATATTTTGAGCCATATTTTCTTGCATCTTCTTTCATTAATTGTATGTCTGCTGTATTACCTGAAAGTAAGCGAACAACTTCATTTTTCTCATTCTCTAAGATATAAGATGCAAGGTCTGTTGTACTATCTGTTCTGAATCGCTTACTTTTTATAATCATAATGTTTTGTTAATTTTATCCTTTATCTTTTTAAGAGAAGTTATCAAGTTTGTAAGGTCTGTTGCTTGTTTAGTAGAATTAGTGTATTTTGCCACTTGGTTCAAATTATTACCAATGGCGGCAATTTCTCTACGGAGTAAAACAATGTCTTCTCTTGTGTCCTGTGTATGCCCTAACTGCCTTAGTTTGATGCAATCTCGAATATATTGGGAAACTGTCTTTTGGTGAGATTGAGCCAAGTTTTTTAGTTCAATCTCTTCTTCTGATGACATTCTTAATCTAACTGTTTTGTCTTTTAATCTCATTAATTGCCACCCTGATATTCATACTCATTATGGTAGTCATTATAAATTTTATTAATCTTTTGATTTAATTGATTCTCAATAATGTCATGTGATTTATCTTCCAAATCAATACTATAAACTTTGTCACTGTCGTCTATATCATTAATCTTTATAAAAAAAGTAATATAATCTATCGAATAATCGTCTATTTCTTCTGTATAAAAATCAACTCCTACTATCTCAGAATCATGAATTAAATTATATGCAACATATATTGGGTATTCATGATTTAAATCATATTTTTCATCTACAGATTTAACATTTTTTATTTTGCACAAATCAAGATAGTTATTTAAATAAACATCAAATGGCTCTTCTATATAAACCCATCCTTTTATGAGTTTGTTATTTTTTCTATTTCTAAACTCATAATATTCATGATCTTTAAGCTCAAAACCAACCATCTTTGTGTTTGCATCTAATCCAAGCTCTTTTTTAACTTCTGCTTCTCTAATATTTTCATCCATTTTATTTACTCCTTTGTAGTCAAGTTTTCATTTACTTAGGGGGTTCAACAGGGGGATTTATCCCCCTTTGCAAGTTGGGCTTGGAGATACGAAGTAGCTACAAAGCCCACAACTTGCTAATAACCTTAGTTAGCATATTAGAGCATAGTGAAGTAAATGTCAAATTACTTTTGCTTTTTATTTTATTTATAGTTGCTTTTTATTCGAGTATCGAAAAGTATAAAATAAGTAACGAAAATATTGAAGTGCTGAAATCGTTAGCCTTAGCTCTTAGGAACATCGTCAGCTTGCTGACCAGGTTCCCCCCTGGGGGGGAGCCAGCCTAAAAAAAAGACCTTCGATTTATCGAAGGTCAGGGGGGGAGTAGGATTTCCAAAAATGAAATTTCAAGTTATCCATAGGTTAGGCGGCTTCCAAGCTGCCTGGCCTAGCCTGTGGATAACTTCTTCATCATCGAAGGATGTGACAATGAGCACTCGTGGAGTTTTTGGTTTTAAAATCAAAGATAAATATAAATTGTCTTATATTTCGAGTGATGCTCAATTCAAAAATATTGCTGAAGTTTTTATTGATGATGCTACAACTATCTTGAAAAGAAAATCAACTTCAATTTACGATGTTGAAGAAGTGATTAGAGAAATTGAAAATATTGAATCAAGTGAAATTGCTGATGATGACCCAATTAGATATAGTCTATTAGGGGCATTTGATGGCGGTGCAATGATTATGAATAATGAGTTTATTGAAAATAAACTGCTATGTGAATATGGATATATTTTTAATATATCAGATTGCACCATTGAGTTTTACAGAAATGGAAACAGAGTGAGTCGTATTCACTTTGAAGATTTGCTAGATGATGATTTGCATTTTGATGCTTCTGAATATGTTGAAGCACTTGAAATTTTATCTTTCTATGAAAGCTCAATTGTCTTCAGGCATCACGAGAGAGACAGGATTCTCAAGAGGATTCAGGAAGGCATATAGCCAGAACCTCCAAAAACGATGTTTTTAGAAGCATCTCGGCAAAATGTGACCTTGGATACCAGACAGATAGAGAATCGCAATCTACGATACGATTTTAAGCCTCCTTGGAACCCCCCCCTGACCTTTAGCATCCATCCCCCCCAGGGGGGATGTCTATCCGCTTCGCGGATGTGTCTCATTGAGCTTCGCTGAAGGAGGCTTCAAGAATCTTGGTTGCTTCTTTGTTCTTCTTATTTTTGTGATATACCGTATGTTCCCTGAAGTGTGTTCATCCTGACGGATGAACTTGGTTTCACTAATCCCCCCACCGCTCGTGCGGTTCCCCCCCCTTCAAGGAAGGGGGGAATCACTTTCGTCCCAGGGTCTTGGTTTCTCTGGCTTCGCTCTGGTTGCTGCTTCGCTTTTGATAACGAAAACAGTTCCTAATATCTGATAGTGTGAAAAGTGCAACTAAAATGTTGACAAGGAATTAGATGCTAATTCCGTGTTTTTTTGTGAGTCTATAAAGTCTATCTCTGGAGAAACCTGCAAGATATGCGATGATATCCGGGGTTTTTCTTAATTTTTGCTTCTCTATTTGATTCAGTGCATTTTCCAGAGATTTTAAATCATTATCATCTTTTGATGCTCTTTTTGTGTATCTTGGTCCGTTACCTTGATATTTTGTGTTAACCCATTTATCGATTGACCTTGCTGTTGCTCTGATTTCTGAGGCCGACAAGGGAATAGCAAACAAAGAATTTATGCTGTCAGCATAAGAAATAGTCTCAGCAAGGCTTGCAGAAGTATATCTATATCTCCAATGCCTAGTATTGTCGAATAAATCGCAATTACGGCTGTAGCCAAAACTTTCCTTTAAAATAAACTTATCTCTAAAATTTCGTTGCTTTTCTTCTTCAAAATATGCTGAAAAATCACCTAAACGGACAGGTTTAGCATCTGGAAACACAAATACATTCCATTCAGGATGCATCGGGTTTTTTGTCAGTGAGCCAACATAATTTCTATCTGCATCAAGCTCTCTCGTTAAGACTCGTTGTACCTTTGCAAGATATTCTATAGGCTTTCTTCTTGCATTTTCTCCGGTCAAAACTGAGACATCTAAAATATAGCCTTTGTGGTGTCTTCCAGTTAAATTAGATATTGCTGAATAAATAGGCTTTGCTAATCTTCCAGGAATATAATTATAGTCCTCATGATCACAGTCAAAAGCCAAAAAATCGACTCTATCTATTTTTGGATTGTTGACAGAGATATATTTTCTATCATGAGAATAGCCAGATAATTCTATCCAAGAAGATGATAAATCTTCGGATACTCTCTGAAATTTAGGATTTTTAGAAAAAATTTGTTTGACAATTTCATTTTTTGCATCTATATTATTTTGTAAGCTCATAAAAATAACTCCTTCTTTTTGTTCGCACCTTAAATTAAGAATTATTTTTATGTAAAAGTCAAGAAGAAAAGCCTCGGTAACTATGCTCCGAGGCTTTTTCTTTTAGTTCTCTGCTTCCATTTTTCTTAGGGCTTGCCTAATGTCGTCGTCTGTTGGATTTACATACCTGGCGAGCATTGCCAAGGTTTTATGCCCACTTTGCCTCATCATAAATGCCGGTGGCATATGTGCCGCTGCCATACGAGATAGAGCTTCATGACGTAGGTCATGAAAGTGAAAATCTTCAATGCCAGCCAGCTTCATAGCTCGCTGCCACGAGTTGTTTATGTCATATCGAGAGGAGTGGAACAGGTTTCCAAGGATGTAAATTGGTAGTTCGTTTAAGGCTGCGAGAGCTTTGGTCGATAAGATGACCCTTCGAGGTTTGTTGGTTTTTGAATCTGGGATTGAGATTGTATCACCATCAATCCAGCTTCGTTTGAGTGTCCTTAGCTCGCCTTGCCTCATGCCAGTTTCAAGAGCCAGCAAAAAGAGTGCTTTCATCTCGTTAGCTCTGGGAACTTGTTCGAGAGCTTGAAGGATTTTTTCAAATTCTCCAGTTCTTAACCTGCGATCTCTTCCTGGTGGAAGAGGTGGCAAAGCATTTTTTCGTTTTCTGAATTGAGTAACTGGATTTTCTATGTCGTACAGCCATTCAGTAATTGCCAATTCAAAAACACCTGAAAGGATGCTTAAATCATTTCTCATTGTTGACGGCTTAATTTTCGTCAGGTTTTCTTGACGATATTGTGCGATGTGAGCAACTGTAATTTCATCAAGTCTGTGATCTTTTAGAAATGATTCTTTCCACTTTTTGATTTTGCTTCTATCTCGGTCAATGCCTTTTTTCCAAGATACAGTTTGTTCGTAAATGTCAAGAGCTTCTGAAAGAGTTTTGATCTGAAGCTTAGTAGCTTCTAAATGTTCTTGTTCTGTTCTAGATTTTTCAAGAATTCTCGGATCTAACCAAGTTCCAGATTTAATCTGGTCCTCTTGCCTCCTGGCCCAAAGCCTCGCTTGCTCTTTGGTGCTGAAAGTTTGAGAAAAGGACTGTTTTTCAACAGGATGGGGATACCCAGAAGGTATGCGGATTGTTGCTGTGAATGTTGTTTTTTTTGAACCGTCACGCGACGAAGAATTTTTTCGATAATTAGCCATTTTTAAACCTCATAATTCGATTGTAGACAACATTTAAACAACAATTTTAGAAAATGTCAATATGAGATTTAGAAAATGGCTGTTTTCTGCGGTTTTTTGAGTATGTATGTCGTCTTGCTAAACCGGCGTACTGGGAAACCGGTACCGAGGGTTCGAATCCCTCCCGCTCCGCCAATTTTCTTCCTGAATTTTCCCAAATACAGCTGGAAAACAGCGGAAACCAAGCGATTTTGACCCCGGCACGGCGCGCCGGGGTTCGCTTGCGTTCGCCCTTATTCGCGCGTAAAGCATGGACTGAAATATGGACTGGTTTCGGACCTGCTTCGGTATTCTCCCATGGGCAAACTCACGGCACTTCACGTCTCGCGCGCGACGAAACGGGGCCTTCTGGGCGACGGGGGCGGGCTGTACCTGAAGGTCACGGAGACGGGGACGAAATCCTGGGTCTTCCGCTTCCGGGAGAACGGGCGCCTGAGGCACCACGGATTGGGCTCGGCGGAGACACTGAGCCTCGCCGAAGCGCGGGAGAAGGCCCTGCTCTGCCGCAAGATGCGGCTGGAGGGTATCGACCCCATCGAGGCGAAGAAGCGGCGGCAAGCCACGGCCCGGCTGAAGGCGGCGCGCTCCATCACCTTCGCCGAATGCGCCGAGGCTTATATAGAAGCCCATCGGGCGGGGTGGAAAAACCCCAAACACGCCCTGCAATGGCCCTCGACCCTCTCTACCTATGTCTATCCGGTCTTCGGCCCGGTCTCGGTGGCCGATGTGGACCGCACACTGGTGCTCCAGGTCTTGGAGCCCATTTGGAACGACAAGACCGAGACGGCGACGCGTCTTCGCGGACGGATCGAGAAGATTCTGGATTGGGCCAGGGTGCGCGGCTACCGGGAAGGGGAGAACCCGGCTCTGTGGAAAGGGAACCTGTCCCTTGTTTTGCCCGCTCCGGGCGCGCTTAAAAAGGTGAAGCACCGTCCGGCGCTCCCGCATACGGACATGCCGGACTTTTGGAAAAAGCTCGACCGCGTCGGCGGGGTGGCGGCGCTGGCCCTGCGCTTCGACATCCTGACCGTCGCCCGCCCCGGGGAAACCCGGGGGGCGACCTGGGACGAGATCGATCTGGACGCAGCCCTCTGGACGGTCCCCGAAGAGCGCATGAAGGGAGGCAAGGAACATCGCGTGCCCCTGTCTCCCCAGGCTGTCGCGGTGTTGACGGAGGCCGCCAAACTGCGCAAGGACAAGCTGATTTTCCCCGGCCTGAAAAAGACGGACACGCCGCTGTCGGATACGTCCCTGACGAAGGTGCTCCGCGACTTGGGCGAAGGCGATATTACCGTCCATGGATTCCGCTCGACCTTCCGCGACTGGGCGGCGGATTGTACCGACGTGGCCCGCGAGGTGGCCGAAGCCTGCCTCGCCCACACCCAGGAGAACAAGGCGGAGCAAGCTTACTGGCGCTCGGACATGATCGAGAAGTGGCGGGTGTTGATCGAGGATTGGGCGCGCTTCTGTACGGGAAAGGCCCCCGGATAGGGGGCTTCTCCGGATCGGTGGAGCGTTGCGCTGTCACGCCTCGTCCTCCAACTTGTGCTCGAAGCACTCCCCCAAGAAACTTGCCGCGCGGGGCGTGAAGACGGTGTCTCCGGCGAGATCGACGATGCCCAGTCGAGAGAACCGCGCTTGTTCTCCGAAGGACGCTGCGTTGTAGTGGATCGAGACTTGAGGATTCGATGTCACCGCGTAGAGGAACTCGATATCTCCGTGGAGAGTGTTCGTTGGACAGATGCCGTAGCCAAGGGTTCCGGTGAAGGGCGTCTCTTCTGGGATTCTGCCGTTTTCGGAGGAAATGGCGGCGATCACCTCGTCATGTCGGTTGCAGAGGTGCTGAAGGAGCCGGGCGGCGGCATATTCGCCGTCGTCCAGTCCACGTTCGGCCTGGAACCACTGCAGGAAGGGCAGAATGTCGGGCAGAACCGAACTCGGGTACCCGTCGGAATGCCGGTAGAGCAGGATGGAGGGCTGTTCGAGCGGTTGCTCCGGTCGCTCGTAGAAGGCGATGTGGGATCGTGTGGCCATGGTAAAAGGGGGTTAAAACGCCGCCCACGCAACAGGCCGACGAAAACCCCGTCAAGGAGGAACCCGGAGGGGCAAATCCTTTACGGGGTGTCGGCCTGTTAAACTCGTGGCGCGTTTGCCCCCTTCCATGGCTTATGGGATGCCACGCCCCAAGCAACCGTGAGGGCTCATTGGGTTAATTGGTTTCCATCCTACGCGGTGATCATTGCCACGATCAGCAGGATCGCGCCTCCGATGCCGAGCATGGTGAAGGGGGCGTCGTCGCCGCCGATTCCATAGGGGCAGGACCGGAGAGGAAATCGCTTTCTCAGGGCGTCATCGCAAACCATCCCCGCAAATCCGAGGGCGAGGACCAGCCCCACCGCGACGAAGGCTAGACAAAAGACCAATCCCCACCAATGGAGAGAATACGGGTCTTGAGCGAGGAGTTCGGAAAGGGGCAGGTCGCAACGGGCGGGATCACAAGAGGATGCGTTGGGGAACATGGGTGAAGAGGGTTAACGGGTCGTTGAACCGTCCTCCTTCGGGATGCGCCGCGCGCACTCGATGAGGTCGGCGAGGGTCACCCCTCACGCCCCCGGAGCTCGCCCGGGCGCCCGAAAAGGCAAGCCCACGGGCGGTTGAACAACACCTGTCGTCGGCAGGGCCTTCGCATGGCGCTCCGCCATGAGGTCGCCCTCACGAGCCGCCATGTGGACACGCGTGATCGTGGTCCCGAAAGCCAAGGGAAGCCGGTTAGATGTTGTTCCCCAGTATTTTACCAGACTGGGGATCCCTATGCCGCGTCCTCCCGGCCAAAGATGCGTTCGGTCAGGTGGCGGTCGGTACCCGCGCGCAAGGCGTCGATGGCCGGATCGCACAGGTCCCGGTGTTCGAGTACGCCGGTTTGGGACAGGCCCTCGAACAAATTTTGTTTACCGTCCTCGGTGGCGACACCCAAGGCCGCGCGGGTGAAGTCCATGCGCTCGCGGAACAGGCCCTTGCCCTTGGTCAGTTTCAGAAACAGGTCGATTTGCAGCTTGGGCGGCAATGCGTCGTCGGCGCTGGGCAGGTCGCCGCGAAAGTCCTGGAACAGGTCGAGGACCTTCTGGCTCTCCGCCGCCTGTTCGTCTGAGAGCATGACCTCCATGGCCGTGTCTTGGGCGAAGGGATCGGAGCTCTCGCTCTCCAGGGTCGTCCGGAAAATCTCGTCGTCGTCCGGTTCCTCGTCGAGGAGTTCCTTCTTGTGATCCTCCAGTTCCTTCTTTGCGTCTGGATCGCCGGTTTCCGCTCGGTGGAAGGCGTCGAAGGCGGCGACGGCTCGGGTTTCGCGAGTGGTTGCGGTGGCGGCTTCGGCTTTGCCGGTTCCAATGTCGGCCTGACCGTCTCGTTCAATGGCGTCCGCTGGTTTCAGAGCCGCGATTTCCCGTTCTATGGTCGGGCGGGCATCGTCCAAGGCTGCTGCTGGAATGCGGAGATACAGGTCTTGCGTCTCCGTTGGCAATTTCTCGAACCCCGGAATATCGAAGTGCGGCGGCCTTTCAGAAAACGCCTCCTCCGTCTCGGTGTTTCGGCTCGGACCGCGTTCCGCAGTGGACATTCAAGAGAAGATTAGGGGCAAGCGTCGGCGGGCAGAAGGTTCTTGCGGCAGAGTTCGGCGACGGCCTCGTTGTGCGCGTCCTTCCGCATTCGTTCGGCTTCCCGAACCTTGTCTTCCCCTCGACGGACTTTCTCCTCCGCCTTCCGGCGGTCAGCCGCCGCCGCGTCGCGTTCATCCTCGAAGCGTTTGAGCAGTTCGGGATCGGGCTTTTGGACGACATCTCCGGCCCGGGCGCCTTCGGTCATGGGGAAACATGTTACAATACAGAATGTTAGCAACATTCCCACTTTGGCGCATTTTTGGGAAAGAACGACCCGCCTGTGGACTGACCTCACCCGTCGGGGACGCCCCACCATGCCGAAGAAAAAACCTCACCCCCCTCGCATGACCCCATACGCCAATCGCCGCAGTCGCAAGTATCTCCACCAGTTGGAAGTCATCCGCCTCTTCGAGGCCGCGCGGACCACCGGACGGCACGGATTGCGGGATTCAACGCTGGTCTGGCTCACGTACCGCCATGGCCTGCGGGCCAGCGAAGCGCGGGCGTTGACCTGGGGACAGGTCGATTTCGAACACCTGCGGCTTCACGTTCAGCGGAAGAAGAAAGGATCGCCCTCCACCCACCTCCTCGGAGCCTTCGAAGTGGGCGCCCTCATGCGGCTCCGACCGGAGGGCGCCACGCCCTCCACCCCGGTCTTTATCAGCGATAGGGGAACGGCGCTTTGTCATTCCACAATCTACAAGCTGATCGACCGGGCCGGACAGGCGGCGGGCTTGGACGTTCGGGTCAATACCCACATGCTGCGTCACTCTTGCGGCTTCCATTTGACCAATGTCCTGGACCGCCAATACCGCAAAATCCAGAAGTTCCTCGGCCATCGGGACTTGAAGCACACGGCCCGCTATACCGAGCTGGACGACAGCAAATTCAACGACATTTGGGACGGAGAAATTGACGATCCGACTGTAAAACCGTAAGAATTTCCCCGTGTTTTCTTCCGGAAAAGAGCGTCTCACATGAAATCCCATCTTTCCCAAAAATGCGCCTTTTTGGGAAAGTCGGCTTTTCTTTAGGTGAGGACGCGGGCGTTCTCTTCAATGCCTCTTCCTGAACCATGCTGTATTTGGGAGCAACGACCCTTGCACGGAAGGCTCCGGCTTCCTAAACTCAAGGCATGACGAAAATCGTTCAAAGCTCCGTCGCCGAATTTCCCGCCGCGCTCGCCAAGGCAGGCGTGAAGGAGGATCAGTTCGTTTTCGCCCAGGTCCTGGACGCCGAGGATGTCGCGAAACTCCACGAACTGCGTCGTCTGGCACAGGAGGGCCTGGAGAGCGGTGAGGTGTCCGAAGAAGAAGCCTTCGAGGATATTCTTGGCGATCTGTACGGACAGTATCCCCAGCTGAAAGATGGCTAACGCGGTATATAGCCGTGCCGCTGTCGCCGATCTGAAGTCCATCGCCCGGTACATCGCTCAGGACAACCCTGAAAGGGCGGGCTCATTCGTCCATGAAATCCGGTTCCGGTGCGGGAAGAGAGCAGACTTCCCCATGAGCGGGCAGAGCAGACCGGATATCGCACCCGGGATGCGGTCATTCGCACACGGAGCCTATGTTATCCTGTACATGCCCCTGGAAGATGGCATCTCTGTTGTTCGTGTCATTCACTCGTCGCGAGATATTCGAGCCGCCTTGTAACCCGAGGTCATTTCATGCGTTTTGATCGCGAGATATCTGATCCCAAATTGGCCGAATGGCTGCAAAATGCCCCGGAAGAGGAACTGGTCGCCCTCAAGAAATACGCCGACGAGAAAGAGCGTGCCGAGGCGCGTGTTGCGTCGCCCGAACCACAAGAATAGACCGACCATATGAGAACGAACAAATCATCAACCGCTTCCGGATCTGGGGCCACGCCTGTCGAGTGTGTTCAAGAGGACGGCCTGTCCGCCGATGAACTGACCGCCTTGGTAGGCGTGCCGGGGGCTTGGGTCGTGGCCGGTTCAGCGGACGAGGTGTGTGATCGAGTAACCCACCGTCTGCGTGGGATGGCAAGGAAATGAAACGCGCGGCCCGTCGAGGAGCCGCGCCTTTCGTCTTCGGGTACTGGTTCGGATAAATCCGTGGACTAATACTCCTCCGCCAGCATGATCGTTAAAACCCGCGTCGTCTTCGTCGGGTCGGTGGGGTCGTCCGATCCGAAGGTCATGGCTTCGTCGTAGCAATCGATTTTCCAAAAAACCTTCCGACCCTCGGCGGTGAAGGCGCCGAAGTCGTGTTCGCCGTGGGGGTCGTTGTCCTTGGTGAAATCGTCGTAGCTCTGGATCGTCTGGATCAGGTCGTAGACCACGCGGGAACCGAGGGCCTGGATGCCGCTGGTGAGCATGACCTGTCCGCCGATGAAGGTGGTGCGGAAGGTGTCGTTCAGCGTGCGGATACGGAGGCGGCGTTCGGCCTCGGTCATTTCCGGGCCGCGTTCGTTGGGGGTGTTCATAGATAAGGGGTTAGGAAGGAAAGAAGGGGGAGCGGGCGGCTCCCCTCAGGGGCTCGTGCCCCGGGTCTCGGGAAGTTCGGCGGGGAGCATGCGGGCTCGCGTCCGCAGGTCGCTCCGCCGGTAGTAGGGCAGACTGCGCAGGCGCAGCGGGTCGCGGTTGCCATGGAGCACCAGCAGTTCATTGTCCCGTAGCCGGATGAGCTGGTCGGGCCGCATGAGGGGCGATTGGTGCAGACCGTCGGACGGCTTGAACCAGTTCAAACGGAAGGCCGTGCCCAGGCGGGCCGAGAGGTTCTGCGCCGTGTCCAACCCCATGCCGCCGAAATAGCTCTCCGTGCCCACGCTTTCCAGGATGGCCGAGGCTTCGTTCTGTCCGTAGTTGGCGGACAGTTGGGAGAGGGATTGCAGGATCAGCCAGAAGCCGACCCGGTACTTTCGCGCCGTGGCGGCGAAGGTGGGGAAACCCGGAATGCGCAGATGGGCGAACTCATCGAGGAGCAGGAAGACCGGCAGGCGGCCCTTGCGCTCCTTGAGCAGGGCGGAACAGAGCTCCGTGTAAAAGAGGGACAGGAGGAAGCGGAAGGTCCCCATGTCCTGCTGGCGCACCATGACGAAGAGAGCCGTCTCCTCCTCCTTCATGGCTGCGAAGTCGAAGTCGTGGTGGCTGGTCAGGCGGGCGATGTCCGGATTGCCCAGCAAGGAAAGGGCGGTCGCGGCGGTGGAGACGAAGGAGAGCATCATCTTCTCCGGCGCCGCGTTGGTGAAGCCCTTGTAGTCGTCGAAGGTGGCCGGGTCGTTCAGCGTGTTCTCGACGATGAAGCGGTCGGTCTCGGTGCCGCCCGCGTGGGCGTCGAAATGGTTCAGGCGATAGAGGACGCTCGCCAGCGTGACGGTCTCGCCCTCGGGGCTGTTTTTCAGGG